>NZ_JBALPG010000114.1:17733-21228 GCF_036965245.1 Neobacillus drentensis
TCAAATAATGATTTGAATGTTTTATTATTAATTCTGATAGCATTGAAAAAGAACATCGCTTCGATGTTCTTTTTTGTGAATTCCCATTCAAATGTTATTTAATTAAGTATTCTCGATTATAAATCAATTTTTATGTTTTTTGCTTCGGCAATGCTTTCTTCGTTCTTATTTACGACATCGCTTGTTAACAGTTCAACCCATTTAATATCATTTGTGTCTTTTAGAATATAACCTAGATTTCCTTTTTTAACTCCGTTTGGTTCAATCTCTCCTGGTAATTCTTCAAGATAAATATCGTCTTCCCAAGTTTTTTGTTCCCCGCTGTGAGTTTTAAGAAAAGCAATTGGATTAAATTTTATTACGTCGCTAGATGTATTCTTGACTTCCACTTCAACCTTTAGAAAATCAAATTCTTCATCATGAGTATAGTCATGAAAAAAATCAATCATGCTGAAGTCAGGTACAAAGTGCATCACTTTTATATCTTTTATTATCATATTAGCAGGTCCTACCTGAATTTCCATATTAACTTTCTTGTAATCTTTTAAGGTTAGCTCGCCCTTTGTGTCAGAAAGAGTTTCACCTATATTTACAAGATTACGGTCATCGGTTACTTGCGGGCTTGGTACATATACATCATTTTTAATTTCTAGGGTAGGTTTTGCTGTAATATTTTGGGCATCTTGAGATTCAGTATTGTTTCCTGCTGAACAGCCAGCGAGTACTACTAATAATAGAAAGTGATAGAAAAATTTTTTCAAAGAGGTCTTCCTCCTTTTTACTGGCTTAAGAAAAAGTACCCGCTGCTTTTTGAAAGCAACGGGACCTGATAAAATTATTCATTACTCTGCTGAATAAATAAATTATTATTTACCATTACTTAAAATATCAAAAATAATTTTTGCATGGTCTGTGTTATCCACTTGTCCTGCAAAACGCTCTTTAGATGGGCCAAATGCAAATACTGGAACATCTTCACCAGTGTGTCCGCCAGTTGTCCAGCCTGTATACGAACGCTTATTAAAAATTGTTTTGATAGCAGTACTGATATCACTAGATTTTTTGCCAGCGTTTTTAACAGATTGAATTTCAGCATCTGTTAAAGGTAAAAGATTTTGATCAATATAACTTTTTAAAGTTTTCTCTACATCTGCACCTTTTGCAATTTCATCCGCCATAAAGGCAGGTGTACGTTTTGCAGCTTGGACTGGCTTACCAAACCAGTTATAAATACCATTTGCCCCTATAGAAAATCCACCTGTTGAATGGTCAGCAGTTGCTACAACTAGAGTGTGCTTATCCTTTTTCGCAAACTCAATTGCTGCCTTAAATGCTTTTTCAAAGTCTTCCATTTCGCTCATTGCACCGACAATATCGTTGTCATGGCCAGCCCAGTCAATTTGGCTGCCTTCTACCATGAGGAAGAATCCATTTTTATTTTTGTTCAAACGATCGATTGCTGATGTTGTCATTTCCTCAAGTGACGGAATATCTTCTGTACGGTCAATCATTTTCGGAAGACCTCCAGTAGCGAAAAGTCCGAGAATTTGATTGTTTTTATCCTTTAAGAGCTGTTCTTTATTCGTTACATAGCTGAATCCATCCTTTTTAAAGGCATCAGCAAGATTAACATCTGGACGTTCAAAATTCGTTTTACCTCCGCCAAGAAGCACGTCAATTTTATGTTTACCATTAATTAACTCATTGTAATAATCATCAGCAATCGCATTCATATTCTTTCGATTTTCATTGTGAGCACCAAATGCTGCAGGAGTTGCATGTGTGATTTCAGAGGTAGCCACTAGTCCTGTAGCTTTGCCCTTTTCTTTTGCAGCTTCTAAAACAGTTTTTACTTTCGATTTATCGTTATCTACTGCAATCGCCGCGTTATATGTTTTTACACCTGCTGACATTGCGGTTGCTGCTGACGCCGAATCCGTTATGTTTTGCTCTGGATCTTCAGGGTATGTCATTTGCTGCCCGACAAGGTACTTGTCAAACTCCGTTTTTTCAACTTCAGGCGTATTATGGTTGTCTTTAAAGTATCGATAAGCTGAAGTATAAGAAACACCCATTCCATCACCAATTAAGAAAATTACATTTTTGATATCAGCGTTGTTGTTATTTTCTACTTGTGCTTGAACGGATGTATTTCCTACAGTTCCAATCAAACTTCCCATTGCTACAGTTGAAAGAACCGCAACTGGGAGGACCTTTTTTAAAAATTTCTTTTTAAACATTGAAAGACCTCCGAATCATATTTTAATTTTCACAATGTTTACTATAATGGAAAATTGTTAATCTAATATTAAGTAGTCGTAAATTATGTTTATGCATTATGTAAATATTAGAATAAGTACATCTTCCATTAAAAATCATGAAAATAATTGGAAGCATTCATGCAGATATTATGTTGTTTTTATTAGTAGTCGGCTTGCTTGGGGCCAATATGTCATTGCTTTAGAACATTTGGACAATACCACTCACTATAGCTGCGATACCAAGTACCGCACAAATCAAACCAACATTTGTTTTGTCCCTTTTTCCTTTTTTACGCTTGCCAGTGAGAAAGAGGAGAATTCCTAATATAACAAGCACAATTCCCAAACCAACACTAAAAATATTAAGCTGTAATGAAACACTTTCAAGCGCATTATCAATGGCCCTTTCAATTCTTTGTTCCATTTACTCTACCTCCATAAGATTTACTTTGTTTATTAGGTTTATCGAAAAGAGTATTCCGACAAATATCATAATCAAACCGAATATATATATGACCGTAAAACTTGAAGCGATATTTGCGACAATATTGCACATTAACGAAGCCAAAAGAACAGCTGAAACAATTGTAGCAGCAACTGATTTCTTAATAAATCCAATGCCTGTTGCTATAATTCCTATACTTGCGGCTATAAAGGCCATAACGATTGTAATTTTTATAACTTGTAGCATGATAGAAGCAGTAAAGTCCCCACTTACAAGCTGCATAGATTTTTCTGTTTCACCAAATATTAAGAATATAATGAGATTGCTGATAATCATTGAAAAAATCGTAAATATGCTAACAACAGTTAATTTTGAGCATAAAATCTTTTTTCTGCTTACCGGGTATGAAAAAAGTAAAATAGATCTCTTTCCGGAATATTCCTCAATTATAAATTTAGAATACATAACAGCCGATAATACGCAAAAGGCCGTCATATTTAATACCCCGAACATTGGGATAAGATTGTTATATCCTAAAAAGACCTCTAAATCTTTATCGGTGGGCTCCAGCTTCGGCGCATAGGAAAAAAGATAGAGGAATCCTAACATAACTATGGTAATAATAATGCTAGCAATTACATAGGTGCGGATGTTGTTTCTTCTCAATTCCAATTTAATAAGTTTTATCATTTCTTATTCTCCTCTGAATATAACCTTGCAATAATTCTTTTATTTTTATAAGCAGATCATCATTCAATATATCCATTCCGATTGATTTCATTATGTGTT
>NZ_JBALPG010000115.1:0-22374 GCF_036965245.1 Neobacillus drentensis
AAGTTGATTAGCTCATAAAATAAAACGTTGGCTTAGTTTCGATAAGAAACTAATAGTTATTGTTTGTTGACGTTTTTGTTTGTTTAGTTTTCAAAGAACAATTATCATTATCTGTCATAAGCGACTTTTTTAATATAACACAACGCTTTTTACGTTGTCAATATCTTTTTTTAAAACCGCCACTCGCGAAAGCTTTATTTGAGTGTTTCGAAGCGACGGTTATTAATATACCAAGTAATTTATAAAAGGTCAATACATTTTATTGTTTTTTTAGGATAATTTTTTATTCACACGATAACATCTGTGAAAAACCCCGTGCCCCTTTGTTTCCACATTAACCACATCTAATAAATGTTTTTCATTCAAATACTCAAGCAGTACTGATAGATCGACAGAGTAAGGAATTAATTCAATTTCATTCATGATCTCATTAAACAACCAATATTCCTTGCGGCTTAGAACATCCATTAAATGCGCAGCACCGATATTTGTCCTAGAATGAATCATAAACTCACTTGCAAGAAACAGAAGCTCAAGTCTTTTCTCAAGCGTTTCTTCACTATTGACAAGTTCTTCATATAATTTAAAGATTTCTGGTTCTATTTGCTTTACTTGATGCCAAACAGTAAGCTCTGGATGGAGGCCGTTTTCTATCACCGCTAATCTTGCAAGATGGTGTAAGGAATGAACAACATGATTATAAGCATCCAAAAATTGTTTACCTTCAAATAGAGCTTTTCCATCAACATAACGGCGAATTAATTTTGCAAATTCTAATCCCATTTTGATCTTTCGTCCGTTAAAAGGAAATTCTCGCAGTTCAATTTTTAAATTAGCAACATATTCATTCCGATCAAAAAGGATTTTAGCTTCATGAATCCATTCAAATATTTTTCGATTCGTGCCCAGCAATAACCAATCCTGCAGCTGTGTTTCTTCAATGATATGCATAGCAGCCTTTTTATTGTTATACGTATAATGTTTAATAAATAATGGCTGGTCTGACTCTTTAACGATGATCAACAATATTACATCAAATGAATCTGTAATATGACTTGATTTTTGTCTTTTTTCAACCAATAAGACTCCAAGTGTATTTAATTGACTCGCCCTTTCTTGATAAATAGGCCGAAGGATGTCTTCCATTCATCATTCCTCCATTTTATTCAGGTAGCTTATTATGTTCGACAGTGAAGCTTAATTTCCTTCTTTCGCAGAAGACAAATTTCGACATTCTTTACGAAGCGTTTTTCTTAAAACATTAATATGGTATAGTTTCTCTAGGAGGGAGAAACATGGCAAAATATTCGAATAAAATAAATAAAATCCGTACTTTTGCATTATCATTAATTTTTATTGGTTTTATTGTAATGTATGTGGGTATCTATTTTCGTACCTCACCAATTATTATGACCATCTTCATGCTTTTTGGTCTTATTTTTATTATCGCGAGTACAGCCGTTTATTTTTGGATTGGAATGCTTTCAACTAAAACGATCCAAGTTAAGTGTCCGAACTGTGGAAAACCCACTAAAATGCTCGGCAGGGTGGATATGTGTATGCATTGCAGTGAACCGCTGACCCTAGACCCAAAACTTGAAGGAAAAGAATTTAACGAATCGTATAATAGTAAAAAATCTGGAAAATAAAAAAGAGGATGACCCAAACCTCAATGGCCTTTAGCCATAAAGGTTTTTGTCACCCTCTTTTTTACAGACAAAAAGAGTTTTTTTAATCAGCCTGTGGTTCACCAAAATTAATGGACCTCTTTACTTGTACATTCCGGACATGAACCGTAAATTTCCATTCGGTGATTTTCAACTTTAAAGCCTGTCACATGGGAAGCAAGATGCTCCACTTCATCTAAGCCCGGATAATGAAAATCAACAATCTTCCCGCATTTTTCACAAATAACATGATAATGATGTGAGGTAACGAAATCAAAACGGGCTGATGCATCACCATAGGTTAATTCTTTAACAAGACCTACTTCACGAAATACTCGTAAATTATTGTAAACTGTTGCCACACTCATATTAGGGAATTTCCCTTCAAGAGCCTTATAGATTTCATCTGCAGTAGGATGTGACATCGAGTTTATTAAATATTCAAGTATCGCATGACGTTGCGGAGTAATTCGTACACCCGTTTCCTTTAAGGTATCCAACGCTTCTTTTAATTGATTCATCGTCATGCACCTTCTTTCTAAAAAATATTCTTAGATTGTAATTGTTATAATTAATTTTACTAAGTTTTTTACACTTTTGTCAACATTGTAATCTCACTATCAAAAATTGTTTCTTAACTTTTAGCATGCAATGTTTGTTCGCTCTCCCCTAGCTTCTGATTCACACAACGGGCAGTTACAAACAATAAATCCGAAAGTCGATTTAAATAGGCCAAAACCAGTGGATTTACATCTTCTCCCAATGAAACTGCACATCTTTCTGCTCTCCTTGCAATTGTTCGCGCTACATGAAAAGCTGCACCTGCTGGATGGCCTCCCGGTAGGATGAAATTCGTTAATGATGGAAGTTCTATGTCCCAATCATCAATTCGGTTTTCTAATTCTTGAATATCCAAACCCGTGATCGCCCACTTAACCTCTTTTCCTTTTGGAGTTGCTAATTCCGCCCCCACATGAAAAAGATTTGTTTGTATTTTATGATATACACTTTCAATTATTTCTTTCCCTTGAAAATTTTCATTATATAAATAACTGAGAGCAAGTCCAATCATTGAATTGGTTTCATCACATGTTCCGTATGCTTCGACTCGCAAATCGTTCTTTGCAACCCTTGTTCCGTATATCAAGGACGTTGTTCCCTTATCACCCGTCTTTGTATAGATTTTCACGCTTTAGCCCCCCTAAAAAAGTTGTTATTTCACCAGCAATTATTCTTATGTATCCAATAACTTAATTCAAATATGATTCAATCCCCATAATTGTTAGAACTATTTATTTTTCTTCATCATAACACCTGTATACATATTTAGAAAACTTGAAAACATAGAAATCCTTTTTTACATAAAAAAAAAGGGTCACTAAGGACCCAAAATTTTATCTGAGGAGGTATGCCCTAATAAAATGATATTCAAATTTGCGTTACTTGCATTGGACAAATGCCTTTTCTAAAGAAAATAGGCTCTAAAAATTAGCTGAGGTTTTCACGTATGTATGTTAATGCATCCTCCACATGCGCTTTCACTTGCACCTTTCTCCATTCTTTAACAAGATTGCCTTCCTTATCAATAATAAAGGTGGATCTTTCAATCCCCATGTATTCTTTACCAAAGTTCTTCTTTAACTTCCAAACACCATAGCTTTCAGCAACATGATGATCTGTATCTGCTAAAAGTAAAAATGGCAATCCGTACTTTTCCACAAATTTTTGATGGCGTGGGACAGGATCTGGACTTACTCCTAATACTACCGCATTCAAATCTGTAAATTGTTGAATATGGTCACGAAAATCACATGCTTCTGTAGTACATCCAGGAGTCATGTCTTTCGGATAAAAATATAAAACAATGTTTGAACCACGGAATTGTGCTATTTGTACTGTCTCGCCATTATTTGCTTTTAATTCAAAATCAGGTGCTTGCATCCCTATTTCAACTGACATCCTAATCACTCCATTGTAAAATATTCCTTCTTTATAGCGTAACTAATCTGTCCAGATAACACAAATATATCGCAAACGAAAGGTTTATTTTTCTCTGTTTAACATGACTTTAGCAACAAAGGCAGCAGGCAGCGTATAGCCAATTAATGCCTCGATAACGGCAATGATCCTTCCAATCCCTTGTGGGAGCACATCCCCATTGCCAACTGAAAAAAGGGTCATGGCACTAAAATAAAAACTTGTTTCAAAGATGTTATTTCGATGATGTGTGTTCACTTCTTTAAGCAATGGCAACCCGATTAAATTAAATAAAAGATAAATTAGTCCAAATCCAATGATAATGGTTAGATAGACTGTCCCTAAATAAAGAAAATTTTCAACCGACACAAATTTCCCTCTTACTGTGTTTGGTATAAATAATGTTCGTAAACTCATAAAGATACAAAAAATAACGATCGGAAGTAAGAAATAGAACAACTAAGACCACCTCAAATTACAGCATTAGTTATTTTATTTCTATGCTCGCCTGGACAATAAAATATCCAAGTATTGATAATTCCCTATACTCCTCTATTTCTTCTCCCTTAATTATCCAAAAGTTAAAACAGATAGAACTCGATTAAAAAAGTGCTAAAATAGGAAGGAGACACATTTAAGGAGGAAACCAAGTGCAATTTACAAAGTCAGAACAAATACATAATGAAGCATTAGAACATATTGTCGGCGGAGTTAACAGCCCTTCAAGATCCTACAAAGCGGTTGGCGGCGGTGCACCGGTAGTCATGGAGCGCGGTCAAGGTGCATATTTTTGGGATGTCGATGGAAATCAATATATCGATTATCTTGCAGCATATGGGCCAATTATTACCGGCCATGCCCACCCGCATATTACAGAAGCAATTAAACGTGCAGCTGAAACCGGTGTTCTTTATGGAACTCCAACACCTCATGAAGTTAAATTTGCTAAAATGATAAAAGAAGCCATTCCATCACTGGATAAGGTTCGCTTTGTCAACTCAGGGACTGAAGCGGTAATGACTGCTATCCGTGTAGCCCGTGCTTATACCGGCCGTGATAAAATAATCAAATTTGCCGGTTGTTATCATGGTCACTCTGATCTCGTCCTTGTTGCTGCGGGTTCTGGTCCCTCAACACTTGGCACACCGGATTCAGCTGGCGTGCCAAAAAGTATTGCACAAGAAGTGATTACCGTACCATTCAATGATATCGAACCATTTAAAGAGGCATTAGAAAAGTGGGGTTCAGAAGTTGCCGCGGTCCTTGTAGAACCTATCGTTGGAAACTTTGGAATTGTTGAGCCAAAGCCTGGCTTCTTGCAGCAGGTCAATGATCTTACCCACGCTGCAGGTTCACTAGTTATTTATGATGAAGTTATTACAGCTTTCCGCTTTATGTATGGTGGTGCCCAAGATTTATTAGGTATTCAACCGGACCTAACTGCACTTGGAAAAATAATCGGCGGTGGCTTACCAATTGGCGCCTACGGTGGACGTAAGGAAATTATGGAAACAGTTGCTCCACTTGGACCTGCCTATCAAGCAGGAACAATGGCCGGAAATCCGGCTTCCATACTTTCTGGTATTGCCTGCCTGGAAGTATTAAAGCAGGAAGGCATTTATGACTATTTAGATCGATTAGGTGCAATACTGGAAGAGGGAATCTTAGAAGCTGCCAAGGAATACGATATCGCAATTACCATCAACCGATTAAAAGGTGCCTTTACCGTTTATTTTACAAATGAAACCATTGAAAACTACGAGCAGGCTGAGAACACTGACGGTGAAATGTTTGCAAAGTTTTTTAAGCTGATGCTAAAACAAGGAATTAATCTTGCACCATCAAAATACGAAGCATGGTTCCTGACAATCGCTCATACAGAAGAGGATGTTGAAGCAACATTACATGCAGTAAGAAATGCATTTGCATCACTAAAATCTGAATAAACATGCATATTTTATGCACAAAAGGGAGTGGAAATCACTTCCTTTTTATTTTTGGATTCGAATTGAAAACGTTTACACTAACGACTTTCTTCCAATAAAACCTTCATTTTTTCATCTATTTTATTATCCAAAATAATGTATATTTATTTGATTTCTGAAAATTCTTATGATACTATTAGATTATTATTTTTCTTTTAGTCCTTTAATATCATACCTCGTTAAAGTATCAAATTATTTCTACGCAAAAACAGTATTTTCTCAAACTAACAATTTCATAGGAGGTGAAGCGGCTTTAGCGGTGAACCGATGAAGCCAATAAGAATGACACAAAAATGGACCCCTTCCCAATTTAAGGATTTCCATAGACATGAACACGATGCATGTGGAATAGTCGCTTGCCTTGAAAAAAGCAAAATCCCGACAAGAAAGAATATTTTTGACTGTATTGATGCTCTTGTTACGATGAATCATCGTGCTGGCTTTATTAACGGTGAAGGTGATGGTGTGGGAATCCACATGGATCTTCCAACCGAGCTTTGGAAAGAAAAGCTTCTCAAGAAAGGCCTTGACCCGCTGCTTGCTGAAAAAGCAGAATTCTCTGTCGGTCATGTTTTTATCAGCCAAAAGGTTAACTGGTCTTCTACGAAACAAGAATTAGTAAAAAAGCTGGAAAAGCATGATTTAAAATTAGTTTTTGATACAAATGATGTCACTGACTCCTCTGCCTTAGGTCAAATCGCCATTCAAGAAAACCCTGTGTTTTGGCAATTTGCTTGTCTTTCAGCAAAAAAAAGCCAAGATTTAACAAAGATTCTTTTCGATACCCTAATTGACTTTGAGAAAAATGAACATGTCCATGTTGCATCACTTAGTCAAAATCATGTTGTCTATAAAGTTATGGGTGCCGGAGATATTCTCCCGCGGTACTATCATGACTTAGCAAACCCACTCATCGCATCAACCATGACATTAGGTCATAATCGCTATTCTACCAATACGCTTTCAAGCTTTTTCCGGGTACAGCCCTTCAGTGTCCTTGGCCATAATGGAGAAATAAATACCATTTCAAAGCTTCGCGATGAAGCAAAAATGATAGGTGTACCGCTTGTAAAAGACGGCAGTGACTCACAGGATTTAAGCCGAACCATGGAAACATTAATTTGCCGTGAAGGATATACATTATTTGAAGCAATGGACCTATTGTTTCCGCCTATTATTAATGAAATCAAAGCCTATCCAGAGCACCTGCAAGATTTGTATACGTACCTTCGTGAAGCATGGGGACACTTTGCCCAAGGACCAGCAGGAATTATCTCCCGTTATGGGGATGAAGCAGTATTTAGTGTCGATGCACTTGGCCTCCGCCCGCTTTGGATGCTGGAAACAGAAAGCTCGTATCTCTTTTCCTCAGAACCAGGAATTATTCCTTCAACTGAGTATACAAACGATCCAAAGCCATTGGCACCCGGTGAAAAGGTTGGTTTCAAGTGGAGCGGAGAGAAATTAGATGTTTACGAGCAAAACCATTATCAAGAAGAAGTGTACCAGCGCTTTTCTGATCGGTTAGCTATTGAAGGATCAAGATTGCGATTGCAGACACCAGCTTTAGCTAAAACCGTTACGATGAATTATCCTGATAAAATCCATAACGGACAATATAAGGCTTTCGGCTGGGAGAGGGATCATATTCAGTTAATTGAACAAATGGCTGAAAAAGGGGTGGAACCGATTCGTTCCCTTGGGCATGACGCACCACTCGCAGCCCTTAACCCTGAACGCGTGAATATCGCCGATTATATTAAAGAAAGTGTTGCTGTTGTTACCAATCCGGCCATTGACCGTGACAGGGAAACTGAACATTTCTCTACACGAGTGATTATTGGTAAGCGTCCGACTTTATTTTTAAAAGAAAAATCAGAAACGGTTATGGAGCCGACCACACCGCTTCTAATAGAAGGAAAAGCCGGTTTCTCTTGTTCAGAAAGCTTGGGACAGCCAAGCTTTGACCAAGTTGTACAGCATTTCCAGCAGCAAAAATTAGCAGCATATATTTCCACTACGTTCAAAAAGGACGAAAATGTGGATCATGCCTTAGAAAGACTTACTAAGGAAGCCGTTCAGGCTGTTCAAGCTGGGAAAACGTTACTAATCCTTGATGATGCGAAATCCCATCAAGATGATTTCTATTGGATTGACCCTCATCTTGTAACAAGTGCAATCGACCAAGCGTTAGTCAAGGTAGAATCAAGAAGAGATTGCTCTATAGTATTACGTTCCGCCTCTATTCGCTCGCTCCATGACATTATAACCGCCTTTGGACTTGGAGCAGATCTGATTAGCCCATATTATATGTTCTTAACTGTACTTGATGAATCAGCTGAACCGTTGCTGAACCTTTATAGCGCTTTAACGAAGGGGCTGGAAAAAGTAATCTCGACTATTGGAATCCACGAGCTCCGCGGTTACGGCAGGCTGTTCTCAAGCATTGGATTACATGATGAAATTGCTAATGTTTTAAACATCGTAAACTTTTTTGGTTCAAAAGAAATCAAAACTGATTTTGAAGCGATGAAGCACGATGCGTTTAAAAGAGCAGAAGATTACCAGAATGACAAAGAAAGAATCGGAAAAACCTTTCACCTCTTCCCGCGCATTTGGAAGGCAATCGGTGAGGTGGCAGCAACGGGTGACTACAGTGTGTATCGTGATAAAATCTCAGAACAAGAAAGTGAAAATCCGACAACAATTCGCCACTTAGTTCAGATAAAAAAGAGTAATAAACAGCTAGCTCCGAGCGAAGTCGACCTTCGTGTCGGTGACCATGATTTACCGTTTCTTATTTCTTCAATGTCCTTTGGTTCGCAAAATGAAACAGCATTTAGGGCATATGCTGAAGGGGCCGATCGTTTAAATATGGTTAGCCTGAATGGAGAAGGCGGCGAAATCAAGGATATGCTAGGCAAATATCCAAAAACGAGAGGACAGCAGATTGCATCTGGCCGATTCGGGGTTAATGCTGAACTCTTAAACTCTTCTAATCTGTTAGAAATTAAGATTGGCCAAGGGGCGAAGCCAGGAGAAGGCGGACATTTACCTGGTTCAAAGGTTACCGCAAAGGTTGCGGAAGCACGTAATGCAACGCTCGGTTCTGATTTGATTTCACCTTCAAACAACCATGATATCTACTCAATCGAGGATTTAGCACAAATGATCCTTGAATTGAAAACAGCTAACGACCAGGCAAAAATTGCTGTTAAGGTTCCTGTTGTGCCGAATATCGGAACAATCGCAGTCGGTATTGCTAAAGCTGGTGCAGACATTATTACTGTAAGCGGTTTTGATGGCGGGACAGGGGCAGCGCGAATTCATGCACTGCAGTATGTCGGATTGCCAGTTGAAATTGGTGTAAAAGCAGCCCATAATGCTCTCTTAGAGAGCGGTCTCCGCCATAAAGTTGAAATTTGGGCTGATGGCGGCATGAAGAGTGCTATGGACGTCATCAAAATTATGCTCCTTGGGGCAAATAGAGTTGGCTTTGGAACATTGTCGATGCTCGCCATTGGCTGCACAACCTGCCGCGGCTGTCATTTGGATACATGCCATGTCGGAATTGCAACCCAAATTGAATCAGAAGCACAAGCAAAAGAGCACGGACTAAGACGTTTTGTTCCAAGACAATTAGAATTAGCCGTTCAAGGGATTATGAATCTTTTTACAGCATTTAGTACAGAATTAAAAGCACTTGCTGCTTCATTGGGAATCAAGAATTTACAAGATGCTGTCGGTCATTCCGAATTATTGGAGCAAGTAAAAGGTGAGAACCAGCTTAGCTTATCCTACCTGTTAAAACCGCTGGAAATTAGTCAATTTGCAAAAGTAGAAGCTTCGAAATCAATTGAAGAAGTTCAACTGCAGGTGGCAGCTGGAGCAGAATATCTTGATGCGAGTGTGGAGCAGCTCCATTCCTCCCGCGAATTCGTTAGTGTTACATCAGAACAGCGAGTATTAGGAAGCCGAGTTTCCTGTCACCGTGTCCGCGGAAGATTGGATGGTTCCTATAAGCAGTTGACCCCTGTACAGCTTAAGTATAAGGAAGGTTCCATTCCCGGTAACGGCTTAGGCGCTTATAATAGTGAAGGCATCGAGATCACTGTTAACGGTGGCGGCCAGGACGGTGTCGGAAAAACCTCCTTTGGAGGAAATATTCATGTTCTTAAGTCTAGAGGAAAAAATGGTCTCTACTATAATGGGTCCGTTGGAAAAGGCTTTGGATACGGAGCGCAAAAGGGGCTGCTTATTGCTCAAGGAAATGCAGATGCACGCGCTGGAATTCGCCTTTCTGGTGCTGATTTAATCATCGGTGGTGCTATAAAAAAACCATTACCAGAAAAAGAAGCAGGAAACATTGGTGCCAATGCCAATATTAAAGGCTTCGCATTTGAATATATGACAAACGGACGCGGTTTAGTGTTAGGTGACCCAGGACCGTGGATATGTGCCGGTATGACCGGTGGTGTCGTTTATGTCCGCCAACAACCCGAAATGGGACTTACAAAGGATGCCATTAAAAGACGGATTGCCAAAGGTGCGAAAGTTTCTGTCTTAGATGTTAACGAAAAAGGAAAACAGGATATTAACGAACTTTTAAGTCAATATACAGACCTTCTTGAGCAAAATGGTCAGTTTGATGAAGCAAATCAGCTTCGCGGTCTTTTGACGAACCCGGAAAATCACTTTGTCCAAATTCTTCCTGTAAAAGAACAAGCAGATCCGTCAGTTTCAACAGAATGATATGAACGTCCGCTTTTTTTAGCGGGCGTTTTTAATTGTACTGATTAATGTAACAAATTAGAATAAAAATTCATATACTTTCTCTTGATAAAATGGTTTAATCCATGTATAGTACTTATTTGTTCTTAATTGAGTAAAATAAGAAAAGCGGAAGAGCGAAGTTGTCTCACCGCTGGGCGCTCCTCTAAAAAGCTAACGCTTTTCCTTCGTGCGAGGAATCGTTCCCAAAGCTTATTCTTATGAAGTTGGACAATGCTCAAAGTCGCTTTTTTACTATTAAATACCATTATTTTTGAAAGGAATCTATTTACAATGAAGTTAGGTGCCCGCATATTAAAAACGGGAATTGCTATAGTTTTATCCCTTTTCTTAGCTCAGTTGCTGCATTCACCTTCCCCGGTATTCGCTGGAATCGCAGCTATTTTTGCGATTCAACCGACCATTTATCGCTCCTATTTGACGATTATTGAACAAATTCAAGGAAATATTATTGGCGCTTTGCTTGCAGTTATTTTCGTACTTCTATTAGGAAATCATATTATTGTTATAGGTTTGGCCGCTATCATTGTTATAATTATCAATCTTAAACTTAAATTAGATAATACAATTGGACTTTCCCTCGTAACATTAATATCGATTATGGAAACCCAAAGTGGGAACTTTATTCAGTTTGCTGGAATCCGTTTCTCTACCATTATGATTGGAGTATTTTCGGCGTTTATCGTCAATCTCGTGTTTTTACCGCCACGGTATGAAAATAAGCTTTATTTTAAAATCGTTGACACAACCGAAGAAATTATTAAATGGATTCGCTTAAGTACACGCCATGATTATGACCATCAGCTTCTTAAAACAGATATTAAGAAATTTAAAGAAAGTATCAATACAATGGATCAGTTTTATAAAATGCTTAAGGAAGAACGATATTATTTGAAAAGAAATCTTCCGGAAAAATCGAGGAAACTTGTTATTTATCGCCAATTAAACTTAACGGCAAAAAAAGCACTTGATACGTTAAAAAGACTGCATCGGTATGAAAACGAGCTGCTTCATATCCCTGAACAGTTTAAGCAATCGATTCAGGAACAGGTAGATAGCCTTATTTACCATCACGAACAAGTCTTACTTAGATTCATTGGAAAAATCCCAACTCCGCCTCCATATCATGAGGATAATGAATACTTAAATAAACAGGAACTATTTGACTTCTTTTTAGCACATCAAAGAGAATATTCCGACCAAAATAATTCACATCTGTATCATACGATGCAAATCGTCGCATCCATTATTGATTATGGTGAACAGGTAGAACATCTTGATACACTTATAACAAGCTTTCATTCCTATCATCACAATGAAATATCGATTGAAGAAGATGGTGATGAATAAAATACGAAAAGCGAAAGCGTCCGTTTAGCGGCGTATGGATTGGAGCACTTTAACTGATCGGAGGGAAAAGGGCGACGTTGTCTTGCCGCTGCGTGCTCCTCGAAAAAGCTACAGCATTTCCTTCGTGTGAGGCATCGCTTCCGAAGCTTATTCATATGGTACTGGTAATTCTCAAAGTCCAATTATATAAAATTCTAATATTATTAAAGAACCCGATGCGGATTACTCTGCACCGGGTTCTTTGCTTTCAAGCTGTTGCACCTGAAATAAATTATAATAATTTCCTCGCTTTGCCATTAGTTCCTCATGTGTCCCAATTTCCACGATTTTGCCGTGCTCAATCAGGACAATCCGATTGGCGTGTGTGATGGTCGATAACCGGTGAGCAACAATAAAGGTGGTTCGATCCTTTGCCAGCTCCTCAAGTGATTCTTGAATCAAATGCTCGCTCTCTAAATCCAGTGCCGACGTTGCCTCATCAAGAATTAAGATCGGAGGATTTTTTAAGAATACCCTCGCAATTGCAATACGTTGTTTCTGGCCTCCAGAAAGCTTCACACCTCTTTCCCCGACCTTAGTATTGTAACCATCTGAGAGGTTAAGGATAAATTCATGGGCATTTGCCGCTTTAGCGGCATGATATACTTCTTCTTCAGTAGACTCGGGGCTTCCTAATAAAATATTGTCCATGACTGATTCGCTAAATAAGATATTATCTTGAAAAACCACACCTATTTTATCTCTTAGAGTTTGAACCTTAAATTGACGGATATCCACCCCGTCTAAAGTGATTCTTCCCTTTGTTACATCATAAAACCGGGGAATCAAACTGACAAGGGTAGATTTTCCACCACCGCTCATCCCGACTAATGCAATCGTTTCTCCCCTTTTTACATCTAAATTAATCTCTTTTAATACCATTTCATTTTCTGTTTCATAAGAAAACGAAACATTTTCAAAAGAAATATCACCTTTCACATCATTGCACACTAGTGCTTTGGGGTCATCAATAATGTCATATTTCTCATCTAAAAATTCAAATACCCGATCCATTGAAGCAAATGATTGCGTGATGGTTGTGGCTGAATTCACCAGCCTTCGTAAAGGATTATATAGTTTATCGATATAAGCAAAAAACGCAACCATTGTACCTAGTGACAATTGATCCTGAATGACAAGATAAGCGGAGTAACCTATGACAATTAAAGGAGCAATATCTGTAATCGTATTAACTGCAGCAAACGACTTAGCATTCCAGCTCGTGTGTGTTATTGCTTTTTCTAAAAAGTTTTTATTTTGTTTATCAAACTGTGTTTGTTCATATTCTTCAATGGCGAAGCTCTTGATAACAGGCATTCCTTGTACACGCTCATGCAAATAGCTCTGTACCTCGGCGAGGGCTTGCGAACGCTTCCGTGTTAAATCACGAAGGTTACCAAAAAAGTATCTTACTGAAAAGGCGTAAAAAGGGAACAATAAAATTGATACAACTGTTAATTTAACATTCATATAAAACATAAGAATAATTGCAATGGCAATAGTAGCAATATCAAGCCAAAGGTTCATTAATCCTGATATAACAAATGTTTTTGTTTGCTCCACATCATTAATTACACGTGAAATAATTTCCCCCGCTCGGTTATTTGAAAAATACTTGAAGCTTAACTTTTGGATATGGTTATACATTGTATCACGAATATCATATAATATTTTACTAGCTGTCCACTGGGCAAAATATTGGCGGTAATATTCTATTGGCGGTCTTAGGATGACAAAAACGACAATCATTATACCCATTATGAGCATTAGTTTATTTATTTTCTCATCATGGGATAAGGTATGACTCCCGACAATATCATCAACCACATACTTAATCAGCATAGGAATAATTAGCGGGATTGAAAATTTAATAACTCCTATGATGACCGTCCCAATAATTTGCAGACGATACGGTTTTACAAATTGAAGGTACCTGCGAATGCTGCTCAAGTTAGTCCCCCTTTCATTTTTATAAAAAATAACAAAACCTGTTGATTATAAATCAACAGGCATATACAGATATCTAACGTCTGTATGTTAAATAACGTTCATACCAAATATCAATAAAATCTGGTGCAAACGGGCCATTCCGTTGCCGAATCCATTGAATCAATTTTTCCACATTTCTTTTTAAAATTTGATCAATCACATCTGGATAATTCATTTCACGGCGATGGCGTTCATACTCATCCTCGTCTAGTAAATTAAAGGTCATATCAGGATACACCTTAATATCAAGGTCATAATCAATGTACTTTAGTGCTTCACCGTCAAAAATAAACGGTGAACTAAGATTACAGTAATAATAAATGCCGTCTTCACGAATCATTCCAATTACATTAAACCAGTATTGTGAGTGGAAGTAGCAAATTGCTGGTTCCCTCGTAATCCATGTTCTTCCATCTGATTCTGTAACAAGTGTACGGTCATTTCCACCAATCACCAAATTCTGCGACCCTTTTAAAACAGTTGTTTCTTCCCAGACGCGATGGATGTGCCCATTGTGCTTATAGCTATGTATTTGCATTGGTTCACCTTCGATGGGTACGCCCATGTTCTCCCCTACCTTCATTCCTGAACGCTTTGCAACCTATTCTAAAAACCATAATAATTAACGAAAAGAGGTAACAAAGTAAAATTCCTATTTTTTATTATTATAACGGTTACGAACAGAATTTAAAACAAAAGAGCCACAATTCAGGTGGCTCTTTGTAAAAATTTGCGAATTTTTTTCAGCATTTTTAGTTCGGAAACTACATGGAAGCTGTTAAGTTCATTTCTCGATAGGAATTAATGACCTCGTCTGTCTGCTTCTCAAAAATTAATTGAATCTCTTTTAGCTCTTTTTTCATCAGTTGAATATCATTTTGAATACTATCAAGTTCTGTGGCATTTTGTAAAGATTTAAGCTCTTCTTCGATTTGTTGACAACGCTCAAGCTCAGTTTGAAGGTACAGTAATTTTTCCATTGTCGCCATTTGTTCGGAAACTAATCGGTTAAACTGATCCATTTCCCTCACCGCCTTATTTTTAAGCTACTATATGTATTCTTTAGCAACTGCTTTTTTCCTTTGACTACTTATGTAAACTTAAAGGAAGTTTTGTCGAAATATAAAAAGCACGTTTCATTGGCGCAAGTATAGACAGGGGCTCGACATAGGAAGGAGGCACTCTTTAGCGAAAAAGAGTGCCTCCCTTGTTAAGTATGATTAACTTTGACCAAATTGACCTGCGTTTTGGTTTTTTTTCGCTGCTGAGGCTTGATTTTGCTGTTTTACTTCTTGTGCATTTGTTTCGCTTGCAAATTCAGTACCAAATTGACCAGCAGCACCTGCACTTGCACCTGCACCTGCACCTGAACTTGATTGGGCATTTTGTTGTCTTACTTCCTGGATGTTAGTTCCAGCAGAAGTTTTGTTTGGCTGTTGATTGAAGTTTGCCATTGTTATCACCTCCACGAATATAATTTAACCAAGCTCCGTGGAGATTATCCAAAAAAAATCATTATTTAAAAATAACTTATACGAGTAATGAAATTCCTCCATCAACAATGATGGTTTGTCCCCTGATCATGCTCGATTCATCAGATAAAAGGAACATGACGCTATTAACCATATCGTCAATTTCAACCATTCTTCCTGCTGGCGTTTTTTCTTTTGCTTCTTGAAGGAGTTCTTCTCGATTAGGAAAATGCTTTAATGCTTCGGTATCCACTGCACCACCTGAAACAGCATTAACAATAATATTTTTGGGCGCCAATTCAACTGCTAAATATCGTGTTAATGCTTCTAGAGCTGCTTTTGATACACCCACTACAGTATAATTTTCCAAATAACGAATGGACCCAAGGGAGCTGATGCTGACAATTTTCCCGCCACCGTTTCTTTCCATCAATTTCGCTGCTTCTTGGGCACAAAATAACAGAGCTTTACTATTAATATTTAAAGTCCAATCCCAATGTGACTCTTCAAGCTCCATAACAGGACGCTGTACCCCTGAGGCGGCATTATTAACAAAAATATCTAAACGACCATATTCCTGTTCAATTTGAGCAAACATATCTTTAATTTTAGCTACATCACCCACATTGGCTTTTACAATTAAGACCTTTCTGCCTAGTGCTTCAATTTGTTCAGCAACCTCAAGGGCAGACTTTTTACTTCTTGCATAGTTTATGACGATATCATAACCTGCTTCGGCTAATCGAAGTGCTGTTGCTTTACCAATTCCTCTGCTGCTTCCAGTAATTAGTGCTACTTTTTGTGTCATATTCCCATTTCCCTTCTTCAGAGTTCATTATTTATTCATTAATCTTTGATTACTTTCTAGCTCCAGCGCCCAGCGGCCGCATCCGCTTTTCTATTCATTTTATCTTTTCTAGGTATAGAAGACAATTAATATAAGACACTAAAGGCAAATTAACAAATGGGAGGAAGATGTTATATATGTACGACGTCCGTGATATGACAGAGCTTTCTATGTTGGCGAAATCTGATTGGCATGACAACGAGCTTGCCTTTTTTCACCATTCCTTGCAGCAAATTGCACCCTATTTAAATAGTGAAGGGCAGACAATCCATCGAGAAATAATCGAGGAAATTGAAAATCGCGGGGGGATAAAGCGATAAAGCATATAATGAAAATTGACCGCTGCAATTAAGCAGCGGTCTATTCTTTAATGACTTTGATAAAGTTTAAACATTTTTTGATATGGGACAGGGAAAGCATATGCTTTCATTTCTTCAATGGAAACAAGCTTCCACTCATCTGTTTCCTGAAATTTAGCGTTAATTGTCCCTGTGTATACATTAATATTCCAAACTAAATGTGAAAACACATGGTCAATTTGACCGATAATCTCATCAAGATTCATTTCTAGATTAAGGGTTTGTTGAAAAAGGGTAACGACCTGCTCTCGATCATTTTGCATTGGATGATGGAGTTCAATATTGGGGAATTCCCATAAATTCGCGAGCAGCCCATTTGCGGGCCGCTTATGAATAACTATTTTTCCAGTTTTATCAATTAAAATTGCTGCAGCTAGTTGAACCTCACGGGATTTCGTTTTTTTCGTTTTTATTGGCAGCTCATGCTGTACCCCTTCAAAAAAAGCATGGCAATGATCGCGCACCGGACATAATAAGCAAGAAGGGGAAGTTGGTGTGCAAATTAGCGCACCCAATTCCATTAATGCCTGATTAAATGAGGATGGATCTTCATGTGAGATTAATTCACGCACAGCTTTTTCAAAAACCTTCCGAGATGAAGGTTTGGCAATATCTTCCCAAATGGAAAGAATTCGTGATAATACTCTCATCACATTTCCATCTACAGCAGGCTCTGGAATTCCGTAGGCAATACTTAAAATGGCACCAGCTGTATACGGACCAACCCCTTTAAGTTCGGCAATCTCCTTTGGAGAATTTGGCACTTCCCCGTTGTATTTCTCCTTTACTTCCTTAACAGCAGATTGGAGGTTTCGAACCCTTGAATAATATCCAAGCCCTTCCCATGCCTTAAGTACTTTATCTTCGTCAGCTTCAGCCAAATCATTAATCGTTGGGAACCAATCAATAAAGCGATTAAAATAAGGAATAACCGTATCTACTCTTGTTTGCTGCAGCATAATTTCAGAAACCCATACCTTATATGGATCCTGGTCTTTGCGCCACGGCAAGTCACGCTGTTCATTTTTAAACCAGGATATTAAATCATTTTGAAATGCATTTATATTGATTTTTTCTGAAATTTCTTGTTCAATTAACATGACTTTTGTTCCTCCATTTTGTTAAACAATTAGATAAAAAGGAAATATAATAAGAAAGACGGAAGTGACCTTCTTGCAAAGTAGCACTTCCGAAGCTTATTCTTATGGAGTCGGACATTTTTCAAAGTTCTTGTTTAATTTCCGATTTTATTATAAGACATTTTCGTTTTACGATAATCCAATTTGTTTATTTTGACAAGAACTTATTGAAGGAGGATTTCCTTTTGGATACTGGAACTCATGTTGTAATGGGCATTGCCCTAGGCGGTCTTGCAACTTTAGATCCATCTGTCGCCTCAAGCCATGCTACTACAACTAGTGTGTTAATTGCCACTATTGCCGGTTCGCAAATACCAGATATTGACACTGTATTAAAACTAAGAAATAATGCGATTTACATTCGTAATCATCGAGGGGTTACCCATTCCATACCAGCTGTGTTATTATGGCCGCTCGTCATTTCAGCTGTCGTTTATCTTTTTTTTCCAGACGCCAATTTGTTGCATTTATGGGCTTGGACATTTGCAGCTGTGTTCATACATGTATTTGTCGATATCTTTAATGCCTATGGTACTCAAGCGCTTAGACCATTTTCATCGAAGTGGGTTGCTCTTGGTGTCATAAATACGTTTGATCCCATTATTTTCGGAATTCATGTTCTCGGGATTTTTATTTGGATTCTAGGGGCAAATCCGGGCATTACCTTTTTGCTGATGTATGCAGTAATCATCGTTTACTATATCAGGCGCTATCAAGCTAAGAAAAGGGTTTTGGTTGGGGTAAGAGCCATCATCCCCGATGCCACAGAAATCATTGTTGCACCTACAATGAAATTTCATCAATGGAGAATTGCTGCTATGAATAAAAAGCAATTTTTTGTAGGGAGGGCTGTTAAGGATAAGGTGGAAATCCTGGACCGATTTAACCGTGTACCAGTACCAAAAACACCTGTAATCGAAGCAGCCAAAAAGGATAAGAATCTTTCAGCGTTTTTATCATTTTCTCCGGTTTACCGTTGGGAAGTCGATGAATACAAAGATTTTTACGAAGTCCGGTTTATTGATTTACGCTACCGTAGTAATGGCCACTACCCGTTTGTGGCGGTTGTTCAATTAGATTGTGATTTAAATCCAATCAGTTCTTATACGGGTTGGGTGTTTAGCGAGAAGAAATTACGGAAAAAGTTAAGTATTATTCCCAGTTAAAAAGCGGTGACTTGTGTCACTCGCTTTTTTTTTGGGGCCAATCGATGGGTTTTGTTTTACCATTTTCTTTTAACATATCCCTAATAAAAAGCGTGAATACTAAGCAAACGTGGTAAGCATTAAGTATAATTGCTTTTCACGTTTTTCTCATTCCCTACATGGAGGTATAGCATGAGAAATAAAGAAACGAAATTCCCTAATCAAAATAATAACAAACTTGAGGGAGAGCCAAGAGCGAAAGCAGAATATGCTTCAAAAAGAGCGAATGGGACAACTAATACCCATCCACAAGAGCGAATGCGCGCCTCCGGGGAGCGCGATGATGAATCGCCGCAAGTATGGAAGTAAGATTAAAAGAAGACAAACCAGAGATTCACTTCTCTGGTTTGTCCGTTATTTTAGGCACTTTAACATGGAAATAGGAAGAGCCTCTTCTTTTCCATCCCTATTTAGTCGATAGCCCCAGGCAAAAACGCCATTCAGATAATCAATTTTAAAATATTGGCCAGGATCCCCTTCGATTTCATAAATTTCCCCAGGTTTATATGAGTCAGGATTTATTAGGTAAGCCCTTGCCATTTGTACCTTTCTTTCAAGGACAGCAAACTCATTTACCATTCCTAATTGCTCGGCTTTTCGGGCCTTTTCATGAAGGGTCGCAATTTCTTGCCTTAATTCATGTTCTGACATTACACTGTAGCGTTTCTCCTGATGCATCACATTCACTCCCATTTACCTTTTTATTTTAGTATAGTAATATTTGTGTAATTAATAAAGTGAAACTTCAATCAGTGAGAAACCTTTCGAAATACAAGCAAGGAAGGCCCCATTGATTGTTAGTCTCATTCCAAGCAGTTGATCCCCACTTTCGCTTCATACTTAAGCCAATAATTTATGTGGGGTCTTAAAGCCCGTCAATGCGGGAAAAAGGTATAATTTATTTGAAGGAGGATGCTCAATGAAAACAATCATTATTACTGGAGCCGGTTCGGGTTTAGGAAAAGAATTAGCTTTTCTTTTTTCACAAAAAGGCTATCACCTCATATTAACTGGGAGAACAAGTGAAAAATTAATTGCGGTAAAACAGGAAATTGAAACGGCTGGAGGAACGGCCGATATACTTCCCTTAGATATCCGAAACAATGAGGATGTAGTAAACAAAATAAAGGAAATAAGCAGTACATACGAAATTTATGGTTTGGTCAATAACGCAGGAATTGGACATTTTGGTCCATTTGCAAATATAAATGAGCAGCAAGTTAACGAAATCTTAGAAACAAATGTTTTCGGAACCATCTTTATGACAAAGGCCATCTTGCCCGTTCTAGAGCAGAATGGCGAAGGTCAAATTATGAATATTATCTCCACTGCCGGTTTACGTGGAAAAGCGAATGAAGCTGTGTATGTTGCGAGCAAATTTGCGGTCAGGGGATTTACAGAAAGCCTGCAAAAAGAATATGAGGGCAGTGGTATAAAGTTTAATGCGGTATATATGGGCGGTATGAACACCCCATTCTGGGACGAAAGCGACCATATAAAAGACAAATCTCGGCTAAGGTCTGCCAAAGAAATTGCAGAAATCATTATGGGTCAATTGGATTGTGAATCAATTATTATTGAAAATAAAAACTCATGACTTTTTTGTCATGAGTTTTCTATTTCCGCGAGAAATCGTTCTATCAGATCCATTGAAAAGCCTTTCCTGTATAAAGCTTGTTTCATCTTTTGTTGATATTCATAACCATCGAATTGAGAAAGTTTCCGATGGGCCTTTTCTCCTTGAAATCTGATAGCCTCCATTTCCTCATCAACCTCTTTAGGCACTTCAGTTTCATTCATAGCAATAGCAATAACTTCAAAGGAATACCCTTTTCTAAGCAGTACATTCTCCAGCTTTTGTTTTTGAACTCTAATTGATTCCTTTGCATGCTTTTGAAAAAACTTTTCGCTTATCTTAGCTGCTTTTTCTATTTGTTGCTCTAAAGGGAATTCTTCAAGCGCGTGTAAGAGGATTTTCTCATCAATTCCTTTTTCCTTTAATTCCATTTTGATTACAGCAGGGCCTTTATCAGTTGTATTAGCTTGTGTCCTTACGTAGGCTAAGGCATATTCCTCGTCACTAATGTATTTTTGAGCGATCAATTTATGTATAACTTCTTCGATAATAGGTTCGTCCATTTCTTTTTTAACAAGATAATCCTTTATCTCTTTTTCAGATCTCATTCTTCTAGCTAAATAGTTGACGGCTAGATTGTATGCTTTGCGAATGTCATCTTGATATTGAATTTCCAAGAAAGAAAAATCATCTAGCTCCATACCTTTTTTTAATTGAAATTTAATTAATACATCGCTGTCGACACTAAATGCAAATTCTTCACCCTTGCCATAATCCATAAACACATTAAAACGATCTTGATTTTTCTGTTGCGTGGTGATTTTTGTAATAATGGCCATTTCATTCACCTCAAAATTACTTTACCATATTCTTTGTAGTAAGCACGATTAAAAAAAGCATGAAAAATATATTTTCCTCATATTAGTATCTTTCCGTTCCTAAAAGGTAAAAATGGAAATAAGTATTAAAGAAGACTCGCCGATTGGCGAGCCCGGAAGGGCGAAGACAGAGGCGTAGTCGCCCTTATGCCTGATAGGAAAGTTATACTTTCCTATCGGCCAAGAAAACTCGCCGATTGGCAAGTCCTAAAGGGTGAAGACAGAGGCGTAGTTGCACTTATGTTTTCAAAAATTATGAAATAAATTTTGATTAGCCATAAAGTGCATTTTATTTTTTACCACTTAGCTTGATGACGATTGACTAAAAAATGTTGAAAGGAATGAGCAAAATGGCAGAAAAGAAGAAAAAAGACAAGGATAGAGGAAAATACACCTTATCAAGCATGCAGGAAGTATCCTATCAGCGGGAATTTAAAATGGCGGATCGTGCCGGCGGCTTTAATGACAGAAAAACGAAGCTTTAAATTAGTTAAAATATTTTTCCATTAATGAACCTCTTTCTACTTGTAAAAGCTAGTAATGGGAGCATTTGAGCTCCTTATCGTTTTTACAAATGAAAGGGGTTTTTCTAATGGGTCGTTCACGTGGTCATAAAAGTCGTGATAAAAATAAAGGGTCACTTCCACAAGTGCCGAAAAACATGAAGTCAGATGGAATCGATGTAGAGTATTCGCAAGAATTAGCTGACAACGCAGACCTTGAAGCACAAGCACGTGCAAATGCTGCTAACCAACGTATAAAAAATCGCAAAAGATCGTAAATCTTTGTTAGATAAAAAAAGAGAAGCAGGTTTACCCTGCTTCTCAGATTGTCGAGAAAGGGTATTTTTCTCGGCAATTTTTTATTCAGTCAAAATCTAAATACCAAATTTATTGATTGTCCCTGCGAATAGGCCTGTTGATTTCCGCTCCGGGCACTCGCTTTCCGCGGGGAGGTCCTGGAGCCCGTCTAGCTGCAGCGCCTAGCCCCTCGAGGTCGCTTCGGTCCTGCCGCTGAAGTCAAAGAACGACTTCAACGTCAGGCCCTCCAGCGCTTGTCGGGGCTGGACAAGGCGCTTCCGCTTTTCCTTCTCCTCGGCG
>NZ_JBALPG010000116.1:0-30293 GCF_036965245.1 Neobacillus drentensis
TGCACTTATGCCTGATGGGAAGGTTAGTTTTCCTATCGGGTGAACAAAGACCGGCTGGGTTTCCAATCGGTCTTTGTTATTTCTGTATTCCATTTCGTAAGGTGTACGAGCAGATCTATAGAATTAAATCAGACTGAAGATAATGGTATAATAGCTTGGCTGTATTTTCAATTGATGATTGGTGTGTACGCTCAAACGCGTGTGATGAATCGATCCCAGGTCCAATTAAGCCATGAACGATGTCATGACCAGAACGGATAGCTGCTGATGCATCAGAACCATAATATGGATAAATATCTAGCTTATATTCAATATTGTTTTCTTCGGCAAGACGCACTAGATTTTTGCGTAATTCATAATGGTATGGTCCGCTTGCATCCTTGACACATATGGAAACTGTATATTCATCTGTAGACTGTCCATCACCCATTGCCCCCATGTCGACTGCTAAATATTCAACTGTCTCCGGAGTAATATTTGAATTTCCACCATAGCCAATTTCTTCATTGTTCGAAATCAAGAAATGGGTTGTATATGGCAATGTAATGTTTTCGGATTTCATTTGCTTTATTAATTGAAGAAGAATGGCCACACTTGCTTTATCATCCAAGTGGCGGGATTTAATATAACCGCTTGGAGTCACTTCAACTCGCGGATCAAATGAAACAAAATCACCAACCTCGATTCCTAGTGCCCTGACTTCTTCCGCGTTATGTACTTTTTCATCAATCCGGATCTCCATATTTTCCTGATTTCGTTCGGCTTTGCCAGCATCCTTATAAACATGGACAGAAGTCTGATGCATGAGGATAGTTCCTGAATATTTCTTGCCGCTGCTCGTTTCTATTTGGCAATATTCACCTTCTATGGAATTATATTTAAATCCACCAATTAAGTCAATCTTTAACCTGCCGTTTGCTTTTACTTCTTTCACCATTGCGCCAAGCGTATCTACATGTGCCGTAAGCATTCGATGTTTACTTGTATCTTTTCCCTCAATTGTTGCAATTAAGCCGCCTTTACGGTTCCTGTATGTTTTGATTTTTAACTCTGAAAGGAAATTTTCGACAAAAGTTATGACTTCATTTGTATTACCGGAAGGACTCGGTATTGACACAAGTTCGCTAATTAATTTCATTGTTTCTGCAGAATGTGTAAGATTACCCATTGCAAGTACCCCTTTCTGAATTTTCATTCCTTACTATAATACATAAAAATCGAATATGCCATGTAATAAATCGAAATTATTGTCAACTTTTTAAGAAATCATGCATAGGTTAACTGTGTTTACTAATTCTTAATACGGATAAACATTGGAAAAATTGGGCATGAATGGAACTATTCGGACTATTTGAAAAACATTCTTGCAACTCTTCATAATCCGGAATAATACTAATGGGAGGAGAAAAGTGTTGACCAGAGTAGAATTATATAATCACAAGCCGAAGCAATCTTCCTGGAAGGGTCTGTTTTTTTTCATTGCAGCCTGCATCATTATAACTGTTGGTTTCTTTATTTTTCGCAATTTCTATCAAAGTACCATAAAAATTGAAGCACCGAATGAGAATTTGGGACAAAAAGTCGTGATACATCTTCCAAATGGACAAAAGGTTTATACGTATGACAATTTAATTATCGAAAAGAATGGAAAGACCTATTATAAAGGGGAGCGCAACACGATTGACCTAACAGGTGGAACATTTGCATATGAAGATTGGGATTAGGTATCAAAAGACTAGCCAGATTGTCAGGCTAGTCTTTTCGCTACTTAAACCATCCTTTTTTCGTAAACCATACTGTCATACCCACTGCGATGACAAACATGACAACCAGTGCACCTAAATAGCCGTATTTCCATGTCAGCTCAGGCATGTATTGAAAGTTCATCCCATATACACCTACGATAAAGGTTAAAGGCATAAAAATGGTCGTGATAACTGTTAAGACCTTCATAACATGGTTTGTTTCATTCGAATTGATGGAAATATAGCTGTCACGTATATCTGTGGCAAGCTCCCGGCTGGCTTCAATCATTTCTGTTAATTTTAGCAAATGATCGTAAATATCTGAGAAATAAGCAATTTTCCCTTCCATACTTGTTAATCGCTGTGAATTAAGAATCCTGTACAAAAGATCTCTCATTGGTGAGATGGTATGCCGTAATGATAAAAGATCATGTCTCGTATCAAATAAGTCTTTAAGTAAGGACTCCATTGATCTGCCTTTTGAATTTTCATCAATTTCATTTAAGATATCATCAATTTGATTAACTAAAGGAAAATAATTATCGACCATTTTATCAAGAACATGATAAAAGACATGGGAAGGATCCCATTGAGTTAAGCTGGTCGATTGACTCAAACGATTCCACACTTCATCAATTTCTGCAGAGGGTTCATGATGAAAAGTGACGATATAATTCCTGCTAAGAAAAAAATTCACTTCTTCTCTTTCAATCATTTTTGGGTTCAATGCCTGTGTCACAAAAAAGGTATAATTCTCATAATAATCAAGCTTTGGTCTTTGTAAATGATGAATACAGTCCTCAATCGCTAACGGATGGAAGGAAAGAGGTGTTCTTAATAATTCGATTTCCTCTTTGCTTGGATGGTGAAAATCAATCCAGTACCATTGATAATCTCCATGAACAAGTTTTGAGATTTCTATGTCTTTGACCACTTCGTGATTTTGATTAATTGCAATTGTTTTAATCATAAAATCTCCTTATCGACTTTTTACTACTTCACTATAAAGGATTGTATGAAAAAAAACAGCCAATTTCGGTGCTATGTCATTGTTTTTTTGATGATGTTACGGATTCTTGAAGCCGTTTTTTACGTCTTATTCGATCCTGGAAGGCTTGGTACAAACTTTGAAACCCAAGAATAGCTACCACGATTATTCCGCTTAATACGATCCCTACAGCAAAGTACTCGAAAGGATTATAATATTTAAAGTGAGACCAATTAATTTTCCCCTCTAAATCATGTGTAAAAAGATTCATACTGAAGATTCCGCAAATTACTGTATATAGAGTTAATACTAGCAATACCAAGCTGTCTCTTTTCATCATGTTGTTTTCATCATACTTAAACAAGCTATAAAGTATGTCTTTTGTATTGCTATATAAATTGTCAATGGTAAAGCTTTTTCGTAAATGATTAAAAAGTTCTTGGCCTTCAGTTGATGCAGGATATTCAGCAAAAAAATAGTTAGAAGTAAATGAGTTTATCGTATAAATTAACTTGTCGACCTCTTTTTTATCTTGATTGATATTTGTGAAAGTAAAGTCATCAGATATTTTTAAAAATACTAATTTATGAAATAGATTTATTAATAAAGCATAGTAAAATGGGCCGTAAAACTGTTCAATAAGAAAACTTAATTCAATTTCTTTTTCAATCGTAATACATGAAAAGGATTGGTCATCAATAAAATAGGATGTGGATGGGGCCCAGCGGTTATAACCATAGTCATTTATATATTTAGAGATATATTCTAAGTTATTTGCACGAACATATGGGTTTCCAGCTGAATTTAACCCGCACAAGGTTCCTGTACGGTATACATCAACAGAATCAATGAGTTCTTCACCACTTATTGACAGCAAAGATTGGACATACATTTTTTGTGTAGTAAGAAATGTACCTGCCTCATTATTCATATAGTTCGTTAATTGAGGAACTAAATAATCAAACAAAAAATCCATTATCAGAGGATAAACCTTTCCTCCATATTCGATTTTAGATTTTTGAAGTTGTGGCTCCAGGATTCGTAAACAATCGGCAAATTCTATTGTCTGTGATAGAGAAAGGTTGTTGATTTCTGTTCGAATCGTTAAAAATCCGAAGTCATACGGACAAATAAATAGATCGACAGAATGAATGTGAAATGGGATGCTAACATGCCTTGCTGTTAATAGGCTATTTATGTCAAGCTTTTTTGTATATCTTTGAAATCCTTTTTGTTGTTCTGATGTTGGAAAAAGAATTTTATTTGTTAATGGAAGGAAAAATGCTTCTAAGTCTCGGTGGGACACGTGATAACTACCATAATAGGCATGTTCCATTTGCACATCACTTAATTGGAATAGGGTAAAATCTTGCTCTTCTAAATAAAGGGACAGGTTTTGATCGGTACCTGCTTTCAATGAAAAAGGAATGATAAATTGAAAAAGTGCTGTCGACACGTGCTTTTCTTTTAATTCGATGGGCTGCATAAATTTTGATCCTTTCAAATAAAAAAGATTTCTAACAACAACTTTCCCAAAATGAAGGCAATTTAACCAGCGAAAATATCATTTTTAACACACCGTTGAATAAAAAAGAGGCATTCCAGGATGTGGAGTGCCTCAATCAAAAAATCTATACAGATGGTGCAGTTTCCTTATTGCGCATTGCCTGAGGAATATAAACGCAGAATGGCTCACTTTCTAAATAATCACCTGTTACGGCATACGTTCTTGAACGAGAGCCGCCGCAAATTTTGTTATATTCACAAACGCCGCATTTACCTTTATAGTTGTCAGGCTGTCTCAGCTCTTTAAATACCTTAGAATTACGATAAATTTCAGCAAGCGGGGTGTCACGGACGTTTCCGCCGACAATTGGAAGTAAGCCGCTTGGCATAACGTCGCCAATATGGGAAACGAACGCAAAGCCATTACCATCGTTTACGCCTTTTGGTGCACGCTTTAAGCCGTCATGCATCGATGCGAAATCTGTTGTTATCGTATCCTCGTAATGTATTTCACCTTTATCGATTAAATGATCACGAGTTTTCTGTTGCAGTACCACACGGCGATAATGCTGCGCTGCGGTGGTTTTGATGTCGTATGGAGCTGTTTTACTTAATTCATATAACCAGCGGAAGACTTTTTCATGCTCTGCGGGTGTAATACATGCATCTAGTTGTCCACGGCCTGTTGGAACAAGCAGGAAGATGTACCACATAACTGCACCAAGTTCACCCACAAGCTTTGACATTTCTTCTAGGGAATCATAATTGTAGCGAGAAATAACCGTATTGATTTGCAGCGGCATTTCTAGTTCATTTAAGTATTTAATTTTTTCAAGTGTTAAATGAAAGGAACCAGGAGTTCCACGGAAATGGTCATGAATTTCCGGTGTTGGTCCGTCAAGACTGAAGCCCCAGCGGGATAGCCCGACTTCTTTGGCCTGTTTCATTTTCTCGATTGTTACATTTGGGGTAGCACTAGGAGTCATTGACACACGCATTCCTTTTTTTATTGCATAATCTGCAAGCTCGAAAAGATCTTCTCTCATCATACAATCCCCGCCAGTGAAGACAAGCATTGGATTATCCATTTCATAGATTTGATCGATTAGATTAATACCTTCTTCGTGTGTAAGCTCTCGAGGGTCTGGTGTCAGCTGCGCATCTGCCCGGCAGTGAACGCACTTCAGTTGGCAAGCTCTTGTTACCTCCCAAATGACAATGAAGGGATTAATGTCATAATCAATTCCCTTACTCGCTCCATGTGGATGTCCTTTACTTATACCATGCATCTTCATCACCAAATTCTTTGTTTATTTTTTAACCATTAAAATTGTTTCTATAGGTTAATTATAATTTTGTCCTCATGATGTGCATGGATGGTTTGTTACAATATTTCTACATTCCATTAAAGATTTGACAAATTCCAATTAGATATCAAATGATCTTGCAAGCTTTTCTATTCTTGAAAAATCAGAAAATTAATACTTTAAGAAGTGGAATTCAAGTTTTATACTTAGTAAAGTAACTTCTTTTCTCTAACACTACCATTTGGCTGCAATATGAAAGGAGCTGCAGATGATTAAACGAATCATAAGTTTATGTATCCTACTTTTTATTATTGCCGTTGGTTTCCTACAAAAGGATGAATTGCTTCACCTTGTCAAACAAGGAGGAACGGCATCAATCTTCATCAGTATGCTGCTAGTAGCCATTTGTGTTTTTTTTCCTGTCATTCCTTTTCCCGTTTTGGCGGGAGTTATAGGAGCAGTATTTGGTGCCGCAGAAGGAGTATTTATTTCTTTAGCAGGAGCAATGGTCGGAACAATGGGATTCTTCATTTTAAGCAGATATGGTTTTCGGGATTTTGCTGAAGAAAACTTAACCAAATACCCAAAGGTTAGGGAATATGAGGATTTTCTAAATCGAAACTCTTTTGTTGCGATTCTCACTTGCCGTTTAATTCCTATTATTCCGGCACCGGTTGTAAATATCATTTGCGGTTTAAGCCATGTTAAATGGATTACATTTTTGATCGCATCGACATTAGGGAAAATCCCCAATATTCTTATATTGTCTTACGCAGGGTCAATATTTAGTAACAATAAGCTTTATTCCTTTGGAATCTATGGCTGTTATTTGTTAATCATTATCTTGATAAATTTTGTAATCATTTATCGGAGAACGTCGCATAAGTCTCTTGATTAAAGAACTTTTTGGACATTCAAATCGTTTTGTTTTTCTACAATGATGATTTCTTTAAAAAAGCTTTTTAAGATAAGCCATTTTGCGGGATAGGTGTAAATAAAATCTTCAAGTGATTGAAGTGAGTAATAAATAAAACAGTCAAACCCACTTTTCACTTTTTTTAAATCGTATAAAAGTGCGTGGGGAATGGTGTAATACTCGTTTAATTGAAAAGGGTTAAGTCTTACAATTTGAATGTTTTGGTTGGACAGATATTTTTTTATCGATTGTTCCTGTAGTGAAATACTCTCATCCTTCGAGAGTCCATTTAAACTGATGCGATCATTAATATAATAAATTCCCTTCATTTCATTACACCCTCTCAAATAACGTAATATTTTTATTGTTATTGACAGTGTTTTAAAGAAGTATACTTAGCAAAAATAAAAGGTAATGGAGATAAATGATGATAAGTGCTGCAATTCATGGATTTATTTTGGCCTTTGGGCTAATCCTGCCATTAGGTGTTCAAAATGTGTTTGTTTTTAATCAGGGTGCAATGCAGCCTAGATGGATGTTAGTGCTTCCTGTTGTTTTGACGGCTTCTATTTGTGATACTCTTCTGATTTCATTAGCCGTTTTTGGAGTCTCTGCAGTTGTTTTAGGAGTGGATTGGATCAGAGTTACACTGCTTTTGGTCGGGATCCTGTTTTTACTCTATATGGGTTTCATAACCTGGAAAAGTAAGCCAACGACAGAGGAAACAAAAGGGGTGGCATTTACACCTCGAAAGCAGATTGCCTTTGCTGCTTCCGTGTCCTTATTAAATCCCCATGCCATCATGGACACAATTGGTGTCATTGGCACAAGCTCTTTAACTTATACTGGTTCAGAGAAAATCATCTTTATGATTGTATGTATCCTTGTCTCATGGATGTGGTTTTTTGGTCTTTCTCTTGCTGGGAGATTTATTGGGAAGCTTGATCGATCTGGAAGATTTATTCTTTATCTAAATAAAATATCCGCATTAATTATGTGGGGAACTGCCTTTTATCTTGTTTTTTCACTATAACAAAAAAATTACCCGGCAATTTTGCCGGGCATTTTCCAAATCTATATTAAAAGGGGGCGGAGGTTAAAGGTTCTTCGTGAACCTATTTATATAATAACGGATAAATATGAACAAAATATGAAGGAAAGATTAATAGTTTGAGAAAGGTTAAATATGCTTCATCTTCTCTAATTTCATCTTTCCCCGTGAAAACCACAAGCTCATAAAAAAACTGATGATCCCAGTTATGATTAAAACTTCGCCAATGATTTTCATGTTATTCGCAGAAATCTCTGCTCCAAATATTAATCCTAAAATAATAGAGGATAAAATGGAACCTAAATATCTGCAAGTTTGAAACAACCCTGAAGTTGTGCCAATAATTTCCTTTGGACTTTCCTTCAACATGGCGACTTGAAGAACAACATTTCCGATTCCATAGCTTAATCCCAAAATCGATAAAATGATCCCAATTACCAAATAAGAAGCATCTACAAAAAACAAGGTAAAAATCAGTGCCCCAATGATCGAGGTAAACGAACCGATCATAATCGGCTGATATACACCAGCACGGTCAATCCATTTTCCCGTAACGGATGAAATAATAATACTGACTCCTGACATAAACAGCATTAATAAACCGCTATGTTCTACACTTAATCCCAACACCTCTTGAAAGTAGCTCGGGAGACCGAAAAATAAACAATAGAAAAAGATGTTTAAAAAGATAAACTGGACATATACCATTGAAAGCTTTGAATGTGATTTAAAAATACGGATATCGATAAACGGCTCTTTTACTTTCAATTCCCTCCAGCCAAAAAGAGCGAAAAGAAGTATCCCCACCATACCGGAAAGATAATTTACATTAGCTTCAAACGATAATAGAAACGATAAAAAGAAGACCATTCCTCCGGCAAAAAAAATGATGCCAAGAAAATCAAGGTTGAAAAACAATGCTTTCCTACGAGCTTTATCCTGTTTAACGTCCTTTGGAAACATATACAAACCTAGCAGAAAACTGATGATAATAAACGGGAAATTTACCCAAAAAATAGCCGGCCAGCCTCCATAAACAATGGAGAAACCACCAATTGTCGGTCCGAGTGCCACCATCGCAGAGGCAAAGATCGAGAGGACAGCTAGTGCAGAAGCTTGCCGGTCTTTAATATTGTCACGTATTAATGACATTCCCGATGGATAGATAGCACTGCTCCCAATTGATTGAATCATTCTCATCACAAGCAACATAAGAAATGTTGTTGAAAGGGGTGCACCAATCGCCGATAGGGCGACAAGTACAAGACCGAACAAAAAGGTCTTTTTTCGTCCAAAAATATCTGCAATCTTTCCTGTTACCGGCTGTGCTACGGCACTAGCTAAATAAAAGCTGGAAATCAACCAGGAAACGGTTGTAAAGGAAAGCTGAAAATCCTTTTGAATACTATGTAATGCCAATGCAATCATGGAAGAGTTAAGCGGATTTAACATCGTACCTGAAGCAACTGCAGTTAAAAATAAAGCTCGATTTTTTTTCATGAGTAACATCCTTTTGGAAACATTAGGTATTAATAAGTGTCCCCAAAATATAAAAGTCTAGTATTTTAGGAATAATTTCGAATGGATCATGACAAATAAAATTGAAGAGATAATTAAAGAATCTAGTTCTTTGAGGCATAATAGACAAAAAAACTATCCGAAGATAGCTTTTATATTTTTAGAGCGCACTAGTAAGTCGGAAGTATTCTATATGGCCGCATCATTTCATAATCCTCATGTTCTAGCATATGGCAATGCCAAACATATTGACCGGTGAATGGGAAAAACGGGATAATGACGCTAGTAATGTGACCTGGCGGGCACCTGACTGTATCCTTCCAGCCACGCTCACATGACTCTGGAGGAATCCTCGGCCCCTTCAATCTCACTTGCATTGTTTTTTTATAATAGTCTACATCGAAGGCCCGCCTTTCAAGAATTTGAAATTGAACAAGGTGAACGTGGATGGGATGATCGTCGTCATTCGTATTGATAAAATTCCATATTTCAATTGAGCCAAGACGCGGATTCTCTGAAATAGGATCATCCCACATTTTCTTATCTAGCAGAAATAGCGACCTTCCATATTGATCTTTTTCCTCACTTAATTCGAGAAATCTTTGCTTGCGGACAGAATTTACCTGCAGCCACTTTATGGGACCCATATAGACCGGGATTGTGCTTGTATCAATGACTGAAAGAGGCTTCGTTACACGAAACTCCATGACGATTCCCGTGGTTTCGGGGTTAACTGGATCACCAATCGGAAAGTGTGTCGGTGCATTATTTTTCAAAATTATTGATTTACCTACCATATTCGAGAAATCAATGATGACATCGAGTCGTTCAGCTGGTGCGAGCAATAAAGATTTTCCTCCAATTGGTCGCTCCAGAAACCCGCTTTCCGTGCCAATTTGAAAAAATAGTTGACCTGAATCCAGCGTTAGCCGAAAAAAGCGGGCATTTGCAGCATTTAAGATGCGAAATCGATATTTCCGGGGTTCAACCTCATGATAGGGCCATACCTTGCCATTAACAACAATCGTATTGCCAAAAAAGGCTGTGATAATTGAAGGATGAATGCCGGAAGCATTGTTTTCGGGCTGTACTGGATAAGACAATGAGCCATCCTCATGAAAGGTACGATCTTGAAGCAATAATGGAACCTCAAATGGTCCACTAGGAAGATTCAATAAATGTTCATGCCGGTCTCTGATTAAATAATATCCGGCAAGGCCTGCATAAATATTCAATCGCGTCAGCCCGATCGCGTGGTCGTGGTACCAGAGTGTCCGTGCACTTTGCTGGTTTGCATATTCATAAATTTCTTTTTGAAAAAAAGGACCCTTTTCGGCAAATCCTTTCGTGAACCAGGCATCCGGGTACCCGTCACTCGCTGGCTCTGTTCTGCCTCCATGAAGGTGGACAACAGTCCGGACATCCGGTTTCTCCTTTTCCGCTCCATGAACCGTATGATCAATCGGCAATAAGTGATTGTCAGGCAGTTCATTCTGCCATTTTACAAAAAGTCTTTCACCCGAATTTACCTCAATGGTTGGCCCCGGGTAAATTCCCTCATACCCCCAAAGTTTTGTTGCAGGTAAATCGCTATGGAGTGATTGCTTCGATTCCTTCATGCTCACTTCATAATACGTATAGTCAACCGATTTCCACATTGGCTTTAATACAGGAGGAATCGGCAGCGGATCTTTAAATTTTCCCAGCATCATGTGTAGCTCCCCTTCATGCGATTGTTACTAATTCATATGAAAACAGCTAGAGGAAAATTAATCATTCTTGGAATAGCATATGTCTTCATATAAATAAGATAGAAATTCTTTTGTGCGAATTGGGGGAGAAGCGTGGAGGATATATATCAAATATTAGGTGTACTTGATCAACATGAGGCATGTGTTTTAGCGACGATCGTTCGTGTCAAGTGTTCTGCATATAAAAAAGAAGGTTCTTCCATGCTTTTTTTGGCGGATGGTACACAAATCGGCATGTTAACAGCAGGTTGCTTGGAAACAAACCTTGCCATCCAAGTGAAGGAAGTTTTCGAGACACAAGAGTCCATTTTGGTGCAATATAACTTGTTTGATGAGGACGATTTAAACTGGGGGCAAGGTGCAGGCTGTAATGGCACCATCGATATATTAATCGAGCCAGTAACGGAAAAAGTAAAAGAGGATTTTCAAATGGTTAGAACACTCCTAAATTCTCAAAAGCCGGTCATTTCATTAAAAAAACTGGATGTACTGGGGGAATATGTTTTTATTGAGGAGGAAGGTGAACCGTTCGGAAACTGGTCAGGACTGATTCCGGTAATTGAGTCCACCTCGAAAATCGGTGTTATGTCAGGGGCTCCAACTGTTTTTCAGCATACGTATCAACCAAAGCCAAGACTTATCGTATTTGGAGCAGGACCAGATGCAATCCCGCTTGTTTCTTTAGCCGCAGATATAGGTTTTTCAGTTGTAGTCTGTGATTGGCGGGAAACATTTTGCCAGAAAAAAAACTTCCCGCGGGCAGAAGAGCTGTTAGTGGGCTTCCCATCTAAACTTTTAAAACAAATCTCTTTTTCACCTTATGATTTTGTTGTTGTGATGACACACCATTTTCAGAGAGATCAAGAAATAGTAATGAAGGTACTAAATCAGAATATAAGGTACTTAGGGGTATTAGGTCCGAGGGAGAGAACAAAGAGACTGTTAAAAGGTGATGATGTTCCAAATTGGATCTATTCTCCAATAGGTGCTGCGATTGGAGCAAAAGGACCCGTTGAAATCGCTGTAAGTATGGTTGCCGAAATGATTGAAGTATGGAGAAAACCTGCATATGAACGAGTGGACCTTTTATGGACCATACCGGATTAGTGGGGGTCTATCTTGCAGCGGGGAAGAGCAGCAGAATGGGCAGTAATAAGTTGAATTTACCGCTTGGGAATCAGTGTTTGGGAGGCATAGCACTTCGAGCGGCGCTGGAATCGAGGCTTGAAGTTACCTTCGCCGTCACTCGACAGGGAGATTCGCTCCATTGGTTAGCTCCTTTTTCAAAAGATGAGGGTTTTAGAATTCTAGAATGCAAGGATGCAGACAATGGCCAGAGTGCTTCGCTAAAAGTGGGGGTAAAGGCTGCAGAGGAATTTGGAGGAGAAGGGGTTGTCGTTTTGCTTGCAGATCAGCCGTTTGTGACAACGGGAATGATTAATCGATTAATGGAAGAATTCCAAGGGTCCGAGGATTATATTTCCTATTTGCATGATGGAGTGATGAAGCCCCCCGTTCTTTTAGCTAGAAGTCTTTTTTCGAGAATTATGGAATTATCAGGGGACCAAGGAGCAAGGAGTTTGCTTCGCGATGATTGTGAGAATCGCGGGAAACGAATAGAAATGGATAAGAGTGTTTATTTTTTTGATGTAGATACGGTAGAAGATTACCATTTCATATTGAATAATGGACCATTCCTATAGATTAGGAGGAATGTATGTGGAGGTTATTGGGAAAAGTGTCATTCGTAAGGAAGCAGTTGATAAGGTGACGGGACGGGCAAATTTTACGCATGACTTTCATACGCTTCCGATGTTATCAGGGAAAATGGTCATCAGTCCCTATGGTCATGCTAAAATTGTCAGCATTGATACAATGGAGGCTTGGCAGGTTCCAGGTGTCAGGACGATTCTCGCAGGCGACCGCTTCCCGTTAACAGGTGAAGCAATCCGTGACCGCCCGCCGCTTGCTGTTGACAAAGTTCGGTATCACGGTGAACCCGTTGCCCTTGTTGTTGCTGATACACCTGTGCAAGCAAAAAAAGCAGCAGACTTAATTAAGGTTAAATATGAATTGCTGCAAGTTGTAAATTCACCAACTCAGGCATTTCAAAAAGGTGCACCTTTAGTACATGAGCGCTTAGGTGAATATAAAAAGGAGGAAGATTCCCTTCCGGTGCCTGGTACCAATATCGCTACCCATATAAAAATTCGCAAGGGTAATATGGAAAAGGGCTGGGCGGATAGTGTGGCGGTGGTGGAAGCAAGCTTATCATTTGCCCCTTCTGATCATGTTGCAATGGAAACACGGTGTGCAACCGCAGAAATCATGCCGGACGGAAATATCATAATTATGACGTCCTCACAAGCGCCGTTTATGGTCAAAAGATTACTCTCTGATTATTTCGGTATAGATCTGGGGAAAATTATTGTCCATACCCCGCTTGTTGGCGGTGCATACGGCGGCAAGGCACCCGTCCAGTTGGAGGTGCTTGCTTACTTAGCATCAAAGGCTGTCGGTGGCAAGCCGGTTAAGATTTTCAATACGAGAGAAGAGGATATCATAACTTCCCCATGTCATATTGGTTTGGACGCAACAGTTAAATTAGGGGTAAATCGAGATGGGAAAATCCAGGCAGCCGAAATTAGATATTTGTGGGATGGCGGAGCCTATTCTGATAAAGCCATTGATGTCACAAGGTCTGGTGCGGTTGATTGTACCGGGCCTTATAATATTGAAAATGTCTCGTGTGATTCATATTGTATGTATACGAATCATCCATACGCCTCACCATTCAGGGGTTTCAGCCATGCAGAACTTTCTTTTGCCATTGAACGGACAATGGATTTACTCGCGCAAAAAATAAACATGGATCCGCTTGTACTCAGATATATCAATGCGATTATGCCGGGTAATACAACACCGACAAGAGTCCTTTTAAATAAAAGTAATGTCGGGAATTTGAGGAAATGTATTGAGAAGGTTAGGGAACTCATTCATTGGGATGAGGGATCGGTTAAAGAAGTAAGCGATCGCTTGATTCGAGTAAAAGGAGTCAGCTGCAGTTGGAAAACGTCGACGATTGACATCGATGCCCCTTCAGGAGTAATTCTGACGTTTAATCGAGATGGAACGATTAATTTAATGTCTGGAGTAGTTGAAATCGGAACAGGAACAAAAACCATCCTGGCTCAGATTCTTGCCGAACGCTTGAAAATGGATGTGGATAACATTCATGTAAAGATGGAAGTGGATACACAAACGACACCAGAGCATTGGAAGACAGTTGCAAGCAGGGGAACTTTCATGGCAGGAAGGGCTGTGTTAAAGGCGGCAGAAGATGTCCTTGATCAGTTAAAAGAGGTTGCATCATGTGTTTTAAGGGCACCTAAGGAGGATCTGGAAGTTGCGGGCAGCCGTGTTTTTTTAAGGGATGACCCATCCATTGGATTGCATTTTAAAGATATCGGTCATGGATATAAGTATCCAAATGGCAATTCTATTGGCGGACAAATTATTGGCAGGGGAAGTTATATTTTACGGCATCTTACCCATTTAAATCCGGAAACAGGAGCAGGAAAGCCTGGTCCGGAGTGGACGGTTGCAGCCTATGGGGTTGAGATAGAGTTTGATCGGAGGGATTATACGTACCGGCTAGTAAAAGCATGTACGGTTGTGGATATTGGCAAGGTGATGAATGAAAAAGCAGCACTCGGTCAAGTCATGGGGGCAATGAGTATGGGGCTCGCATTTGCAGGAAGAGAGACGTTTTATTTTGATGAGCTAGGCCGTGTGTTGAATCCCCAGCTTCGGACATACCGGCCGCTTAGGTACGGGGAAAATCCTGAATACTTGGTGGGGTTTGTTGAAACTCCTCAGCTTGATGGACCATATGGGGCACGTGGTGTTGGGGAGCATGGCTTGATGGGGATGCCTGGGGCACTAGGCAATGCCTTGTCGATTGCGGCGGGTGTTTCACTGAATAACCTTCCGTTAATTCCAGAGTTAATTTGGAAGGCAAAGGAGGCGGCGAAGTAATGCTCTCCTTTGATTTTGATTATTTTCGGCCGGAAACGTTAAACGAAGCTATAGATTTATTTCAATTTTTGGATCAACAGGGCAAGCAGCCGATGTTTTTTTCAGGAGGAACCGAATTAATTACACTTGGGAGAATTAATCTAGCCTATACGGAAGCAGTCATTGATATTAAGGACATTGCTGAATGCAAGATTATGCAAGTAAGCGGGGATCAGGTACTTCTTGGCAGCACGCTTTCGCTAACAAAAATTGAAGAAGCGAATCTTTTTCCATTGTTAACAAAAACAGCGAGTGAAGTTGCCGACCATACGGCCCGTGGAAAAATAACCTTGGGCGGTAATATTTGTGCGCGAATTTTTTATCGAGAAGCAGTTCTGCCATTTTTACTTGCAGACAGTCAAGTATTACTGATTGGACCTAATGGAAAAAAAATCGTCCCTATTAATGAAATCTTTCAAGGACAATTAGGATTGGAAAAAGGCGAATTTTTGGTTCAAGTAGCAACGGAGAATAGGTTTATCAGAGCACCGTTTTTTAGTGTCAAACGCCGCCAGCAGTGGGATACCGGTTACCCATTGATTACAATTGTAGCTCTAAAAGTGAATCAACAGATTCGTGTTGGAATTAGCGGGTTATGTCCTTTTCCTTTTCGCTCTAAGGAGGTTGAAGGTGCATTAAATAATATAGGACAATCGGCTGAAGCAAGAGTTGCCGGAGCAATTGCCGTTTTACCACAACCGATTTTAGATGATGTCGAGGGATCTGCTGAATACCGTTTATTTGTTTTACGGAATTTGTTCTTTGATTTATTGGCTGCTCTTGATAGAGTGCAGGTTTAATCACTTTGTCAAAGGAGGGAGAGTGGAACCTTGAAAACCTATACGGGTACGTTAAACGTAAATGGAGAAAGTCGGATGGTTACGGTAAGGTCAGCTGATACCCTTTTATATACATTAAGAAGGATGCTTGGCCTGACAGGATCGAAACCAGGATGTTTAAACGGCGACTGTGGGGCATGTACCGTGAATGTCGACGGCTGGCCAATGAAGTCTTGTTTGATGTTAGCCGTGGAAGCGGTTGGGAAAAAAGTGACAACGATTGAAGGGCTGGCGGATACCCCGATTCAAAAAGCCTTTGTTGAGCACTTCGCGTTTCAATGCGGTTATTGCACACCAGGGTTTATTATGAACTGCCACTCTTTAATCGAACAGCATCCGGATGCTGATGATCACACCATTAAAGAATGGCTTGAATCGAATATTTGCCGCTGCACGAGTTATTTTGAAATTGAGCAGGCTGTGAAATCGGTGTTAAAGAAGACATGAAAAACGCCAAGTTACTGGGCGTTTTTCGCTTTTTTAATATTTAATTGCAAAACGACCGAATGAGTGAAATTCCTTGCGGGATTGTCGATAAGAAGTTTCATAAACGACCTAACGGGTAGATTTTCTTGCGAAATGGTCGATTAGAAGTCGGTTAAGCGACCGTACAGGTGAAAATTCCAGCTATCCGGTCGCTTAAAGTCTTAATTGAAGACAAATCATTGGTTTTGCTTTTTTTAAAATAATCAAAAAAAAATTATTTCGCCATTTGGTACCGATTTAAACCATTATTTATTTTTAATTTGAAAATACGTATCCAAAACCCGCTTGCCTATTTTGAGGCTAGCACGGTTATCTACGTCTCCTTCGTAAGCCCATGGAACTAAAACGGCCATGGCTACTTCAGGATTTGTGCTTGGGGCGTAGCTCACCAGGCTTAAATTCATAACCGGAGGCGGCTCTTTTCCATAATTACTGCGTAGTGGTCCGTCGTAAAAGGCTTCGGCGGTCCCGGTTTTACCTGCAGGTGAATATGTAACACCCTGAAAAAAGTTATATGCAGTTCCCCCCGGTTCCTGCATGACCTTTTTAAATCCAGTCTGGACACGACTCATCCATTCCTTTTTTACATCAATCGTGTTCAGGACAGTTGGATTGATTTCTTGCAGGACTGGTCCCAATTCATCCGATTCACTTGCGGGTTCACGAATTTGTTTTACCACATGGGGCTGCATTCGGTAGCCGCCATTTGCAATAGTGGACACATATTGTGCCAGCTGCATGGTAGAATATGTATCATATTGACCAATAACAAGATCGAGTAAATAACCCGGCAGCTTGCTTTGTCCTTTAAAACCTGTTTGTTCATTCGGTAGATCAATCCCTGTTCTTGTTCCAAGGCCAAAGGAAGCAAAAGAGTTTCTTATTGTTTCGAAAGAAAACTTGTTAGTTAAATTTAATGGTTTGTCGTATTCATAATGTCCTTTACCGATATTAATAGCTGTATGGAACATATAGACGTTTGAAGATTTTTTTAAGGCATCAATATCATTTATTTTACCTAAATAAGCATACGATTTTTTTATAGGAGTATCTTTAATTTTGATCCCAGCATCATCAAAAGAAGTACCAGGAGAAATTGCGCCTGATTTATAGCCGGTTAAAATCGTTGCGCCTTTTACCGCGGAACCGACGCTAAATGTGGTAGTAAAGGTCCCCAGGGCATCATCAATCATTTCGTCATTTCCGGTATCTTTGTCATTGACAATTTTTTTTCCTGACATCGTTAATACTTCTCCAGTCCAGGGATCCATTAAGACGACGTAAGCACGATCGGTTAAACTTGTACCTGGTGATGTTTTTGCAGCCCAAAGTTCTTCTTCAAGGATCTTATCAGTAGCCATTTGGAGTTCCATATCAATCGTTAAAACAAGATCTTTTCCTTTTTTACCAGTATAAACAGAGTGGGTTTCAATGACGTTGCCCTTATTATCTGTAATATTTTTCACCTTTGATTTGTATCCGTGAAGAACATCTTCATACTGCAATTCTAATTGACTTTTGCCGACACGGTCATTACGGCTATAGCCCTTTGCTAAAAAATAATCTAATTTATCAGCAGGAAGACCTTCATCGGACTTTGTCACCTTTCCTAAAACAGATCTCAAGGTATTTTCGAAAGCATACGATCGGTCCCAATCTGTTGTCGTTTCAACGCCTGGGAGCGATTGAAGATTTTCACTTACAACGGCAAATTCCTTTTCAGTAACGTCTTCGTTCTTTACCATTTGCGGGGTAAATTTATATCCGCTGGTAAATTCCCGGTAAATCGCCAGCACTTCAAGTTCGGGATCTGTTATTTCTTTCAATTCTTCCTCAGTGATGCGATCCAATTTTAATTTATAGATCTCTTTGTCCGTTAATTTTTTGGCATCGTATAAGTCTTTTTCCTTTTTTGTGATTTTGGCATCCGCTCGCTTTTGATTTTTGATGAGCCAGAAATCCTGTTTGTCTCTATCAGTGACCTTGTCTGTTTTTTTATCAATCAGCTGCGCTAACTTTTTAGCGGTTTCTAGCATTTCCTTCTGGCTAAACCCTTCATTCGTGTAGATGATCGCACTTTTTGGAACATTATCGACAACCACCCGAAAATCACGATCGAGCATTTTTCCTCTAGGCACTAAATTACTAACCGTAATATCTTCTTTCCTTTCTAAATCTCTTTTGTAATTTTCTCCATACACAATTTGTACAAAGCCAAGACGCAGTATAAGGACTGAAAATAATAAAAATACACTAAAAAAAAGTAAATTTAAGCGAAAAGGGAAATGAGACTTTTTCTTTGTCAGCTTCTCCAAAATGGTTACACATCCTTTTTACCTAATTTATTCCTTTTACTCATTATGCCTAATTATTAAAACAGACACAACAGAAAATGGAAAATATGTATATATAATGGAAAAATGTTGTATCAGTTATATAGTGACATACAAGGAAGTTTCAATTTGTCTATAAAAAGATTTTCAAATATTTTTCCTTATTTGAATTTTTAATTTATAATAAATGGGGATGTGGTAGGTTCACATCCTTTTAGGAAATAGAATAATGAAAAGGGGGCTACATATGGAACAGAAAGTAGCTAATCCAACATTACAGAAGGCATTAGAACAATTTAAACTGTTAGATGAAAAAATAACTCATTTTTCAAGTATTATTGGTTTAGCGGACTGGGATCAAAAGGTTATGGCACCAAAAAAAGGCAGGAATGTTTTTGCAAAGGCAACTGGAACATTACGCACGGAAGTATTTAAACTATCTGTATCTAAGGAAATGGGAGATTTATTAGAAACGCTTACTTCTGCTGAAAATGGAGAAAAATTAGATGAAGTCACCAAGGCAAGGGTAAGGGAGTATAAAGAATACTACCAGAAATCCAAAAGTATACCGGCCGACCTTTTTCAGGAATACAGTATCTTAACGGCACAGGCAAATGATGCATGGGAAGAAGCGCGAGAAAACAACGATTTTGCCCGCTACCTTCCTTCATTGGAGAAAATTGTTGAATTTAAGCGGAAATTCGCTGAAATTTATGGCTATGAGGAGCATCCATACGATGCCTTGCTTGATGAATTTGAGCCGGGCTTAACAGTGAAGAGACTAGATCCTTTATTTGCTAAATTAAGAGAATCAAGTGTAAATTTATTAGAACGAATTAAGAAAAGTGGAAAGCCGACACAAGTTAGAGTGTTTGAGCAATCATTTGGCATCGAGAAACAAAAAGAATTTAATCGTTTCATCCTGCCAATCATTGGGTTTGATATGGAGGCAGGGCGCCTGGATGAAACCGTGCATCCATTTGCCCAAACAGTGAACATTGGGGATGTTCGCTTGACAACCCGCTATTTAGAAAAAAATGTTCGTTCGGCCCTTTTCGGAACAATTCATGAAGCAGGGCATGGAATATATGAGCAGCACGTAAATCCGGAATATGAGGAATCAGTTCTTCAGAGTGGTGCTTCATTTGGGATACATGAATCACAATCAAGATTTTTAGAAAATATGGTCGGACGCAGCAAGGAATTCTGGAAGTTCTTTTTCCCTAAGCTGCAAGAATATTTTCCGGCGCAATTAGCAAATGTTTCAGTTGAGGAATTTTATCGTGCGGTAAATACGGTTGAGCCTTCATTTATCCGTGTGGAGGCAGATGAGTTAACCTACAATTTGCATATTATGCTAAGATATGAAATTGAAAAAGCATTAATTGGCGGTGAGATTGAGGCTAAGGACTTGCCTGAAATTTGGAACCAAAAAATGCAAGATTATCTTGGAATTACACCAAGTACGGATACTGAAGGTGTTCTTCAGGATGTACACTGGTCCTTTGGCGGCATCGGCTATTTCCCATCCTATTCATTAGGAAATCTCTATGCAGCCCAAATTCTGCGAACAATACAAAAGGATCTTCCTGATTTCTATAACCATATTGAAAATGGCCAGTTTGACCTGATTCAAGCATGGTTAAAGGAAAAACTCCACCAGTTCGGTAAACTTTATACACCGAATGAATTAATCGTTAAGGTCACTGGTGAGGAATTAAACGCAGATTATCTTGTTGAATATCTTGAGGAAAAATATTCAGAGGTATATGAACTATAAAGTAAAACTTCAATTAATCGTTTTTTTTTCTAGCCCTATAATCAACCTTTTTTTGTACCATCAAAGTCTTGAAGAGGAGTCTTACTGCCTGTTAATGTCGGATAAATCTTTCAAACTAACATTGACATCTGATAAAAAGTATAATATATTGTAATTAATTAAATATTTCCTTTTTAAAGGGGAGTAGCTGCTACAATAAAGTCGTCATTTCGAGAATTGATTTCTCCGGCTTTATTGGCAACATGACGTTGTTAGCAAGACCTTTACTTTACTGTAAAGGTCTTTTATGTTTTTTTTAGGCCTTTACTGTATACAGTAAAGGCCTATTTTTATGGCAATAAGGGAGTATTTTTGAAAAATATCAAATTTTTTAGGAGGAATAATTAATGGATTTTGCTCTTTTACTGGAATACGGATGGGTTTTAGTGATCTTGGTGGCATTAGAAGGTCTTTTGGCAGCAGATAATGCATTGGTTCTTGCGATTATGGTGAAACATTTACCTGAAGAAGATCGAAAAAAGGCGTTGTTCTACGGTCTTGCTGGAGCATTTATCTTCCGCTTTGCGTCATTGTTTGCGATTTCCTTCCTTGTTGATGTGTGGCAAGTTCAAGCAATAGGGGCTATATATTTATTATTCATGGCCGGTAATCATATTTTCCGGAAAGTTGTGAAAGGAAAAACGGAGCAGAAAGAAGTTAAGAAAACTAGCGGCTTTTGGATGACAGTATTCAAGGTTGAATTAGCTGATATTGCCTTTGCGGTTGACTCTATTCTTGCAGCCGTAGCTATGGCGGTTGTCCTTCCAGACACACCGCTTCCAAATATCGGCGGGCTTGATGGCGGTAAGTTCTTAGTTATATTTGCAGGCGGTATTATTGGCTTAATCATTATGCGTTTTGCGGCTAACCAGTTTGTAAAGCTGCTTGAGAGAAGACCTGGTCTAGAAATCGCTGCCTTTACAATTGTTGGCTGGGTTGGTGTTAAACTAGCAGTTTATACACTTTCGCATCCTTCGTTAGGGATTCTAAGTGAGGAATTTGCCCATTCAACCGCATGGAAAATAAGCTTTTACGTCGTGCTGGTTGGCATAGCAGCAGCTGGCTGGTTTTTCTCAAAAGACAAAACGGATGAATCAGTGGGAAATAAAGCGAAAGTTTCATAATCTTTAAGGATTTTATTATGAGCAATTCTTCCTAAGAGGGGGGATTGCTTTTTCAATTTAATAAACATTAGGTACAACTACAACTCAAAACTTTTACCAAAGCTTCAGATTTAAGAAATTTTTAATATTTCATTAATAGTATGTTTAGTTTGATTGTCTATTCTTATCATATAACAACAAAAGGCTAAGAAGAAGGAAGAAAATGAATAAGAAAGTGCTAGATGCAGTTGAAGTTAGTGGTATATTATTTACAGGAGGTGTTTTATCAGCTTCTGTATCCACATCTGGATATGAACTATTCAAAACAACTGTTAAGGAAACGAAACCTTTTCAACTGATTCATTAGGGTAGCGGGTGACTAACTCTTATATAAGAAATATCATTTAAACATTTAAACTTCAATCAGCAACAAGAGAAATTCTTCAAAAAGGTAGGTAGATTATGTCACATTTTATTCAGTCCATCTTTGATTTGCTTTCAAGCCTTGGTTATTTAGGCATTACCCTTGGCTTAATGGTCGAAATTATTCCAAGTGAGATCGTCTTATCTTATGGTGGCTATTTAGTTTCTATCGGAAAAATATCATTCATCGGGGCAGTGGTAGCAGGAACAATTGGGGGTATTATCGCCCAGTGGTTTCTGTATTGGTTGGGGAGATATGGTGGAAGACCTTTCCTCGATAAATATGGAAAATATTTGTTTATCAAACCACATCATATAGATCTCGCCCAACAATGGTTCAGCAAATATGGGTCAGGCGTTATTTTTACGGCACGCTTTATCCCATTTGTAAGACATGCCATTTCCATTCCTGCTGGTATTGCCCGGATGTCATTTTCAAAATTTAGCATTTATACCATTGCCGCAATCATTCCATGGTCGATTCTCTTTCTATATCTAGGGATGACCTTGGGAACGAAATGGGATCAAATCAATCAAGCAGCAAAACCGTTTGTTACACCTGCAATAATAATTGCCATCATTTTTACCCTTTGTTATCTCGTTTATAAATGGAAATTTAAAAAAATGAAAACAAAAAGCTAATGTATTGATAGATCATTAGGTTATCAAATTCAGACTGGTATAGCTTAAATAAACCTTCTGTCATTTACCTGACTAAGACGATAGGTACGTGCTCCGAGGGGGCAACAAATAAATAATTTTATAATTAAGACTTGCTTAAAAATGTCCAGACCTTCAGCAAAATCACAAAATACAGTTATAAACAAACATTATTACTGTATATCTTGGCTGAGGGGTGGAATGATTTTTTAGCAAGCCTTTTTTTGATTTAGGGAAGTAAGGAGATGGTAGAGATTTTATTGTTATATTAAGGTACTATATGGTATGTTTTTAAAGACGCTATAAATTCACGTTGTGAGGATCTCGTTATGAATCTGAAATTACATCTAATTATTGCTTTCATCATAAGTTTAGTCTGCGTTCTCAGCTTCGGCTTAATCTCGTTGTTAATAAGTGACAATAATATAATAGATTTTGATAGGGATGTAATAGCAGCTATCCAAGGACTGGAATCGCCATTTTTAACAAAAGTGATGAAATTTTTTACCTTTATTGGTTCTACTCCATTTGTTATCATTCTATGTATCGTTTTTATATTTTTCCTTTATAAAGTATTACATCATCGTTCAGAATTAATATTATTCATTTCTGCGATTATCGGTTCAGCAGTATTAAACCAAATTTTAAAACAGGTTTTCCACCGTGCTCGTCCTAATTTCCATCGTTTAATTGATATTTCAGGGTATAGTTATCCAAGTGGGCATGCTATGAATGCCTTTACCGTTTATGTGATTATTACGTTTTTGCTTTGGCGCCATATTTCAACTAAGTGGGGAAGAAGCATCCTGATTATTTTTAGTGCTTTTATGATTTTGGCGATTGGAACGAGCAGGATCTATTTAGGTGTCCACTATCCAAGTGATATTATTGGCGGATATTTAGCGAGTGGATTTTGGTTAACAGTTGCAATTTGGTTTTTCCAATTTTACCAAGAAAAGCGTTATAATAAGAAATATAAAAGCGGAAACTAATGGTTGGTATCTTATTGACCTATGCTCTGCTAATTGAAATTTGGAGTGATACATATTATTAGAAACAGTATTCCTAACCTTTTTACCCTTGCAAATTTATTTTTTGGCTTTTTATCGGTCATGTATTCAGCGCAAGGGGATTACAAGAATGCCGCTATTTTAATCTTAATTGGAATGATGCTCGACAGCATGGATGGTCGCATTGCCAGAATGCTTCGTGTGGAAAGTGATTTGGGAAAAGAACTTGACTCTTTGGCAGATATCGTCACCTTTGGAGTTGCGCCGGCAATGATGGCCTATTATTCCTATTATTCCTCTTTTGGTGCAGTCGGAATGGCGGTTGCTGGACTTTTTCCATTATTCGGAGCGTACCGGCTGGCACGATTCAACATTAATGCCGTGAAATCTTCGTTGAAGTATTTTACAGGCGTTCCGATTACAGCGGCGGGTGGCTTGTTAACACTCTTGACTCTTTTTCATGGTAAAATGCCGGGATACCTCTTTGTCATTGCATTCTTTATTTTATGTTATTTGATGGTAAGTACAATAAAAATTCCTAGCCTAAAGGATATCCCTCTCCCGAAATATGGCATTATTATTACACTTTTTTTAGGATACGCAATTTATCTTGTCTTTAAAAAGGAACAGCTTCGGTTTCCATATTTCATCTATGTAGCTATTCCGCTGTATGTCGCCTTCATAGGATACCAATTAGTACGGACAAAAAGGAAAAATAGTACAAAATAAAAATCGGTGTCAGGCACCATGTGAAATTTTCACATGGTGCCTGACACCTTTATTACTACTATCACTATTTTTATGTGCATTCTAATTATATGACCCAAATGGAGCCGGGTGACTGTTACTCTGCGATGAAGAAGCTGTAAATTATGTTTATTAAATGGGATATTCCATCTTCACTATCGTTCAAGTGCTTGAGCAAATAGAGTTGAAGTGCGGTCTGGATGAAAGCCAACAAACCATTATTTCAATCCTTAAAATTGTCTATTTAAACCTAATCGTGGGATAATAATTAGGAATACATAGAAAGAGGAGAGCACAAAATGAAGGTTAAAATCAATCGAAATGCTGCAAAATCATTGAAAAAAATGATGGAACAAGAAGAGGCACAAGGAAAGCTATTCCGTGTTTACGTTACAAGCATCCACGGGGATCATGCACACTATGATTTGAGACTTGATACGCCAACAGAAAATGATGAAGTGATCAAAACCGATAAGGAAATTGACTTTATTCTCGATAAAAATGATGAGTATCTTGATGGTGTGTGGATTCAGTTTTTTCAGGTCCCCAAAGAAGAATGGCTGATTACCAATCCTTCAAAAGGCGGACACCACCATCATCATCATTAATTTGAGAAACACTTGGGGCGTTTGCTCCCAAGTGTTTATTTTTAAGTGGTATTTTCAAAATACTTGAAATTATTCATATATATTTCATATAATCCTATTATTGCTATCATAGAAAAAAGGAGATTACTAATGATTCGACGTTTCTTTTCTTATTACCGCCCGCACAAACGGCTATTCATATTAGACTTCAGCAGTGCAGTTATTGTTGCTGTTCTTGAATTAGCCTTCCCGCTGGCTGTTAGTTGGTTTATTGATGAATTGCTGCCTGGTGGTGATTGGCAGGCGATTGTCACAGTGAGTATAGGCCTTTTCCTTGTTTACTTATTAAGTACATTCCTCCAATTTATTGTTAATTATTGGGGCCATAAGCTAGGGATTAATATTGAAACCGATATGCGGCAAGAACTATTTGAACATGTCCAAAAACAATCGTTTCGCTTTTTTGATAATACGAAAACAGGTCATATTATGAGTAGAATCACCAATGACCTGTTTGACTTAGGCGAACTTGCCCACCATGGACCAGAAGATGTTTTTATCGCTATTATGACCTTTATCGGTGCATTCTGGATTATGTTGACGATCAATGTGAAGCTCTCTCTTGTTGCCATTCTAATCCTGCCATTTTTAATTCTTCTAGTAGTTGTTTGTAATTTAAAAATGAACAAGGCGTGGAGTCAAATGTATTCTAGCATTGCAGACGTAAACGCACGTGTAGAGGATAGTGTATCCGGAAGTCGAGTGGTTCAATCCTTCACAAATGAAGAGTTTGAGATTGCAGGATTTAAAAAGAATAATCATAGATACCGTGGTGCCAAACTAAGTGGATATCGTGTAATGTCCTACTGTCTCTCGGGTATCTATATGATGACAAGGCTAATCACGATTGTCGTCCTTGTCTATGGAGCTTGGTTGAGCTTCACTGGACAGCTAACCTATGGTGAATTAGTTGGATTTGTCCTATATGTCAATGTCCTCTTTAAACCAATTGATAAAATCAGTGCGATAATGGAATTATATCCAAAAGGAATGGCTGGATTCAAACGTTTTATAGAGCTGATTGATTCGGAACCGGAAGTAAAGGATACAGAGGATGCAGTAGAGATCGTATCACTTAAAGGAAATATCGTATTTAAAGACGTATCTTTCTGTTACGACAGGCATAAATCTGTTTTGGAAAATATAAATATTGATATTCGTTCAGGTGAGACTGTAGCATTTGTAGGACCGTCAGGAGCAGGCAAAACAACGATTTGCTCCCTGATTCCGAGATTTTATGATGTAAATGAAGGCGGCATCTATATTGATGGCCTTGATATCCGAAATATGACAAAAAAATCATTGCGTTCCCAAATCGGCATTGTTCAACAGGATGTGTTTCTGTTTACAGGAACACTTCGTGAAAATATCGCTTATGGCAAACAGCATGCAACTGATAAGGAAATTGCCGAGGCTGCCCGCCATGCCCATCTCGAAAAATTTATTGCTTCATTGCCGGACGGTTATGAGACCCAAATTGGGGAACGAGGCTTGAAGCTTTCCGGCGGTCAAAAACAGCGGATTGCAATTGCCCGAATGTTTTTAAAAAACCCACCAATCTTAATTTTGGATGAAGCTACGTCAGCTCTTGATACGGAAACGGAAATGGTGATTCAAGAAGCGTTGACAGAACTTGCTCAAAACAGAACCACCCTCATAATTGCCCACAGGCTGGCGACCATTCGTAACGCTGACCGGATTGTCGTTGTAACAGAGCAGGGAATTGCCGAAGAAGGACGTCATGATGAATTAATTGAACAGGGCGGTATTTTTGCTAATCTTCACCGTGTTCAATATCAGCAGCAATAATGGTATATTAGGATCCTGCAACTAATAAAATGCAGGGTCTTTTTTCATTTAATATATACATATTATGTTACCTGTTTGTAGATGGTATCTTTGAAAAATGGAAATTAAAAGTGTACTCTTAATTAGATAAAGTGAGAAGGGAGTTATTTTTTACATATGGATAATTTCAAAAATGATCTTGATATCAAATTAGTTGCACTTGATATGGATGGAACACTTTTAAATAATAAAGGACAAATATCTGAAGCGAATCAGCAGGCTATCAAAGCTGCTCAGGAAAAAGGGATATATGTCGTTTTAAGTACCGGACGATCTTTAACGACCTGTCGAGAACATGCTGATGCACTGGAGCTCACATCGTATTTGGTAACGGTAAATGGCAGTGAAATCTGGGATGAAAAACGGGAACTGGTAGAAAGGAATTTTGTGAAAGCGGAATTAATAGAGTGGATGTGGGAACTTACAAAACAGCATAAAACAAAGTTTTGGGCGATCAGCACGGAGCGGAATTGGCATGATGAAATGCCAGAGGACATCCATAATATCGAATGGTTAAAATTTGGATTTAATATTGATGATGATGCAACTCGAAAGCTCATCTTAAAAGAATTAGAGGCAAAGGGTGAATTTGAGTTAAGTAATTCTACCATGAAAAATATAGAGGTCAATCCGCTTGGAATTAATAAAGCGAAAGGGCTGGGAATTGTCTGCAGCCGACTCGGAATCGAAATGAAAAATGTTATGGCCGTGGGAGACAGTCGAAACGATTTAATGATGATTAAATCGGCAGGACTTGGTGTAGCAATGGGAAATGCTCAAGATGTAGTGAAGGCGGCCGCAGACTGGGTTACAGCAACTAATGAAGAGGATGGTGTGGCAAAAGCAATCCACACATGGGTTCTTTGAAGTCTCAACTTAAAGAGAAAAAATAACTTTTTTAAGAATTGAAATGGTATATGACAATAACATATTGGTAAAAATAATTGAGCAAGTATATTTTGCAAAATCATGTAATTGTTACATGCTAGGAGGCTACAAAGAAATGGAAAAAGGTAAAGTAAAATGGTTTAACGGTGAAAAAGGGTTTGGATTCATTGAGCGTGAAGGCGGAGATGATGTATTCGTTCATTTCTCAGCTATTCAAGGCGAAGGCTATAAAACCTTAGATGAAGGTCAAGAGGTTACATTTGAAATTGAAAATGGACAACGTGGACCACAAGCGGTAAACGTTCGTAAATCATAAGACCTGCCAATGAAACAGACTCTAATAATTGTTAGGGTCTGTTTTTTTGTGGCAAAAGAGGATGACTCAAAAGGGTCACACCTTTTGAGTCATCCTCTTGAAAGATTATTAAACACCCATTTTTCTCCGTGTATTACTTACTTTTTTGGTCTGCTGGCTTTTCATCTTTTTAGCACTTTGTGTGTTACTTGAAGTGGAATTCCCTGAAGCGGTCTTATTTTTTTTATTTTCAAGCTGCTGCTTCATCGCTTCCTGTAAACTAATTTTCTTTTTTGGCTCTTCATTTAGGTTTGATTGATTTGATTCACTCATAGTAATCCTCCTATAAATTGTGTTACATACAGTATAATCTATTTTTTTAGTTTGGAAAAATAACTTCTCTTAAGTATATAGAAATTTTTAGGATGTTATTTCTTCATTTTGGAATAACGTCCTAATTTTTTAATACCTATGTAATAGTGGTTGCAGGTTTTATTATTAACAATCAATATTAAATTAAAATAATTATAATTTAGTATTGAATTTAATGAGATTTATATTATAATTTAGGTAAAGTTTTAAAAAATAGTTTACGAGGTGATCGAATGAGTAATGGCAACAAACATTTAACAACAGGAAACGGAGCACCAGTCGGTGATAATCAAAATTCAATGACCGCTGGTTCTAGGGGCCCAACTTTAATTCAAGATGTCCATTTACTAGAAAAATTGGCGCACTTTAACCGCGAGCGGGTACCGGAGCGGGTAGTACACGCAAAGGGTGCCGGGGCACATGGTTATTTCGAATTGACTAATGATATGTCCAAATATACGAAGGCAAAATTGTTTAATGGAGTTGGTAAACGCACTCCAATGTTTATTCGCTTTTCAACAGTAGCAGGGGAACTTGGTTCTGCTGATACGGTTCGTGATCCTCGGGGCTTTGCAGTAAAGTTTTATACTGAAGAAGGCAACTATGATTTGGTTGGTAATAATACACCTATTTTCTTTATCCGTGACGCGATTAAATTCCCGGATTTCATCCATACACAAAAAAGAGATCCAAAAACCCATTTGAAAAATCCAACTGCTGTTTGGGATTTCTGGTCCTTATCACCTGAATCCTTGCACCAAGTGACTTATTTAATGGGGGACCGCGGGCTTCCAGCGACACTTCGCCATATGAATGGCTACGGCAGTCATACTTTCAAATGGGTGAACGAAGACGGCGAAGCGGTTTGGGTAAAATATCACTTTAAGACCGAGCAAGGTGTTAAAAACATGTCACCGGATGTTGCTGCTAAACTTGCGGGAGAAAATCCTGATTATCATACAGAAGATTTATTTAATGCAATTGAGAATGGTGACTTCCCAGCCTGGAAGCTACACGTGCAAATTATGCCATTTGAGGATGCCAATTCGTATCGATTTGATCCATTTGATGTGACGAAAGTCTGGTCACATGAGGATTACCCATTAATTGAGGTAGGTAGAATGGTTCTGAATCGCAATCCTGAAAACTATTTTGCAGAGGTAGAGCAGGCAACATTCTCACCTGGAACAATGGTACCGGGTGTTGAGGCATCACCGGATAAAATGCTTCAAGGGAGACTTTTCGCATATTCCGATGCACACCGGTATCGTGTAGGGGCTAATCATAACTTGCTCCCAATTAACCGTCCAAAAGTTGAAGTACACAATTATCAACGTGATGGTGCGATGCGTCCAGATAATAATGGCGGCGGATCGGTTTACTATGAACCAAACAGTTTTGATGGTCCAAAGGAAGCGCCTGAACATAAACAAACAGCCTTCCAGGTTACCGGTGCAGCAGAGCAGGCTTCATATGACCAGCATGATCATTACACACAAGCGGGTGACCTTTACCGATTGATGACAGAGGAAGAACGTACACGTTTGGTGGAGACCATCGTAGGTGCCATGGAGCCGGTGGAGAAAGAGGATATCAAGCTTCGTCAAATCCAGCATTTCTACAAAGCAGATCCAGAGTATGGCGAGCGAGTAGCAAAAGGCTTGAATTTAGCAATTCCTCAGGAAGTTAAATAAACAAATAAAGGCCGTTCGATTCTTTGAACGGCCAGATTGTCGAGAAAGGGTATTTTTCTCGGCAATTTTTTATTCTGCCAAAAAATAAATACCAAATATATTGATTGTCCCTGCGAATGGGCCTGTTGATTTCCTCTCCGGGCACTCGCTTTCCGCGGGGAGGTTCTGGAGCCCGTCTAGCTGCAGCGCCTAGCCCCTCGAGGACGCTTCGGTCTTGCCGCTGAAGTCAAAGAACGACTTCAACGTCAGGCCCTCCAGCGCTTGTCGGGG
>NZ_JBALPG010000117.1:0-1668 GCF_036965245.1 Neobacillus drentensis
ATGTAAAGCTAGTGATGGTAGATAATTGAAATTTTTTAAAAATAAATGTTTTTTTACTACTATTATATGATAAAAATGCTAATTTTTTCATGGTTAAACATGGAATTATTTCGAAACTTTTCAATTAAGAAAAAACACTAGCCTTATAAAAAGGCCAGTGTTTTACCTTTCAATAGCTATTGCACCTTCAATCGGCTTAAATGGATCCTGCTTATCAATATAGTCATAAAACATGACTCCATTTAAATGGTCGATTTCGTGTTGAAAACAAATGGAGGGAAGCCCCTTTAATCGAAGTTTTACCTCTTCACCGGCAAGATTTGTTCCCTTTACAGTGATCCTTGCATGCCTTGGAACGAAACCAGGAATAGCTTCATCCACTGAAAGACAGCCCTCGCCTGCTTGTAAATACGACTTTTCTACGGAGTGGCTGATAATTTTGGGATTAAATAAAGCATGGCTATAAAGATTTCCTTTGTCATCAGTAAGATGTACAGCAATCATCCGTTTGGAAACATTAATCTGCGGGGCAGCTAAACCAATTCCCGGACGTAAACTATATTGAGATGCGATTTCGACATTTTGGCTATTAATAACGTATTCTAAAAGGCTGGATAATATTTGTTTATCTTCTTCTGATGGCGGCATGGTGACTTCTGCAGCCACTTTTCTAAGGGTGGGATGGCCATCTCGGATAATATCCTCCATCGTTAACATGAACTTTCACTCCTGTGTTCCATAATGTTATTAGCAATCACTAGTCTATCAAACATTAGATAAAATGTTAATAATTGATTGTTTGAACCTCCATGCTTTTTTGCTCATCTGTATTGTCAAACAAACGAAGTATAGATATAGTTAGAAGTGGAAACAGTCAGGAGGTTTCAAAGTGTTATTCAAAGGTAAAAGTCGTTATTTACTAACTATTATATTTATTTCAATGATAATTTTAGCAGGATGTGTTGGAAAAAAGACCCCTGTTGAGAAGATGTATGATGTTTTAGAGAATGTTGTAGCAAAAGAAAAGGTTTTTGAAGAACAACAGGATCCACTCGTTACATTAGAAAAGAAAGAAAAGGAAATTTATGACCAAATAATTGAACTTGGTATGAAAGAATATGACCAGATCGTCAAACTTTCCGATGAAGCGATTCTCTTAACAGATCAAAGAAAAAAACATATCGAAAAAGAAACAAAGAGCTTAAAAGAATCTGAGCAGGAATTTAAGAAAGCTGAAGATCTAAAAGATAAATTAGATGACCCTGAACTTAAAAAGATAGCAAATGAATTATCCGATATCATGAAGCAAAGGTATGAAGCGCATGATTGGTTATACAAAGAATATTCTAATGCTTTAGAATATGATAAAGAATTATATGTTATGTTCAAAAATAAAAACCTCTCTCTAGAAGACCTTGAAGCACAAGTAAATAAACTAAATGATACATATAAACAGGTTGATGATGCTAATAAGAAGTTTAATAAGCTAACAGAACTATACAATGATAAAAAGCTGTCATTTTATAAAGAGGCAGGGCTGAAAACGAAAAAATAGCGTCCCCACATTGAAATCGGCTGAAGTCAGCCGATTTTTTCTATGGTATAACAAAAGTAATAATGGTGAAATTTTATATAACAGTTTTAAAATATTAGTAATACAGATTGTTT
>NZ_JBALPG010000117.1:1729-11869 GCF_036965245.1 Neobacillus drentensis
TTGTATTAATGATGTTACATAAAAAAGTAATACAGAATAAAATATTGATGAGATAAGGTTTTATTGTCTTATCTTTTCTGTGGGAAACTTTGGAATGGTACTTCAAAAACTATATCAGCAAAATCCTATGTAATATCAAATGTTTATTCTAACACCCTGATTAAAAAAATGATGGTTATCTCCATCTTGCTTTTAATCGTGTGGTTTTTGGGTAATCTAACTAAGTGGATTTTATTTTTTAAATTAAGCTCTGAATAGAAAGGAAGAGGTGCAAAATGGCTTCTAAACTTAAGAACGCCCAGCTTGATGCGAACAAAGCACTCGAGACTGTAGAAGATCAATTTCAAACGCTTCAAATTTTGAATGAACAAGGTGAGGTTGTTAATGAAGCAGCAATGCCTGACCTAACGGATGAACAATTGCAGGAATTAATGAGCCGCATGGTTTATACAAGAATTCTTGATCAGCGCTCTATTTCATTAAACCGTCAAGGAAGATTAGGATTCTATGCCCCAACAGCTGGACAGGAAGCGTCTCAATTAGCTTCCCAGTTTGCCCTTGAAAAAGAAGATTTTATTTTGCCGGGATATCGTGATGTTCCGCAAATTGTTTGGCATGGATTACCATTATCCCAAGCATTTTTATGGTCAAGAGGACATTTACAAGGTGGACAGATTCCTGATGGAGTTAATATTGCTATTCCTCAAATCATTATCGGTGCCCAGTACGTTCAAACTGCTGGTGTTGCACTGGGAATGAAAAAACGTGGAGCAAAATCCGTTGCTATTACGTATACAGGAGACGGTGGAACTTCTCAAGGGGATTTCTATGAAGGAATTAACTTTGCGGGTGCATTCAAAGCTCCAGCTATCTTTATTATTCAAAATAACCGTTTTGCTATCTCTACTCCACGTGAAAAACAAACAGCGGCCAAAACACTTGCTCAAAAGGCTGTAGCAGCCGGAATCCCGGGGATTGTAGTTGATGGTATGGATCCGTTAGCTGTTTATGTTGCAACCCGTGATGCCCGTGAACGTGCCGTTAATGGTGAAGGTCCAACTCTTATAGAAACGTTAACTTACCGTTATGGACCACATACAATGGCTGGAGATGACCCAACTCGTTATCGGACAGCTGACCTTGACAATGAATGGGAAAAGAAAGATCCATTAGTCCGTTTCCGTAAATTCCTTGAAAACAAAGGGCTTTGGAGTGAAGAAAAAGAAAACGAAGTGATTGAAAAAGCAAAAGAGGATATTAAAGAAGCTATTAAAAAAGCTGATGCAGCACCTAAACAAAAGGTGACAGATTTAATCTCAATTATGCATGAAGATATGCCTTATAACTTAAAAGAGCAATATGAAATATATAGTGAAAAGGAGTCGAAGTAAACCATGGCTCAAATGACAATGATTCAAGCAATTACAGATGCATTACGTACGGAATTGCGTAATGATCCGAATGTGTTAGTTTTCGGTGAAGACGTAGGTGTAAATGGTGGTGTATTCCGTGCAACTGAAGGGTTGCAAAACGAATTTGGTGAAGATCGTGTTTTTGACACACCACTAGCTGAATCAGGGATTGGCGGATTAGCAGTCGGTCTTAGTTTACAAGGCTTTCGTCCTGTTCCAGAAATTCAATTCTTCGGTTTTGTTTATGAGGTAATGGACTCTATTTCTGGTCAAGCAGCGCGTCTTCGTTATCGTACGGGAGGTAAATTTAATGCTCCGGTAACATTTCGTTCGCCTTTTGGAGGCGGCGTACATACCCCAGATATGCACGCGGACAGCTTAGAAGGTCTTATGGCACAACAGCCTGGAGTAAAAGTAGTTATTCCATCAACACCATATGATGCAAAAGGACTGCTCATTTCATCAATCCGAGATAATGATCCAGTTATTTTTCTAGAGCATATGAAGTTATACCGTTCTTTCCGCCAAGAAGTTCCTGAAGGCGAATATACAATTCCACTTGGGAAAGCAGAAGTAAAACGTGAAGGAACCGATGTTTCTATTATTACTTATGGTGCAATGGTTCACGAGTCATTGAAAGCTGCAGAAGAACTAGAAAAAGAAGGTTTTTCTGCTGAAGTTATTGACTTACGAACAGTAAGTCCAATTGATATTGAAACAATTATTGCGTCTGTTGAGAAAACAGGTCGTGCAATTGTAGTTCAAGAAGCACAAAAACAAGCTGGTATTGCCGCAAACGTTGTTGCGGAAATTAACGATCGAGCTATTTTAAGCTTGGAAGCACCAGTATTACGTGTGGCAGCGCCAGACACAATTTTTGCTTTTCCACAAGCTGAATCTGTGTGGCTGCCAAACTATAAAGATGTAATTGAAACAGCTAAAAAGGTATTAACGTTCTAAAAATCTATCGCTTCGAAAATTTTCTTGCGGAGCTGGATTAGTAATATGGGAAAAGGATGTACTTTTCCCACTTTCATCTTAGCAAAATAGGCTAAAATACACGAAAAAATAGGAGATGAATCTCAGTGCCATTTCAATTTAAAATGCCTGACATCGGTGAAGGTATTCACGAAGGGGAAATTGTCAAATGGTTCATCAAACCAGGCGATAAAGTCCAAGAAGATGACGTGCTTTGTGAAATTCAAAATGATAAAGCAGTTGTAGAAATTCCTTCGCCTGTAGAAGGAACTGTATTAGACGTTTTAGTGGGAGAAGGGACAGTTGCAACAGTTGGTCAGGTCCTCGTTACATTTGATGCTCCTGGATATGAAAACTTACAATTTAAAGGCGACGATCATGCTGAAGAGCCTAAACAAGAAGAAAAAGCACCAGCACCGGAAGCGAGCCAAGATGCAGCACCTGCTGCAGCAAACATAGAAACTGCCCAACAAGTGGAAGTTGATCCAAATAGACGAATTATCGCAATGCCGTCTGTTCGTAAATATGCGCGTGAAAAGGGTATTGATATTCATTTAGTTGCAGGTACTGGTAATAATGGTCGTATTCTAAAAAGTGATATTGATACATTTATTAGTGGAGGGGCACAAGCAGTACCACAAGCACCAACTACAGCTGCTGTGGAAGCTGAAGCAGCAATACCTGCAGCACCACAAGCTGCAGCCATTCCACAAGGTGAATATCCTGAAACACGTGAGAAAATGAGCGGTATTCGCAAAGCAATTGCGAAAGCTATGGTTAACTCTAAACATACGGCACCACACGTAACTTTAATGGATGAGGTTGATGTAACGAAACTTGTTACACATCGTAAGAAATTTAAAGAAGTGGCTGCAGCAAAAGGTATTAAGCTTACATTCTTACCATATATCGTAAAAGCATTAACAAGTGCATTGCGTGAATTCCCAGCATTAAATACATCACTTGATGATGCAACAAGTGAAATAATTCATAAGCATTACTACAACATTGGGATTGCAGCAGATACAGAAAAAGGCCTATTAGTACCAGTTGTAAAAGATGCTGATCGTAAATCAGTCTTCTCTATTTCAAATGAAATTAATGAACTGGCTGCAAAAGCTCGTGATGGCAAACTTGCCCCTAATGAAATGAAAGGTGCATCTTGCACAATTTCAAACATTGGTTCTGCGGGAGGTCAATGGTTTACTCCTGTCATTAACCATCCGGAAGTTGCTATTTTAGGTGTTGGACGTATTGCTGAAAAACCAATCGTTAGAAACGGTGAAATTGTTGCTGCACCTGTTTTAGCACTTTCTTTAAGCTTTGACCACCGCATGATTGATGGTGCAACAGCACAAAATGCTTTGAATCATATTAAACGTTTATTGAACGATCCAGAACTATTGTTAATGGAGGCGTAATATTATGGTCGTTGGAGATTTCCCAATAGAAACAGATACTATAGTAATTGGTGCGGGCCCTGGCGGATATGTAGCAGCGATTCGTGCTGCACAGCTTGGACAAAAAGTAACAATTGTTGAAAAGGAATATGTTGGGGGCGTATGTTTAAATGTAGGATGTATTCCTTCTAAAGCATTGATCTCAGCAGGTCACCGTTACGAAACAGCGCTTCATTCTGAGTCATTCGGAATTACGGCGGAAAATGTAAAAGTAGATTTTTCAAAGGTTCAAGAATTTAAATCCGGAATCGTGAAAAAATTAACTGGCGGTGTGGAAGGTTTATTAAAAGGAAATAAAGTAAATATTGTGCGTGGCGAAGCATATTTCGTGGATGCCAATACACTTCGTGTAATGGATGAAAATTCAGCGCAAACCTATACCTTTAAAAATGCTATTATTGCGACTGGTTCTCGTCCAATTGAGCTACCTGCCTTTAAATATTCAAAACGAGTACTGAATTCGACTGGTGCCCTTAACTTAAGTGAAATTCCTGAAAAAATCGTTGTCATTGGCGGCGGAGTAATCGGAATCGAACTAGGCGGTGCATACGCAAACTTTGGAAGCCAAGTAACAATCCTAGAAGGTGCAGAAGAAATATTAGGTCTTGGCGTTTTTGATAAACAAATGGCTGCCCTTGTAAAGCGTACCATGAAGAAAAAAGGTTCTGAATTCTATACAAAAGCATTAGCTAAAGGTGTAGAAGAAACTGAAAACGGCGTTGTTGTAACATTTGAAACAAAAGGCGAAGAGAAGAAAATCGAAGCTGACTACGTCTTTGTCATGGTTGGACGCCGTCCAAATACGGATGAAATGGGCTTAGAACAAGTAGGTGTGAAACTAAGTGATCGCGGTCTGATTGAAATCGACAAACAATGCCGAACTAATATTAGCAATATTTACGCTATTGGTGATGTTGTTCAAGGTCCGCAGTTAGCACATAAGGCATCATATGAAGCTAAAATTGCTGCCGAGGCAATTGCCGGTCATACTTCTGAAATTGATTATTTAGGAATTCCTGCTGTTGTCTTCTCAGAACCTGAGCTGGCTTCAGTTGGATATACAGAAGCACAAGCAAAAGAAGAAGGTATTAACGTGAACGCTGCTAAATTCCCATTTGCAGCAAATGGACGTGCCCTTTCACTTGATAGCGGTGATGGTTTCCTAAAATTGATTACCCGTAAAGAAGACGGCCTTGTGATTGGAGCGCAGATTGCCGGCGCAAGTGCCTCAGATATGATTGCTGAGTTAGGCTTAGCGATTGAAGCAGGCATGACAGCTGAGGATTTAGCTATGACAATCCATGCCCATCCAACACTTGGTGAAATTACAATGGAAGCAGCAGAAGTTGCACTTGGAACCCCAATCCATATCATAAAATAAGATAAAAATAAAAGTCCTTTTCGTATAAATCGAAAAGGACTTTATTTTATTGCAACGAATTATTAAGGTAACCAAGTAAATATATAAATTCTAAAAATACCCAAAGTCATTCGAAATGGAAAATATCTCTTACATTTAGAACATATACTTATAACACTAGATGTCTTTGTTCTTTCTTAAGATCAATGGATTTTGAGTGGTGATAAATATGAGGATCTATGTTGTCATAGTACTGCAGTTTATTATTTGGAGTGGGTTTACGCTTATTGAGTGGATATCAGAGCATGACCAACTCATTTATAAAGTTATTATGTTTTTTGTGTTTTTTTATCTGGCATTTTTAATCGGAAACGAAGTAACAAAATCAAAGCGGAAAACGCTCTTTATTACCGTACTTAGTTTAGTTATTTATACTTCGATTCACTATACGATGGCGCAATTTATGCATTAAAAAAGGCTCCGAAAAGGAGCCCTTACTTTCTTGGATTGAAATACATGATTCTATCGTTAAAGAGGTGAAGCTCTCCCTGGAGTTTTTTAGCAAGGAATTTACAAAATTCATTTGCCTTACCTTTATCACCATAGGTAGATTGTTCAGGGAGTGTGATTTGTATGTATACCTGCTCGCTTACTGCCCCGTCCTCATTGTGAACTGTTTCTGTATCAACACCTATTAAAATAGAATAATAGCGTTCATGGTCAGAATGTAAATAGAACCATTTTCCTTTGCCTTCTTCTGTTTCTTTAATTTCATACGGAAAGGCAGAATCACCGTATTGCCAATCCAATTGGTCGCCAGTTTTAGCAGTAATATTTTTATAGTAATGAAATAATTCCTTTACCTCTTCAATTGTTACCGTTTGTTTAGCAGATGAGGGCACAAGCTTAATAAATGCGTTTACAGCCATCATCATTCCCCCCCTATCAGTCCATTATATGCAATTCTATTCTAGCATTGATTAAAAAGTGTTGACAACATTTACAAAAATAAATCGCCAGTTTTCTTGTTATTTTTCATAAAAAGAATTATAATAATATTCTAAATATTTCAAGAAAAGGAGTGGCCTTATGGAAATATTTGATAAGCTCTACGATGAGAATGAAAATGCAAAAGTGAGGTTTATTGGCTTTACCACAGAAGATACACGTTATGACTTTGGAATAATTTACACGAATTTGTTTTTTGGCAAACCACTTGTTGTCTGCATGCAAACAGGCCGTTCAACGCTCCTCGACCCTAAAGATGTTGAAGATATTGATTACCTTCAAACAGTGTTCCGTATCTCGGATAAACAACAGGCAGCAAATTTAGCTGAATTTTTTAGTATTACACTTCCGTCTATTCCTTTTGTCACACAATATGAATAATTGTTTATGAAAAGGGCCTGAAAGGTGGCCTTTTTTTGTTATTATTTTTTAAATGTGACATACAATTTGGGCTTGAAATTTATAATGTGATATATTATTATTGCATTAGGGATATTTAAACGCTTTCAAAATCATGATCACTCAATTAAGAAAAGGGGATTGAACAGATGGGTACTCTTGTATGCCAAACTTGTAACTCTACTATTGATCATTTTGAAGATGAAAAAGTTACAGTGCTTTACTCGAAGTGCAATTGTTGCGATGACCATCATATTCACGATGAAGAATAAATAATTTGGAACAATCTTAAAAAATGAGAAACAGGATTCCGAGCCGGAATCCTGTATTTTTATGAATTGAACATTATTTAATTGCTTTGTATTCCTTTATTACGTGTATCGTTTTAATTTCATCATCTTCAGGGCCCTGAACGGGTAAACCCGCCTCGAGGTTTTCATGAATGTAATGAAGGTTTTCCTTAGTAATAATTTCCCCAGGAATAAAAATCGGGATTCCTGGAGGGTATACCATTACAAATTCAGCAATAATTCTGCCTTCTGATTCTTCAAAAGGAATCACTTCCGTTTCAGCATAAAAAGCATCTCTAGGTGTTAGAGCAAGCACTGGAATTTCAGGCAGGAGAACCTCAACAGGTTCAATCTTTCCTGAACGATGTTCACATTCAAATGCTAGCTCTTTTAACGCAGTTACTAAAAGGTTAGCTTCAACTTCCGTATCACCGAGTGTGATAATACAAAGAATGTTATATAGGTCTGATAATTCTACTTCTATATTATGTTTTTCTCTTAGCCACTTTTCTACCTCATACCCGGTTAAACCAAGCTCTTTTACAGAAATAATTAGTTTTGTTGGGTCATAATCAAAAGTAGCTTTTGAACCTAAAATTTCCTCCCCAACGCAACGGATATGATCGATTTCATTGATACTTGCTCGAATGGACTGTGCTAATTGAATGGTTCTCTCAATTAATTCCTTTCCTTTAGTTGCTAACTGCTTCCGAGCTACATCTAACGAGGCTAAAAGTAAATAAGATGTTGACGTTGTTGTAAGCATGCTTAAAATCGATTGAACATGTTTTGCAGATACGAGTCCCTCTTTCACATTAAGAATGGAGCTCTGTGTCATAGATCCGCCTAGCTTATGGACACTTGTGGCTGCCATATCAGCACCGGCTTGCATTGCAGATAGGGGAAGCTCATCATGAAAATGAATATGGACACCATGGGCCTCATCAACAAGAACAGGAACATGATATGAGTGAGCAATTTCAACAATTTTTTTCAAATCTGCTGAGATCCCAAAGTAGGTAGGGTTAATGACTAAAACCCCTTTTGCATCAGGATGCTGCTCAAGTGCCTTTTCGACTGCATCTGTAGTAATACCATGGGAAATCCCTAATTCTCTATCAATTTCAGGATGAATAAAGACTGGGATTGCTCCGGAAAAGACAATAGCCGACATAACCGATTTATGAACGTTTCTTGGTACGATGATTTTATCTCCAGGTCCACAAACAGCCATTACCATTGCCATAATAGCCCCGCTTGTACCCTGAACTGAAAAGAAGGTATGATCGGCATTGAAGGCTTCAGCCGCTAAATCCTGCGCCTGTTTAATCATTGCCTTTGGGTGATGAAGATCATCAAGCGGACCAATATTAATTAAGTCGATCGAAAGTGCATTATTACCAATAAACTGGCGAAATTCCGGCTCAATTCCTGCGCCCTTTTTATGACCAGGAATATGGAATTGAATCGGATTTTTTTTTGCGTGCTCTACTAAACCGCTAAATAACGGGGTTTGATTTTGTGACAATTATTTACACACCTCTTTAAGAAAAAATACTCGGTAATTATGTTCATTAATTACATAAAACAATGGAATTATAGCACTATTCAACGGGGTTGCATAGAATTTCTTTTAGGTTTTTTTGTTTTTATTTTGCTCAAGTTAGTTTCCCAATAAGACAGGAAATTTAACCTCGTTAGACGAAATAACAAATTAACATATTTTAAGGAGGGATTCACTTGAATTGGAATACACGAGTTACAGAGGTACTTAATATTCGTTATCCGATTATACAAGGCGGGCTTGCCTATTTAGCTTATTCTGAATTAGCGGCAGCTGTTTCAAACGCAGGAGGTCTAGGACAAATTACAGCTATGTCATTAGGTAGTCCAGACCAGCTTAGAGAGGAAATTCGAAAAGTAAAACAACTAACAAACAAATCGTTTGGGGTTAATTTTGCGATTGGGCAGCATGGGAGGCCATTCACTGATTTTCTCCAGGTTGCAATTGATGAAAAAGTCCCTGTTATCTCAATGACGGGAGGAAACCCTGCACCGATTTTTGAACAGTTAAAAGGGACAGCGATAAAAACACTCGTCTTAGTTGCTGCGAGACGACAGGCGATGAAGGCAGAACAGCTTGGTGCAGATGCGGTAATGGTTGTAGGGCAGGAAGGGGGAGGTCATCTTGGCAGAGATGATATTGGTACCATGGTGTTAATCCCTCAAGTAGTGGACGCTGTTTCCATTCCTGTCATTGCTTCAGGCGGGATTGGTGATGGCAGGGGATTGATGGCAGCATTAAGTTTAGGTGCTGAAGGGATTGAAATGGGAACGAGATTTATTGCTACAAAGGAATGTGTTCATGCCCACGAAGTGTATAAACAAAGGCTAGTAGAAGGAACGGAGTCAGATACGGTGGTAATCAAGAGAACACTAGGAGCTCCCGCGAGAGCAATCGCAAACACCTGGACTGAGAAAATCCTTGAAATTGAAAGAAATAATGGTGACTATAACCAATTAAGGGATTTTATTGGTGGAACGGCGAATAAACGTTACATTTATGATGGCGAGCCTAATGAAGGATTTGCATGGGCAGGCCAGGTGATGGGCCTTATTAAGGATATACCAACTGTTGCAGAACTTTTTGAACGGATGATTCATGATGCAGAACAAATTCGTGCAAAATGGGGAAAATAAAGGTATCATTCACTTAAGATGAAAATAGTAAGCAGGTGAAATATATGGAGTATCAATATCCGATTGATTACAACTGGTCAACAGATGAAATTATCGATGTTGTTAAGTTTTTTGAAGCAATTGAGAAGGCATATGAAAAGGGAATAGAACGAGAAGAGGTTATGATGGCCTACCGACGGTTTAAAGAAATCGTCCCGAGCAAAGCTGAAGAGAAAACCATTTGTGGTGAATTCGAAGAAATGAGCGGTTATTCGGCGTATCGAACAATCCAAAAGGCAAAGGAAGCTGTTTCAGGCGACAAAATCATCATGAAATAATAGAAAAAACTCCCGAAAGATTAAATCGGGAGTCAGATTGTCGAGAAAGGGTATTTTTCTCGGCAATTTTTTATTCTGTCAAAATCTAAATACCAAATTTATTGATTGTCCCTGCGAATGGGCCTGTTGATTTCCGCTCCAGGCACTCGCTTTCCGCGGGGAGGTCCTGGAGCCTCCTCGGCGCTTTGGCGCCTGCAGGGTCTCCAGTGACCTCTC
>NZ_JBALPG010000118.1:0-12358 GCF_036965245.1 Neobacillus drentensis
AAAACAAAAGTAAGGGGAAACCAATGCTTCCCCTTACTTTTGTTTTATTTCGGCTGCATGCGAATCGCCCCATCGAGCCGGATGGTTTCTCCATTGAGCATTGGATTTTCGATAATGCTTTGGACAAGTTGGGCATATTCATTTGGAAACCCTAGCCTTGGTGGGAACGGCACCATTTTTCCAAGTGATTCCCGAGCTTCCTGTGGCAGAGTATCAAACATTGGGGTATGGAATAGTCCTGGGGCAATGGTCATCACACGGATTCCGTAGCGTGCAAGCTCTCTAGCAATTGGTAAGGTCATTCCAACAATTCCGCCTTTTGAGGCACTATAGGCAGCCTGGCCGATTTGTCCATCGTAAGCTGCAACCGAAGCGGTATTAATAATAACACCTCTTTCGTATTGGTCATTCACTTCATTACCGGTCATTTTCTCAGCTGCCAAACGAATCACATTGAAAGAACCAATTAAATTCACATTGATCACTTTTGCAAAAAGTGCTAGATTATGTGCGCCATTTCGTCCAAGTACCTTTTCTGCTATTCCAATCCCTGCACAGTTCACAACCGTATTCACTCCACCCATATATTCAGCGGCTTTATTTACTGCTTCTTGAATATCCTCTTCCTTCGTTACATCGGCTTTTAAGAATAAAACAGCTTCACCTAATTCATTTTGAAGTCGCACACCATTTTCTTCTGATTGGTCAAAAATGACAGATTTGCCCCCATTTTGAACAATATTACGAACTGTTGCCTCCCCAAGCCCTGATGCACCGCCTGTGACAATTGCTCGACAATCTTGTAATTTCATAGATTTTCCCTCCTCGTGAATTCTTAACTTCTTATATTTATTGCAAGAATTATGCCAATTGATTTTTATCGAAAATATGTAATTATTGATTACTCTGCTTCCTCCTATGTTTGCGGTTTGTACATCATTTTAAAAAAAGTGACCAATTATTGTACATAGGACATACAAAGATTCGAAAAATGTATTTATTGAGTATTCACAATGAAACAAAATATAATGAATTCAGAAAGTGGATATTTTCTATATATATCATTTGAACGGAGGAATCATGTGAAAAAAAGAAAAATGGTCATTACACATAAATTGGAACTGGGGCATATCGAACAAATAAAGAACGTTATTCCTGATTGGGAATTGATTGTAAGCAAAGATAAGGCTATCTGGCAGGAGCATGCAGAGGATGCTGAAATTATTGCTGGTTGGAAAAAGGGTCTAGAAGAATATTGTCTCACTCCTGAATCAAACCTTAAATGGCTGCAAACATGGAGTGCGGGTGTCGATTCTTTACCGCTAGAATCATTACAATCGAAAAATATTACCTTAACAAGTGCAAATGGCGTGCATGCCTATCCCATATCCGAAACCATTTTCGCCTTAATGCTTGGCTTAACACGAAAAATCCATACATATGTTAAAAACCAACAAGCGAAGACATGGCATCATGCACACATGGGTCTTGAAATACATGAAAAAACGATTGGGATTATTGGCGTTGGTAAGATTGGTAAAGAAACAGCGAAAATTGCCAAAGCATTTGGGATGAACGTTCTTGGTGTAAGAAACTCTGGTAGGCCGGTTGACAATGTAGATGAAATGTACACGCCTGATCAGTTAGAGCTTCTGCTGCCAAAGTGTGATTATGTAGTTGTAACGTTGCCACATACAAAAGAAACCCACCATTTATGTGGTACAGAACAGTTTGAACAAATGAAAACATCTGCCTTTTTTATTAATATTGGGCGAGGGGAAATCGTTGTTGAGGAGGAGTTAGTCAGGGCATTACAGGAAGGAACCATTGCCGGCGCCGGTCTGGATGTATTTGAAACAGAGCCATTAAGTACGGATAGTCCGTTATGGGAAATGGAAAACGTCATTATTACACCGCACACTTCTGGTTCTACTGAGCATTATAATATGCGGGTAATCGAAAACATCTTGATCCCTAACCTAAAAAACTATATTGCTGGAAAAACACCAACCACCAATCTTGTTGATTATTCAAAAGGATATTAATCTACAAATATAAAAAGCAGTGGAATTCGGTCATGAAATCACACTGCTTTTCGCATTTTGCTTACCTTTTTTTCTTTTTTGAATTATCCACCACAACAAGTTTACTTTTATTAATGCTCTCTAAGATCACTTGCACATGAAAAATTTTTTCATCAACACTGTTAACACTAGAAACTTTTGCTTTACGACCTTTAATTTTTAAATCTTCCCCTACAGATGGTACACGTTTAAGCAGCTGACTTAATAATAGATTCTTATTTTCAAAAAAATGGACAGCAAACATATTGGTCTCACCTATTTCATATGGAATGTGTACAGCCTTCCATATAAAATATAGGATTCTAGTTAGATTTAGACCATTACTTTTAATTGATATCCATTTTTTCAATATTCCTTATGGAAAAGTAAGCGATTAAGCAACCAATTACAGCGAGTGAAATGGGAATAGCTATAAACGAGAAAACTGTTACATCATTGCTAGTTGAGCTTGTAAGTGACACCAAAATGATCGCTGATATAATGGTTGCTGGTACTGACTTTTTCCACATTCCAAAAAACAGTGGAATTAACGCCATACCTGCCGACGCAATAGCTCCAAGGGTCATACTGATTAATCCGTCCCTCAATACTTCAAACGTTAACGTCTTAGGAACAAAGTGGAAATAGGAGTCGGCTAAATAAAAGGCACTACCTATTAAAATATTCGATAAGAAAATCGTTATAAATGTAAAACATGCAACGATTAGCAACTTCGCAATCATAATTTTCTTCCGTTTAATTGGGTACATGAACATCAATGTGATGGAGTTACTTTTATACTCTTCTATGAATAGCCTTGCAATGAGCACCGAAGCAAAAATAGTAAATGCTGCCCGGATTAAGCTTCCGAAATCTGTAAAGGCAGTTTCATAGCTTACGAAGGCTATGTTGCCATCATTTTTTTCACCGAAATACAGCAGACATAAGAAGCCCATGATCACGAAATTGGTAATCAGTACTCCGTTTAAATAGGAAAACAATTTAAATTTCTTAATTTCCAGAGTGATTAATTTACGCATTGATTCCTCCCCCATTGATTAACGTTAAGAAATAATCCTCAAGGGAATGGTTCTTTTTATTGATTTCCTCGATTATAACTCCGTTTAAAATTAACGTTTTAGATATTTCTGATTGTGATGTTCCTGTATCGTAGATTCTAAAACGTAATTCGTCGACTACTTTAAAGTTTGTTAGATGAAGAATTTCATCAAGGACATAAAAGGCCTTTTTCACATCGTTAACCACTAGTTCAATATATTCGGTATTTTGTTCGTGGATTTCGTCCATCGAAACCTCTTTAATTAATTTCCCTTCACTGATAACCCCAATCGTATCGGCGATTTGCTCAATTTCTCCAAGGATATGGGATGAAATCAGCATCGTTATGCCATATTCACGACAAAGCATTTGAAATAGGTCGCGTAGTTCTTTAATACCTACTGGATCAAGACCGTTAATCGGTTCATCTAGAATTAACAGCTCTGGCTTTGTGATAATTGCACGAGCGATTCCGAGGCGCTGCTTCATTCCAAGTGAGAAGTCTTTAACTGATTTATCCTCGATATTTTTTAATTTAACCAAATCAAGGGCTGCAACAATCGCCTTTTTGTCGTAATAACCCATATACTCGCAATGCAGATCAAGATTTTCCCGCGCCGTCAGTCGGTCATAGAAAACAGGATATTCGATAATGCTGCCCATCCGCTTTAACACTTCATAGGAGGTGTTCGTTAGTTTTTCACCAAACATTTCAATTTCACCACTCGTTGGCTTTACTAGATTTGTCAGCATCTTCATGATTGTTGTTTTACCAGCACCGTTCGGCCCAAGAAATCCGTATATTTCTCCTTTTTTAACCTTCATATTGACATCCGAAACAACTTCCTTGCCCTTAAATACTTTCGTCAGTTGAGTTGTTTTAATAATGTAGCTCATTTTTCATCTCCCCTTCGTCTTTAACTATTTTTATTCTACTCATTAGTGTTTTCTTTTTTATTAATCAAATCTTACAAAAATCTTAAGAAAGCAAAAAAGCGGTAGCGCTTTGCCCAGGGGATTATGCCCCCAACCCCTAAGCTCGCAGCTAGATAACAAGAAGAGCAGAGTCATTATCGATGTGACTTATCTTAAGGAGGAGAGGGTTAGTAAACTATTCGTTGGGCGTTGGAGCTAGACTGTTATAAAAGTTAATAAAATAATTTAAACAAGGGTAACTCAGTAACGAGGCACCCTTAGCTTTTCTTAATATGTAATTCGTTTTAATTTTACAGTAAAAGTTGTTTTTTCATATGGTTTGCTTTTTAGAAAAATTTGTCCGTCCATTTTTTCCACAAGTCGTTTGGTAATGGTTAGACCAAGCCCGCTTCCTTGATAGGATTTATTTCGTGAATCCTCCAGTGTGTACATTCTTTCAAAAACTAAATCCTTGTGGAGCTCACTGATTCCCTTACCTTTATCCCATACGTCAACATAAACAGACTGTTCATCACTTCTAAGTATAAGACCCAGTGCTTTCCCTTCCCCTCCATATTGAATCGCATTGGAAAGCAAATTATTTAAAACCCTGTCGAGTTCTTCCTCATTCCCAAGAGCATAAAGAATGGTTTCCGGCAGCTCAATCGCGACATCAAAACCTTTTGTGGTCAAAACCTCATAAAAACTTAAAATATTCTTCTGGCATACATCATTCATATTCACCCTAGTTAGGGGCAGATTTTTATCACCAGACTCTAGCTTAGCTAAATCAAAGAACTTCTTAATTAAATCTAAAACTTCGACCGTTTTACCGTGCACTTTTTTCAGAAGCTCATCGGTTTCCTCATGATTTCTATTCTGATCATTCAACATAATTTCAATATAGCCGAGTACTACAGTCAGCGGGGTTTTTATATCATGCGATATATTAGAGAGCATTTTTCGCATCGACATCTCTGTTTTATTGTAGCTGGCCATCATTTTTTGATTATGTTCTAAAAGACGGTTGATTTCGATTAATATTTGTTTAAGATCTTCATCATCTGTATGCAATAAAAGCTTTTCATCCGTTTTTCCGTCGATTATTTGCTTCAGCTTTTTATGTATGTAAGTAAAATTTTCTTTATGATTAATTCTCGATTTATATTGTAAAAAATTTAGACATGCTAATCCGATTATGATTATGGATAAAAAAATGACCATTGTTAAAACTCCCCAAGCTTATAGCCGATACCCCATAATGTTTTGATGTACTGCGGTTTGGACGGGTCATCCTCGATTTTCTCACGAAGCCTTCTCATATGAACATTTATAACATTTTCATCACCATAATACTCGTCTTCCCATATTAAGCTATAAATTTGCGCCTTTGTGTAAACACGGCTGGGATGTGAGATAAACAGTTTTAGAATATGAAACTCCTTAGCTGTCAGCTTGATCTCTTTTCCACTTTTTTGTGCTAAAAAATTGTCTAAATCAAGGGTAATTTCCCCTACAGTTAGTACCTTTTTCTCCTGCTTTTGCTCCGTTTGTGAATAATGAGTCGCTCTTCTAATTGCTGCTTTCACCCTTGCCGTCAACTCAATCATTGAAAACGGCTTGGCGATATAATCATCCGCACCAAATCCCAAACCTAATGCTTTGTCTAAGTCTCCATCCTTTGCCGACATAATCAGCACAGGTATCATGCTTTTCTCACGGATTATTTTTAAAAATTCCATTCCATCAAGCTTCGGCAGCATCAAGTCAAGAAGAATCAAATCAAACATGTCGTTTGCAAACAACTCAAGTGCTTCTTCTCCGTCAAATGCTGACACTACCTCAAAGCCTTCTTTGATAAATTGACCCTTAACCATATCACTGATGGCCAAATCGTCTTCAACTAATAAAATCTTATTCTGCATGGTATCCCCCACCTGTTCATTCCTATATGGTTATTTTCCATACTCTCTCTGTTAAAACCTTTTTTTGTAGAAGGTTATATAATATTTTATCATTTCGGCTAATCCTGAGTGACCGCTTGGGACTATTTTTCTCTTCTATGGTCACTGTAATTCCGGCAGAGTGACCGTTACAGGATTTTTCCTCTTCTACAGGCACTGTGACGCTCGCAGAGTGACCGTTCCGGGCCTTTTTCCTCTTCAACGGGCACTGTGTGACCTATCTTAATAACCTTTTTGCCGTAACATCATTAATTATAAAGCTTTTATTCGTGTAGTTTCTATAAACCTAGGAAATTCGAAAAAGAGAGACCAATTTTAAAGTCTCCCTTTCTAACTCTCTGATTTTTTATATCTACCAGGATTATATTTTTCACTCGCTTTAAAGTTATAGACTGGTTTGATAAAGCTCGAAATCTTAACTGTTTCTTCAACTTTTTCTAAAATTTCCTGCATTGATTTGTAGGCCATTGGAGCTTCATCAAGTGTTTCTTCGGATATAGATGTCGTCCAGATGCCTTCCATTGTATTGTGGAAATCATCCATGTTTAAGGTTTTCATCGCCTTTGTCCGGCTCAAGACTCGACCTGCTCCATGCGGTGCCGAATAATTCCACTCTTCATTACCTTTTCCAACTGCTAAAATTGACCCGTCTCTCTTGTTGATTGGAATAATGAGGCGTTCACCTTTTTGCGCCGAAACCGCCCCCTTACGTAAAATCAGGTTGTCAGTATCAATGTAATTGTGCACAGTATCGAAACGATCTATTTCTTCAAATCCCATATTATCGGTAATTGCCCTGGCAATTTCTTCGCGATTCGCTTTTGCAATGCTTTGGGCTGATTTCATGTCGTGGATATAGTTTTCGAAGTCCTCACCTTCCAAATATGCTAAATCATTTGGAAGGACTGGGTTCTTTTCTTTGTAGCTTTGGATCACTGATTGGATTTCCTTTTGACGACGTTCAGCCTTTAATTTTTCAATCATATTTGTTAAATCATGTTGCCGAAACTTTGAAATGGCCACCTTTTGATAGTAGGTGGCAATCCTAGCCCCCACATAGCGGCTGCCGGTATGAATCGTTAAATAGTGGTAGCCAACGGTATTGGCAGAAACTTCGATAAAATGATTTCCGCCGCCAAGTGTTCCCAAGCTATGAAGGCTTTTATTTTCACTTAATATATGCTCCGCTTTAAATTCTCGAATGGCTGGAAAACTCGTGTTAATAAACCCGACTGTCTCATCTGAATGAATCTCCTGTCCACTCGGGACGTAGGTACGAATTACATTATCCAGCTTATTAAAATCAACCTTTTTGTCCTGAAGCTTGACGGTTAACACGCCACAGCCGACATCGACGCCAACCAGGTTCGGGACAACTTTATCCTTTAACTGAATGGTTGTGCCAATCACACAGCCTTTTCCGGCATGATAATCTGACATAATACTAATCTTAGTATCCTTTAAAAAAGCCTGATTGCACAGCTCTAGAATTTGCTCGAGCGCTGTTTCCTGCGGATAATTTGAAAATACCTTTGCTTCTGTTTGTGATCCCGTAATCTTTATCACTTGTTTTCCCTCCTTCGAAAGCAGATTACCAATACACTACCATTTTCTGGACATTTGGGTAAAGTATTTTTTGGAGACAAAATGGTCAATTTGCGAGCAACAAACTATCAACCTACTGATTTAAAACAACATAACCCAGCCATCCAACTAATAAAAGATTGGGTATAACCAACAAAATGGCAGCCCAAATCATTTTCTTTGTTATGAACTTTGCCGCACCAAGATAAAAGAGTGGAAATATTAGCCCCCATACCAGGAAAAATGGTGTAGCCGCCAAATATATTGACATTGGTAATATAAGGATTGAAGATATAACAAGGAGTTTAGCTTTTCTTGTACTTAGGGCAATTATGGAGAGAATAAGTGAGGCAATCATACAAGGCCAAAATAATAACTGCATAAAACACCTCCAGATTTTTAAAATTCAATATAAAAAGGATGAAGTTTTTCTGTTAAGCAATACTCAATTCTTTGCCTGAAATTTTTCCAAGTGACCATTTCTAATGCTTCATTAATTGGATAGAATCCTACCTCTAGACTTTCTGAGCTTGTTGTTGGTTCTCCTCCGACAGGCGTTCCCAAAAACAATGTATTACATATGCAATCACTTACATTTTGAAATACCCCACAAAATTTTGTAATTTTAATATCGATTCCTGACTCTTCTTTTGTTTCCCGAATGGCAGCATCCTTCAATGATTCTCCTTCTTCCACCTGCCCCCCAGGCATTTCCCATCCTCTTCGTGGCCCTCTTATTAATAAAATCTCATTTTGTTTGTTTAGCACAATCGCTGCTGCTGAAACAATATGCTTTGGTGTCATCTAAAATCCTCCATTTCTACAACAAATCCATTTCAATACTCAAACCAAAATCCACAAATATTTACACCTTTGATTTCTTCAATATTCCCTATATCGTCAGCAAGTTGCATTGACCCCTTTGCAAATAATACATACCAATTAAATGTATATCCATCTATTGAAAGAATTTCTGCCTTTCCTCTTAATGTACTATGTCACTACATATTTTCAATTACTTATTACATATTTTTTGCGTTTATGACTTAAATCTAAACACTTACAACCTATTTTTCAATATACACGACATTTATTGGATATTAATTGGAAATTCTTTGGATTTGATTGAATTTATTGTAGAATATTCTCCAAATGAAGAAAGCAGGCCTTTTCATAAAACAAAAACCTGCATTTTAAAAAATCACACCAAATACAAAGACACCGATCATAATAAGTTGAATGATCGCTTTTGCAAACGTTCCGCTAAAAAAGGCAATTAAGGTAGCAAACGCCACTTGAATGGATTCTTGGAATGTTTTCTTTTGTATCATTTCAGCAATTAATACTAATGCAAAAGGCACTATAATGACGCCAAAAGGCGGTATGACAAAGCTTCCAACAATTAATCCAATCGTTGCAGCTCTCATCCCCCATTGAGATCCCCCTGCTTTATCGACAAAGTGAAGATTCACTAAATAATCCGCTAAAAAAATAAAAACCGTCAATAACCCTAACATGGTCCACGTTATCCAAGTAAGCTCATTTGAATTTACCCCAAAATGATATAACACCACTCCAACCCAAATTAGCAAAACAGAAGGAATAATCGGATAAACGAGTCCAACAAAACTAAAGATAAAACACGCAATAATAATAATCCAAAATATGATGTCCAAGATATAAATCACCTCTTTTTTCTATTCTGATTTAAATTCAATTTTCTTTACCTGATACATCTGATCTTTAAATTCATATGTAATTTCAATTGTCCCAATGAACATGGCTAGAGTAATTTGAGCTGGAACAGAAGCCACTCATTGATGATTGATCACATCATATTTGATTATGAAAAAAAGAGACCTACCTTAATTACACAATTGTTCATTAAAAACAGTTATTGAATGAACTTTTTGGTTTAATAATTTATTTACTATTTGCCTTATTACATTTGCCTCACGAAGTTCATTATTATCAAACTTTTTAAGTTCAGATACTTTAATCCATTTACTGTCTATAATTTCGTCCTCTTCAATCTTCAATGAACCTCCGGTAATTTCACCAGTAAAATGAAATAAAATCACTTGATTATTTGAACTGCTAATAAAGTTATAGATACCAGTTGTGCCAGTAAGTTTCACATCAAACCCTGTTTCTTCCTTTACTTCTCTACAGGCGGCATCGAGGATGTCTTCTTTATGTTCAATACGTCCAGAAGGAAAATTCCATTTATTAATTGCAGAAGGTTTATTTTCTTTAATAATTAAAACTTCGTCGTCTTTAATTATCGATACACTAACCACTAAAACAATACCATTTTGAGTCATTTACTTATCCCCGATTTTATATTTTTAATTTCTTTTCTCCCTTTTTCTATTAATAATACCTAAAATCCTTGTTAACTCAGTATACCTTCATGTATTTGTTACCTTCAACTTTCCTTTGTTCCTAGATTCTTCCACTCGTATTCTCATTTCAACCAGATATTCTTCTTGTTGATTCGGAGAATAATTAATGTGTATTAAAGACTCATATATATCACTGATAACCGTTAATTGATGGTCTGCAACATAATTAAGTAGTTTTTGTAAGTTAAAAAAGTAATCTTCTGGTAATACGCTGTTAAACGTAATACATACGTATTTACCTTGTGGAATTTTTGTAACTTCCGTATCCTGCCTAAGTAATGAAATCTGTTTATTTGTTAAAACAGGTGTAAATAAATATCGATAAGTAACTTCATCAATATGTGTATAAGGCTGATATGAGAAAATGGCACCATAACCATTGTTTCTAAATCCTTCTGTCGACGCAGCAAATTTCTTCAATTTACTGTAAGAAGCATTTAAAATATTTTTCGGATCAATCCCTTCTGCCTTTGTCTGTATAATTTGTATTTCTTCTTCATATGAAAGAAACACTTCACCAAGTGCAGGATATTCCTTCTGCCTTTGCAACCCCTTTTTAGCATTCGCAATAATTTGCTCAATTTCTAATAAAAAATCTATTTTTTTCCTTACATTTTTTTCTTGTTCCGTTAAAAAGGCGAAAAAATCATCTCTCTTTAATCCCTGTACTTTTTTCATTTCTTCTAATGGTGTACCAATATATTTTAGTGATTTGATTATATCCAGAAGATAAATTTGTGAGTCTTTATAATAACGATAGTTAGTATCCGGATCGACATAAGCAGGTTTAAATAAGTCGATTTTATCGTAATAACGAAGAGCCTTAATAGAGATATTCACTAGTTTTGAGACTTCACCTATTGTGTAAAGCTTTTCCTTCATTTCCATCACTTCCTTACTCTAAGTATAATAAAGAAGCGTATTCTTTTCGATAAAAAAAGAATACGCTTTTAGATTTCTTAAGCTGTGCGATATGCTGGCTCTTTCCATGCAAGGGTTAACCCGATACCGACTGCTAACAAGACTGTTGCAAAATAAAACGGATAGTTTAAATCGATATCGAATAACATCCCGCCAATAATTGGTCCAATTACATTACCGATACTTGTAAACATCGAGTTCATACCGCCAACAAATCCTTGTTCATTGCCGGCAATTCTAGATAAATACGTTGTTATAGCTGGTCGTATTAAATCAAATCCAAGAAATACTGTTATTGTAACAAGTAAAATCGTAAAGTATGAGTTCACGATTGTTATTAAAAATACTAGTATGGTCGAGAGAATTAGGCTGTAACGAATTAAACGAATTTCACCCCACCATTTAGTAAAGTTATTAAAAAAGGCAACTTGAGCAATCGCCCCTATAATGCCTCCGCCTGATATCATGATGGCAATGTCCTTCGATGTAAAGCCAAATTTATGATCGACAAATAGAGCGAATAACGATTCAAAGGCTGCTAAGCCAAACTGTGAGATTAAAATAATCATAAAGGATATAAAATACATCGGTACAAAAATACGTTTAATCCCTGTTTTTTGCCCTGTTACTTCTTTATTTTCAGTATTTCGTTCTGGCTCACGAAGTGCGATTATAGATAAGATGGCTGCGAATAAGCCTAAGCCTGCTGCAAAGAAGAACGGTAAACGAGAACCAATCTCTGCTAAAAAACCTCCAACACCAGGCCCAATAATAAAACCTGTTGAAATAGCTGCCGACATATATCCAAGCGCTTTTGGCCGTGTATCAACTGTTGTAATATCTGCAATAAATGCTGTTACAGCTGGCATCACGAATGCTGCACTGACACCGCCAAGCATACGAGAAATAAAAAGAACCTCAACTGTTTTTCCAATTCCGAATAAAAACTCTGAAATACTAAAAATTATTAGACCATTAATGATCATTCTTTTTCGCCCAAATCGATCTGCCCAACGGCCCGCAATTGGTGACACAATTAACTGTGTGACAGCAAAAGCAGCAACCATATAGCCTACAACTGATCCAGATAGATTTAACTCATTCATGATTGTAGGAGTAACTGGAATAACAAGGCCAATTCCTAAAAAGGCAATGAATAGATTCATTAATACTATAGCTAACGTCATGTTTTGTTTTTGCATATTGTTCTACTCCTTTAAAAAACATTACAAAACATAATGTAAATCCTCCTCTAAGGGGAGAGTCAACGAATTTATTCACATATTTTATTGGTTTTGTCCTGAATCCACGCTTTTTTAGAGCATGACTGAAATACCATCATTTGTTTTTATTTCCATCTTCTATCACTAACTTGCCCCTAAAATGCAATAAAAACAACAAAATCCTGCATAATAAATACAGGATTTTGATCGAACCTTATTACAAA
>NZ_JBALPG010000119.1:0-18041 GCF_036965245.1 Neobacillus drentensis
ATTTAATTTTCATGGTAGTGCAACAACTTTTTATATGAAAAAATAATAATTCCGCAAATCACTGTTACACCTATAAATCTTAATAAGTAAAGAAAAGGAGAATTAACCTTACAAAACACAACCTCATTTTGAAGTGTCTCTACTTTAATCCACGCACCTGCAATATCTGGTTTGTAGTTTCTTGTTTTTATATAACTGACTAACATCATACCGACTATATAGACTAAATGAATTACAATCGAACCAATAAATGCTTGAAGAACCGTTTTCATTTTAGTCACCCCCATCTACTACCTCATATTACCATAGTAATCCATTTTTGTTATTGCACTAACCTGCCATTTAGTGGAATAAGAAAAAGCCACCAAAATGGCAGCTGGATCTTCAACTCTTGCACCCGTTACTTCAATAAGGATTCAGTTACTATTGCCCCCCACCAGTGTATCTATTATCTCCCATCATATAGCTTGAACTGTCCCCAGGCTTAGCATTTGGATTGGTTGGAATATGAGGGTTATTATTGTTTTTCTTTCGTTTCAAGTCGATTATTAAAGCAAATCCCAAAATGCCGAGAATAAAAATAATAAAAAACCAAATTGCAGTCAAATTAAAACACCCCTCCCCCTTACATTATATTCCATTAATTGATTTCCAGCCATTTTAATTTAACACTTATTAAAGTAACCCCGTTACTTCAAAAAGAAAAGCTACATAATGGCAGCTAGATCCTCAACTATCGCACCCGTTAGCTTAATAATTAAACTTTTTTTACCATTCGTACTTGTTTTAAGATATGTCCATCGAACTCTACATCAGACTCTTTAACTATTTCGAACCCTTTAGCTTCATAAAAGTTCATGCCAATCTTATTATCTTTTTCGACGTTTATATAAATTTCTTTTATACCTTTTAATTCTTTAACCGCTTGTTGTATCAAAGCAGTACCTATCCCTTTACCTTGGAATTCTGGATAAAGATAAATAGCCGCCAATTCGACCTTTCCACCATCCCTTACTGTGGAATAGTTTGCAAAACCGACAACTTTCCCCTCGACTTCTGCAACATAAACAATAGAACGTTCTATACGTTGTTTCATGCTTTCATCACAGTAATTTGATTTTAAGAAGTTATTTTGTACTTCTAAGGGAATTATGCCCTCATATGTTGCATTCCAAGTTGTTTTCGCTATGCTTTGAACTTGTTTTGTATCTTCGTAGTGCATCTTACGAATCGTAATATTCATATAAATCCCTCCTTTTAATACGTCTGTATAAAATAATTAGACTAAAAAGTATAAATTCCTTCTTCAACTCTACTGCCCGTTAGCTGAATAAGAAAAAGACCCACCTGGTTTGCAGCTAGATCTTCAACTTTTGCACAATAAGCATTTACACCGATTTATTGATTAGTGTCTTTTTCCAACAATTTAATAATTTTATTGTTTTGCTCAACTTGGATGTCACTATTTCTTTTTAACCATGGCTAACTAAAATTAATCCAAAAGAGTTCAATATCGCAACCTCCCCACTCGGTTTAAAAAATATAATGTAGAAATTGAAAAGTACTTCATATAGACAATATCATTACCATCAGAGGTCCTTGTAAGATCTTAACTGAATCCTAGCTTTTTGAATTGCAGTTATTGTCAAGGGATCCGTTAATATATCTAATTCCTTTATTCTTTGTATGCTATAAGAACTGTGATTTAAAAGTTGCTGATCAACAAAACCAGGATGACACATCATTTCTAAAGGGGTCATACTTGCAATCTCGAAAATATCCAATAAAGTTTCATAAGAAGCATTATCATCATGAAATTTAGAACAAAACTCTAGAGCGTTTATCGAAGGCTCTTTCTTAAATAATCGACGTATTGGCAGCTGATACTCTTCACCCAAAACTTTTACAATCGAAGAAACTGGCTCTGTGCCATGTAAATTATGATGAGTATCTATGTGACTGGGACTCAATCCAAGTGTGAAAAATTCGTTAATTTGTGCCCTAAGTTCATTTTCTATCTCAATTACATTCGCTTTGTTTAAAACATCTTTCTTGCTATGGAAATATCCCTTATCATTGACTAATGATGGAACATTTAGATGAATAGGTTTACCTACTGTAAGGTTAAAGTGAACTCCAACACCTAAAGAAGGATATTTTTTTGCTAGACTTGAGGCATGTTTTGCTGCCGGCATGTTCACCATAAGCGTCGTTGATGTAACAATTCCATTTACATGTGCATCAATAATTCCGTAATTTACTCCTTTTGAAAGACCAAAGTCATCAGCATTTACTATTAAAAATGGCATAATGAATTTCTCTCCGCAGTAGAAGGGAGGTTTTTGGCTAAATGCCATGCTCCCCATAAACCACTCTGTCCGTTAAGTGTAGCCGATTTAATATCCAGATGACCCTTGTGAATTTTGAACAGGCGTTGATTCATTTCATTTTCTATTAATGGAATTAATAATTTTGACTGATTCATAATTCCGCCTCCTAAAATGATGGCGTCAAGGTTGAAAATCTGTATTATATTTGCCAAACCAATACCTAAATACCGACAAGTTTGTTGAATGATCGAAAAACATGCTTGATCTCCCAATCTAACGGCCTCAAAAACCATTTCAGCAGTAACCGAATTCTTACCGGCAAGTTCTAATAATACTTGGGATTGCTCTTGAATCAACAATTGCTCCCCTTTGTTTGAAATAGATGTTCCAGAAGCCAAAGCTTCTAGACAACCAAAATTCCCACAAGAGCATGGTGGTCCGTCTGGTGATATCGTCATATGGCCGATTTCTCCAGCAAGATCTTGTTTTCCATGATATAGTTTTTCATCTATAATGATTGCACCTCCAATACCTGTACTGACTGTCAAATATATTTGATTCTTATAGCCTTTTCCTGCTCCATAAATCGCTTCTGCAATACCAGCAGCATTAGCGTCATCATCTATGATTATTGGAATATCACCAAGGCTTTTTCTTAGTTCTTCCACAATCTTGAAGTTGGACCACTTTAAATTTCCTGTGAAATGAATAATTCCATCTTGTCGATTCAGCGGACCGGGAACACTTATACCGACCGAGCTTAACCTTCTATATTTACAGTCCGTTTGAGCTATTAATGAATCGAATTCTTTGATAAGAATATCTATCAGCATTTGTGGTGATTCTATAGTTTTAGACATCAACTGACGTGTGCCAATAATTTTTTCATCAGTGGCTATTCCAATTAGAGTTTTAGTTCCTCCAATATCCACTATTCCATACAAACCACTCATTTTATCACCTTTCTACAATTTTTCGGAACCATCTGAACTAATAATTTTATTAACATCCTGAACAAGGTTTTGCGTTTTTCTTTTTAGGACTAACCCTAAAATAAAACCAACTAGGATATATACCAAAACTAGTGTGAGTACCAAATTATATGGCCAGGATGGAAAAGGAAAAATGGAGCCATAGATCGGCAATAACATAACAAGAGCTCCAATTATTGGGGCTATACCGTGTGACCACAAGCTGAATTCGTCCCGATGGTTTTTTCTAATAAACATAATTAATGAAATAGAAGCAAGCACATAAAGAAGTAAAATGGGCAAAGTTCCAAACGATCCTAGCATCCCATACCCAACAGGGTAAGGACCAAATATAAAGCCCATTAATAGTGCTATTATAGTTGTCAAGATACCAACAGCATTAATTGCATGGACGGGAGTTGCGTATTTCTTATGGGTAATACCCAATTTGCTAGGAAAAACTTTTTCTCTTCCCATAGTATAAATTACGCGAACTGCGGCATTGTTCAATGCTAAACTTATGGCAAAAGCACTCACAATTCCTGCAATAGCAACAGCTATTCTTAACCAATCCCCTACGTAAGTTGAAGCTAAATAATCCATAGCCAGTATTGATTTAGCAAACTCATCCCCATTCTGTGAACCAAATCCAATTGACATTGAATAGGTTACAATGATATAAAAAAGCCCCATACCTACTACTGAACCCCAAATAGCCCTCGGGATATTTTTTTTAGGGTCAGAAGTTTCTTCCGCTACGGTAGCTGCTGACTCAAAACCCATAAAAGTCATCATTGCAAAAATCATTCCAAAAAAGATGCCAGACCAACCACTTGGGGATCCCTTAGCAGTCATGACTTCAAAAGTGTGACCGTCTGCTCCTCCCTGAAGGACAATAGCAAATACTACTATTAGGATAATTAGCATTTCCGCACCTACAAAATATAAGTCAGCTTTCATAGAACTACTAATTCCTCTAGTTGATAAATACCAAATAATCACAATAAAAAATATTGAAAATAAACTCCAATGAATATTGATACCTAAATGTTGAGTTATTATCTGCGAACTAAAAAATGATGCCACCAAGATGTTTTGGGGATAAAACACAAAGTAACCACTCATTAGCAACCAACCAGATAAAAATCCCATTGTCTGACCCAGCCCAGCAGAATTATAGGCAAAAAAAGATCCAGCGTGCGTTATCCGTTTAGCAAATTGCACAATAGTATTAGCGACAAAAAGCGAACCGATTAGAGCGATGAAATATACCAAGGGGACAGATGATCCTGCATATTGAGCAACTACTTGTGGAACGAACATCATACCCGCTGCTGGTGCCATGATAGCTATGGACATAGCTATCGCTCCAGGTAAACTAATAGCATTTTTCTTAAGATTATTGGACATTATTAAAATCACCTCCTGAAATATTATTCGTACCAATATCAAATTGGTATTAACCAATTTAGATAAATTTTATAATTGTCTTATATTTTTGTCAATTTAATTTTAAAAAAAATACGGATCCCCAATTTGGATCCGTAGTCATAGATCAGCTATATATTTCTGTTTCTATTTCATATCTGTCACCCCTATAGACTGAATGAGCAACCTCGAAAATTTCATCATTTTGATCAAAGGTTATCTGTTTAAAGTGAAAGACGGGTACCGTATAGTTTATTTCAAGTAATTCTGATTCCTGAGGAGTTGGCATCCTTACTTCAACTTTTTGTTGAGCCTTTGTAATTTTTATATTGTATTCATCCTCTAAGATTCGATATAGCGATTCGTTCTCGAAGATTCTACTTTCAAGATTATTGAACTTTTCAATCGGCAGCATTACTGTTTCAATTGCTAAAGGATACAGATCTGCCAATCTTAAACGCTTTAGCATGAGAAGTTTTCCCTCAGATCTCAAGTCAGCAATGATGCTTGCTGGAGGTTCTGCAATTATTGTTTTTTCTAGCACCTTGGATCCAGGCAACAGTCCTCTTGCGCGCATGTCTTCACTGAAGCTCTTTAAACGCCTACCATGCGGAATTTTAAGTTCAGCTACAAATGTCCCGCTGCCGTGTCGCCTTATGAGAATATATTCATTGACCAATTCTGAAATAGCTTGCCTCACCGTCATACGACTCATTTCGAATGATTCTGCAAGTTCTCTTTCAGGTGGTAACGCATCACCCGGTTTCAACTCTCCTCTTTCAATTTTTTGTATAATTCCCTGTTTTAGTTGTTTATATAAAGGGGTTTTTTTATTGTCCATTTTTCACATTCCTTTTATTTAAGATTATTCTATTGACATTATAAACATATTTTTATAATAATTAAAGGGGATTGGTATATATCAATTTTCGAAGGAGGTATACAATTTGACTTAAGGTGTAAATCTTTATGGATATCATCCATTAGATTTAAACAACTTAAAGGACGTAAACATTACTTTTTAGGGTTTTATTAAAGCTTGACTAATTAAATATACGGAGTGATTGATGTGAAAACTGCTATTATATTGGCTGCAGGTAAAGGGAAAAAAATGTGGCCATATAATGATTATTGGCCCAAGCCAGCTTTACCGGTAGCTAACCAAGGAAATATCGTTCATCTTGTAAACCATCTTAAGAACTTGTCTTTTGACCGAATTATTATTGTGACTAGTTATCTAGGACGCAGAATTAAATCTCTTGTTTACGATATTGAAGGAGTTGAAACTATTGAACTCTCGGTAACTGAGGGGACTGCAGATAGTTTAGAAAAAGTAGTGTCCCTCGTTAACGACGAAAACTTGTTGATCATGTATGGGGATATATTTATTACTCTTGAGAGATTAAGTAGTTTTGTTGATGCCTATCAAAAAGAACTTAATGATGTAGATACACTCATTTTATCTAAACCTATAACAAATGAATTTGCGCCCGATTGGTTTGGAATTTCCAAAGGGACCGGAAACACCGTTCAGAATATTTATGGTCACCCTCGTCCTCATTATGTACAAGAGCGCATCATGGGCGTCTTTGCTTTAAGTACGAAAGTGTTGAAGAGAATGTTGCACCATAACCCAGGTTTCATGAAAAATGTACCGACAGGAGTTATGCCGCAACACGAGATGGAATTTGAGCAAAGTCTACAATGGTTATTAGAGGAAGGATATACGGTTTCATCCTATCCTATCACAAATGGAGTAATTGATATAGATAAGCCTTGGCACCTAATGCAGGCTAATCATCTGGCACTGTCGGTTATGACAAATGAACTTCAACATAATGTTATTCCTGAAACTTGTGACATCCATCCGACAGCTGATATTCAAGGATATATAAAGCTTGGAGAACATGTGGAAATAGGAAAATATGTAACAATAAAAGGAAATGCGATTATTGGAGATCATACAAAAATTGAAAATGGTGTAACTATAGAAGGTAACGTAGTAATAGGTTCTCATTGTCGCATAGAAAACTTTTGCAGAATAGGTCCCGATAGCGTCATTGGGAGTAAAAATCGTATTGGACATTGTGCGGAATTTAGAGGTATTACCTTTGATAACGTTAGTTTTATACATTTTGGTGAAGTGTTCGGAATCATAGGTGAATCAACAGATATCGCTGCTGGTGTCACCGTTGGTATTACTCGTTTTGATGATCTGCCTCAAACTCAAAAGGTGAATGGCAGAAAAGAAATTCCTGAAGAATTTGGAAACGCTGTTTATTTTGGCGACTTTACTCGTACCGGTATTTTGAGTCTATATATGCCCGGAACTAAAGTAGGTAGCAATTGCGTTATCGGATCAGGAGTTGCAGTGGAGAAAGATATACCATCCAAGACGTTATTGTATTCCCAACAAACTCTAATTGAAAAAGGATGGGACATTCATCGTTATGGATGGTAAAACTAAAAAGTTATCGCAGGAATAAATTCAAAAATAAAAACTTTTAATGGAGGAAGAACAATGGGATCATTATTTGCGGATTATAGTAAATTCTTTAACAATATATTAATGGAAGTTCAAGAAACTCAAGAAGAAGCCATTATAGAAAGTGCTAACCTCATCTCAAAAGCTGTTAAATTAGGTGGAAGATTCTATGTATTCGGTTCTGGACATTCCCATATGATTGCCGAAGAAATTTATAATCGTGCAGGTGGACTTGCCTTAGTTACAGCTATTTTACCTCCAGAGCTAATGTTGCATGAACGCCCAAATAAAAGCACCTATCTTGAAAGAATCGAAGGACTTGCGAAGTCGTATTTAAATTTACATGAAGTATCAGACAAAGATGTAATTATGATTGTATCAAACTCAGGAAGAAATATTGTACCAGTTGAAATGGCTATAGAGGCAAGGAAAAAAGGAGCAAAAGTCATTGCTATGACGAGCATGAAACATTCTCAAAGTGTAACCTCAAGACACCAGAGCGATAAAAAACTATATGAACTTGCTGATGTAGTACTCGATAACGGCGCTTTTATCGGTGATGCTGGTTTCCAAATCTCAAACTCTGACATCTATTCTGGAGCTACTTCAGATGCCGTTGGGTGCTTCCTTGCTCAAGCTCTCATCGTTGAAACTCTACAACTTTTAATAGAAGATGGTTTTACCCCCCCAGTATTTAAAAGTTCAAATGTGGATGGGGCTGATCAATTTAATGATGAAATATTCTCAAAATATGTAAAATGGTAGGGACCCTATTTTTTGGTTTTATCCTATCTACTGAAGAATAATTCAAAAGAAGGTAAGAATCGAGCACTCCATCTTACAAAAATAGAACAATAGCGATTGGACTGCCCATGCATGGCGAACTAGCAATGGATGTTTACCCGGCGGTTATCAACATTGTGGTAGCAACTGCGTTAATATAGGAGATTATGGCGGTGATGATCCAATTACACGTCATGTTGCAGTCTTCATTATGATTACTATTGTAGTGGCATTACAAAATGTAAATGTGATACATGCTCGTTAATTGCGTAAGAAACGAAACAAATATTGCATCGATGGGAATTAGAGCATATTTTGGACCGAAAGCATGTTAATAAATAATAACTAATAGAAATGCCTGGTGTAGATTTGAAATAAAGTTTGATCAGAAATACCCCGCAAACCCATATTTCACGATAAATAAAAAGAATCCATTTTGAAAAAAGATTGATCAAAATGGATTCCACTTTTGAGATTAACGATTTATCTTTTATAAAAAAGTTTGATCAATTTCTGCCTGTGTTGTTCAACAATCGCGCCCGATTATGGAAGATCATTCCAACATTATTACCAAAGAAAAAAAGCACACCGTTATTCAATATGATTAAAAAAGATTTAGTTACCAATTCTATTTATAAAAACTTCAGGAATGCTTTGTAAGTTTTTTACTTCCATAAACATATTTAAGTTTTATACAAAAACCATGCTTTGACATTGTCTAAAGCATGGTTTTTATTTGAACTAATATAAAACTGCTAAGTTGATTTTTAGTTCAGCTATTTATTGAATTCATTAACTGGAAGAAGTATTCAGGTTTATGAGTCTTATTTAGGTTATACCATGAATGCAATGAGTCGGGTGTAAATACATCTAATTTTTTCAGTACTTCCAAAGTAAATTCCAGAGGTGCTACCCCTGATGCAGTAATCAAATTCTCACCAGATACCGCAGGTCCCATCTCATAAAATTTTTCTCCTTTGTAATTAGGACAGACCATTTTGATATACTCTAAGTCATTGCTTGTGTGTTTTCTAGAATCTAAGTATCCCATATTCGCAATGGCCTCGGTTGCACCACAAATTGCAGCAACAATAGTACCAAGCTTTAAAGCTTCGCCAATTCTTCTTAAGATAGGTTGATGAATATCTTCTCTCCAAGTAGTCCCTCCAGGTAAGACTAAAAGATCTTTACTCTCAAGCGTACATTCATCAAGAGAAATATCTGGTTGTATGCTCAGTCCTCCCATTGTAGTAATCATTTCTTTATTAGCTCCTACTGTAACTACTCTTAAAGGGGCTAAATCTTTTTTGAAATATCTTCCAGAGTTTAATTCAGCAATCAAATATCCATATTCCCAGTCTGACATTGTATTAAATACATAAAGATACACTTTTTTTGTTTGCATCCAATAACGCTCCATTCACAATTAATATAGCCTATTATAATATAACTTCCCTGACAGCTAACGTCAGGGAAGTTATATTACTTGATGAAATTTTATTAATTCCGACAGAACTTCAATAAGTCTTTGCTTAAGACTTACTGGCTCAATAATTTGAATAGATTTACCGTACGGTAAAAGTAAATGAGGTACATATGTATGTAGCATATCTTTTTCAAGAAGAAATACTGCTTGAGTTGAAGTCCGTTCTTGTAAATAATGTCCAAAAAAACAATGTTGGCAAATATCATCCAACGCCCTTGTATCCCCATTAATAACCAATGGGATCCTCCCTTCCTTACCTTCTATTGTTGGAAGGAGATTGTCAATAAAAAAGTCACTTGCTGAAAAATTTTCTGGTCGGTTAAACTTATTTTCAGTTAGGGGTACCGCCACATGTCCATCAAGTTAAGAATTCAGAATTACCCCAAAACAAAGATTTTGCACAAATTGCTCAATTTTATCGTTTTGGGGTAGTTTATTTTTGTTAGGTTGATGGCTATGTGGTGCTACCCCTACTTGTTGAAATATGTTTGGGCTGGTTGGGACAATGATCTCGTATAACAAGCGAAGCTAAGATACTACAAGGAGAGATTAGGGGTTACCGTCAATTTAATATTGGAGGAGGAGAACTAAAAATGAATCCAGTCGTTGGTCTGGATGTTGTTAAAGGTGAAAGTCAGGTTCGAGCATTCTTGGATAAGCATAACTAAATATGTAAATGAGGTGATTGATTTGGATTATTATAAAACTGTACAAAATTAGTAAATTACGATATTATTTAATCGAGCAAATTTTCAAAAAATAAGTTTTATAGATTATTGGAGGATCATACATTGAAAAAGATTACTTCATGCTTGTTCTTTTTATTGTTAATGTTGATACTTTCTAGTTGTAATCCAAGCAATGGAAATAACTCTAGTCATGATAACAATAACCCTAACTTCAAAATTATTAAAACGGCTTATAATTCCTTGTCAGATTCCGAAAAAAAAGAAATTAAAGGGGATTGGAAAGATTCTACAGTTGACGAAAGCGTTGTAACTAAGCAAAGTGGATTAGATGATCTAACATATGATGGAAAAGAAGCATATGTAGTCACTTTTCTTTCAAAAGAAAGTCAAGTAAGAGGAAACATTGCTGTATTTATATCCAAAGATACTCATAAAGTTATAGGAAAAGGGTTCCGTGATTAAAAAGAAGGTATATAGCTATTAAGCTCATACCTTCTTTTATCATTATTCAGTTACCTGTTTTTCAAAATTAGTTAATGTCAAGTCTAATTGGTCTTCTTCTCCGTTTTCATGGTGGCGTTTAATTTTGTTGTTTGTATAATCAATATTAAATTTGCCTTGATAGGAATTAAGAATTATATATGCTTTTTCATTTAATTGGAAAAAATTCTCCGTATCTTCCTTTGCAAAAACGACTACTTTATCTCCTTTTACTGTTAATGGAGCTCCATCTAGGATAACTTTAACTGTATCATTTAATTCATTTTCAGGGATATTTATTTTTTCCGGGTCATACTTTTGTAGGTTTCCTTTGGTTGTTAAACCGCCTATTTCAATTACATTAACATAGTCACCTTTTTTTACTTTACCATTAAAGCTTTTTTCAACTTGGACCTTGGATTTCGTAAATGTATTAGTATTGAAATCGAAATATTGTACATCAACTACTGTTCCTAATACTATAATATCAGAATCATTTTTTAATTCTTTCACGCTATTATAGGATTTTGAAAAATCAGCATGCATTCCGACAGTCTTTATTTCAGTCAATTTTGATGACTTGTTTTGTTGAGTCGTAGCAGCAATTTTTGCTTTTGCTTCTTGTTTTACTTTTCCTCCATCAGCTGCGAAATAAAATAGTCCCGTACAAGTTAAAACAATAGCAACTGTGCTTATTAAAGATATTTTCTTCATATATAATTCACCCCTTTTAATAATTAATATAAATAGTTAATTCCTGATATTGAAGCTGCATCTGGCACATCTATTAAGAATGGAAAAGTGGAAAAATGTCCATAGGCTAAAGCCCAAAATGAGGGAAAGGAAAGGAAGAGAATGGAGTATATCAATCCGTTATTTGGTGAACAAAAGATAATAAAAAAAGAACAGACGTTGCCGAGTCCAACCCATACAACTCGAAAAATAAGGGGCGACAAAAAACATAATATTAATTAACCTGAAAATGTTAATAATGAAAAAATGCCCAAATACCTTGATACGAAAGGGATTTGGGCATAGAGGAAGAGGATAAGTTTTAGAACTCATTTTCATTTTTGATCCTTCCGGCTTTATATCAGCCTTCTCACATGTACTCATCGTACATTTCCTTCCGGGCATCACTGTATAATCGGGCATATAATCGGGGTTGTTGGGGTTCTTCATGCCCTAAAAGGGTTTGAATACAGTGGATCGGCATCCCCCTTTTGGCTAGATTGGCCGCAAACGTATGGTGAAGGGCATGCGGTGTTACCCTAAATCCCAATTCCCTGGCATAAGCCCTGAACCATTGCCCGACAGTATCAGGATGAATGGGCCTGTCTTTATTTCTTGGACCGATAAACACATAAGGTGTACCATTAGGCCGGGTCTCTAAGTATGCTTTTAAGTGAATTTCACATTTCCTTGTGAATGGCACAATACGACCTTTTTTGCGTTTCCCTTTAGGAATTTTTATCTAATCTGCCTGTTAGCACAATAAAAGCTACCACAATTGGCAGCTATGATCATTTGCTAAAGCCCCCGTTAGTCTGACTCCAACTACCACGGTGCATCACAGACTGTCGCTCCCTTACGGGAAGCACTTATGGTAGATTAATCCTTTTTCTGGTTTTTGCACCAGCCTCCTATTTTTATTGCCATAGAAAGGATGGTTTCAATGGAAGTAATCATTGAACGAGTTTGTGGTATGGATGTCCATAAGGACAACATTACTGCCTGTATTATGACTCCAGAAGGAAAGGAGATTCAAACGTTTTCTACGAAAACAGTATTTCTTTTAAAATTAGTTGATTGGATCAAGTCACATGGATGTACTCATGTTGCAATGGAAAGTACAGGTGTCTTCTGGAAACCTATTGTAAATCTTATCGAGGCTGAGGAAATCGAGTTTCTCGTCGTCAATGCCCAACATATGAAAGCTGTTCCTGGTCGTAAAACGGATGTGAAAGATGCCGAATGGATAGCCCAACTTCTTCGCCATGGGTTACTAAAAGCAAGCTTCATTCCTGATCGAAATCAACGAGAACTGCGAGAACTTGTTCGTTACCGTCGAAGCATTATTGAAGAACGAGCCAGACAACATAATCGGATTCAAAAGGTACTTGAAGGTGCGAACATTAAACTTGGTTCTGTGGTTTCCGATATCATGGGTGTTTCATCCAAGGATATGCTTCGCGCTATCGCAGATGGCGAAGACGACCCTGAGAAACTATCAAACTTCGCTCGAGGTACAATGAAAAAGAAGAAGGACGAACTTGAGCTCGCTCTAAAAGGTTATGTAAATCCTCATCAACGTATGATGCTTAACACGATTCTAACTCACATTGACTTCCTGACAGAACAAATTGAAAAGCTAGATCAAGAAGTTGCCCAAAGAGTAAGTTCCTATCAAGAAGATATAGAACGACTTGATTCTATACCTGGCATCGCTAAAAGAATGGCTGAACAAATACTAGCTGAAATTGGAACAGATGTTGAAAACCAGTTTCAAAGCGCACCACGATTATGTTCTTGGGCAGCACTTGTACCTGGACATAATGAGAGTGCTGGTAAACGAAAATCAACTAAATCCAAGTAAGGCAACAAGTATTTAAAATCTGCTTTAACAGAAGCAGCTCATTCAGTAGGTGCCTCTAAAAACTACCTTGGTGCCTTATATAGGCGAACTCTAGCACGTAAAGGCAGAAAAAGAGCAGCCATTGTTGTCGCTCATGCCATGTTAAGAATCGCTTATTATCTTTTGACTAGAAAAGAAATGTATGTAGACTTAGGCGAAGACTACTTTGATAAACAAAAGCAAGTATCCATTGTACGACACTCAGTGCGAAGACTGGAAAGTCTAGGCTATACAGTGACAATTACAGAAGCATCTTGATCCATCCCTCATACTAAATACGAAAGAAATCAGGCGCCTTACTCCAAAAAAAATCGAATGAGCTGCGTCTTCTTTAGTATTGCCATTTTCCAACATTTCAGAAGTTAGTTTTCATGGTAGTTGAACAAGGAAAGAAGCAATTTTAAAAAATGATTTCTATTTAAATAGTACCTAAAATACATTTAATAAATTTAACCTTAACCCGAAATCAAAATGTAATTATTCTGTCACCGTAATACAGTTGATGTTAAGAATGTGAAAGTATAAACTTTACTTACAATTTGAGGAGTGATTAAGCTGAAAACAGTAACCTTGGATGAACTACAATTCAAAAAAAAATTATCTATGATTGAGCAATTTACACTCAAAGATTTCCTATTTAAATGGGTTGGTAGACCAACAGAAGGATTAGATGATTTTCTACCACTTGAGTACATAGAAAGTGTCTTTCCGAGGATGGAGGCAAAACAGGTAACAACCTTACTCATTAATGGGGATGAACATTTCAGATATGCGACAATAACAGAAGAAAATCAAATTGTTATAGGTGTTTTAGATTCGAATAAAGAGTTAAAGCATAGAATCATTTCTCTGGATGAGGTTTTAATAGGTAAGCACTTGTAAGGTGCTTACCTATTAACTTTTCTCTGCCAAATTTGTATACTTCCCCATAAAGTTTTTACTTAATTCTTCAGTTTAATTATTAAGGCTTCTTCGCCATCCTCCTCCATTAGAAGAGAAAGCCTCCAAGAAATAGCAGCTGGGTCTTCAAGTATTGCACCCGTTAGTTGAAGATCTATCTCCAAAAAATAGCCAAATATAGTGTAGAAATTATTAAAAATAGTATTATAGCAACAACTGTACCAATTAAATTTACCCTTAACCAATTTTTCTTATTTACAATAAATAAACTTGGAATAAAAGCAATAATAATAACAATAATTCCATATGAAATAAGGTTAATAAATAAATTTGAAATTCCATCACGGCTACCTAAGTCAAACAAATTTACAGGAGTATTTCCAAATATAATTGGAAAGAAGAAAAATATTAGAGCATATAGTGTTAATGAAGAGATAAACCCCCATCCCCTAATTAAGTTCATATTTTCACCTTCATTAATTATTTCCCAAATTTTAACATAAAATAGAATCTCTTTCAATATGCCTTCTTCATTTAACCTGCCCAGTTAGTTGAATATGCCCTATGGTAAAAAGACAGGAACATTCTCGGCTAATCTCCGTTTAAAGCATTCAATATGACAAAAAAATTGTTGGTCTTGGTTATCTTCCTTATCCCAATTCGTAATTAATATTAACGAAGATACGTCTGCCTCATTTGATTCAATGTCTTCTCCACAGAAACAACACTGATAACCAATCATTACTGCACCTCATTCTAACTTTTTAAATTGTTATTCTCCACTTACTATTACGAATCCTTCTTGCACTAAACTCCCGTTAATTTAATAAGGAAAAGGGTTACCGCAGCAACCCCCGTTGTTTAATTAACGCTCCCTTTTACTAAAGTACAATATTCACAATTGTTCTTAAAATCCCATAAGCTCTTTTACATGCTCTGCGTTCTCTTTAGATGTTAGTTTTTCGAGTAATAAAAATGCAACATCAAAAGCTGTACCTGGATTTGAAGAAGTAATAATATTTCCATCCTGAACAATTAAATCATTTTGTACAACTGCACCGAAATTCTTTAACTGCTCTTTTCGTTTACTCGTTGGATGATTGTATGTGGTGGCTTTTTTATCCGTAAGAATTCCGCTTTTGCCAAGTGCTAATGATGCAACACAGATACTAGCAATCGGCTTCTGCTTGGTATGAAAATGTTGGATAACATTTAAAAATGGCGTACTGAAGGCATCTTCGTAAAAACCAGCTTCTTCAAATCCTCCTGGAATAGCAAGTGCATCAAATTCATCTAATTGAATATCATTGACCGTTTTTTCGGGTGTGACAGTAAAATTCCATGTACAAGTTAATTTATTCCGAAGACCAACTGTCACGACCTCAGTAGAACCGTCTCCCTCCCATTTATTCCAACCTAGCACATCTGTAAATACACTAGCTTCTACTGCTTCAAATCCATCAGCCAACAATAATAAAATTTTTTTCATATCGTTAAATCTCCTCCTTATTCCCTTATTTTATAAAAGTAAAGACAACTCTTACATAAGTTTAAGAAGGATTTTAGGTTATTTATCTTTAATTTATTAAGAATTTAGGTTAGTCTATTTAATAAAAAAAGGTGGGAGAACATATGGATGAAATTGATAAAAAAATCGTTAGGATATTACAGTTAAATGCAAAAATTTCAATGAAGGAAATTGCAGAAGTTGTTCATTTATCCTCTCCGTCGGTAATTGAGCGTGTACGTAAACTAGAGGAGCAACAAATTATTGAAGGTTATCATGCACATGTCGCTCTAAAAAAAATGAACCGCCCAATTTGTGCAATTGTATTATTTGAATCTAAGGATTGTAAAGCATTAGCGAACTTTTGCTATAACCATCCAGATGTACTTGAGTGCTACAGAGTAGCAGGAGAAATAAGTTATATTGTCAAATTAGCAACGTATTCTGTGGAGAGTTTAGAACAATTTATTGATGATTCAATGCAATACGGTACACCCTCAACGAATATCGTGTTATCTTCTCATGAAAAAAAAATAATTGACCCTTTTACTTTAGTAGAAGAAGAATAAAAAACTAGCATTTTCTTCTTCTCTCTTATTGAAGTAAACTGCCCCTTTAGTGGAAGAAGGAAGAGGGCTGCGACAGCAACCCAATCTTGAACTATAGCACTCGTTAGTGGAAAAAGGAAAAATTAATTTTTATCATCTCTGTGCCCCTTATCATCGCCCATAATTCTATCAATGATGTGATTATCCGCCCAAACTGCCGCTACTTCTAATCCTTCACATTCCGATTTTGTTGCACTTCGAATTTCCCCTTTATGGTAAATGGAATATTCACCTGAAATACTATCAATGATACAAGAAGGAGGTGGATAGACTTGTTTTTAGAGCAGGACCGTGCCATCCTGTATCTGTACCGTATTGAGGAAAAAGTTTCATTATTTGAAACAAAAGAGTAATTATGATTCAAAATAATAAAGCCATCGGATCATTAGGTCCAAACAGATGATCCGATGGATAGAAGATCTGTTTGATGGTAAATAACAGGTTGTTCTTGGTACAACTCTCCGATGCTTTTCATCGGTTTTTCCAGCATGTAAACTTCTCCAAATCACTGATTTGGTCCGAAGATCAAGCATTTCCCTGTTTCATGAAATACTTGATCCTTTTATCATTTATATATCTTCATTTATAATCGCAAGGATCTGATGGTCTGTCCATTTTCCATTTATCTTGATATTTTTTCGGGCAATGCCTTCTTGAAGAAAGCCCGATTTTTCCAGGACCCTGATGGAACCCAAGTTATCCGGCTCAACACCCGCTTCTAATCTATGCAGCTTTAGCACAGTAAAAGCATAATCAACGATTAGCCTGATTGTCTCTGTCATATATCCTTTTCCATTATGCTCCTTGTCAAGGACATAGCCAACGATACAACTCTGCGCCGGACCACGCTCCACCTTATACAATCCAATATTTCCAATTAACTCTTTACTTTCATTTAGAAAAATTCCAAATGAATAAGACTGATCCTGACTTATATTCTCCTGGTTCGTTTTAATCCGCTCCAGTTGTCCTTCCAAAGTATAAAAGGATTCTTCGCGATCGATGGAATACTCCTCAAAAAACATGCGATTTCTGACCTCTAATTGTAAGCTTTTTTCTGCATCCACACTTTCAAGCGGTTTAAGAAAAACTCTGCTGCCCTCTAGTTTCATTTGCACATTCTCCTTCTTCACCTGTACTTTTTTAAAAATAATCTAAATTCTCTTTATACTAATTTTACTCTATCATATTTTACTCTATCAAATTTAACATAAGAGTATATCTCCCTGAATTAGGCAACATGGAAGCCCCTCTCTTCGTGTTTCCAATACTTACTCGAAACGCTATAATAACCGGCGGTGTATAAACTCCTCAAAAGATAATTGATGAAGTTAAGACATGGAGAATTCCTAGTGAAGAAAAAGAAGTACTACTTGTGGATTTGGATTGCTTCATCATCACTTTTAAAAGGGCGATTTTCTACAACTGTCCAATCTCCTGATTTTAGAACATATTCATATAAACCAACAATAAATTGGTACTCCTCATCCTTTGGAATGTCTTCAATATTTTCTCCGATATATTTATAAATTCCTATACCAGGATCTTTAAATATTCTACCGAAAGCATATTTGCCATTAGGCAAAGGTATAGCATATACATCCCCAATTTTGATTCGTTTACGTTTCGACTAGACTCTTCTTCTTGTGCTAACCTGCTCCGTTAGTGGAATAAGAAAAAGGGCTGCCGCAGCAACCCTCGCTGTTCAACTATAGCACCCCGTTAGCCATCCATGCAGC
>NZ_JBALPG010000120.1:0-10226 GCF_036965245.1 Neobacillus drentensis
TTAAAGATATTTAATAAGTTTTTTGTTAGATACTTATTAAATATCTTTAATAAGTCCATTTTAAAAGGTGGTGATCATTGTGAATGCTACTCCAAAATCGATGAGGAAGGTAATCCTTCGCGGAATTCGTAAATCTATATTAGAACTAGGAAGTGCAACAAAAGTTGAACTTAGCGATAAATTAGGTATTAGTTTCCCTACAATAAGTAAATTCTTAGCTCGGATGGAAAAAGATGGGGAACTTATTTTGGTTGGCCTTGATGATTCGAGTGGTGGAAGAAGGGCAAAAAGATATATATACAATCCGGAGTATATGTTAGGGTTGGCAATCTTTTTGGAGAGAACAGAGACAAATTATATTGTTTTTAACTGTTTAGGAGAAGTGAAGGATGTTGGAAAAACCTCGAGTGTATTAGTAGATGTTAATTTAGATTCATTAACCAAGTGTGTTGAAGGGATAATAGAGAAACATCCGAAAATCTGTTCTATAGCCATTGGTGTACCTGGTTCCGTTGATAATGGACGGATTTTTTATATACCAGGGTATGAGCATCTTCAAAACTTTGATTTGAAGGGATATTTGGAAAATCGCTTCTCAAAACCTGTTGTAATAGAGAACGATATGAATGCGGCAGTGCTTGGATATCACGATAGTAAGGGAACTAAGAAAAATAAATCTCTAATCTATTTATATTCAGGTCAAAATGGTCCAGGTGCTGGAATTATGGTAAATGGAGTTGTGGTACGAGGTAGCACTAATTTTTCAGGAGAGGTTTCATTCGTTCCACAGTATGATGACCGAAATTTTCGCCAGGTATTGGAAAATGGAAACGAGACTAAGAAAGCATTTATATGTGAGGAATATGAGATTGATGCCATTAGCAGGTTAGTAGCTTCATTTGTAGCTATCATTAACCCTCATGCAATCATTTTTTGCGATGATGAAGTCAACCAGTTTATCATAGACCAAATTGTAAAACGAAGCTCAATGTATATTCCAGTAGAACATCTTCCAGAACTTATAATGAGTGATTGGAAACAAGACTATCTATTTGGATTACAAAGTCTTGGTCTTGATCTCATGATCACCGGAATAAGCAGCTAAGACACATCCATGCCTATATTAAAAATTTAATGGAGGGGTAATCAATAGCTACTTTCTTTTTACTAATTATCTACTTGGCTTTTATCAGCTTGGGTTTACCTGATTCATTGTTGGGAGTCTCCTGGGCTATGATGCAATCGGATTTTGGAGCACCGCTTGAGACTGCTGGATTACTTTTTATGACAATCGCAGGAGGAACGATCATTTCAAGTTTTGCTAGCGGAGCTATACTTAAACGCTTTGGAACTGGCATTGTAACATTTTTCAGTTGTTTGATGACAGCTGTAGCACTGATTGGTTTTCATTTTGCTCCTTCGCTTGTTTGGTTATTTATTTGTGCCATACCACTTGGATTAGGTGCAGGGGCAGTTGATGCGGGGTTAAACAATTATGTGGCTACACATTACAAAGCACACCACATGAGTTGGCTTCATTGTTTTTGGGGAGTTGGGGCTACACTCGGTCCTGTAATTATGGCTCAGTTTATTTCAGGGCAACATTCTTGGAGAAACGGGTATCTTGCCATCGCCGGTCTTCAGTTTGCATTAGTCGTCATTCTTTTCTTCACTTTGCCTTTATGGAATAAGGTTGGGGGAAGCAGCAATGTCATCTCAACTAAAGAGCCAGAAAATACAAATAGTGGATTGTATGGAGCAAATGCTAAAAATCTAAAACCACTGCAAATTAGGGGAGTTAAGCTAGCTTTGATATCTTTCTTGTTTTATTGTGGTGCAGAAGCAACTATGGGACTTTGGGGAAGTAGTTTCCTGGTAAATGTTAAAGGATTATCCGTAGATGTAGCCGCAAAATGGGTTTCCTTGTATTATGCGGGAATAACAATAGGAAGATTTATTACAGGTTTTATTACCTTAAAAATAAGTAACCGTACTCTTATTCGAATAGGGCAAATAACAGCATTAACTGGTACGACACTTTTATTTTTATCATTGCCATCAATTTTCTCACTTATTGGCTTTATCATGATTGGATTAGGATTAGCACCTATTTTCCCATGTATGTTACATGAAACACCAATACGATTTGGGAAGGAACATTCTCAGACAATTATGGGGTATCAAATGGCTGTTGCTTATACAGGTAGTACATTCCTGCCTCCTCTTCTTGGTTTCATTGCAGCACACTCAACAATAGGAATCTTCCCGTTTGTTATTGCAGGATTTGTTGCAATATTGCTCCTAGGTTCTGAAAAATTAAATGCCATATTGAATAGAAACGGACTAGTAAGTGTAAAAAATAAAAACTTCACCGAAATTTAACTATTAAAGGGTTTTTATTGATTAATTAATGTAGATGTTCATGGTTGATAGGTAGTAGTGGGATAAACCCCGCAAGAATTTTTTTAAGGTAGAAATATAACTACATTTGAGGAGTGGAGCGAGATGAAAATAGAGCATGTGGCAATCTGGGTCAAAGATTTAGAAGCTATGAAGACGTTTTATGTAACGTACTTTAATGGGAATGCAAACTCAAAGTATCATAATAAAGATAAGGAATTTGAATCTTATTTTCTAACGTTTGACGGGGGCGCACGTTTAGAGATTATGCGTAAGTCAGGCATGGATAAGCCGAATCAGGACGATAGGATTGGTTGGGCTCATATTGCAATATCCTTGGGGAGCAGGGAGTCCGTTAATCAGATGACAGCTCGCTTACAAAATGATGGTTACCGGCTTGTTAATGGGCCTCGCGTCACTGGAGACGGCTGTTATGAGAGTGTGATAGAAGATCCTGAAGGCAATCTCTTAGAATTGACTGAGTAATAAAAGTGCTTAAAACTTGCTGTTACTTGTGTAGGGTGACAATAAAGTTGATTAATTTATAATAAAAGTACCCGGAAGCGGCTTTTACGTATTTTATTGAAAATAGTGACCTGGGTACTTCTTTTTATCCATTCTCAATCTTTTTTAAATCATCAGAATTGAACATTTCTAATTGGTGTCGCAGCTCCGATATGTAACGCATCATGGCTACTCTTACCACTGATGGGTAGTATCGATTATGAAGCTCCTGTTCGCATTCCTCTAAATCCATTTTTTTCACTGCGATCATTTTATTTAATTCTTCAGTGCTCATAGATAATCCCTCTACCATCACGTTTCCCCACTCTCCCAATCCATTAATATAGCTACAGGATGGACATTTATTTCATAGTTTATACAAAAACATCATCTCTGAAATTTTTCTCATAGAATTTATTGTGTGCCAATTTACTCTCTTACATTTTCATTGTCGATAGTGGGTTTTCTCCATTTTTTTGTATAAAATAGAATAGAAAATAAAAATAGAAAAGGTGATAACATGAGTCAACTATCCGAGCTTTTATCCAGTAATTATGATAAAAATGTCGAGGAATTAAAAGAATTGCTTCGTATTCCAAGCATTAGCTCCTTATCTGAACATAAAGAGGACATTCAAAATGCAGCTTCATGGATTTCCAACAAATTAAAAAGCATTGGAATGGAACATGTTGAAATCATCCAGACACAAGGTCACCCTATTATATATGCCGACTGGATTCATCAGGAAAATGCTCCAACAGTCCTAGTGTACGGCCATTATGACGTACAGCCGGTTGACCCTGTTGGTTTATGGGAAACGCCTCCGTTTGAACCAACCATCCGTGATGAAAAGATTTTTGCCAGAGGGGCAACTGATGACAAAGGACAGATGTTCCTCCATATTAAAGCAGTGGAAACTTTAATGGAATTAGATGGAAAGTTGCCTGTGAACATAAAATTTTGTATTGAAGGGGAAGAAGAGATTGGAAGTCCCAATCTTCTACACTTTTTATCCGAAAATAAAGAAAAACTATCCTGTGATGTGGTCATTATTTCTGATACTGATATGTGGGACAAAGGAGTCCCAGCCATCACTTGTTCTTTAAGGGGGCTATGCGCACTGGAAGTTTCCCTTAAAACGGCTAATTCTGATTTGCATTCGGGCATGTTCGGCGGAGGAGTCCAGAACGCCAACCACCTATTGATACAGCTGCTTTCTACCCTTCATGATGCAAACGGAAAAGTAAATGTTGACCATTTTTATGATGATGTCGTAGAACTGACAGAATTTGAAAAGGAACAGATTGCTGCATTGGGGTTTGATGAAGAAAAGCTAAAACAGTCGTTAGGGCTAACGGATTTGACTGGAGGAGAACAAAATTATCCTTACCGCGAGAGAATCAGTTCCCGGCCGACATTAGAAATAAACGGCCTATGGGGCGGATTTCAAGGGGAAGGAACAAAAACCGTCATCCCTAACGAGGCACATGCCAAAATAACCTGCCGTCTGGTCAATAATCAAAATCCCGAAAAGATTCAGGAATTGATTGTAAAGCATTTGGAAGAATATGCACCAAAAGGATGCTCGGTAAAAGTGTCTCTTGGTGATGCGGGAAATCCACTTTTAATCCCGATTGACAGTCCGATGATTCAAAAAGCTGCCGAGGCCTATGAAAACGTGTATGGGAAATCACCTGTTTACAAAAGAGAAGGCGGCTCCATTCCGATAGTTTCGGATTTCAGCCAATCACTAAATGTTCCCGTTGTCTTAATGGGATTTGGTTTACCAGGAGAAAATCTTCATGCTCCGAATGAACATTTTCATTTGGAAAACTTCGATAAAGGAATCTTAACGATTTGCTCGTTTTTAGAACTGGTTCAAAAATAAAATAGTGCCTGTCACCACCCGATAATTGTCGAATTAAATTCGACAAATTCCGAGTGGTGGCAGGCACTTTTATGCAATAAAACACCCCATAAGTAGCTATTAAATCAAATTTTCAATTGTTAAACTATTAATAACATCATGAGCTGGCTTCAATTTCATCCTGCAAGTGGACATAAGAAATAGCTAAAGGTTGATTCTGTTTCTAGTTCTATGAAAACTATTTTTCCCTAGAGAGGTGAGGTTATGATGAACCGGATGGAATTATTGGCCAAAGAACGGGAGAACTTAATGGCAGCCTATTTGGAATACAGCAATAACCGCAGCTACTATGAGGAACAAAAGGATTTGGGAATCCAACAATCATACTATAAAAATACATCATTTGACAAAAACAGTATTCATCATTTATTAGAAAGATCGCACCGAAATAAGCTAAATTACTCTCCTCATCGTTATGTTTATCCGTGGGTTGATCTTCAGGAGAATAGGAAACTAAAAAGTATCTATTCCGGGAAAGGAATGGATCCGCTCGCTGCCATTGAGGAGGACATTCGTATTCTTGAACTTACAGCAAGCGGGAACATCACTAGTTTATCTGATGAAATGACTTTAAATTGCGAACATGTGGTACCTCAATCATGGTTTAAGAAGCAAGAACCAATGAGAGGAGATTTGCATCATTTATTTTCCTGTGAACCCGCATGTAACAGCCGACGCGGAAACAATCCTTATGATGATTTTCCTGAATATGTTCCGGAAAAACTTACTTTAGGAATTAAGGAAGGCTGTGGAAAGTCAGATGAAGGAAAGTTTGAACCAGAGTACGGAAAGGGAATTGTAGCAAGGGCCACATTGTATTTTTTAACCCGGTATCAAGGGATCATCAATAAAGATTATGTGAACCTACGTGTTTTAATGAATTGGCATATGCAATTTCCAGTGTCCCTATATGAAAAGCATAGGAACCTGGCCATCTTTGAATTACAAGGAAACCGGAATCCGTTTATTGACTTTCCTGAAATGGCAGAGAGATTGATGAGCGAATAGGCAGTTTTTCATAGAAAAATAGAATTTTCCACGATCTGCTTGCCAAAAACGGCGTTAGGGTGCGGGTCATTGTGGAAGATACAAACGGATGCTTTTGTTTAACTAATGAGTTGCGGTGGCAGCTCTTTTTTCTATATAGAGGGAGGGGAAGAAGGAGATTTTTATTCTATTAGAGAAATAATAATGGAAAAAAATACAATATATCAGAGGTTTTTTATGAGCAATCAAATTTATGTGAATTGGGGAGGAAACAAAGTTTGTCTTAAGTGGGTTCCTTACAAAGAAATAAATAAAAGAGAATTAATAACAAGTGTTCATAGTTATTGTTTTGCTGAAGGTAAAGTTTTATTGGTTCAAGTTAAAGAGAGAGGTTTTAACATTCCAGGTGGTCATATTGAGTTAGGCGAAAATCCTGAAGAAGCACTTCTTAGAGAAGTTTACGAAGAAGGATATGTTACTGGAGATGTAAAATATATTGGTGCGATTGAAGTAAATCATAGAGAAAATGAAAACTTTTTACAGAATGGTCCATATCCAATGATTGGTTATCAATTATTTTATAGAATGGATATTGAGAAAGTGTTTCCTTTTCTTCGTGAAAATGAAACACTTTCTCGTATCTGGGTCGAACCAGAGGAAGTTCCATACGTGATGAATGATCATGAACTCTCATTGTATATTTTAAAAGAAGCGTTGAAAATGAAACCATCGTGAACAAACAGAGTTAATTCTTTATTATTAAGTAATTTTAGCCAGATTATGGAATATTGTAACTTAAACAAATGGGTGCGTTTCTGCATTAAACAGTAACACTTTTTTACTAACTTTTTTATTTAGCTAACGGGTAGGATAGCTTAATAAGAGGTCTGTCGAAGTATGGTCTTACTACTTGGGAGGAGTAGTTCAACAAGAAACAGGTCTAGCTATTCCCTTTTTAATAACGGAGTAGGGAACAGCTTAGAACTCCAAAACTATAGAAGCAGCAGGGATCCTGTTTCTGTAGGTTACCGTTCGTTTTCAACGGTTACACTATACACTTGGATTTTTCTTTTGTTTGTAAAGTTCTGTTATTCTCATTAGTCATATATTTATCTATAACCATCATCAGTTGGTCAACAAGTGATGTTTGTTGGTTAACAAGTGCTGTTTGTTGGTCTATTGCTGCTGCCGCTAACGCTGTATCTATTGTCGGCGCTCCACCGCTTGCTGCAAACTCAACGTTCCTTACAAGTGTATTCTGGAACGTTTCAACGTCTATAACGCAAAAGATGATAATTATAATCGCGATGATGATAATGACCGTAAGTAACATTTGGAAGACACCACCCTTTTAACTCTTCAAAACATTATATAGGCAACAGCTTAGCCCAGTGAAACTAAATATTTCCTTTTAGAGCATCTTTAAATTTTTTAAAAATCAAAATAGGAATACGCAAAACGTATGCAGGGTTTCACTCTTTAATGTTTTGTCGTTAGAATATTTAGATTAACTAAACAGATTGTAAAGAATTGCACTTAAAATAACGGGTGCTAGAGTTTAACAAAATGGCAGCGGCGGCAGGCGTTTTTCTTATCGAGTTAAAGGTCAGGTTAGTGGAAAAACCAATTCACCTGAAGGTTAAAGAATTTAAAACGGAGGAAAAGGGGGATTCAATATGAATGTGATTGCTGAAACGGAGCGGCTGCTGTTGAGGGTTTTTGAAAAAAACGATGTAGAGGATGCAACGGCATTTTGGGGAAATGAGGAAGTAATGGAGCATTGCTTCGGCGCTATTCCTTACGAGCATCTAGATAAAGCGCTGGAAGCATATGCATCTTGCCACGAGACAAAAGGTCTCTCGGTTTATGCGGTTATAGAAAAGGAGTCAGGAGGGGTTGTCGGCGCAGCAGGATTTAATGTAAGAACGACACAGGAGACAGTTGAATTGATTTACCATTTTGCTAAATCCGCATGGGGGAAGGGCTACGCAACAGAGGCTGCAGGAGCATGTGTTGATTTTGCAAAAAAACATCCGAGAGTAATGAATATTTACGCATCAGCTGATCCGAAAAATGTGGGTTCACTGAAAATTTTAGAAAAAATCGGGTTTGAATATAAAGGTATGAAATGGTTTGATGATACAAATCAGGAAGAGCCTTATTATGAAATGAATTTAAGTTGAAACAGGGCTGCACCCAATTGAAAAGTGGGGCAGCCTTTTTCTTAAGTCCATATGTGAAGAAACTGGATAAATTAATAGAAGAAAAATCCCTGGCTTTTAATGAGATTTTAATCGACCTAGAGATTTAGATCTTTTTCAAAAAAAGATCTTGTTTATTGAATAAGAAAATTATCAATTTTAAAAAAATTATTGATTATATTTTTATATCATAATAGCATTCGAAATATAGTAAATATTATTGGAGAAAGGAAAAAGAAACTATGAATATTAAAGTCGAAACTCTTCCAAAATATCGCATTGCATATGTGCGACAAGTTGGTCCATATGGTCCTGCTAACATTCTAGCAATGAAAAAGTTAAAGAAATGGGCTGAGGATAAAAATCTTGTTAAATCGGCAATAATACTTGGAATTCCACAAGATAACCCTGAAACAACACTTCCTGATAACTGTAGATATGATGCTTGAATTGTGATTTCAAAGGATTATCAAATTGATGATTCAATTTGTGAAGGTGAACTTTCTGGTGGAAAATATGTTATTTGCAAAGTCAAACATACAGCAGAAGATATTCAAAAAGCATGGGCTGAAATTTTTCCAGCTTTACACAACAGTGGATATCAAATTGACAACAAACCGATTTTAGAAAGATACACAGGTGATATGATTAACAACGATTATTGCGAAATATGTGTACCTGTAAAACTGTTATAATTTGATTAGTACATTTTTACTTGTTTTAGGCTTTATGTCCATCACAGAAAACTAAACATAGAAAAAGAAGAACAAGCGGCTTATCAGTAACGATACTTCTTGTTCTTCTTTCAATTAATCTGCCTCGTTAGCTTAACAACAACGGTTTTTCCTTGGCTTTGCTCGTTAACCTGAAGATGCTTTGATTGAAATCGAAGCGTTTGCTATGATTTAATCATAAGTATTGAAAAGAGAATATCAGATTGATATTCTCTTTTCTCATTGGGCTAGTCTTAAACAGAGAATACAGGAGGAGAAATAATATGAATTTAGCACAATTCCCCAGGAAGCGATATACACCAACATATACTCCCATTGAGAAATTACATCATTTTTCTGAAGTTCTTGGGGGCCCTTCCATTTATATTAAACGAGATGATTTACTTGGGCTGACAGCTGGTGGAAATAAAACAAGAAAACTAGAGTTCCTTGTTGCCGATGCATTAGACAAAGGAGCGGATACGTTAATTACATGTGGAGGTATTCAATCAAATCATTGCCGCTTAACACTGGCTGCTGCCGTTAAAGAGAAAATGAAGTGTATTCTTGTATTGGAAGAAGGTCTAACAAATTCTGAGCCAGATTTTAATGGTAATTATTTTCTGTATCATTTACTGGGTGCTGAAAAAGTCAAGATCGTGCCTAATGGGACGGACCTGATGGAGGAAATGCAGAAAGTAGCTAAAGAAGTAACGGATAAGGGAAATAAACCTTATATCATTCCGGTCGGGGGTTCAAATGTCATTGGCGCAACGGGATATGCTGCTTGCGCTCAAGAGATTTTGGCACAGTCCTTTGATCAAGGAGTCAATATAAATGCGGTTGTTTGTGTAAGCGGCAGCGGGGGAATGCATGCAGGCTTGGTTACAGGCTTTTATGGAAATCAAAGCAAAATACCGGTAATCGGAATAAACGTAAGCAGAGGAAAAGCGGAACAAGAAGAGAAAGTTTTTCAGCTTGTTAAAGAAACATCTGCACACATTGGCATTCCAAATTCAATCCCACGTGAGGCAGTTACGTGTTTTGATGAGTATGTCGGACCAGGCTACGCTTTACCTACGCCTGAAATGGTGGAAGCTGTCAAGCTCATGGCAAGAACAGAAGGGATTTTGCTGGATCCAGTATATACAGGTAAAGCAGCAGCGGGACTCATTGATTTAATCCAAAAATCCACCTTTAAGCCGGACGATAACATCCTATTCGTGCACTCTGGCGGAGCCTCATCGTTATACGCCAATACTTCGCTCTTTAATGAAGTTTAGTTACAATATAGTGATTGTGTGACTTGTAAAAACAAAAAGAAAAGGCAAGGCTGCTATGGCTAACGGGTTCTGTTTTGAAGTACAAAACTTAAAATTGTTGGGGAAATTACAAGTTAAATCGCACACAAAATGACATCGTAATTAGTACAGAGTTATTTGTATGCAAGTAAATAAGCACAGTCGAATGACCGTGCTTATTTTTTATTTATTA
>NZ_JBALPG010000121.1:0-333 GCF_036965245.1 Neobacillus drentensis
TCATTGCGGTTAGACCAATTAATTCTATCCTTATCTAAGGAAACAATTTCACCAATACGGCACCCAGTGGAAAACATAAATTCGAACAAAGCTTTTCCAATGGGCACGAGCATGCTTCACGTAAATGTTCATTTCACATTCTGATAGAAACTCAGGAATTCGTTTCCGTGCTTTTGGTTCCTTTATTTTGGCTGCTGGATTTTTTTGAATATGACCTTCCTCATGTGGCCATCGAAATAATCCATTTCATCAATCGTATTCGTTGGGCCAGACTGGAAAGCTATAAGGTTTCACTCCATTTAGCCAAGTAATCTTCTAATTGAACAGTTGATA
>NZ_JBALPG010000121.1:427-29419 GCF_036965245.1 Neobacillus drentensis
AATACATCTCTCCCTAAAACTTTTCTTTTTAAAGGAATTATTAACAGGGTTTTTAAATCAAACAGGAGAGATTATTCAACTATCTGACAGGTTAGTTTTCTCATAACTATTAACAATATTTATTTAAAATAGGTAACTACCCAAACGAAATAGGAAAAATACCATACTTTATGGGTGTATGACTATCGATGAGGAGGTATTCATTAAATATGTATGGACAGTATCTACCATATAATAATAATAATTATTATGACCGGAAACCATTAGTATTACAGCATCCTAATTATTTTAGAGAAACTCTAGGGCCAATAACTGGTGATTTTAAAGACCCAAATGTGGCCTCGGTTTATGAGGTTACTACAGGTGGATCCGGAGGTGAATCCGCAGTCTTGGGCCACGATACACGTTCTATGAGCCTGACATTGAACCGGCTCAACTTACAGAGTGTCAATGATGCTGGGGGTGCTTGGCAAATTGAAGGCGGTAGAGTGTTTGTAGGAAATAATCAAATCGCAAATTATGCCAGTACAAAACGTATTGTGAATCAGGGAACTACGGCGCAGAATACGGCAATGCTGACGTTGACACTTTTCTTTATTGGTTTAGCTGGGCAGCCTCCCGAGAATATAACTCTTCAAGGAAGTCATGACTTTAGCTCTGGAAATCAAATTGGAAGCGTTAGTGCTGCATCAACCGCATATGCTTCTTATATCGGTAATCAGTTCAGAGTGTCAGGAACTACACTCGTTATTCAGTAATTATTGACGGTAGGCAATGTGGGTTGAACCTCTGGCGATATAGTTGGTAACCTCTTTGTACGAGGTTACCTTACATTAACAGTACAAAGATTACCAAAATGTGGACAGACAATTTTTCTCTAATATTATATCTAAACCAGAAAGTGGGAACAATGTAATCCTGCTAATGCAGTCATACCTCAATAATGTAAAAAGAATTTATATTTTCCGAGAACCCTATGTAACGGGATTAGGAGTACATAATGTTCATATGAATCAAGGTGATCCAATAGGTAGCGATTTTTCACAGGAAAATGGTATATGGCAAGACTGTGATGTTTTACTTGAGTATGAATTTCCAAAGCCATCATTTTCTATTCTCCTTACCAAATTTGAAACTCAATCATTGAATACAGATGAGCAAGGCCGTCCTCGATAATCGTACAAACTCTCGAGTAACCTGACGAAATACCAATAGGCTCCTGAACTGATAAAGTTAGGATTACGGTTAGTGAAAGAGAGACTAATTTAACAGCGGTTTTTAATGCTCCTTCAGACAATTGATTGAGGGGGTTTTCTTATTAAAAACTTGACTAGTATCAAAGATTTAGTTTAATCTTAATTTCCCATGCTTCCAAAATTGCACAGAGAGGTGAGGTGTGAAGAGGATGAGTGCCAAAGATCAAGTGTCTGTCCGAGACCATAAAGACTATCAAGCAGAAGTGGAGCGCTTAGAGTTTACAAAGGAATATATACGCACCGTTTTAGAAATTTCTGAGGGAAATAAAGAATTTTTCGTTGAAAATATGAAACAATCTTTTGCCGACCTGAATTCTAAGGATAGTAGTACGAGCTACACGGATCTCCTCGCGAATGCAAGTTTTCTTGAATTAGCTGAAAGTGAACTGAAAAGGTTAGAAAGCGTGATTGGTAAACCCTATTTTTCAAGGATTGATTTTACAAGCAATAGTACGAAAGCGGAAGAAATTTTGTACATAGGCAAAGTATCATTGTTTGACCGTGTGACACAGCAGCCCATTATCGTGGATTGGAGGTCACCGATTGCCAATGTCTACTATGACGGTCGGCTAGGAGAGGTGTCTTATGAAGCATATGGGGAGACACAATCCGGTTACTTGTCATTAAAGAGGCAGTATGACATCGTCGAAGGATTAATAAAAGAAATCAGAGACATCGATTTAACCACCCACGATGAACTTTTGCAGAAATCTTTGTCAGGTAAAGCAGACAATCGTTTAACAGAAATAGTGGCGACCATTCAAAATGAGCAAAATGAAGTGATCCGTGCATCTTTGAAACACCCCATTATAGTTCAAGGGGCCGCTGGAAGCGGGAAAACAACCATCGCACTCCATAGAATATCCTACTTTCTCTATTCCTTTGGGTTTAGATTTCCTCCAGAAAAATTAATGATTCTCGCACCCAACCGACTGTTTATTGATTATATATCTGCCGTCTTACCTGAATTAGGGGTCAACAAAATTAATCAAACCACCTATATCGATTTTATGAGAAGCTGCCTGGGGCAGAAAATAAAACTATTTTCACCAAATTCCAAGCTGATGAAGCTCCTTGAAGATAACGGAACAAATAAATCGATTCAATGGGTTTCCAGCTATAAAGGTTCACTCGAATTTAAGGAAGTAATCAATCGATATATAAATGAATTGGAATATAATCTAGCCCCAAAAGAGGATTTTGTCGTGGAAAATTCCGTTCTGATGAAGGGGAAAAAGCTCAAAAAACTATTTTTAAAAGAATATACGTACTTACCAATCTATAAAAGGCTTGGAAAAATAAAAAACCTATTAGAAGATGATTTGAAAAAGAAGAAATCACTGATGTTAGCTAACCTTAACAAGAAATATGAAGAAGCACTGGAGAAGGCCCTTTATAACACGAAGCTGAAACCAGATAAAAGAAAGCAAAAAGTAGTTTCCTTAATGGAAATGAAGGAAAAAAGAAAAAAGAGGGTGGAGCAGGAGGCCAAGGTCGCTGTAAAAAAATATATGGATGCATTTGTCATGAAAGATATTTTCACCTTGTATAAGGAACTCATGTCTTCATCTGAAAGGATCAAAGAGCATTCCACAACTCTTACTGAGAAAGAATGTAAGATTCTAAGTAAATATTGTTTACGGATCTTTAATCGAGGTGCATACGAACTGGAGGATTTAGCTCCACTGTTTTACATGAAGGCAAAACTGGAAGGCATCGATGAAAAATATAAAATGCGAAGTATCTTTATCGATGAAGCACAGGATTACAGTTATTTTCAATTTGCCGCATTAAAAGAAGGCTTTAATACAGACTTGTTTACTATTGTGGGAGATTTAGCACAAGGAATTCATTCCTATCGCGGCTTGAATAGTTGGGCACCGGTATTGAAAGATATCTTCCCTAATGCGAATTATCAATCCTTACAAAAAAGTTATCGAACGACCGTTGAGATAATGAATTTGGCAAACGATATCCTTCAGTTGATCGACCAAGACTTGCCAAAGGTCGAACCAGTCATTCGACATGGCCAAAAACCACATTTTAAAACGATTGACCCTACGAATCTGGAACAGGTAAGGCTGCAGCTGGAAAAAGACATATCCTCCCTCAAAGAGGAAGAGCTGCATTCCATCGCAATTATTGGACGTACCGACAGAGAATGCCAAAGAATCAATCAGATCCTAGAAAATAGCCATCTTCCGATTCAATTATTAGAGGAAAAGCAAGAGATGAAGAAGGGATATATCGTGATCTTACCTTCTTTTTTATCGAAAGGGTTGGAGTTTGATTCCGTTATGATTGTATGCTTGGAAGAACGATACTCTAAGGTAGATCTGGATATCAAATTGTTGTACGTGTCCATGACAAGACCCATGCATCGATTGTATTTATACGGAAGAGGCCCGGCAGACTTTTTATTACATCATGCGGACGATTTGCATTTCGATACGTAAAGGGAGGTATCGTCCATTGTAAGAAAAAGCAGGTAGGATTGAAAATTTTCGTTAAAAAGAGGAGACTTTGAGTCTAACGGGTTCCGTTTCCTATCGCAAACAATAAAAATGTTAATTAAAATGAGTGTTAAATTGTATATCAATTTGATACTCATTTTTTATTGGTGTATATCGATTTGTACGGAATTCCTACTTAAATTTGCATAGGAAATTGTACATAAATTTGTAAGGGCACACTGGCTGTTGTACCCTACAATTTCACTTGCATTTTAGTATACAAATCGTCCTAAAAAAATTATTGGACTGGATGTTGAGTCTGAAATATCTTTGGATATATATGTTGAAAATAAAGATAGTGAAAAAATTTACTTAAGCTAAGAGTTCAAGAAGGGATTTTCTTGATTTTTATCGAATAGGAATAAAATAGAAATCCCTTTATGGAGAGGGTGAGTTCATATGGTATCCAAAATTTTTAAGTTATTTTCTATTTTGAGTGCATTATTACTGATAAGTTATGTAATTTTTAGTTGGAATGATTATACGAGTAAAAGTATTTTAACTACGCAATTTCTTTCGATAAGTATGTTTGTATTCGGAGGAATAGGCAATTTACTTAGTAAGCAAAAGATAACGAAGATTATGGGGATTTTATTTTTGGCAGTAGCAATCTTTATCACGTTTGTTTCGATTTCCAAATATGCATAGTTCATAAGGGATAGCTCAGTTCATATTTGAACAGAGCCATTTCTTAAAGCTATTTTTTATTTGAGAGTTTAACTAACTACCGATTAGTACAATAAGAAAAAACAAATTCCGAAAAATTTGTTAGGAACTTCCTTAGTTATGATTACGTTCATTTCCCCTTTTGAAATTCCCTGTTATCTTAGCCATTATTAATTGTAATGCCTTTTCATTTTCAGCAGCATTAATTTTTTTAAAAAATTGTTCAGCATCTTTCCCTTTTAAGATTTTCACTTGTTTCCCATAATAATCTAAAAAAACTGTATTATTCTTATTAACCCGATAACTAAAAGGGGCTTCGTCTAAACGATTTCTTTTATCGATATTGTCCATTTTACCCTCCAATATATATTTCTTCTTCCACTAAATTGACCGTTAGTTTAAGAACAATCCATGCAATATCTATATTTATTTTAACATGAATATTCTTAATTTATTGTAAAATAAAGGAGAAATATATCAACATCCCTGTTTATTGGTCCATTTATGTATTGCAATTTGCATACGAAATTGTAGGTAGAAATGTAAGCATACACCAGCTATTGTACCCCGACTAATTGGATTACAATTTACCATACTCTGAATATCAAATTGTTGTACGTGTCCATGACAAGACCCATGCATCGACTGTATTTATACGGAAGAGGCCCGGCAGACTTTTTATTACATCATGCGGACGATTTGCATTTCGATACGTAAAGGGAGGTATCGTCCATTCTAAGACAAAGCAGGTATCTGGGCTGCCGCGATAGCTCAGGTACCTGCTTTTCTTCCTGTTCACGATCGATGAATAAAAGTAAATAAACATTTTTATAAAGCTAACTATAAACGAAGCCGTCCTACGATTATTTTTAATAACAGAGGAATTTGCAAGGATTCCATTAACGTAAAATATTTAACGTTGTTGGTTGGTATAAGGGAAACTAACCCCCAAGGAAGTAAGAAAAGCGTCTGAGAAAAAATTAGAAAATACTGAATTTTTATTACTCCATACATCCCCTGTGTTCTACTAGATAAAACCAGGTTTCTGAACATAGTATCTGTTGGCCTATAGAAGAGTTAAGTCGAATCTCACCAGGAGAGGGACAGTATTTTTCATCATATGAACTTTTACACATCCTATACCGTTGGTTAGGAAGATTGAATATTATTGATATTAATGACTTTCGGGTCTTTTGTGTTGGAATTATCACTAAACTTCGAGTCGTGACCGGTGCTCAAATTTTGACATTGGGCGACGTCAATAAAGAAGAAGGATCACCGCACTTGTCTGATGGTGGAATCAACCTCGATTATTTTATGTATCAGTTTGAAAGTAGAGTAGCCCGATGGACTTTTCAATTAATTAAACATGTGTTAAAAAACTAACTCCTTTTTTAAAATATAAACATTGATTTAACAACGCGTGCATAATATTAAACATAATTTGGTTGATCTTTCTTTTTGGCTGTTTTCGTAAAGTTTGTTGCTTTTTTAGTGTAATTTAACTTTAACTATCTGAGTTGATTGTAGCGGAGGGCACTTGACTCCTCGAAAATGCTAACGCATTTCCTTCGTGCGGTGATTAATCTAGGAAGCTTATTCAATGTCCTGCGTGAAAAAGAGGGAAGTGGGAGACCCCACAGGCGGTAACGCCGAGGAGAAGGAAAAGCGGAAGCGCCTTGTCCAGCCCCGACAAGCGCTGGAGGTCCTGACGTTGAAGTCGTTCTTTGACTTCAGCGGCAGGACCGAAGCGACCTCGAGGGGCTAGGCCCTGTAGCTAGACGTGCTCCCATCCCTCCCCGCGGAAAGCAAGTGTCTGGAGCGGAAATCAACGGACAAACTTTATAGTCTAAAAACAGCAATCTATGCAAAAAGAGCCTTCTTTTTAAACTATTTTGTCAAAATACTTTTACGAGGGGGAAAATGATGATCACAAATACGTATAAAAAATATTGGAATGAAGAAAGAGAAACATTGCATCCAAAGAAAAGAGAGGACATTATTTTAGCAAGAATTAAAGAGCAATTAGAATATGTCTACAATAAGCTGCCTTTTTATCGAAAACATTATGATCGCCACCATTTTAAACCCTCAGATGTCAAAACACTTGAAGATTTCACTACGAAGGTACCCATTATTACCAAAAAAATGCTTGTAGAGGACCAAAAAGAACATCCAATTTTCGGCAGTTATACTGGTCAATTTGAACCTGAAGAAATCGCAAGAATTCAAGGATCCAGCGGTACCTCCGGGATACCGACACTTTATCAAGTAAGTAATAAGGACTGGGAAAGAGCATCCGAACTACATGCCATGGCCTTGTGGTCTACGGGCTTAAGACCTCATGATACGCTCCAAATCAGTTTTCCATTCTCTCTTTTCTTTGGCGGCTGGGGTATTCTACAAGGTGCCGAACGGATTGGGTCTACAGTCTTTCCATTGGGAGCAATTGACTCAGACAGGCATTTAGAAATGATTGAGAGAATTAAACCTTCCACGTTTGTCGCTACACCCTCATATTTTTTGCATCTCATGAACAAATCTAGGGAAAAGCAGATAGATTTATCGAAAAGTTCAGTAGTTAGACTCATTGCCGCGGGAGAAGCTGGCGGTTCCTTGCCTAGTACAAAGGAACTTTTGTCAACAGGATGGGGAGCAAGTTTATTTGATACAGGGTCCACTTCGGAAATGTATCCATTCATGACAAGTACATCCTGTGAGGCCCAAGCAGGGGTCCACCTTTATCAAGATGAAGTTTTTACTGAAATTGTAAGTGCTGAAGACTCAAATACACCGATCCCAATGGGAGAAAGAGGAGCCGTCGTATACACACACCTCTGGAGAAAATCACAGCCAATGATTCGATTTTGGCCTGGTGACGAAAGCTTCATGACAAACGAACCATGTTCCTGTGGCCGTTCATATCCGCGACTTCCACATGGAATTCTTGGGAGATTAGACGACATGTTAATAATCAGGGGTGCAAACATTTACCCAAGTGCGATTGAAAGTTGTGTTCGCTCCTTGATGTGGAGTGGTGCTGAATATCAGATTTTCGTGGACAAAAAGGGTGCCTTGGATGAAATAACCGTAAATATTGAATACCGAAACGGATATAACAACAGTCAGTTAGATTCTTTTAAAAAGGAGGCAGAAGAATTGTTTAAGAGTAAGCTTGGAGTACGTGTTGGCGTTAATCTATATGAGCAGGGTATCCTGCCTGAAACAGTATTTAAAGCCCGTAGAGTGATTGATCATCGTAAAATATAAATTGGAAAAATGGTTTACTTTTTCAAAAAGTACCCATTTTTAAAATAAATATAATTATTATTAGAGGTCTCATGTTGATAAAAGATGATTTGCTTCATCCGGCAATTAAATATTGTTTTTCGAAAAAAATGGGAGCCCCTTGACCATTAGGGATTCCCAATATTGCTAGCTTCTACAATTGTTTTATTAATCAGTTACATTTCTGCTGGTTGGTGCATTGGTATGATTACACTCACTGACGGGCTTAGTGGCATGTCCTTGGTCATCAGTACACCAAGACTGAGATTGAAACGCGAGAAAAATTCCCACCCATCGATTTTCTTCCTCAAAGTGAATAAGAACACCGCCATCTTGCCATATCCCGTCGTCACTTTTCCACCTGGAGCTATTGCCTTGATTCATATGAATATCGTGGATGCCTCTGCCTGGTGAAAAACCAAAGTATTTGTCTTTTGCGTTTTCATTTTTAAATTTTTCACCATAGGCATAAACTGTAGCATTCTTGCTTTTCGCTTCATTTATATAGCTGCTGACTTTTTCATTTAAGTCATTATCTGGTCCATCTTCTGTTGCGGGAAGAGGTATCATTTTTGTTGGATCAAATAATCGGCCCCGAATATAATCTAATGCAATATTTTGATTGTCGTTGGAAATTTGCGTAAACCCTTCTTCAAATGTTGGAATAATTGTTATTTGTTCAGAGTTAAAATCTTCACTAACAAAATACAGGACTTCAGAAGGACTATCCTGCGAGGCTACGTTGATTGCAATTCTGTAATCCTTGCCGCCTGCTTTAACATGCACTTCGTAATGTGGAGTACGATCATTTGAATCCACAGGTCTGACATCAAAAACTTTACCTTTTAATAGTCCATATTTAAATAAGGGCATAGTTTTTTATAACCTCCAGTTTTAGTTGAATATCCCAATAATGGTGTTGTATGTAACGTGAACACAGATTTATTTTTGTAAAAACTCTGAAGTCCCTGCATTACCAACATTGGAGATGGCAGCTAATTCATCAACTATGTGTGTTTTCAAAAATGGACGATCAATTGCATCTTCTTTGATTTCGCGCCAATCAAAGCAACTTTGAATGGCTTGTTTATATTTGCCGCCGCTTAATTGTTGATCGATATCCATCATATTTTTCATAACCTTCCAATAACGCAAACCTTCAGCAGATGTCTTACTCCAAGCTCCTGCCATTAACTTACCAAAATAGTCACGTGCGTCAAGTAAAGCTTTTTTAAACTCCTCTTCTTTTCCTCGATATTGCTGTTCAAATTCTTTTTGTACGTTTGGTACTTCCTCGAAGTGAGCGTCATATGCTTGTTTACCCAGCTCCTTGGAAATAAGACCTCCTTCAATTAAGATATCTTGAAATACCTCGACCAAAACATCGAAAGCTCCGCCTGTAAATGGTTCAGATAAATCATGTGGCTCACTGCCAACATCGGACATTTTCTTGTTATTAAAAGCTTTACGAATTTCTCGAGCAGTACTTAATTCTCCCACTCGTGACAGTTCGTTAACTGAGAAGAGATTACCCTTTGTGTTCTTAAGGAGATGATCGATTACCGAATTAAAATGCAATGAAGAGACGATCGCTACCAAATCTCCGAACGCTTCATGGTGCCCATGATATTCATCTGTTTCTTGACCCGAACGCGGCTGCCCAATTGTACAATTTTTTATTGTATGCCCAGTTTCATGAGCTAGTACATCAAAGTTTTCACAATAAGGATTGGTATGGTCAATACTACCATCTGCATTACGTCCAAATCCAAATTCAAGAAACCCGTAGCCAGAGTGGGCATTATCCCATTCAACTCGAGGAATTAACTCGAGTTTAGGGAAATCCCTGTGGAAAAACCAATTAATAGGGTGTCCAAAATAACTTTCCCAGATATCTAAGACACGTCTAACAGTAGCATACATGGTCATAGAGGAAAACGCACGATCATTTGGGTCAATATAATCAAAATGTCCTTGTGCATCCGGCTGCACAGGCGGAAACCGAGGCCCATTATAAGGAGGCCCTTCTCCTTCAAATCGATACTCCCTTTTGTCCTTGGCATCAATTACATAAATTTTATCATCTTCGGGTCCAGCTTTAATCGAACCTGGCTGTGCATTTATGAAAACTACTTCAGGGTGCTCAAATCCTTCTAACTTTTTATTTTGTGAATAGATAAGGAATCTCGTTCCGTTTTGTTGGGCTTGAGCATCTAATAATTGAGACATTGCGCATCTCTCCTTTCTATATAAAAACTCAAATATTATTATTTAAACGATTACATTTTTTTATTCTAAGGGGAAAATAGACAATATTACCCTTACCCAAACCACACCCATCCGATTCTGAATTGTCGTATCAGGTACAACAGGGGAAAGAATTAATTTTGATGATATTGTAATAAGTAATTAATACTACATGTGAATTTAAAAAGATCATTCTAAATTCTAGTAGAAAAAACGGGGATTTGCCCCGATTTTTTATTGTGTGCGCCCAGCATGGGTGCAATCTATAGGGTGCAAGTCCCGAACTGTGAAGGCAGAAGTAGCAGTAGCTTAACGCAAGGGTTTCCGTGGTGACGCGAAATCTAAAGGAAGCGAGCGTCAAACCTCCGGTCTGAGGGAAACGAACTTCATATAAAGCTAGATATCATTGGATGAGTTTGCACAACAAAACAAAGTCCTTTCTGCCAAAGGTGGTATAGAGTAAATAAAGCCGATAGATGGAGGGAAAGATTGCACTCTTACCTATGGATCATACCATGACAAAAGAATTAGTAATGAATGTTTTAAAAATGGCTTACAAACGCCAGAAGCCCGTGAAAGGAGTTATTCATCATTCAAATCGTGGGGTCCGGTTTGCTTCTAACGAATATCTTAACCTATTAAAACAAAACCCTATGATAAGCAGCATGAGCCGTAAAGGAAACTGTTATGACAATGCTTGTATAGAGTCTTTTCATGGTATTTTAAAGCGTGAGCTAGTCTATCAAACTAAGTATAAAACAAGGCCAGAAGCGAGAAAATCACTCTTTGAGTATATTGAGTTTTTCTATAACTCAAAGAGAATTCATTCAACGATTGGATATTATACACCGAATGAATATGAGAAGATGCATTATTCTTCCCTAGTTTAAATTTCACCTTCCTCAAAAAGTTTAAAAGGATTTTATTTTACACTTTTTGAGGAAGGCCACCAAGAGTAAGCGCGGTAGAAATTCTGTGTCTAGATTCTTGACATAGTATCAACTCCCATAAATTAAAACGAAGATGGCTTTATGTTTTAGATTCTCCGTTGAATCCAAAAGAGCTATGACATCTTCTCTTGAAGGGATAACGGGAAAGGTCTTAACCCTTTTCATCAATGGAACTTTTTCTCATTCTAATCCTTCTCTAATACAAAAGTATAGGAAAATCTAATGGATGAAATATATTTATTAATGGTCCCAGTAGAGAGACCTTTTTCTTTTTTTAGGAAGAGGATATATTGTTGGATATCTTCTTCTTTAATATCTTCTATGGATATATTTGAATTCTGCATAAAAGATAAGAATGCACGTATTCTTCTCCAATATGATTCTCTTGAGGAGTCGGGGGTACCTTTAAGATCAAAGAATAGTTCAATTTTTTTATCATATTGCTTCATAAAAATTCCTCCTGATGATTGATTAATAGATGAGTTGAATAATTAATCATTAAAAGGAGGAGCACGGCATAAGAAAAAGTATGACCTTCTATGGATTGTTTGGTTTGGCGATTAAACAATACCACAAAGAGGGCATACTTTTTTGTTATAAATAAAATTATTTTATATTGGGCATTTAAAGAGCCATCGCGTTAGCGATTTCGTTCTTCTCATGGTTCAAAGGATGTTAGGGTGTTACTGACCATAAGAACCGTCCCCATGGCTCCTTGTCTTTTTGATATTTCTAAATATATAGTCCAAATGTATCAATAGGAAAAAAATTCTTGAATTATGAAATTCATTAAGCTAGTATATGGAATAAGTTCTTTTATTTTCAAAGTTTAATAGATTTCATATAAGTCAAATAGATAGTTAAGATGCCGAACGGCTGAAAAGGGAATCTGGTGTAAGACCGGAACTGCCCCCGCAACTGTAAGTGTGGACGAAATAGGCAAACCACTGTATTGATATTTTATAAAAAATATGGATACGGGAAGGGCTTAGAGTAGGAGGATACACAAGTCAGGAGACCTGTCTTAATTATAAAAGTTTCCATTTTCTTCGGGGATTGAGAGGATGAAACGTTGGCGACAAAAGGGATGGCTATTTTTTGCCCTTATCTGCTTTCGTTTTATCCGTTCAATCATCGTTGAACGGATTTTTTATTTTGGCTTTAAAAATGTAAAAATATTAGACATAGGTTCTAGAGCCTTTGAAAGGGAATTGGTTGGTTAAGGGCAAATCATTGCCCACCAAAATTACATATGATTAGGGAAAAGGTGCGCTATTTGAAAAAGGCGCTTAAAAGGGAAGAACGGTGAAATTCCGTCACGGTACCCGCCACTGTTATGGGGAGTTTCATTGCAAATGTCACTGAAGAAATTCGGGAAGACGCAATGGGATGATGAACCTGAGTCAGGAGACCTGCCTTGCCCTAGATACTTCATTTAACCTACGGGCTTATAGGTGGAAGTGTGGATAAATGGAATCATTCTGTGGATTTTTGGATGAGTTTACTCTGCACCCCTATTTTTGTAGGGGTGCTTTTTTATATTTGGCTATGTTAAAGCTGTCAAGCGCCGGGGAAGCTCCTGGGCAGCCAGCAGAAAGATAGCGCCTGGAGAGTATATCATCAGGCAAGTTTAACAAAGTCTATACTTTAAAAGATTGGGAGAGTGTTTATGACCACTTGGAATTTAACAGGGACGAAGCATCACGTATTGATTTGTAACGGCAGCAGCTGCATGAGAAAAGGAGGGGAGGAGGCAACCCAGGAAATTCGGAATGAGATTGCGGAATTGGAGTTGGATTCATTGATCCATACGACAAGGACTCGCTGCAATGGAAGATGTAAGGATGCCCCTGTAGTCATCGTTTATCCTGAAGGAATCTGGTACAAAGAGGTCACACAAGGGGTAGGCCGACAAATCGTCAGGCAGCACTTAGCTGGTGGATGTTCCCTCGAAGAGCACGTGATTTATCAATATAATCAGGAAGGCTTTTTTCCACCAGACCAAACAGAATGTATTGAGGGAATATCAAAAACGGTAAAAAGGAGTACATAAACATGGAACTAATTACATTTGCTTTGTTAGCCGTAATGATCGGGATGAGACATGGAATCGATGGAGACCATGTGGCAGCTATTGCCGATATGGTCGGCAGTGAGCAACAAAAAAGAAAACAGGTTTCTCTTGGAATCATGTACGCGATTGGACATGGTGTGATTGTCCTGATTGTTGGCCTGATATCAATTTTTATTGGTCTGGAGCTGCCAAATACAACGCGCCAGGTTATGGAAATTCTTGTGAGTCTCACGTTGATTATTTTGGGAGGATTCATTTTATATTCGCTCCTTCAACAAAGAAATGACTATGAGTACAAAAGCCGTTTGAAGATTGTCTATGAATGGATGGCCAAGTTGATGGCGAAATGGAAGCTGGGAATCAACGAGAAAGCGGTATCCTCAATCAAAATGGGAGTAATCAGTGCCTTTGTGATTGGAATCATTCACGGGATCGGAGTGGAAAGTCCTACACAGATTGCCCTTCTAACGAATGCAGTAGGATTAAATAATGTAACGGCGGCGACGATGCAATTGCTTTTATTCGTTCTTGGACTGTTAATTTCGACTATTTGTGTCACCTTCTTTCTTTCGTGGGGATTTTTGAAAGCAAAACTGAAGAAACAAGTGTACATAGTTCTAGGATTGATCACTGGAATGTACAGCCTGGGATTGGGTGTCTCCATGCTGCTGGAACTTTGGAAAGGAGGAATATGAGATGAGGGGAAAGTTGCTGATCATCGGATTTGGACCTGGAAGTTCCGACCATATTACAGATCGGGCCAGAGAAGCGATTCAAGAAAGTGACATTATCATTGGCTATAAAACCTATGTTGACTTAATTGAACGGTTATTAATAAACCAGGAAATCATAAGTACGGGAATGACAGAGGAAGTGACCCGAGCCCAGGAAGCTGTCAGAAGGGCGGAACAAGGGAAAAAGGTGGCCGTTATTTCCAGCGGTGATGCGGGTGTATACGGAATGGCAGGCCTTATTTATGAGGTTTTGATTGAGAAAGGGTGGAAAAAGGCAACGGGTGTAGAAGTGGAAGTCATCCCTGGAATTTCTGCGATTAATTCTTGTGCATCATTATTGGGAGCCCCAATCATGCATGATGCCTGTACAATCAGTTTAAGTGACCATTTAACACCGTGGAATTTGATTGAAAAAAGAATTGAAGCAGCCGCACAGGCTGATTTTGTGATCGCTCTTTATAATCCAAAAAGCGGGAGGAGGACGAGACAAATTGCAGAAGCGCAAAGAATTCTATTAAAATACCGTTCCTCTGACACACCGGTAGGGCTGGTAAAGAGTGCCTATCGCGACCGCCAAAGTGTGGAGATGACGAATTTACAAGATATGCTTAATCATGAGATAGGCATGTTAACGACGGTCATTATCGGGAATTCTTCTACCTTCTTTTATGATGACCTGATGATAACGCCGCGTGGGTATCAGCGGAAATATACGTTAAATCAAACGGAACAGCCGTTAAAGCCGCATCAGCGGCTGAGAAGGGAAGCGGAACCATGGGCACTTGAGCAGCTTGGAGTGTCAAGGACCCTCAAGAGCCAATCAGCCGCCGTAAACGTGAAAGCTACAGCAAGAGAAATGGCAGAGGCAGCTTTACAAAAGATTGTGGGTGAAGGTCCTGCATTCACGGAAGGGTCCTTTTCTATCGAAGACATTCAAGAAATTTTTGAGCTTGCTGTCAGCCCTGGAGTGGCAAATAAAAAATTTACACCAGTGCAGATGAAGGTATTGGCAGAAGTGGTCGGAGAGGAAGGTGTGATGGAATATACACCTGACCATCAGATAAAACTTCAGATACCTACTTCCAATCCTGATCAAGTCATTGAAAAGCTGCTGACGTCGGGCCTTTTATTATCTCCGATCGGCGATGTCTTAACGTTAAAAGCATGTGATTTTTGTGACGGAGACAAAAAGGATTCTATTCCTTATGCCGAAGAGATTCACGAAAAGCTGGGGGGAATGGACCTTCCAAAGGAATTAAAAATTGGCTTTAATGGCTGCGGCATGGCCTGCTACGGGGCAGTAAAGGAAGATATCGGCATTGTGTACCGTAAAGGAGCATTCGATTTGTTTTTGGGAGCAAAGACTGCCGGGCGAAATGCCCATCCAGGCCAAATTGTGGCAGAAGGAATTGCACCTGATCAAATTGTAGGCTTTGTTGAGAGGATCATTGATGAATACAAAGAAAAAGGCCATCCAAATGAACGTTTCCATAAATTTTTTAAACGTGTCAAAAGGATTCAAGGATTCGAATACCGGGATGTAACCCCAAAAATCGAAATAGAAGCAGCTGTTTGTGGGGATTAATAGTTTGCAAGATAACAAGGGGATTAAAAGCGCTTTTTACAAAGGGGAGGAAAGATGATGAAAGCAATCTTATTTGTGGGCCATGGAAGCAGGGATCCTGAAGGAAATCATCAAGTACGTCAATACATTGAAAACATGAGAGCCAATTGGGACGATTCCTTATTAGTTGAAACTTGTTTTTTAGAATTTGAACGTCCAACCGTTAATCAAGGAATTGATCTATGTGTCGAGAAGGGGGCCACTCACGTTTATGTTATTCCGATCATGCTCCTGCAGGCTGGACATTCTAAAATTCATATTCCGGCCGCGATTGATGAAGCAAAGGAAAAATACCCTGATGTACACTTTACATACGGGAGACCAATAGGAGTTCATGAGGAAGCCTTTGAAATCTTAAAAACTAGATTAGCAGAAATCGGGGAGAACTTGGATCGTCCCCCTTCCGATACGGCCATCCTCCTGTTAGGGCGCGGTGGTAGCGATGCGGATGCCAATAGTGATTTATATAAGATTTCTAGATTGCTATGGGAGAAAACAAACTACAAGCTGGTAGAACCGGCGTTTATGGGGGTAACGAATCCCCTGGTGGATGAAGGAATCGAGCGCTGTATAAAGCTCGGAGCTGCCAAAGTCATTATCCTGCCTTATTTTTTATTTACAGGAATTTTAATCAAACGATTAGAGAACATGATGGGCCAGTTCGCAGAACAATATCCGCAGATTGATTTTCAATTGGCTGGCTATTTTGGCTATCATCCAAAACTGCAAACTATTTTGAAGGACCGCGTGGAGGAAGCGATTGGTGATGAAGTGAAAATGAACTGTGATACATGCCAGTATCGGCTGCTTGCAATGGAGCATGTTGATCATCACCACCACCATGACCACGATCATGATCACCATCATCACCATGACCACGGACATCATCATGACCACAGTCATCACCATCATCACGAACACGGTCAGGAGACAATACATGTCGATGAAGGGAAGAAGGCAGGTAATTTTAAATGATTCTTTTTCTAGCCGGAACAAGTGATGCACGTTCGCTCGCTTTAGAAATGAAGGAAGCAGGCTACAGTCTACACTGTACGGTGGTAACCGAAAATGCCGCGGAGGAGCTTAAAAAGGCTGGACTTATTGTCCAAGTTGGCCGATTAACAGCCGAAGACATGGTGAGCTTGATAAAAGCAAAAGGAATTCGAGCAATTGTGGATGCGAGTCATCCATTTGCAGAAGAAGCATCCAAAAATGCGATAAGTGCGGCAAAAAAGGGAGGGGTTCCTTATATTCGTTATGAACGCGAGTCCCAAAGCTTTCAATATGAAAAGATGACAGTAGTCGAGAGCTACGAGGACGCTGCAGAAGCAGCGGCTGCGAGAAAAGGGGTTGTCATGCTGACGACAGGCAGCAAAACGTTGCGTGTTTTTACGGAAAAATTATTAGGGAATCCAGAGATCCGGCTGATTGCCCGTATGCTTCCCAGAGCCGACAATATGGAAAAGTGCGAACAGCTTGGTCTGCCACAAAAAAATATTGTTGCTATCCAGGGACCATTTACAAAGGAGTTTGACCAAGCCCTTTATAAACAGTACGGGGTCACCTTAATGATTACAAAGGAAAGTGGAAAAGTCGGTTCTGTTGATGAAAAGGTAGAGGCAGCCAAGGATTTGGGGATTGAAATCATTATGATAGGACGGCCGAAAATTCAATACGGAATCGTTTTTTCCGATTTTTCCGAGGTCATCCAAGCATTAAGGCAGTCTGTGCCCAGCCAATCAGTCACATGTAAAAAAGAAACTGTATTTTAATAAAGGAGTGAAGAAAATGGATTTTCGTACTGAATTTAAACCAATCACGATTCAGCCGCAACAAATAGAGGAAAGAAGCTTTGAAATGATTAATGAGGAAATTGGGGAGCATCCATTTACGGCAGAGCAATATCCGATTGTCCAGCGAATCATTCATGCATCGGCTGACTTTGAATTAGGAAAAAGCGTCCTCTTTCATCCTGATGCCATCCATTCCGGAATCCGGGCAATTCGAAGCGGAAAAAAAGTGGTCGCCGACGTTCAAATGATCCAAAGCGGGGCTAATAAAACCCGAATTGAAAAGTACGGCGGAGAAATCAAGGTGTTTATTTCCGACCCGGATGTCATTGCGGAAGCCAAACGATTAAATACGACAAGGGCCATCATCTCAATGCGAAAAGCAATCAAAGAAGCGGAAGGCGGCATCTTTGCGATTGGGAATGCGCCAACTGCCCTACTCGAACTAATCCGTCTCATAAAAGAAGGGGAAGCCAAACCAGGGCTTGTCATCGGGCTGCCGGTTGGATTTGTTTCAGCAGCTGAATCAAAAGAGGAACTAGCCAAGCTGGATGTTCCATTCATCACCAATATTGGCAGGAAAGGCGGCAGTACCGTTACCGTTGCAGCATTAAACGCCATTTCCATTCTTGCCGACCGGGGATAACACATGCAGGAAGTACCAAAAGGAAAGCTGCGTGAAGGATATACGACAGGGGCCTGTGCAACAGCAACCACAAAGGCGGCGCTGACGGGATTAATTACCGGGGAACTGCAAACCGAGTCCACGATTTACCTGCCAGTTAAGCGTTTTGCCACCTTACATATCGAAAGCTGTGAGATCACTGCTCAAATGGCAACAGCAAGTACGATTAAAGACGCGGGTGATGACCCCGATGCCACTCACAGGGCCTTAATCTGTTCAACTGTTTCGTGGTCGGATGATCCAGGCATCGCGCTTGATGGGGGTGTCGGGGTTGGACGGGTTACAAAGGATGGCTTGCCAATTCCTGTCGGGGAGGCAGCTATTAACCCTGTGCCCCGGAAAATGATTCGTGAGACGGCAGAAGGAGTTTTAAAGGATTTTGGGATTACGAAAGGAATCAAAATCGTTATTTCGGTACCAGACGGCGAAGAAATTGCGAAAAAAACGCTCAACGGCCGCTTAGGGATTATCGGCGGAATTTCGATTCTTGGGACCCGAGGTATTGTCGTTCCTTTTTCAACAGCAGCCTATAAGGCCAGTATCATTCAAGCAATCAGTGTTGCCCGGGCAAGCGGCTGCGAGCACATCGTCATTACGACGGGCGGGCGAAGTGAAAAATATGCGATGAAGCAATTCCGTGAACTTTCTGAAGAAGCCTTTATCGAGATGGGCGACTTTGTCGGTTTTACCCTAAAACAGTGCAAGAAGCAAGGGGTAAAAAGAGTTTCCATGGTCGGCATGATGGGGAAATTCTCCAAGGTCGCGATGGGAATTATGATGGTCCACTCGAAAAGCGCCCCTGTTGATTTTAATTTTTTAGGTGACGTTGCCAGCCGTGCGGGTGCTAATGCCGCCCTGGTTGAGGAAATAAAAAATGCCAACACAGCTTCGCAGGTTGGCGACATGATGGCAGCACAGGGCCATCTCTCCTTTTTTGAAAAGCTAAGCGATAATTGCTGCCTTGCTGCTTTAAAGGAAGTGGATGGCGGGATCGATGTAGATACGACCCTTTATACGTTGAAGGGTGAATTTTTAGGAAAGGCGGTGCGAAATAATGGCAGCTATTAAAATGATCGGTATTGGGGATGAAGGAACAGTAAGCCTGTTGCCGATGTATGAAAAGTGGATTGATGCAAGTGAAGTATTAATAGGAGGAAAGCGGCAGCTTTCTTTTTTCCCTGAATACAGCGGAGAAAAAATCGTCATTGAAAGCGGCCTTTCATCACTTGTTGAGCGCTTGCAGTCCGAGACGAGAAACGTTGTGATTCTGGCATCCGGAGATCCTTTGTTTTATGGACTAGGAAGCTATTTATCTTCTAAAATCGATTTGGACATTTATCCTTATTTAAGTTCTGTCCAGCTTGCCTTTGCCAGAATGAAAGAAAGATGGCAGGACGCTTTTTTCACCAGTGTTCACGGCAGGAGCATGAAAGGCTTGGCCCAGCGGATCGATGGGAAAGAGAAAATCGCGATTTTAACCGATACGGAGAATTCACCAAACAAGATTGCCCAGTACCTTCTCTCCTTTGGAATGACCGAATTTCAAGCATTTGTTGGAGAAAACCTGGGCAATGAACAGGAGCGATGCCGCTGGTTCAGCCTCAAAGAAATGAGCGATACCCAGTTTTCACCGCTCAATGTTGTCATTCTCAAAAAAACAGGTGAAAATCCGCGCTGGTCCATTGGCATTGACGATGAGGAGTTTTTTCAGCGAAAACCTGATAAAGGGTTGATCACCAAAAAGGAAATTCGTACCTTAAGCATCAGTGCCCTAAGGCTTAAGGAAGACAGTATCGTGTGGGATATTGGGACATGTACTGGTTCGGTTGCGATTGAGGCAGCGAAGATTGCCCGGGAAGGCCAGGTTTTTGCGATTGAAAAGAACGAAGGCGACCTAGAAAACTGCAAGCAGAATTTAGCCAAGTTCCGTGTCGATGCAACAATCCTTCATGGGAAAGCCCCAGACGGATTAGATACATTCCCAGATCCGGATGCTGTATTTATAGGCGGGACCGCAGGCGGGATGGGGGACATTTTGGATATCTGCTGCAATCGCCTAAAGGATGGCGGACGCATCGTCTTAAATGCTGTTACCATTGAAAATCTTTCAGAAGCGATGACGGGATTTAAAGAGCGGGGCTATCAAACAATTATTACACTTGCACAAATTTCGAGAAGTAAGCCGATTTTGAATCTCACAAGATTTGATGCATTAAATCCGATTTACATAATAGAAGCATGGCGACAGGAAGGGGAGTCAGGATGTTAGGGACATTATACGGCTTAGGGGTTGGACCCGGGGATCCGGAGCTAATAACCGTAAAGGCGTTTCGAAAATTAAAGGAATCACCAGTGATTGCCTATCCGAAAAAACAAAAGGGCAGCAAAAGCTATGCCCAGCGAATTATTGAAGTTTATTTTCAACCGAACGAAAAGGAAATGCTTGGCCTTGTCTTTCCGATGACAAAGGATTCGGCGACATTGGATAGAAAATGGACGGAAACCGTGGAAAGTGTCTGGGAAAAGCTGCAGGCGGGAAAAGATGTTGCCTTTGTCACAGAAGGAGATCCTCTTCTCTACAGTACGTTTATTCATATGATGCGCTTGATGCAGGAGAAGCATCCGGAAGTCCCGATTGAGGTTGTACCGGGAATTTCTTCGATCAATGGAGCCGCCTCCAGGCTGGGGATCCCCTTGGCAGATGGCGATGAGCATGTGGCAATTGTTCCGGCGCGGGATGACTATGAAACCATGAAAAAAGTAATCGAAGAAAATGATTGTGTTATTTTTATCAAAGTAGCCAAAGTCATCGATTTAATGCTTGCAGTATTACGTGATTTAGATTTGCTCCACAAGGCTTCGGTTGTCACAAAGGTCACATCGGATGAGGAGATTATTTGGCAGGCTGACGAGCTGGAAGGAGCCGAGCTTGAATACTTAACGTTAATGGTGGTGAGGAAATGAAGCTTTATATCATCGGTGCGGGTCCCGGCGATCCGGATTTAATCACGGTAAAAGGTCTTCAACATCTACAGGAGGCAGACGTTGTCCTATATGCGGATTCTCTTGTCAATGAGGAATTAATCGCCAAAGCAAAACCTTCAGCGGAAGTGCTAAAGACAGCCGGCATGCATCTGGAAGAGATGGTTGATATTATGGCCGGCCACATTAAGCAAGGCAAAAAGGTCGTTCGTGTCCATACCGGGGACCCGGCGGTTTATGGTGCTATTATGGAACAGATCGTTCTGTTAAAAAAGAAAGGCATTGAAGTCGAAATTGTTCCGGGAGTTAGCTCCGTCTTTGCAGCAGCGGCTGCGGCACAAGCTGAGCTGACGATTCCCGATTTAACGCAAACTGTTATTCTGACACGAGCCGAGGGCAGAACACCAGTACCGGAATTTGAAAGGCTGGTGGATTTAGCGAAGCATCATTGCACTATTGCGCTATTCTTAAGTGCGACGTTAACAAAAAAACTGGTCAAGGAATTGACCGAGGCCGGCTGGAGTCATGATACCCCTGTTGCCGTCGTCTATAAAGCATCCTGGCCGGATCAAAAAATTGTCCGGACCACACTTGAACGTTTGGATGAAGATATGCGTGTGAACGGGATCAGGAAACAGGCGATGATTTTGGCCGGCTGGGCCCTTGATGAAAACATCCACGATCAAAATTATCGTTCAAAGCTCTACGACAAAACCTTTACCCACGGATTCCGCCGGGGGGTAGAGGCCTGATGATCGAGTTGCTGGAAGCACAAAAGGCGGTCATTCAGCAGAAGGGTGACTATGCCGTTGTGGCGATAACAAAGCATGGAGTAGAACTGGCACGAAAGCTGGGACATTCTTTTCAAAATGCTGATGTCTACTATATGAGTAAATTTGAAAAAGGGGATGAGGGGGAGAAGGACATTCAATTATTCACTGGCAGCGTCCGCCTTCTTTTCCCTTCTCTTTTTGAAGCCTACAAGGGATTGATCATTATTATTTCCCTTGGAGCGGTTGTCCGCATGATTGCTCCGCTATTAAAAGATAAAAAAACTGACCCTGCCGTTGTCGTGATCGACGATAAGGGAGAACATGTAATCAGCGTGCTGTCAGGACATATCGGCGGCGCCAACGAACTAACAAAGGAAGTGGCAGCTGCGCTAAAGGCCCGTCCGATCATTACGACCGCTTCGGATGTACAGGAAACGATTGCGGTTGATTTGTTCGGGAAACGGTTTGGCTGGGTTTGGGACTCGGCAGAAAAACTGACCCCAGTGAGCGCTTCGGTCGTGAACGAAGAAAAGATTGCCGTCGTGCAGGAATCAGGCGAAAAGGAATGGTGGCAGTATGGCCGCCCCCTTCCGGAAAATATTAAGTCCTACCGATTTATTCCAGAGGCACTGGCAGAAAAGCTGGATGCTGCACTCGTGGTAACACATCGAAATTTATTGGAAGTGGAAAAGCAGATTTTACATAATGGCGTCTTATACCGGCCAAAGGTCATTGTCCTTGGCATGGGCTGCAACCGCGGGACCTCTGCAGAAGAAATTGATGCAGTGATTGACGAAACACTGGAGGAATTAAACTTTTCCAAAAAAAGTGTCAAGGCCCTTTGTACGATTGATTTAAAAAAGGATGAAGCAGGGTTGCTGGAAGTGGCTAATAAAAACCGCTGGGAGTTTATTTATTACACCCCAGAGGAACTAAATTCCATTAACATTCAAGACCCGTCGGAAACTGTTTTTAAATATACCGGGGCATACGGCGTCAGTGAGCCGGCTGCGTTGTTGTACAGCGGAGCGGAAAAATTGGCGTTAACGAAAAAGAAATCAGGTAATGTGACCATTTCAGTAGCGGTCATTCCCTATTGACGAAGGAGGGGAAATGGAATGTCAAGTCGGAGACTTGTAATAGCAGGAACGGGAAGCGGTGTTGGAAAAACAACCTTGACGATCGGGCTGATGTCGGCGCTTATGAAAAAAGGATACACCGTTCAGGGATTTAAATGCGGTCCGGATTATATTGACCCGACCTACCATACAGCCGTTACCGGCAGAATATCGAGAAACCTTGATAGCTGGATGCTAAACAAAGAGTTGGTCAAAGAGATTGTCATCCGCGGGAGTGATGGCGCGGATATTTCCATCATCGAAGGCGTCATGGGATTTTTTGACGGAAAAAATCCACTGAACAATACAGGTTCCACAGCTGAAATCAGTCTTATTACGGAAAGCCCGGTGGTACTCGTGGTCAATTGTGCCAGCATGGCCCGGAGCGCAGCCGCCATCGTAAAGGGATTTCAAGAGTTTCTCAAGGATGTTAATATTGTCGGCGTTATCGCCAACCGGGTTGGGAGCGAAGGACATTTTAAAATTGTCCAAACTGCGATTGAACAAGAGTGCGGCATTCCCGTCCTTGGGTATTTGAAAAGAAACGAGGAACTGACGATTCCGGAACGGCATTTAGGGTTGATTCCCTCTGTTGAACGGGGCGAATTAGATCCGTTTTTTGACCAACTAGGAGAATTTGTCCTCGGAACCATCAATGTTGATTCTTTATATGAGCTGGCAAAAGCGTCAACCCTCAAGGTAAATGAATCGCAGTTTAAGAGAAGGGAACGGCCAGTCGTACGAATGGCTGTGGCAAGAGATGCAGCCTTTAACTTTTATTATAAGGAAAATCTGGAAATGCTGGAAGCTGCCGGATCCGAGTTGGTCGAGTTTTCTCCTTTAAAGGGCGAAAATTTGCCAGAACGTGTGGATGGCTTATATATTGGCGGGGGCTTTCCGGAAGAATTTGCCCATGAGCTGGCCGAAAATAAAGAGGTAAAAAATTCGATTCGATCGGCGATTGAAAAAGGGCTGCCAACCTTGGCGGAATGCGGCGGGTTTATGTATTTAACGGAATCTCTTGAAACATCCGATGGAAAAAACTACAAAATGGTCGGCATTATTCCTGGTAAGGTGAAAATGCAGCTAAAACTCGCTGCCTTAGGATATCGTGAAATCACAGCAGAGGAAGGGAATTTCTTGTTAGAGGGAGATTTGAGAGCAAGAGGCCATGAATTCCATTATTCTACCTTTCATCCAGGAACAGAATTTCAGCCTGCCTACCAAACAAAAGGAATGCGGGGCTATAAACAAGAGGGTTATCGAAATGGAAATTTAATCGCTGGTTATACCCATTTTCATTTTGGTTCGTGCCCTGAATTGGTCGAAAATTGGATCAAGAAATGTAAGGAGTACAAAGAAAATGGCTAAGGCTCTTCCGCTTATGTTTCAAGGTACCAATTCGGATGTCGGCAAAAGTGTTGTCGTGACGGCCTTTTGCCGTATTTTCGCCCAGGACGGACATAAAACAGTTCCCTTTAAATCACAAAATATGGCGTTAAACTCCTACATCACAGTGGACGGGAAAGAAATTGGAAGAGCCCAGGGGGTCCAGGCCGAAGCGGCAGGAATTCAGGCGACAACTGATATGAATCCGATTTTGCTAAAGCCGAACCGAGATAACCAATCACAAATTGTGGTTCATGGTAAGCCGTACAAAAACATGGAAGCCGGTGCTTATCGAAGAGAATTCTTTCAAACAGGACTAAAGCTTATTCAAGAATCGCTTTCCGTTTTATCAGAAAATTATGAACGGATTGTCATTGAAGGAGCAGGGAGTCCGGCCGAGATTAATTTGAATGACAGGGAAATCGTCAATATGCGGGTAGCAAGAATGGCAGGTGCTCCTGTGATATTGATTGGGGATATCGAAAAAGGGGGAGTTTTTGCCAGTTTAGTAGGAACCCTTCAGCTTATGGAGCCTGAGGACCGTGCCCGTGTCATTGGCGTCATCGTTAATAAATTCCGCGGCGATATTCGGCTCCTGGAACCCGGATTAACATGGTTTGAGGAATATACAGGTAAACCAGTCCTCGGTGTGATTCCTTATTTAAAGAATTTAAATATCGATGCCGAGGATTCAGTTATTTTAAATCAATATACATCAGTACAAAATACCGAAAAAGAACTCGATATTGCGGTTGTTCAGTATCCTAAAATTTCTAATTTCACTGATGTGGATCCTTTTTTTGCCGAAACTGATTGCCATGTTCGGTTTATTTCAAGAGCGGATCAATTACACAATCCAGATTTAGTGATTCTTCCAGGAACTAAGAATACCATTGAGGATTTGCTCTTTTTAAGAAAAAGTGGAATAGCCGAGAAAATCGTGGAATTACAGAAAAAGAACCAATCCGTGCTATTTGGGATCTGCGGCGGCTATCAAATGCTCGGCGAAAAAATCGAGGACCCGTTTGCAATCGAATCACTACATCATAAAATCGAAGGTCTTTGCTTACTGCCTATCCGTACGACCATTACAAAAGACAAAACGACCGAATTATCAAAAGGGCTTTTAAGTCTTTACGGTAAACATTTTAACGTGTCCGGTTATGAGATTCATATGGGAGAAACCAAAAAGACCAGAGAATCCCTGGGGCTCATTGATACACAAGGCCGATCAGATGGCTGTAAAACCGCAGATGAAAAAATCATTGGCACGTACTTTCACGGGATTTTTCATAATGATGAATTTCGTAAGGAGCTGCTGAATCAGATTCGCCAAGCAAAAGGCTTAGATCCGATTGATCAGCGTATATCCTTTAACCTTCTGCGTGAAGAAGCGTTTGATCTGTTAGCCGATCATGTAAGGGCGCACGTAAAACTTGATTTGATTGAACAAAAAATGAAGGAATTTCAAAAAAGGGGGATTACCCAATGAATGGTCTCAAAAAGGCGATTCTTCCCATGTCCATAGGAAAAGTGTATCTTGTCGGTGCTGGACCAGGAGATCCCAAGCTGATCACTGTTTATGGGGTGGAGTGCATCCAGCAGGCGGATGTGGTTTTATATGATCGTTTAGTGAATAATGAACTGCTAAAATACGCAAAACCAGAGGCAGAGTTGATTTTTTGCGGCAAACAGCCAGGGAAGCATCACATCATTCAGGAACAAATTCATGAGCTTTTAATCGAGAAAGCAACTGTAGGAAAAATCGTCACCAGATTAAAAGGGGGCGATCCATGTATCTTTGGCCGTGTAGGCGAAGAAGCGGAAATACTCGCAGCAAATGACATACCTTATGAAATCGTGCCGGGGATTACATCAGGGATCGCTGCACCAGCCTATGCTGGAATTCCCGTTACACACAGGGACTATGCTTCCTCCTTTGCCATTGTAACAGGCCATGGCCGGGAGGAAAAGGAACAAGATGATTTGAATTGGCCAGCTCTCGCACAAGGGATCGATACGATCGCCTTTTATATGGGGATTGGGAATTTAAACTATATATGTACTAGGTTAATAGAGAACGGTAAAAGCCCTGATACGAAAGCAGCAATTATTCAATGGGGGACAACCGCCCGGCAGAAGACAGTTACCGGCAGTTTAAAAAATATCGAAGAACGGACACTTCAAGCAGGCATCACCCATCCAGCGATTGTCCTTGTTGGCGACGTAGTTGGCATGCGGGAAAAATTAAACTGGTTTCAAGAAGAAGAAGTAAACTAGCAGTCGGAAGAGGGAGGGAGTAAAATGTCGATTATAGCGGAAATCAAAAATCGGAGAGCGATTCGTGATTATGCGGAGCGAGAGGTCGAAGACGAAAAAATTAAAACTCTATTAGAAGCAGCCACATGGGCTCCAAATGACCGGATGCGGCAGCCTTGGGGCTTCTATGTGATAAAAGGCGAAGCCAAAAAACGGTATGAGGCGTTGGCAAATGACTATTTGCAGGAGCGCTTTCCAACGAAACCCCATCTGATCGAAAGCTCCTTAAAGGTACTGAAAACGACACCGGTGCACATTGTCGTAACAGCCGACATTGTACCAGGGGATGAAGAGGCCTCTATCGATAATGAATATGCCGTCTGCTGCGCGATTCATTCGATGTGGCTTGCCGCAAAGGAATTAGGTTTAGGGCTGGTGTGGCGGACAAGAGGCGTAGGACTCGTTCGGGATATACGGATGTATGAATTTATCGGAGCACCTGTAAACAAGAAAATAATCGGAAACCTGTTTATAGGGTATCCTGATAATGAAGCCTTAAAAAAAGCCAAAGCGCCGGCACGGACATCATTTGAAGAAAAAACGGTCTGGCTGTAACGAGGAGTGAATGGGATGGAAGAATTGGCAGAAAACAAAGCCAAGCGGGGTCTTACGTTAGTTTATACCGGCGATGGAAAAGGAAAAACAACCGCTGCCCTAGGGCTCGCTATTCGCGCAGCCGGACGGGGGAAACGTGTGCTCATGATTCAATTTATTAAATCTCCCGAACGAACCTATGGGGAAAAAATCCCGTTCGAAAAATTAGGGATTGAAATCGTTCAAACGGGAGTGGGCTTTACCTGGACCAAAACACCGGAGGAACATAGGGAGGCCTTAAAATCAGCGTGGGCTTTTACGAAAGAAAAGGTGCTTTTTGGCGGTTATGATGTTGTGATTTTAGATGAATTGAATAATGCCCTGTCAATCGATAAATTTCCGATTGAGGATGTTCTTCCATTGGAGGAAGTCCTTGATTTGATCCAGCACCGCTCCAAGGGAATGCATCTTGTGATTACCGGACGGTCAGCAAAGGAGGAAATTATCGCATGCGCTGATTTAGTAACGGAAATGAAGCCTGTGAAGCATTATTATAATGAAGGAATTCCTGCCGTGAAGGGAATTGAGTTTTAATCCTACATTCAAAAGTATGGACACGGAGGCGATCTTCTGCATGGTTGAACTGGGATGGAATAGTTGGAGAGGAGATTAAAAATGAAACTTGGTAAAGGAAGCTGTCATGGAACGTTTGGAGAACTTGTACAAGGGGTCATCGGTGACCGCCCTTTTTTAATCACTCTGCCAATCCCAAGTTTAAGAAGCGAGGCTAGCTTTACCCCAGACCCGTCCATTTCCGAAATCAGAGTAGTAGATTCAAAGACAAAAGCCATAAGGGGAGGAGAATTGTTACTCAAACGATTTGACATAAAGGAAGGGGGACATCTTGAGATATACTCCAATATCCCAGCTGACAAGGGGCTTGCCAGCAGCTCCGCTGATATCACAGCCGCATTAAGAGCCATTTCTGACAGTTATTCTCTTCCTCTGACCAATGAAATGATTTCAACCATTGCCGCAAAGGTTGAGCCCACGGATGGGGTAATGTATGAGGGGATTGTGGCCTATGATTATTTTAACGGTAAGCTCCTGGAGAGCTTTGGGGACTTACCCCCTTTTATCCTCGTTGGGATCGACCTCGGAGGTACCATCGATACGATCGAATTTAATCAAGTTCAAAAAACGTATAGCCTAGAGGATCAAAAGCAATTTTTAGAAGCCTATTATCTGGTGAAAAGAGGCTGTAAGGAAAGAAATCTTGCTGATATTTGCAAGGCAGCTACGATAAGTGCGCAGGTGAACCAAAAAATATTGCCAAAGTCTGTTTTTCATCATAAAAAAAATAGCTGACACCTATCGGGGAGGAACGGTTGTTGCCCATAGTGGAACGGTCGCTGGAATTCTATTAGATCGTAATATCCCGAATTGTGATATGGTGGTATCAAATATATCACGGGAAATATCGATCCCTTTCATGAAATCGAATCTAAAACTTTTTCAATATGATAGCTATGAAAAAATACTAGTTTGATGAAATCATCTTATTTTTGACATAGAAGATTTCTATGCCTAGATTCAATAAAAAATTATTGGCTTCCCAAATTGAGAATGTTCGTGGGACGTCTCCAGTATAGCTGTTGCCGAAGTTATTCATAATGGGAGAAGTCTTTTCTACTGATTTCTCGGTGGACATTTTGTCGCCGGAATAAAAAGTACATGAAAAGCAATAGTTCATCCATACTATTTAAAAACGTAAATAAAATAAACACCACCATGGTCTACGCAGCTTATAATGCATCTACACTCTGAATTGGTAATAGATGGCGGTTATACTGCTAAATAATATTAACACAGAAAATAAAATTGGATATCCAAGCAATGCCAAAATGAAGAAAATACGATTCACGATTCTCCTGATCGAACAAATTCAAGCAATGCTTACCGGTGTTTAAAATAAAAAAGGGTAAAAAGAAGGGGCAACAGTCATTGTTGTCCTTTTTTATGAACAATAAAATAAGGTAAAATCTATCAC
>NZ_JBALPG010000122.1:0-11710 GCF_036965245.1 Neobacillus drentensis
AATAAAAAATAAGCACGGTCATTCGACTGTGCTTATTTATTTGCATACGAATAACTCTGTACTAATTAATGTGTCATTTTGTGTGCGATTTAACTTGTAATTTCTCCAACTTTTTTTAGTTTTGTACTTCAGAACAGAACCCATTAGCCGCCGCAGCCCTTTTGTTAAACTCTAGCACCCGTTAGGTTAAGTACATTTGTTCACGAACTTTTTTATCTAACCCTTGAACTTGGGGTTAGACTTTTATTAGTTTTCTAACTAAAAATTTTATAGTTAGAATAGAGACATAGGAGGTTATGGTTACTATTAATATTGAAAAAACATAATTAATATCCAGTAAATCGGTTGCGTTTTCTTGGGGACTTAGTAACCCCACTGTGAGAGGAAAGTCTTCCTCCATAGGCGTTAACGATGTGTGCTGTTCAATTATAGGTAGTGGAAAACCAAGTCTTAAATGGGATAAATCATTAGAATTTGACACAATCACAGAATCAAAAAAAGGGGAAATTGAAACTGCAAGCCATCCAAAAATTAAAGTAATAAAAAAAAGGCGACGATTCTTATTGAAGAATCGCACTCATTGGCTTAATAAAAATCGTACTGTTACTTAGAGGGTCTTGCCCGTATTAAATAGATGATATCTGACCAATAACGTTCGATATGATCGACCTGAAGATTCGATTTTTCAATTATCTTATCGATATTTCTGTTACAATGACACCCAGATATTTTAGCATATAGTGGGTCAATCATTTTTTGAGTAAAGGATAGTAATGGATTAGAGCTCAGACCATGTTCCATTAACAATATGATCCCATCCTTACGGCACCAACTATTAAATTTACTTAATGTTACAATTGGGTCAGGATAACTGCAAAGTGAAAGGGTTGATACGATGCAATCAAAAGAGTTGTGTTCTAATATCAACTCATCAATATCTTCCTGTATAAATTCTGCTTTTACTTGAAAAATTGATGCTGCTCTTTTGGCACTCTTAATCATCTCTGAGCTAAAATCAACTCCTGTTACCTCAACATTATTCCTATCATAGTAAGGAAAGTTCGCTCCAGCTCCAACTCCGACCTCTAAGACTTTTCCGTATGCGTTTTTTATTATTTTATTTCTCAATCCAGCAAGCTTTTGATTATGACGATTATTTTCATACATTTTTACCTGTTTATCATATTTTTTAATTAGATTTTCTTTTTTCATTTACTCACTTCCTGAAAGATTGATTAGACTTGGAATAAGTATTTTCTTCATTTTGGGCTTTACCATGGACATTAGATAATTTCATTATTATTCATAAGGTAATGGAATTGTTATTCAACCAAACCTGCTTCTTTAATTAATAAAAAAATGGATAGTAGCAGCAATCCCTGTTCCAAACTCTAGCACCTGTTAATTAGAATTATTGAAAGAATACACTTTTAATTTATTCCAAGTTGATTTCCAATTCTTTTTTGTTATGCGGTCTTCGTAAATTTCTATTCGTTCTTTAGTCTCTGTAAAAAAAGGAGTGGGCTTCACCACTAGATTGACAACATCACTAATTCCACAAGGGGCTGTTAATATCACCTTGTTGTTTTCATTCAATTTTACCCCTAAAGCTGTCGCTGTTTCAGTAAACTTTGAAATAGCATCAACAGAAGAAGAATAAGGAGGCATATTGTTTTTAATGTGCATTCTTGCTTCATTCTTTACAGACCAAGGAATGTTAGGCATTAGGGTTTTAAGGATTTCCTCAAATTTCTTTTCCTCTACTTCATCAATATTTGTAGAGTCAAAATAAATTACATCAATATCTGGGATTAGGGTTCTTTCGTTGAAATTATGTAATGTATCCCATATTTTTGAACGAACAAATCCAGCACATATCCACCAATCAGGCAAATTTAGTAATTTTGCTAATTTTAAAATGTCCATCATCCATTTATCTTCTCTAATAAGCGAAATAATTTTCTCCTCATTAAAAATCATAGTAAATATTACTCCTTAAAAAATGTATTACATTATTATTCTTTAACCTTAATTACTTGTCCATTTTCAGGTAACCAGTCCCGTTAGCCATCCATGAAGTATAGGTTCACCACAGTAAATGCAAAAAAAAATTACGTTCTTACATGGTAGGCAAACATGCCGTGTTACGACACAAGCAAATGCAGGAGACCTTAATTTTCATGATAATTGAAGAACTATCCAATACTTTTTCTTACAACATACGTTATAGCATTTGTTTTTAATAATACAGGTTTTTCACTTCGAGTAATGTTGTATTCTAATAGGTTTACATCTGTTTTTAATACTTCCCAGCCTGTATATATACTACTTAACTTATTTATCATCACTTCTGTTGAAAGATTTACTTCCATTAGTGCATCTAGCTTTTCATTTGTTTCTAAATCTATTTCTTGAACTTCAGAATTTACTATAAGGCAATTTACACTGTTGTTTTTAGTCCCTTCTGCCATTTGTCGAACGACTTCTTCAAAAACTTCTTCTGATTTAACGTGTTCTAAAGCGGATACTGCAATAATATAATCAAACTCATTAGGCTTTATTTTATAGTTACCTATATCAGCTTTTTCCGTTCGAATTACTTTTTCAACTTTATAATGTTTACTATATTCTTTTAATTTGTTTAATGCCGAATCTAGTAAATCTACACAAACAACTTTGCCATTCCTATTTTTTATTGCTTCAGCTATCGGAATACTATTTCTACCAACCCCACAACCCAAATCAATGACATTTAAACTTTCTTTATTATCGAATAAAGGCAATAGATCCATTACAGTTTTAACTGGTTTATACAACCAAGAACCTTCTTCAAATAATTTATAGTTCTCATAGCAAAAATCGTGATACTTCTTCTCTTCATTTCGAATAAATTCTATTCTATTCAATGTATTTCCCCCATAAAATTGGTTTTCTCCCTTTTCATTACTATATTTGAAGACGATATTCCTTCTTTAATTAATCTGCCCGTGTGTTCAATAAATAGGTTCGCTTGTTATAAAAAAATTGAACTATCTACATATTCCTACTCATTTCCCTTTTTCCAACACTACTCAAACATTTGATTAAAGTTGCCTTAAACCTGCTTCCATAAACACTTTTTACACCTAAACGCTAAAAAAGAATGTCGATAGATGCCAAATTATTTAAAAAAGGAACTTTTAGTAGGGACTGAACGAGATTGATCCTGTTACAGAGGCTAGTACTTTATTACTAGATTTTAAACAGCGGGTAATAGATTCCAGCTAATTATGAAAATGGTAGTATGTCCAACATCATCTATTTTCTACTAATAATGACAAAAATGGGACAGAAAATGACACAGAGCGTCGAATATTAATAGAGGGGAGATATTGTGATAGCTGGCATCTAGTATATTGGTGCAAACGCTTACTTTTAACTGTGGAGAGGGATAAATGGTTACTTTGACTGAAGAACTAATTGTAAATGGTGAATTAATACTAAGCAGGAAAGAAACTTATGGAAAAAAGAAGCAAGTAAAAAGTGTACCCGTTTTTACTTCAAGGATGGAAAGACGTGAATATTATCAAAGCATCCAGTTTGATATTCGAAATGTTTTAGATATCAAAGGATTCTTAAAAGATATTCGTGCAAATTGGAACACATATGTTTCACAGGTTAGCCAATGGATTCAAAATTCTGTAGTAAAAAAACTTGTAGTGACTGGCATTTTTACAGTTGTTCTTGGTATATATACGCTCACTGCGAATGCAGGATTTATACAAGAATACACTTATCAGGTAAAAAGCGGTGAAAATATTGAAACAATCGCTGCGAAACATGGTGTCACAGCGCAGGAAATATTAGATGCCAATGGGCTGTCTTCCATTGACGGTAAAAAAATTCTATTACCAAAGGTAGAAGACAGAACTGTTACCGCCACAACACTAAATGTTCGCTCTCAGCCAAACACGAAAAGTAGTATTATTGGAACATATAAAAAAGGTGATGTTGTGAAGGTTGCATTCGTAGAAAACGGATGGGCTGCCATTTTGATTAAAGGACGAGTTTGTTTTGTGAGTGCTGCCTATCTTTCACAAACACCAGCAGGTTCATCAACAGTCGAATCTCAAGCAAAAACAATGTATGTAACTGCATCGTCGTTAAGAGTTAGAGCAGCTGCTTTTACGGACAGTGCTGTACTGGGTTCGTTAAAATTAAATGATCGTGTGTCTGTTATATCAACCTCTAAAGGTTGGGCTCAGATTAAGTTCAGCGGCAAAACAGCGTTTGTTAGTGCAGCATATTTAACTAATAACGTGCCAACAAATACAACAAATGAGTCAAATAAAAACAATAACACAACAAATGAGTCTGATAAAAACAACAGCACAACAATAAGTTCATCTGAATATGTGATTAAGAGCGGTGATACTTTTACAAAAATAAGTAAAGCATTAGGGGTCTCTGCCTCATCCATTCAAGCACTAAATCCAACAGTAAACCCATCAAAGTTGAAAATTGGACAAACAATCAAAGTCCCTGTCACAACTACCTCTACTACTACTCAAATAAGAGTAACAGCTCAAATAGGAGGAGTAGACGCTGATGGAACTTTCCGTTTTATCACGTCTGATGGCAGCACTTATTGTGCAAAAGCAAAAGGCAACCTGAAAAATGAATTATTTAACCACCAAGGGAAAGAAGTAACCCTAACACTTGAAGGAAAAAGAGGTCAACAAATGACATTAATTTCTCTTCAATAAATCGTACCTGTGAAATTAAAAGCCTCGATGTGAGGCTTTTTTTATTCTGTGCAAGATGGTAGAGAGGAATATTTTTAAAGCCTCTAATATTCATATCGGTATAAGAATGATTTTGTTTAGGACATAAAAGAAAAAAGTGAATTCTTTTATCAGGAAAAAGCCACTTAATATTTGTGACAGCATAAGGGGCCAAAGTAATCTAATTTAATAACAGACGAACCTCTTAATAATAAAAAGAGGTCGGATTCCATTGAACCGACCTCTTATTGCATTAACGTTATCTGACAACTCACTTCATCTAATTAAATTCTAAATGGGGCTCAAGCTCAGCTTCGAAGATTCGCGGCCAAGGTAACTTAACATGGACGCTTTCTAATGAAGAGATAGTTTTATAGAAATCCTTAGTACCTCTTGAGCCAATGTACACTTTTTTACTATCAAAGTATTGATACCAGTACTCTGTCTCTTTTGTGAGTTTTTCTTTTACAAAATTGTTTACTATGTCATACTTATCTCCGAGGGACCATTCACTTGCTCCAATTTGTTGTATATAGGTTCTTGCTGCTGGATGGACAACATTTTTGTATCCTTGATCTTTGGCAAAGCGATGGAGCAAAAATTCGTAATGGGCTTTTGCTGTTTGTTCATATAGAGGGACTCCAAATCCAGATGTTTGATTTAAAAAAGCAAACCGTGCCGCTGCATGGCCGACAGTAATTCCCAGTGCATTACCAGCCGTGTTCCAGCCACTATAGGAAAGGATTTTTGTAAGATCTACTGACTCAGCAAGCTTCATGACAAATGGTTCATCTGCTTTATTTACCACTAGAACATCGCCAATCGACACCTGTTTACCCTTTGCCATTAATTCTTTCGTTCGATTAACCAGCCATCCTATATCCTTTGATCTTGTCGAACTACTAGAAGAAGGTGTATTTAGCAGGAGATGAATATCAGCTTGATCTTCGTTATCTACAATTGTACCGCCTGCTGAAGCGATATGTTTTTGCACATTGTAGTCAAATGTCGTATCTTCAAAAGGCGCAATCCAGTCTTCTCCGTGAATTCCTCCATATTCAATGAAGAACTTTGGCGAAGTATGAAAGTAATGGTTCACGAAACGAGATACATACACGACACCTACTTCATCTGCACCTGGGAAAACAGAAACTTGATCCTGAACATGAAGTTCATTGACTTTTGCTAATAACTGCTCTCTCTCTGCACGGTGTAATCCATATGGAGCAGCATCATCCTGAGCTAATATTAAATTGTCAATATAACCTTGATGAACCCAATCAATCATAATTTTATTAACGGTGTGATTTCTGGCTCTCGCTTTCTTGTAATCTTCTAACACAGATGCAGGAATTAATGACTCCAGCTCGTCTAATCTTTCTTTACCTGCCATTCCTAAATTAACTACCTTATCGTACAAAATCGCCCATTCACTAATAAGTGAATAATATTTGGCATATTCATCACTAATTGCTGTAACAGCCAGCCTTTGTATTGTATCGAAAACATACACAGGCTTCTCCGGATATAATTCCTTCAACTTTTTTATAACCTGGATATCCTTAAGGGAATCTTCTAATGATTTAACACCTGTTCGGGAAGCCACCAGACCTCCATAGGCAAGCATACTCGTAGAAATAACAAAACCATCCGCCTGATCTGCGTTCTCTAAGACCCATTTACTGATTTCCTCCCCATTACCCGGTTCCGTGAAATAGCCAATCATCTCTTTTGGCGGTACAATTACATCTACACCTGCTGAATGTCCAACCTGTTGGGGAAAGTAAGTATTTGCTGGGCGATCATCTAATGGAACCAATAAAACAGTAGCCAACTCATTCTTTTCCTTAGCTTCAATCATACCAACAGAGCTAAACAGTAAAAAGACGGCAAGAATTAGTGAAAATAATGTTCTCAAGCGTTTCACGATTTTCCTCCTTTACATTATCGGACTAGTGACACTTCTAAAGAACTACCCCATTATCTGTTAAATACTTTCTTAACTTGGTAATACTTACGTCTTTTGGTGCAACATGATCAGTAAGGGAAAGGGCTGCGGCTGTTCCGGCAGCTTGACCTGTGGCCATAGCGCTAGGAGTGAGTCTAGTGGTTGCTAAAGCCTCGTGTGTGGTTGAAATGCACCTCCCCGCTACTAATAAATTATCAATTTTCTTTGGCACGAGGCATCGGTACGGTATGCCATAGCTGCCATCCCCTTCGATATCTTTTGCTTGAACGCCTTTACCACTTGGATCATGTATGTCAATTGGGTAGCCGCTAAGTGCAATGGTATCTTCGAATTTCCTTCCTTCCACAACATCCGCAATCGCAAGGACATATTGTCCATCAATCCGGCGTGTTTCTCGAATACCGATTTGAGTTCCAACAGCCGAGATGGATGCTTTTTCAAAGCCTGGAATTTTCTGTTGCAAGAACTCTGCCATCATCAGTACCTGTTTTCTTCCTTCTCTTTCCCCAGCTGATAAATCAAATACATCCGTTCCATCTAAACCTTGAACGCGAGTACAATTAACAAGAACCTCGTCATCCTCAGGACCTGCAAAAAAAAGAACTTGATCCCGATTAATAGGTACACCTGATTCATTCCATTCCTTATAAAAGCCCTGAACACCTGTTAATGGTATTTCATCTAATAGTTCAATCGGGGTTTTCTTGTAAAAATTAGTAGGGTTATTCTTCATCGATCCCTTTACCTTTTCAAGGTTTACCCCCCTCATTCGAAACTTCATCGTCATTGGCTGTGTTTTGTGATCTTGGTCTCTTCCTTTTAAACAAGGAGCACCAGAAAGGTAAGCGACGTCCGCATCTCCTGTCGTATCAATAAATCTTTTGGCAAAAACACGGATTGGACCGGACTTTGTGGTCAGATTAAGTGCGGTAATACGATTTCCTTCCGTCTCCACTTGATCTACAAAACTATGAACAAGTACTTCAACGCCCGCTTCTTCAAGCATATCTAATGCCAACAGTTTATATTTTTCTGGATGATAAGGAGTCACCGAGTAGGTGAATCCCACCGTATCACGTAAATGGCCAGGTGATCCGTCCATTTTCATTAATCTCTCTACTATTTCTTGAGCAATTCCTTTTATGACTTGTTTTCCAGAATTAGTGTGAAATGTCATCCATGGATATACAAGTGCAATAGTTGACATCCCTCCTAGAAAACCATACCGTTCGATTAGCAATGTTTTTGATCCAGCCCTGCCTGAGGCAATAGCAGCATTGATGCCAGCAGGACCCCCGCCTGCCACCACCACATCAAAAGAGAGTTCAGACTTCAAACTAGACACATCCTTTTTCAAAATCGATTATTTCCCACCAGTCATCGTGGCTCCCTCGATAAATTGTTTTTGCGCAAAGAAGAATATGATTAACAACGGAACGGTTGCCATGACAGACGCACTCATCAATAACTCCCATTTTGTCCCTACTTCATCAGTAAATAGCGCCAAAGCTAATGGCAAGGTCATTAGCTCTTTTGAATTAATGTAAATAAGAGGCTCATAGAATTCATTCCAGCTTGTTAAAAAGGTGAATATTGTCAGAGTTGCAATAGCTGGTTTTGCAAGCGGCAGCATAATACTCCAATAAATACGAAAATAGGAACATCCATCTAACTTAGCAGCCTCTTCCAATTCTTTAGGTACTAATAAGAAGAATTGTCGCATAACGAAAACCCCAAACACTCCCGCCGGCCCTAAAATAGGAATAGCGATTAAAGGAACATGGGTATTAATCAATCCTAAATCTCTCATAAATAGAAAAAGAGGAATCGTGACGACTTCTACAGGAATCATCATGGTGCTTAATAAACATAAGAACAGCAACGAACTTCCTTTAAACTTCAATTTTGCAAAGGCATAGCCGGCTAGTGATCCTAAGAAAATCGTACCGATCGTGACTAAAACGGCAATGTAAAAACTATTAAAATAGAATAGATGAAATGGAGTAGATTTAAGTACCTCAAGAAAGTTTTCCCACCTAAAAGGATCTGGGATTAACTGAAAGGTAAATATTTTTGTTGAATCTTTAAAGGATGTATTAATCATCCATAAAAATGGCACAATCATGATTAACGAAATGATCGTTAATATTCCATAAAAAGATATTTTCGTAAAAATACCATTTCTCATCTTATTGTTCATGGAAAACCCACCTTTTTCTTACACCCCATTGGATAAGTGTAAAGAATAAGATAATGCTAAATAAAACTATGGCAATGGCTGAGGCATAGCCAAAATCAAATAGTTTGAACGCATTTTCCCAAATATAGTAAACTAATACCTTAGTATGATTTCCAGGCCCTCCGCCTGTCATCACATAAATCTGCCCAAAAACCTTCATCGATCCAATGACCGTTAAGATTAAAGTTAAAAAAACAGTCGGTGTGATCATCGGAAGGGTAACATGCCAAAATTGTTTAAGTTTATTTGCACCGTCTAAATAGGAGGCTTCATAAAGATTTTTATCAACCTGCTGCAACGCTGCTAAGAATAAAACCATGTTCAATCCAACATTCTTCAAAGCACTAACCACAATAACAGCACCCATGGCTAGATCCGGATCATACAGCCACGCAGGACCGTCAATACCAAAAGCGCCAAGAATTTGGTTGATAAAACCTTCCTCGGTACCAAACATGTATTTCCAAATAATTGACCATACCACAATGGATGTCATAACAGGAATGAAAATAGCTGTCCGAAAAAAGCCGATACCAGGTAAATTACGCTGCAGCAGCAGTGCCAGTAATAAAGCAATCACAATATTAATCGGAACCAGGCCACCGGAAAATAGAAGTGTATTTTTCATGACTTCCCAAAAGTCGGGATCATGGACTAACCGTTGATAATTTTCGCTGCCAATAAAATTAGGATCCCCAAGCAGTTTCCAATCGGTTAAACTCATATAAACAGAATAGAAAAAGGGAATGAACATGACTACGAAAAAGCCAAGTACCATCGGGCTTACAAATATATAGCCATAAAACGCTTCACTTCCAAAAAATTTCTTACGACTTTTTTTTATAGGCAGTTCTTTCGTTATGTTTGCATTTACTTTTACTTCCAACTCCCCTACCTCCTTTACAATGAATCGATAGCCTCTCTAAAAGCTGATATGGCTTCTTTGATGCTTTCTTCCGTATGTCCAACCACTATTGCCCCTAGCATAATGGCTTTTATTCCAGTCCTATAGAGTAATGGAACATCAAAAGTCTCGATTTTCCTTTGAGAAGGAACGAGGACGGGGACATCCACATTCTGAACAAGAGCATGATAGGCCAGGATATCTTTAAAGGTTAAAGGACTTCCATATTCTTCTCCTGGGACTATGGAAGCTTCGAGGGCAGATACTCCAAGATGCTTGACACTCCCCAATTGGCTAAATTGATATTCATTTGAAATAGCAAACGTTTTTTCAATAGGATCAAGCTGTACCATCCAGCTCGGCTTATGGTGAGCATAAACAGAATAGAAATTAAAACCTATATCAATGATCTGATCCATTTCACTCCGCTTTATATTTTCATAGGAGCCACCAGGGACAATTCCAAGCGGCCCGGAAAATTCTTCTCTAATACTGCGAAAAGCTTCCTCATAGACTTGAACAGGACCAAAGTGGTTGCCTGATGCTCTATGTTCTACATTTACATGCAGTTTAATCGCATCAACACCGGATTGAATGGCTGCCTTTGCGAGATCCCATCTATTTTCTGGCAAACTAACGATTAAGGTTAGCTTGTTTTTTTCTAATAATTGCTTTAACGAAGAACTCAACATATTACACCCCCAGTAAAAGGGATGCGGTTAAACCTTAAAAGGGTTAACCGCACCTGTCATGATTACTTTAATAATGGATTAATCTTTTCTTCCATGCCTTTTAATATTTCTTCAGGCTTTTTCAATTGTCCAAACAACTCATCAAAGCCAAATTGAATAGCATTATCAATTTTTTGCCACTCTACATGCCCAGCTTGCAGTCTAGCATTGTCCATTTCATCGATAACTGCTTTTTGAATACTTTCCACTGGTGGGTTATTAGGCTGATTTACAAATTCATCTGAACTAATGACCGATTCACGAGGCGGTACAAAGTACGTAGATGTAGCTTTAATTCCCTCTTTGCTGGTAAAGAATTTGAGCAGTTCTTTTGCTTCTTCCGGATGCTTAGAACCTTTAAATAGGCCATATCCCGCTTGCCCTAACATCGGGAATCTTCCTTCAGCCCCCTCTGGAAGCGGAGCGATATCCCAAGCAAAATCTTTCACATCACGCGCACGAGAAACATAACTATAGACATCAAAGAACATACCAATTTTTCCAGATTCAAAGCTTACTTGCTCACCTGCTTTTGGATGTGATGCATCTTTAAACATCATGCGGTCAAGCATTTTAAGTGTCTCTACGCCTTCATTACTGTTCCATGTAAACTTTGTTTGGTCCTTATTAAATAAGTCTCCGCCATAACTCCAAGTGTGCGATAATAAAGCAATCCACGTATTCCAGTCACGGAAGAAGTTTGCCCCATAAACACCGTTTGATGAAATAGCTTTTGAAGATTTCTCGAATTGCTCCCAAGTCCATGTTCCAGCTTGTACATGTTCATTCGGAGTTTTTTCGCCGGCCTTTACGAATAAATCTTTGTTATAAAATAAAACCATTGGAGGGGTTGAAAATGGAATACCATATAATTTTTTGTCTTTCTCGAACAAATCCAGTGTAGATGGGAAGAAATCATCAATATCATATGCTTTATCCTTTTTAAACGATGAAACATCATCTAAAATTCCATTTTCCATGAATTGCGGAACCATACGCTCTGCTACCCAACCCACATCAGGTAATTCCCTGCCTGCAGCTAATACAGTAATTTTTTGCTGATAATCAGGGAAAGGCACACTTTCCATTTTTACTTTGATATTT
>NZ_JBALPG010000123.1:0-1614 GCF_036965245.1 Neobacillus drentensis
CTACCATGAAAATTAACTTCTGTAATTCATGAAAAAGTCAATACTGAAGAGGACGCAGCTCATTCATTTTTTAAAAAAGGGGAGAGCGCCAATTTCATTGATCTATGGTAATTAAGTGAACTGGATTAAGAGGCTTTAGGTTCTTCCAGTGTAACGGTGTATCCTAAACTTTCGAGTCGTCTCAGAGAATGCCGAACAATTGATTGTTGTCTCTGCTTATCAAAGTAGTCTTCGCCTAAGTCTACATACATTTCTTTTCGGGTTAAGAGATAATATGAGATACGTAACATTGCGTGAGCGACTACAATACCAGCACGTTTCTTGCCTTTTCGTGATGCTGTACGCCTATAAAGTGCTCCAAGATAGTTTTTGGATCCTCTTACTGAATGAGCTGCTTCGGTTAACGCCGATCTTAAATACTTATTTCCTTTTTTAGTCTTGGCTGATTTTCTTTTCCCTGCACTTTCGTTTTGTCCAGGAACCAAGCCTGCCCAAGAACACATATGAGCTGCAGTGGGGAATTGTTTCTTCACATCAGTTCCAATTTCTGATAGTATTTGCTCGGCCATTCTGGTCGCTATGCCAGGAATGGAATCCAATCGTGCCACATCTTCTTGATGGGAGCTGACTCTGTCCGCAACTTCCTGATCCAACATCTCGATTTGCTCAGTCAGAAAATCAATATGACCTAAAATGGTTTTTAACATGAGGCGTTGATGTGAATTGATATATCCTTTTAGGGCGAGTTCCAGTTCTTCTTTTTTCTTTTTCATAGTGCGCCGGGCAAAGTTTGCTAGTTTTTCAGGATCCTCCTCACCATCGGCAATGGCATCGAGCATATCCCGAGCCGAAACACCCAACACATCTGAAACAACTGACCCCAACTTAATGTTCGCGCCTTCTAACACCTTTTGGATTCGGTTATGTTGTCTGGCACGCTCCTCAATAATACTTCTACGATAGCGAACGAGTTCACGCAATTCACGTTGATTCCGGTCAGGAATATAACTGGCTTTAAGTAGTCCATGGCGAAGAAGTTTGGCAATCCATTCCGCATCCTTCACATCTGTCTTTCGTCTTGGAACTGCCTTCATATGTTGGGCATTCACCACTAAAAACTCAATATCCTCAGCTTCTAGCAAATTCACAATAGGCTTCCAATAAACACTCGTGCTCTCCATGGCGACATGGGTACAATTATGTTGTTTAATCCAGTCAACCAACTGTAAAAGAAATACAGTTTTAGTAGAGAACGTTTGAATCTCCTTTCCTTCAGGTGTCAAAATACAGGCAGTAATATTGTCCTTATGGACATCCATACCGCATGCTCTTTCAATGACTACTTCCATTGAAAACATCCTTTCTACGGCTCACAATATTATTGGAGGCTGGTGCAGCAACCAGAATAGGATTAATCTACCATGTGTGCTTCCCGTAAGGGAGCGACAGTCAGTGGTGCACCGTGGTCGTTGGAGTCAGACTAACGGATGGGCTCTAACGCACCATAGTTCATCGACCTTCCTCTCCCAGCCGTAGAATCAGTATTGACGGTTTAAAACCATTTTCATTCTCTGTGGTGAAGCGCTGATTTTTGCGCTTCATGGATGGCTAACG
>NZ_JBALPG010000124.1:0-7184 GCF_036965245.1 Neobacillus drentensis
CCTTGCATTCGGACAAGAAAAGGTAAACTTCCTGCATGACCTGTCCAAATAAGCCTCGCATTCGGACAAGAGAAGGCAATTTCCAGCTTGACCTGTCCGAATAAGCCTCACATTCGGACTATCGACAGGCAAATCTACATAATGATCAGTTGCCAATATCGGCGTTTTTTCTTAAATGCAAGATCGGGTGCTTCAGTTGAAATAGGAATTTGAATGTCAATAACTCCATATGACTAATAAAAAATGGCTTGCTGAAACTGAAATCAGTTTTACAAGTCATTTTCTATGTCATTTACTGTTTTGCACCTATAAATGGAACCATTCAAACAGTGATTCCAGTCTATTTTTATATGAATATGAACTCGAGTTCATTTTTCGACGAAAATATGATATAATTATATAATCGAGTAATAAAATTCTTTTCTGAAAAGAAAAATAATCATAAATACAAAATTAATAGAAAAGGTGTGGTTCAATGACAGAATTAACCAAAGAAAACATTAAACATCGCAAGCTGCCCCTTAGCAAGGTTATTTTTCGGGTAATCGCTATCACTATCGGGGCGATTCTAATGGCAACAGGATTAGAAATATTTTTAGTCCCAAACCATGTAATTGATGGAGGTATAACAGGTATTTCGATCATGCTTTCACATATTACCGGTTGGGAATTAGGAATCTTTCTATTTATTTTAAACTTGCCGTTTGTATATATGGGATACAAGCAAATGGGAAAAACCTTTGCTTTTTCTACCGTATATGGGATTATCGTTTTATCCATCTTTACTTCGTTCTTTCACCCAATCCCCGCGTTTACTGATGATATTCTCTTAGCGACCCTTTTTGGTGGAATGATATTAGGGATAGGGGTTGGATTGGTTATTCGTAATGGCGGGGCTTTAGATGGAACAGAAATATCTGCACTAGTAATTAATAAAAAGGTTCCTTTTTCAGTAGGGCAAATCATTATGTTTATGAACGTATTTATTTTAGGAGCAGCAGGCTTTGTCTTTAGTTGGGATCGAGCGATGTATTCGCTGCTAGCATATGTTATTGCCTCTAAAGCCATTGATGCTGTAGTTGCAGGTCTAGAAGAAACAAAATCTGTTTGGATTATTAGTGACGAGGCCGAAGAAATTGGAAATGCAGTCAATGATCGTTTAGGCCGAGGAGTAACATACTTAAATGGACAAGGTGCCTATACAGGAGATAATAAAAAAGTAATTTTTAGTATCATATCCAGATTGGAAGAATCTAAATTGACGACAATAGTGGAGGAGATTGATCCATCAGCATTTCTGGCGATTGCGGACATTTCCGAAGTACGTGGTGGACGTTTTAAGAAGCGAGATATCCATTAGTTGAATTGATAATTAGAAAGATAAAAGGATCTGCACTCAAAGACAGATCCTTTTAAGAAATATTAATGACCTATCTCAGCATCATCAACATGCATTACGTGTTTATTATTGATTAAGATAAATATAACTGAAATAAGTACAAAAACTCCTCCGACAATAAAAGGAACAGAAGGATTATAAATCTCTGCAAGTTTTCCGGCCATAAATGGTGCAATTGCACCGCCGATAAAGCGGAGGAAGCTGTAGGCAGCAGATGCAGTAGAACGTTCGACAGGAGCTGCATTCATTACCGCGGTTGTAATTAACGTATTATTATTCCCCAGCAGTGCCCCGGCAACAATAACGGCAGCGATGATAACCCATTGCGTTGAAGTCCAGATCCCCATCGCAAAAAGGAGCAGGGCGAACATAATTAACATGGCACACATTGATTTAATCGTTCCAAACCATTGTTGGAGTTTAGGAGCCATGAAAACAGAAGTAACGGCCAACAATATTCCCCAGCCAAGGAATACAAAACCTAAACCATGCTCATCTAATCCCATGACAAAAGGGGCATAAGCAAGAAGGGTGAAAAAGCCAAAGTTATAGAGGGCTGCCGTGATACCGAAAACTAGCAGAGAGCGGTGTTTTAAGGCACGGAATGGGTCCAATAATGATGTTTTTTTAACTCCTGTATTTAGGTTGGTGGCCTTTGGCATTAATAAAAATAACCCGATAAAAGCAACAACCATCAGTGTAGCGACGCCAAGAAAAGGACCTCTCCATGACATGGCACCTAACCAGCCGCCAAGAAGCGGCCCGACAGATATACCCAGTCCAATGGCAGCTTCATATAAAATAATCGCTTTTGCAGTACCGCTATTCGAAAGGGAGACAATAGCTGCTAATGCTGTAGCAACAAACAAAGCATTGCCTAGTCCCCATCCGCCTCGAAGGCCGACGAGTGTCCAAATGCCGTTTGATAATCCTCCAAGTGCAGAAAATACTGCAATAATAACAATGCCGGCAAGGAGTGTCCACTTAATTCCAAGTCTTGATGAAATCATCCCAGTTATGAGCATCGCTACTGCCATCACAGCATTATAGCTGGTGAAAAGTAATGTAACTTGACTATGGGATGCGTGCAATTGTTCAGCAATTGCCGGTAAAATCGGGTCTACAAGACCAAGCCCCATAAATGCAATGATACTGGCAAAAAATACTGCCCATACGGCCTTTGGTTGTGCTAATAAACTTCCTTTTACTTCTGAAGCTGAATTCATTTTAGATGACGATGACGCCACAGATGGTGGTGTTGATGACATTCACATTTCTCCTTTTTTAATTGAAATTTCTCCCTGCCCAAAGCTAGTTTTAAGCATTGTGACAATAAAGTTTTAAAAGGCATTGCTGCCTATATACCATAAATAATCATTCCAACTAATCCCTCAAATTTTAAAATAGTTGTATAATGAAAGTATATGATTGTATTATACAACTATTTTCAACAACGTCAATAGTGTTTTCTATAGGTGTATATTTGAACGTCATTATAAATGCATTTTTAAATGTGTTATTATAGTTTTAGGAAATAGTTTAACAGTGAGGTAGTAAAGAAATGTATGAACAATCTTTGGAAATGATTGAACTTGAACTGGCTATTCTTATAAGACGATCCACATCAAATACAAATAATAAAAAACTTTGGAATCTTGACCGATCTGCATATTTATTACTCCGTCGGATCGCCACAAAAGGGGCTGTTGGTGTAAAAGTATTAGCTGGGGAGTTCCAGTTAGATATTTCAACTGTAAGCAGGCAAGCAGCCGCTTTAGAGCACAAGGGTTATTTATATAAAATTCCTGATCCATTAGATGGAAGGGCATATTCTTTTCAAATAACGGAACTGGGATTAAAGGAATTAAATGAGTATAAGCATGCACGATTGGAAAGAATAGCGGAGCTATTAAATGATTGGCCGGATGATGAATGTAAAGTATTCGGACAGTTATTACAAAAATTTAATCAATCTTTACTTAAATAATTGATTCTTTCTTATTGTTGAAAAAAGAGGTGATCGAAAAGTCGTGAAAAACACGAATTTTTTATCATCTTTATTTTTTTAATATAATTAGCACCTTTAATAAAGTGAAATATTGGATTAGATTGTAAAAAATATCATTTTTTTAATCATGAAAGGTAAATATTATGTTACACGTGTAGTTCTCTTCTGTTTTCTAATATTAATAATGAATTAACAGTGAAAAGAGAGACAGAAGATCATTTAACTGGTATTATTTTGTGTGAGAATCAATTTTTTCAAATAGATTGTTTTTTAAAAAAAAGGTGGGAGAATGACCTCATGAACAAAAAAAGAATCGAACAAGACTTTTTAGGAAAGAAGGAATTACCGACAGATGTGTATTATGGAATCCAAACACTTAGGGCGGTTGAAAATTTTCCTATTACACACTATCGAATTCATGAAGAGTTAATAATAGCACTAGCAATGGTAAAAAAAGCAGCGGCAATTGCCAATATGAATACAAAACGCTTATATAGCGGACTTGGAAATGTCATATGTAAGGCAGCCGATGAAATTATTGAAGGAAAGTGGCATGATCAATTTATTGTTGACCCTATTCAAGGTGGAGCAGGGACTTCAATGAACATGAATGCTAATGAAGTAATTGCGAACCGTGCTCTTGAATTGCTCGGACACGATAAAGGCGCCTATATCCATTTAAGTCCAAATAGTCATGTAAATATGTCGCAATCGACAAATGATGTATTTCCTACAGCTATTCACATTGCTACATTGAAGTTGCTTGAAAAATTGCTTGAAACCATGAAATATATGCATAAGGTTTTTAAAGAAAAGGCAAAGCTATTTGAAAACGTTATCAAAATGGGGCGTACACATCTTCAAGATGCTGTGCCGATTCGCCTTGGCCAAGAATTTGAAGCATACTCACGTGTACTTGAACGGGATATGAAGCGTATTTCGCAATCTCAAGCACATTTATATGAAGTGAATATGGGGGCAACAGCAGTCGGAACCGGATTAAATGCCGATCCAAAATATATTAAAGATGTCGTCAAACACCTTGCGGAAATTACTGGGCTGCCATTAGTGAATGCTGATCATCTTGTAGATGCTACGCAAAATACGGATGCTTATACCGAAGTGTCTGCCGCATTAAAGGTTTGTATGATGAACATGTCCAAAATAGCTAATGACCTCCGATTGATGGCATCAGGTCCTCGTGCAGGGCTAGCTGAGATAACTTTACCGGCACGTCAGCCAGGTTCTTCCATCATGCCGGGTAAAGTGAATCCTGTTATGCCCGAGCTGATCAATCAAATTGCTTTTCAGGTGATTGGAAATGATCATACCATCTGTCTGGCTTCAGAAGCAGGTCAGCTGGAATTAAACGTTATGGAGCCAGTGTTAGTCTTTAATTTGCTTCAATCAATCAGCATTATGAACAATGGTTTCCGAACATTTACCGACCATTGTCTCTCCGGTATTGAAGCAAATGAGGCCCGCTTAAAGGAATATGTTGAAAAAAGCGTCGGCATTATCACTGCCGTAAATCCTCATTTAGGATACGAAGTGGCGGCACGCATTGCAAGAGAGGCAACTATAACTGGAAAGTCAGTACGTGAGTTATGCTTGAAGTATGATGTGTTAACTGAAGAAGAATTAGATCTTATTTTGAATATTTATGAAATGACCAAACCTGGTATTGCGGGTGCTGCTCTTTTAGATAAAGATTAAGCCCGAACACCAAAGCGCGAAGCTGTTATCTTTAATGGTAAAGTAGTTGCAGGATAATTGTAACAATTGAGAAGAAGCTCAATGTCATGAGCTTCTTTTGTTTTAAAAAAATCCCGTACTATTTCTTCTAGTTCATACATCTAAAGGGGAGAATAATTTTAAAAAATAATTCCTTTGATGCACATCTTATTCATGCTAGTGAACATGGTGATGTAACATCTGTGAAACAGTTATTACAAGAGGGGGCATGCATTGATTATAAGGATGATAACGGCCGAACCGCATTAATGGCAGCTACACAAAAAAATCAAATTGATGTAGTAAAATTGCTACTTGAAGCTGGCTGCGACGTAAACGAAAGAGATATAACTCAATTAACTCCATTTATTTGTTCTGGCGCAAACGGATTTCATGAAATTTTAACTTTGATGCTTGATTATAGTGCCGATCTAAACAGTGTAAATCGTTTCGGTGGTACGGCATTGTTACCTTCTAGTGAGAAAGGCTATCTGAAAACAGTTCAAGTTTGCATCGATGCTGGAGTTCCGGTAAACCATGTGAACAATTTAGGCTGGTCAGCTCTACTTGAGGCTGTCATTTTAGGAAATGGCGGTCGACTTTACTCTGATATTATTCAAGAGCTTGTTGAAGCAGGTGCAGATGTGAATCTTCCAGATAGAGACGGAAAGTCGTCACTTCAACATGCGAAAGAAATGAAGCAGCAAAAGGTTGTAAGCATTCTGAACAAAGAATATGTAGAAAATAATGCATTTATTAAAAAAGCAAAAACACTTGTCAGAATCGATAAGTATGACGAAGCTATCTCAGAGATTGAAAAAGGTCTTGAATTTGATAGTCAAAACCTTGATTTCATTTATTATAAAGGCTTTTTTTTACAAGAATTAAAAAGATACGAAGAAGCTCTTGAGCAGTACAACAAAGCTTTAACCATAAATCCCAATGATTTAGACTTCTATTTTTATACAGCTAATTGTTTACGATCCATTAGGAAACCAGATGAAGCACTTCTAGAATATGATAAGGCCTGTGCTATAAACCCTGAAGACACTTTTTATCGTTATCATAAATCAAATTACTTGAGAGAACTAGGAAGACATGAAGAAGCTGTGGTTGAAATGAATAAACTATTAGAATTAAAGCCAAATCGGTATGATTTTTCTTTTCATAAGGCAAATAGCCTCAGATCTCTTGGTAAACATCAAGAAGCAATTGAAGCCATTGAAAATGCGATTAAACATGACCCGACAGATCCATTATATCAACTGCATAAAAACCAATCTCTTGAATTGCTAGGAAAGTAAGAAAATTTATGAGTTTACGGAATGATAAATATTGTAAAGGTAGAGCAAAGAGATAATTGAGACAATCTATTTGAGCATTTTCACAAATTAGATCAGCAGTAGGATTTCGATCCTGCTTTGAACCAAATGAAAAGCAGTCAACCATACATGGTTGGCTGCTTTTTTTCATTTTTTGGTTTAGGCATATCAATCAAACCTTATTTTACATATTGAAATTGCAGAAATTCAATTAATCCTTAGGCATGTTTTGATTTTAAGGAATAATCCGGCGCTAAAATTGATTATTGCCGGCTTTTATTTTGTATCACTCATGGTTCGGTAAATTTGTGTGTACATACTCCCTTCAACAATGTTTTCAAGGAAAAAGGGACCAATGAGCTCTAAATATTTATCGTCTTCAAACATTTTTTTGTTTTGTAATTCCATTTCGGCTAAACCCTCATAGATCGAAAGTAAAGCGTAGGTATGATCCTCCCCGGAAATAGGTGTCAATATCTCCACCCTATGTGCATAATTCTCATTTCTGAATGTTTTCAGTTCTTTTAGATTTTCAATTCCTTCCTTAAATTTCTCCTGCCTTATGATAAACGTCTGATAAACATAAACAGACATTTCTTGCACCTCCAACAATGACAAACTTATTTATTACTATTTACTTATTTCTTTTAAATATTCTTTGTTCTTAACGTCTATTTTTTTGTTTTCATAAATTCATTAAAATAAATGATATTATTATCAT
>NZ_JBALPG010000125.1:0-11732 GCF_036965245.1 Neobacillus drentensis
CTCATACCCTTTATCAAAATATTTTTCGCCTGTTTTACCGAAGAATTTTCTTGGTATTTATTCTTATCGGTAAATTGAATAATTCGTTTAGTCATTTCCTAAATTTTTTTAATTTCTTAAAAGAATTCGATCGTATGTATTCTTATCGGACATCAAACATATTGTGTACCGTTTTCAACGATTTGTTTTGCAGTCCTTTATTCGAAGAATTCTTTGTTATTTATTGTTATCGGTGGATCAAACAATTGGTTTAGTAGTTTTATCAAACTTTTTTTGTATTGGAATAAAATACATATAAGAAATTAATATCGAAAATTTTTGTCGCAGATCAATAGAAAAAGAGTCACCGATAAAGAATGACTCTTTTGAACAATGTTGAATTTACTATTGCCCAAGTTGATTATACCAAAATGAACTCTGGCTATTTAGTTGTTGCAGGGCTTTTTCCATAGCGTTGAATTTTGTCCACAAGGCTTGCTCTTGCGCATATACTCGGTTCTGAACTTTTACCATTCTTTCGTCAATGGAGGCAGCCTCTTTTCCTAATACACTGTTAACAGAAATCGTTCCTGGCGCCCCAGCTTTTACTTTTAGTTGTGATAAAATGTCGCCAATCCGATCATAAACCCTGAACGCATATCCACTATTTTTGTGTTTGTCAGCACTTGTTATAGTTGTATCATTCGGATTATCAGTCTCGAACTTGTTGGAAAACATTTTTTGGATATCAGTCAGATTAGTATTCAACAGTGATTTTAGCTTAGACTCATCTAAAACTAATTTACCATTGTCTTTATAATCCTTGCTAGTTGTGATTCCGATTTCTGGCAGTGAGTCAAAAGATGGATTAATCCCTTCTCCTTTAATAATTTCACTCATGCTTGAACGAAGCTGTGTAAGGAATTGACGGATCGCAGGATCATTTGCGAGTAGACCACTTTTTGCTTTTTCCTCCCATAACTTAATATCTGCTTCTTTCATATCTTTCTTTTGTGCCTCTGTTAACGGTGGGAAGTTACGGTTTTTACTCTCGGTAAGTTTGTCATTTAATTCTTTTATTAGCTCATTGTATTTATCAACAAATGTCTTCAATTTGTCAAAGATCTTATCTGTATCTGAAACAGCACTTACAGTAGCTGGGTTATCCACAGAAACCGCTGATTTTAATTTGATTTGAACACCATCATATGTGAACGTGTTATCGGAAACAGTGATTTTTGTACCATTGATGACAACATATCCTGACTCAGCAGGCGCTCCGTTAGAAAAAGTACCAGCAGAAAACTGCCCAGCTGGATCAATAGCGTCTGTAGCTCCGTTGGTAATCTTTAATAGTGACTGTGCATCAGGGTTAGAATCGGATATCGTAATTGGTTTACCTGCACCTGCTTCATTGGATGAAAATACTAATGAACCCCCAACATTTGCAACTTTGACATTTGTGTCTGCACTTTTCGAATTGATTTGTGCAATTGCCTGGTCAAAGGTACTATCTTTAGGTATGGTAATTTCAATTCCATTAAGTTTAAACGTTAAGTCAGCTGTTCCATTAGGGTCGATTTTGTCCTTGCCGTTACCTATTTTCGTGTCAAAACTGACTGAACTACCTGTTGCCGGGGCAGCAAGTTTTGCTTCTGAAATCGTAAAGTTTTGAAGTTTAGATTCACCTGACATTGAAACATCAATACTTGCATTGCTCGAAGTCACTTTTTGAGCGTTAAACGTTCCTTGCAGTCTTAAATCCTGCATAGCGTCTCTGAAACTAGCTATTTTCAAGTTGACTTCTCGATAGGCCGCCGTTTTCCATGTGTTAAGCGTTTTCGCTTGTTGCAGTTTATCTAAAGGAATTCTATTTACCTTCATCATGTCACTTACTATTTTTTCTGTATCCAAACCTGATGCTAGTCCGGATACATGTGTTGTCAAATTAACCATATCGTTTTCCTCCTTTATAAAAAGCAATTTTTTTAAAAATATTTTTTTTACGCTTGCAAAAGTAAGTTCAATTCTCGGCAGTATTTTATCTTCTTTTAAGGTATCCATAGGTAAATACCCATATATCATTATTTATCGGAAGCATCTCAAAATAGTTTAAAAGGAAGTCATTCGTCTTATTAAGCAGTACCTATGGCTAATTCTTATATTTGTAGATATGTAAAAAAAGCCGCAATCACCTCGAGGATTTACGAAGAAGCGGCCTTTTCTAGTAATCTTATTGACGTTCAAAAATTACTTTAATATATTATTGGTAATCCCTGACATCTGATCTGCATAGGAAACCGCTCTAGCGTTTAATTGAAAACCCTTCTGAGCTGTCATCAGATCGGTCATTTCTTTTGACAAATCGACATTCGATCCTTCGAGATAACCCGTTGTGATTTGTATCTCTCCTGGGGCCATCATTCTCACATAATTGGCTGCATTTCTACCATTCGCTAATGCATTGGGATCAATCGCGAATTCATTTTCACCGACATTCTGTAACACGTGAGGATTTTGAATATCCACAATACCCACTTGCTGAGCTGATTTGAATGTTGCTGCTTGGCCATTTTTATTTTTCAACTGAATTTGCCCCATTGGATCGATGTTCACTTCATATTGTCCATCTAGTTCGATTGGATTACCATTCTGGTCTAACAGATAACCTCCATTGGCGTTTACTAAATGAAAGCTTCCCTGTTTGTTGGGATTAGGACTAACATGGAAATTGCCATCGCGGGTATATCTCACCTCATTAGGTCCTCCCGCAAATGCAGATGGATAACCAATTTGGAAAAATCCCTTTCCAGCTATCATGAGATCAAAAGGATTGCCTGTTTGAACAGCTTGTCCTTGCTCGTTGTCAATTTGTGTAAGTCCTGTCCGCGTTCCATAACCGACTCGTATTCCATTAGGTGTGTGCCTTCCGATTTCTTGATTTATTAGTGGCTGATTGTTAAATTGCGATGCTAAAATCTCAGAAAAGCTTTGGTCCCTGCGTTTAAAACCGATCGTGTTCACATTGGCAACATTATTTGCTGTCGTATCAATTTTTTGCTGGTATGCTTGCAAAGCACCTGATGAGATAAATAATGACGTATTCAAAATGCTTATCTCCTATTCTTAGCGTTTTTTTATCGTTTTCTAACTTGCAAAAAGACTCCCACTGATGGAAGCAGCAGATTATCCGTTTAACTTGCCGACCGAGTATAGTTGTTGTAAAGAGTTATCATAAACACTTATTACCTTTTGGTTTGCTTCATACCCCTTAATCGTCATCATCATATCTGTCATCGTTTGACCTGGATCAACATTCGACTGTTCAATGAATCCTTGATAAAGAGAGATACCCGGATTAGTTCCTCCAGCATCTTGGATAAATGGTACTGGATTTTCAGACTGGAATACATTTCCCCCTAGACGACGAAGCTCAGCTGGATTTTGTATCACTGCTAGGCCAATCTGCCCGACCGCCCTTGTTCTAGATGGATCATTTGGATAGGCAATTAACTGGCCATCCGGGCTAATGAACAAATCCTCTTTACGAATACTGTCAGTCATTTGGATGGGATTATGATCCGCCCCCAACACACGATAACCCTCTGATGTCACTAGGTGACCATTTGCATCTAAATCCCACTTTCCATTCCTTGTGTAGCCAATGGTTCCATCAGGGAGCTGAACAGCAAAGAAGGCAGCCGGTTTCACGGGCCGGCCATTTATCGTTTGCGCGGGAATCCCCTGATCTTCAATCGCAAGGTCTAACGGATTTCCCGTTTCTACCAGTGCCCCTTGACTGAAACTGGGTATTCGTTCCTGTGTATACACACCATTATATAACTCACCTATCGTAATAGCCTGTCCAGGTAATTGGAAGCCTCCAGCACTTGTGATCTTTCCATTTTCATTAAAGTCCTGGATTCGTTGAATTAATAATTTCGGGAACGCCCGTTGAACTGCATCATCCTTTTTGTATCCTGGTGTTTGTGCATTGGCCAGATTATCGGACAATGTTTCTTGCTTTCGCTCCAGTGAAAACATCCCTGAAGCCGCTGAATATAAACCTCTTATCATGATTAATCCCCCTTCTTAGATGCTCTCTTGGGCAGCCAGCTGTAAAATAAAAGCTACTTCACCGGAGCCTTTTTCAAGCTTCATAGCAATTTGATCAACAGAAAGACCTTGATTATGTAAATCAAAAATTTCCTTATAGCGGTCATGTAATAACAAATTTTGCCCACTCATCGTTTTTTCAGTTGCTTTTATAGATGCTACCAATTCATGTCTATCGATCCTCCATTGCTCGTTCTCAGCTTTTATTGTTTGTTGATATTGTCTAATGGCGATTTTTAGCTCGGTGATTTCTTGGATCAATTGTTTTTGGTTTTCGTTCATTTTTTGATACAAATCCTTATTAGAGTCTAACTTCCGTCGGAGCGAGTCTCGAACAGCCAAATAAATCACGCCGATCAAAATGAGCCCTAGGAAGATTTCGTTTACATATGTTTGCACCTTTTTGCTCCCTCACTAGTTTACTAAAGTATTCATTGCCAGAACCGCTACAACGTTGCTTAATAGAATAGGCTCAGGGAACCCTTGATTCTTGTACATTAACAATGACAGAATAACTAATTAATAAGAACAGTATTACGAATAAAGGTTAATCAATAAGCCCTTGATTTCTCCGATTCTCTCCAAAATGGATAGACCTGCATTTTGTTGGTTTATAACATGATCCGTTAATTCCATTAATTTACGATCGAGTACTTGGATCGTCTTAAGTGTTTTATTTCCACCATACAGATCCCAGCTTTCAGTTTGGTATAAGCCCATACCGTTTTTCGTTACCTCACCCATAAATTGTTTGACCAAATTTTTGTATTTATGGAGTTCGTTTAACGTTGGCTTTTCGCTTAGCTGCAGGCCTTGTTGATCGATGTCCTGCAACAGCTGATGGAGGTGTTCCTGGGTTAGGTCTTTGGAATAGGAGTTCAAAATCTTTTGAAATGAAGCTGAATTAGCTGAAGTCCGTTCGGTTGTTGAAAGTCGTTGGTCACCTATATTCATCCTAACTGTTTCTTGTATTTTCAAATGGATTCACCTCCAAAAATCGCATCATAAAAATCTATCAAAATATATCAAAATGATGTAGTTATTATACCTTAACTTTCCAAAAAAAACATTAAAAGTTACAAAATATCCTTCTTGTAGTAAAAAGCTTCTTTTGTGTGAACTGAGATAAATTTACTATCAAAACTTGAGATGGACTCTGCGTGACCCAAAAATAAATATCCATCATTGTTTAAGATTGAATGAAAACCTTTAATAACCTTTTTAATAATCTCATCATTAAAATAGAACAAGACATTTCGGCAGAAAATAATATCAATTTGATTGTATTTTGTATATGTAGGGAAATCAGTCAAGTTAAATGGTTCAAATGAAACCATTTGTTTAATTTCATTTTTCACTTCATAGCCACTCTCAGTTTCAATAAAGTACTTTTTAAGATACTCTTTGTTTTCCGGAATTCTTCTAAATGATAAAGAATTTTTTGAATAATGACCTCTTTTAGCATGTTCCAAAACTTTTTTGTTAAGATCCGATGCCACGATTCTAACTTGATTGCCTGTTGAAAGTTCTACCTCCTTTGCCAAGATAGCAAGGGAATAGGCCTCTTCCCCAGTAGAACAAGGGATACACCATACATTGATATATTTACCTGATTGTTTCTTTAGCAAGTTCTGAAATTCTTCTAGTTGGTTAAATTCCCTAAAAAAGTAGGTTTCATTTATGGTAATATGTTCAACAAGTTTATCCCATTCATTTGTGTCTGTTTGTAAATAGTTCATATATTCTTCTAAATTAAACCCTATTTCATTAAGCCTTCTTGAAACTTTCAAATCTAAACTTGCTAGATTCATAGTAAAATCAATTCCGCAAAATCCTTTAATTTTCATCGCTAATTCCATCAGTTTATGTATCACATAATCTCTTCCTTTTTCAGCAGGCATCTGATTAAACGTCTCCACATATGATATGGCACCGTTCCTTCCCAGAAGCTATTAACGTTAATTTTATCTTTTGTAGATTTACCTCTGCATTGCTTCAATTACCTGATTACTCATTTAATTTAGTTCTGTAGAAAACTATTACAATATTGATCTGAGAATAAGTCATTATACTTCTCATATTACCATAATTTTTCAAAATTGATTCAAATATTTTTGATAGTTTTTGTTCTTTTATCATTTTTATAAATATTATCCATCAAAATAAGATATTCCTGAACTTGTACCCTTACGACTTTTTAAGAATACTATAAAAAATACCTTCGCAAATTCTGCAAAGGCACTTTTTTGATACTCCTGTTACTTTAGCTTAACTATTTGTGTATTTACCTCAGTTATAGCATGTACTACTTCGGCCACTTCCTTCGTTTCTGTATTAATATTAGCATTTAGTTCTTCTGTTTGTTTATGAACATTTCCAACCTCTAAAGCAATTTCTTGACCGTACTTTGCTTGGTCATTCGTTGCGATCTTCATTTGTTGAACCATTTCTTTTATATTATTGATATTGCGAAGAATTTCTTCAGCAGTCAGAGCTTGTTCCTTTGTGGCGTTTGTCACAGAGCTAGATTGAGTGGTGACATTTTCAATAGCTTCTACGATGGTTTGACTGCTTTGTGCTTGTTCTGCCGTTGCCAAACTAATTTGTTCAACCCGGTCCTTTGTATTTTGTATACCTAGGACGATTTCTTCTGCAGCAATGGATTGTTCTTTTGTTGATTGTGTCATTTCTGTTGCATGTTTCGTCACATTCTCAACCGCTTTTGTGAGAAATTCACTATTTTTCGTTTGATCTTCCGTTGCTTTGGCAATTAGGTTCATTTCATCATTCACTTGAGCAATACCTTCAGTAATTTTCTTGATTGCTTGATTCGTTTTTTCTGCCAAATCATTTCCAATATTTACTTTCTGTTCACCTTCTTTGATTGAAGCAACTGCAACTACGGTTTCATTTTGAATTTCCTTAATGAGGATAGAAATTTCTTTTGTTGCCTTTGCAGACCGTTCAGCTAGTTTTCGCACTTCATCGGCAACAACCGCAAACCCTTTTCCATTTTCTCCAGCACGTGCAGCCTCAATTGCGGCATTAAGAGCTAAAAGATTAGTTTGATCAGCGATATCATCAATAACTTTGATAATACTACCGATTTCTTCAGAGCTTTTCCCCAAGTTCTCAATCACATCGCTTGCTTTGTTAATCACCTGTGAAATTTCTTTCATCCCATGTAATGTTTCATTCAGTGAGATCGTTCCTTCAAAGGCATCCTGTTTTACAGAATTACTAAGATCATTAACCGTATGGGCACTATCTGCGACTCTCTTGATCGATAAGACCATTTCCTCAACCGTTTCAAAAGATTGTTCAGCCATAGTAGTCAGATTCACTGCATTTTCACTGACAGCTTTAATGGACTTGCTCATTAATTCAATTACATTTGTAATTTGTTCCACACTTATACCCGCGTTACTAACGTTAATAGCTACTTGTTCAATAGAACCCATCATTTCTTGAATAGCAGAAGATGTTTCTTCCGCAGAAGTATCCAAGTGATCTGCACTCGCTGCCACCAAATTAATCGAAGCACTCATTTGTTCCACTGCAGCAGAGATTTCATCCACACCTGAAGCCGTTACATTCGTGTTCCCTGATACTTGTTGAATGGAAGCAACAAGTTCACTTACAGAATCGTTAGTTTTGTTCATCGAAGCATCTAATTCTTGTGCACTGATCGCTGTTTGATCAATCGATTTTTTTATTTCAGAAATAGAGTTTGTTGTACTTTCGACATTATTGACAACACCAATAACAGAACGGCGAATGATTCTTGTCATAAAGAAGGAAATGAAAATACTAAATAGCACTGCAACACCAGAAACAATTAGAATTTGATATAAGGAAATAACTGCATGTTGGCGAGAATCTTTTATGCTAGTATTGTTAGACTTATCGATTCCTGCTTCTACTTTATAAAGAGAAGAGTTTGCTTTTTCCCCTAGACTTGTCATTATGGCCATCTGTGGTTTTATGATTTCATAATTATTGGTTCTTGAATCTTTAAAGTAAGTTGGTGTAGTGGCGAGCCAGGCTTCAAAGTTTTTGCTGAACTCTGCTAAATCTTTTTTAGTTTGACCATTAGCAAGTGTTTTATCTAGTTTTTTAATATTCTTTCTTATTTTTGCGACTTCAGAATCCATTGATTGTTCAATTTTTACTTTATCTTCTTCATCCGGCAAATACACATGCTTGACTACAAAGAGGCGCGTACGAGTTTGCTCATCTTTTAAGTCTCCTAATATTTTATACTTAGAAACTTGTTTATCCCCCATTAAATATAATTGGTCACCTAAAAAGTAAATGTTTTTAAAAGCAACAATAGCAAGTGTTGTTAACAATAATATGATGATGAAATAACTACCCCATAATTTCATATTCATTGATAATTTTCTTGATGCTTTGTTTAATGCTTTGTTTGATGATTTGTTTGATACTTTATTTGATACTTTATTTGATACTTTATTTGATTCTTTATTTGATTCTTTCCTGAACATTCTTAACATTTCCCTTCTACTACTAATAACATTTAATAATCTATAACTCATTTTTAATTTCTTTTAATTCATCTAAGTTTGTTGTGTCTTTAAGTAATTCTTCGATGTCTAACAAGATTAACAAACGGTCGCTTTGTTTAGATATCCCCAATAAATAAGCAACATCTTTTTCCTCAATAAGGTTTGATTGTTGGATCGTATCCTGAGAAATATCTAACACATCCGTAGCGGCATCTACCACAAGTCCGATTGCATTATCAGATGTCTGAACAACAATTATTCTCATGTTATCTGTTGGTTTAAGTGATTCCCCTGTTAACGCCGTTCGTACGTCCACAATGGGTGTCACAACTTCTCGTATGGTAGTAACACCTAATACATGAGGCGGCCGATTTGGATAAGGAGTAATAGTCTGCATTCGCTCAATGGAAACCACTTGTTTTATATGTATTCCATATTCTTCCTCGCCTACTTTAAAAATGAGTGCCTGAAAATCCTCTAACTTTACTTGTCCCTTCATACGATCCCCCTTTTCTTTAATAAAAAATGAGCAGCTAACATCAACATGCATACTATGTTTAGTCAGCTGTAGCTTTCATCAACTCCGCTATTTTTAACATAATGATTAACCGACCTTCGATTTTGGCTATACCTCCAAAATAGTCGGAATCCAAATCACTAGAGGAAATAGCTTCGATAGCATCAGGGTTTACATCAATAACATCGGTTGTTTGATCAACAATAAAACCTAATTCGATGTCTTCAAATTTTGTGATAATTACGCGAGTATTTGCTGTATGATCTGCCTGTCCAAGGTTTAGCTTGCTTCTAAGGTCAATAATTGGAATGACATTTCCACGAAGATTTATTACACCTTTTACGAACATGGGAGCATTTGGAACCCTTGTAATATGCTCGATTCGTTCGATTGACTGGACATGATTAATTTCCACTCCATACTCTTCTTCTCCCAATATAAAAGCAACTATTTTTACCATTGTCATTGAGAAAGACCTCCCCTTTCTATTTAATAAATTGATTGGAATCTATTATTAAAGCTACTTCCCCATTTCCAAGAATGGTCGCACCTGATATAGCATATAGATTGGATAATAAGCCTCCTAGAGATTTTAATACAACCTCTTGTTGTCCCAATACTGAGTCAACCACTAACCCTACTGTCTTATTTCCTTTTCGAACAATAACAATATAATGGTGTTGTTCTTTGAATGCTGTTTCGACAGGTGGTACATGGAATACATCGTTTAAATAAATTAACGGTACGACCTGGCCGCGGAATTGGAATACTTTTTGTCCATGAAGCGTTTTTATTTCATCAAATGTTATCGTCGTTATTTCCACTATAGAAGTAAACGGAATCGCGTATGTCTCTTCTTCCACATTCACTAACATTGAATTAATGATAGATAACGTTAACGGCAATTGAATGTGGAATATAGACCCTTGTCCTGGTGTCGAATCTATGCTGATTACACCACCTAATGATTCAATTTTGGTTTTAACAACATCAAGACCCACACCACGTCCTGAAATATCTGATATTTTATCAGCTGTGCTAAATCCAGATGAGAAGATCAAAGCATAAATTTGTTGATCCGTAAGAGATTTAGCTTCCTCTATCGATACAACTCCCCGTTCAATCGCTTTATTCAGTACTTTTTCACGGTTAATGCCCTTCCCATCATCAACAACTTCGATAAACACATGGTTTCCACTATGGTATGCTTTCAATAAAATTTTTCCTTCTTCTGGCTTTTTGTTGGCTAATCTTTCCTCAGTAGATTCAAGTCCATGATCTAAGGCATTTCTTAGTAAATGGACTAAAGGATCTCCAATCTCATCAATGACCGTACGATCTAATTCTGTTTCGGCACCCTCCACTACTAATTGAACCTTCTTATTCAACTCTTTTGCTAAGTCCCGTACCATCCGAGGGAATCGATTAAATACCTGTTCAACTGGAACCATGCGCATATTCAAAATTAAATCTTGTAGATCTGTCGAAATACGAGTCATATGTTCTACCGTCTCCGTAAGTTCAGAAAGCCCCGACTTCCGTGCAATTTGTTCAAGCCTTCCACGGTCAATAATCAATTCACTAAATAGATTCATTAAGTGATCCAGTTTTTCAATATCTACACGAATTGATTTTGAACGTTGTTTTTTCTTGTTATCCCCAGTGTTTTCTTTCTCTGGGAGTTGGTTTGCTGGACCTGTATTTTCATCGTTTGTAACAGACGGGTTTTTCTTTACAATTTCTTGACTTAATCCTTCAGATACAATAACTTCTTTTACTTCTGAAACATTGGCAAATTGTGTTTGTATTTCTTGCATGGCACGCTGTGACAGCAGTAAAAGGGTAAATGAATTTTCAAACTTTTCTTCTTCTATTTCTTCTACAGGTGGATAGGTCTGGATAATCTCTCCAAGTTCTTCCGCCACTTGAAAAACCATATAGGCACGAACCGATTTCATCACACATCTTTCATCTAGTGTTACAGTGATTTGATAGACGTTATTGCCCATCATTTTCGCTTCGTTAATTATGGAATTTTGATACTCATCAATGACTAAGTCCGCTGCCACAGCCAACTCATGAGAGGCATCAAAAAGGTCAACTTGATATGTATGGGATGGATCTTGTATCTTTGCAAGTTGGGATACGATTTCCGTTACATTTTCTTTTCCATCGCCCCCTTGCTCGATGCTATTTACCATTTTTTCAATGAAATCAACGCACTTAAATATGACATCCATAATTTCTGATGTTATACTCAATTGGGAATTTCGAAGAAGATCCAAGACGTTTTCCATTTCATGAGTCAACGATGCCAGATCTTCAAAGCCCATCGTACCAGCCATCCCTTTAAGCGTATGTGCTGAACGAAAGATTTCGTTTATAATAGCAATGTTTTCTGGTTCCAGCTCTAGTTTTAACAATTCGTCATTTATTGCTTGTAGATGATCTTTTGATTCTTCGATAAACATTTCTAAATAATTATTTAAATCCATTTCAAACTCCCCTTACAAAATAGCATACAAAAGTAGTACCCACTGACATTGGAGTAATTACATATTAAAGAAGTCATATTTATACCTCATATTACC
>NZ_JBALPG010000126.1:0-7807 GCF_036965245.1 Neobacillus drentensis
AAACGAATTAATTTGAACTATTTTAGGAGTTGCCTTTTATATAGAAAATATTATAAAGTTCTTAATAAAGAATTGATTGAATAAATTTATTTATCCTAAGTAAATAAAGAGGATATTCAAGTTTCAATTAGGTATTAGTAATTCCTTTAGTTGTTTAAAGTAAAAATGTATCCAATTAATGGCTTGACTCGTTCTTTATAAAGAATTAAAATAAATGTACATTTAGAATCTGTATAAACAATTATTAAAAATAAATAAATAAGGAGAAATCAAATAAAATTTATATTAATTGTTCTTTATAAGAAACAAGTGCGATATATTTTATAGAAAGTATTTAATACAAAAAAATAAAAATGTGGTGGTAATTTTGGAAAAGGAAATGAATATAAAAAGATTACTGACTTTAATGAAGAAACGTGTTTGGTTAATTTTTGTATCTACTATTTTATTTTCCGCACTTGCGACTATATATAGTGTTTATTTTACAAAACCACTATATGAATCATCTTCACGAATGATAGTTAATGCAAATCCAGAGTTAATGACTACCCTTATGGTAATGATAAAAGAACCTAGTTTTTTGGAGAACGTGGTGGATGAAATGGACTTAAATAGAACGCCTGAAGAATTAAGTAAGCAAATTTCTGCTAGTAGTATAGGTGGTTCAGCAATTGTTAAAATTTCTGTTTTTGATACCGATCCAAAATTGGCTGCACAAATTGCTGATACAACTGCAATTGTTTTTAAACAGCAAATCCCAACCCTTTTAGGATTTAGTGAAATAAATATTTTATCAAAAGCAAAAATTAATTCTTTTCCTATTAACGAAAATCATGTAAGGAACATCATGCTTGGATTTTTAGTGGGTCTAATTGCTGGAGTAGGGCTAATTTTTTTACTGGATCTTTTAGACAATACAATAAGGTCTGAGCGTGGCACGGAACAATTATTAGGGATTCCAGTATTGGGAAGTGTGTCTAAAATGAAAAAAAAACACTTTACTAAAAAAATGAATAAGGAGATTAAGGTAACGGTAAGGAGGGAGTCCTATGAAACTAGTAAATAAAAAATCACCCCAAATTATAAAAAGAATGGGTTTAATAGTTGAAACTAACCAATATTGCAATATCTCAGAACAATACCGAACAATTCGTACAAATTTTCTATCATCCCATAATTGCCTTAATTCACGTACTATAACCATAACTTCTCCAAAACGGGAAGATGGCAAATCAACAACAGCTTCAAATTTTGCTATATCTTTAGCGCAACAGGGAAAGAAAGTTCTTTTAATTGATGCTGACTTAAGAAATCCCACACTAAATATTACGTTTAAAATGGAGAATTATGTTGGCTTAAGTGACGTACTGGTCGGGAGAAATATAATTGAAGATTCGATTTTCAGATCAGGTATTAATGGTTTAGATTTAATGACAAGTGGACCAATACCTTTTAACCCAACTGAACTACTAGGCTCCAAAAAAATGGAAATATTAATTGAAACTGTCAGCATCCTTTACGATGTGATTTTATTTGATACTCCACCGGTCCTAGAAGTCTCCGATGCTAAAATAATTGCTAATCAATGTGATGGTCAAATATTAGTAATTCGTTGGGGAAAAACAAAAAATGAGGAAGCAATTGAGGCAAAGAAAATTTTAGAATCAGCAAAGGCAAAATTATTAGGAGTAATACTAAATGATAAAGAGTAAGGAAAACATTTTTTTAAAAATATAAGTTTAGATTTTTTTTTGAGTTATTCGTTCTTTATTAGGAACGGAATTGTTTGTATGAAAATAGGTGATGTCTTCTTACCATTATCAATGGAGGCACTCGGTCATGCTGTGGGTTGAAATAGACCTTAGACGCTGGTCGTCGAAAGTGTGATGTGAGGGGGGGTTAAATGCCCTATTTATTATTGAAATTTTCCATTATAAGATCACACGTGGACCTTATAATGGAAGATTTCAATTGAATAAACAAGAATTGGAGAGAGGAGATTGCCTCCCAAAAAGAACTCAATAAGGGAAATTACCATTTGCTGCATAGGAAATAGCATTAAAATGACCCAAGGAAGGTGAGAAAAAATGACCTATAAACAGAGGTTGTCTTTATTTATTTTAATTGACTCCTGCATTGTAGCAACTACAGTTTTTTTTAGTCAGTTCTTGGTGAATGCAACGTTAAATGTACTTACCATGCCATTAATTATCATGGCTTTTGCCATATTATTTAGCCATCATCTGTTTTCATTAGTATTCAATTTATATAAAAAGGCTTGGGAATACGCTAGTATTGGTGAATTATTAATTATTTTCAAGGTTGTTACTTGTTCTATAATCGTAGCGGCTATTATGCAAAAGCTTATTGTTTCAGAAATTTTTTTTAGAATGCTGGCTGTTACATGGTTACTTCATATACTTTTAATTGGAGGATCAAGATTCTGTTGGAGAATGTATCAAGATTCCTTTATTAACATAGCTACAAAAAAGATGAGAACTTTGATTGTAGGGGCAGGTTCCGCTGGAACCATGGTAGCAAGGCAGCTTTTGAAAAACCTTGAAGCAGACCTTATCCCGGTCGGGTTTATTGATGATGACTTAAATAAGCAAAACCTTGATATTTTAGGAATTCCAGTCATCGGGGGAATTAGTAAAATTGAAAAGACCGTAAAAAAATTTAATGTTGATAACATCGTGATAGCGATCCCTTCGCTAAGCAAAAAAGAGTTGAACTTTATATTTCAGGAATGTTCAAAAACAAATGCGAAGACACAAATTCTGCCGATGCTTGAAGATTTGGTTACAGGTAGGATTTCAGTCAACCAGTTCCGTGATGTTCAGGTAGAGGATTTATTGGGCAGAGAACCTATTAAGCTCGATATTGATAGTATATCAGAATACATTACTGGTAAAACAGTCCTAATAACGGGTGCAGGTGGTTCAATCGGTTCAGAAATAGGCCGTCAAATTGTCCCGTTTAATCCGGCAAGACTTATCCTATTAGGGCACGGTGAAAACAGTATATATTCAATTGATATGGAATTAAAAGAGAACAATCGTAAATCCCCAATCGAGTTTATCACGGAAATTGTTGATATACAGGATGGAGAAAAAATCGATTTGATCATGAGGATTTATAAACCAGATGTTGTTTATCATGCTGCCGCTCACAAGCATGTTCCGCTAATGGAACGAAATCCTGATGAAGCAGTAAAAAACAACGTCATTGGTACTATGAATGTTGCCAAGGCTGCAAGTAAAAATAGAGTAAAAACCTTTGTGATGATTTCCACAGATAAGGCGGTAAATCCAACTAGTGTAATGGGGTCAACAAAACGATTAGCTGAAATGATCATTCAGGATATGGATAGGAAAAGTCAGACGAAATTTGTAGCTGTGCGATTTGGTAATGTACTAGGAAGCCGCGGCAGTGTCATTCCCTTGTTTAAACGACAAATTGAAAAAGGCGGCCCTGTTACCGTTACCCATCCAGACATGGTCCGTTACTTCATGACGATTCCCGAAGCCTCAAGGCTAGTGATACAGGCAGGAGCTCTCGCAAAGGGAGGAGAAATTTTCGTTTTAGACATGGGGGATCCGGTTAAGATTGTGGATCTTGCTAAAAATCTGATAAAGCTATCGGGAAATTCAATTGAGGAAATTGGAATAGAATTCACAGGAATACGACCAGGTGAGAAATTGTTTGAAGAGCTTTTAAAAAAGGAAGAAGCTCATGAGCAGCAAATTTATCCGAAAATCTATATCGGCAAAACGTCAGAGTTATTTATAGAAGACATTAAGAAATTCCTAGTAACTTTTACTAACCTGGAAAAAGAGGAACTTAGAGAAAGATTACTACTAATTGCAAATGGTCAAGCTGCTTCAAAGCCAATAGTATCAATCTCCGTTTAGTAGTGTGTTAAATGAAAGTAAAGAAAGCAATTATGTCGTTATATTCTTAACCCAAGAATTTTTATAATACTCAGTAATCAAATCCAGGAGCCGGTGGAGAAGTTCAACTGACTGATCCGATTGCTAGCTTAAATCAATATGAAGCTGTTTATGTATAAGATTTTGAAGATGTTCGTTTTGATGTAGGAGAAAAGTTTGGTTATTTTCAAACAACGATTGAGTTCGCTCTAAACCATGAGGGTTTAATGAAAAAGTTATTAGAATATTTGAGAAAAACAGTTGAAGAAAAAGAGTATGTAAAATAGAAGAATGAATGGATGATAAAAATGCCAAAAAAAATTTTATTCTGTGCTACTGTAGATACTCATTTTGAATCTTTTCATTTACCTTATTTTAAGTGGTTTAAAGATCAAGGATGGGAGGTTCATATTGCTGCTAATGGAGTCTTGGATCTCCCGTTTGTAGATGAAAAATACAATATTCCTGTACAAAGGTCACCATTTAAATTTAAAAATATCCATTCATCTTTCCAACTTAAAAAGATTATTGAACAAAATAAATTTGATATTATACACTGTCATACTCCGATGGGTGGAGTTATTTCACGTTTAGCGGGACGCAATGCTAGAAAGGCTGGTACCAAGGTTATATATACCGCCCATGGATTTCATTTTTACGAGGGTGCACCGATTCAAAATTGGCTTTTGTATTATCCAATAGAAAAATGGCTATGTAATTATACAGACTGTCTAATTACTATTAATAATGAAGACTATCATTTTGCAAAAAAGCATTTTAAAAATAAACAAATTGAACATGTTTATGGGGTTGGTGTAAATACATCAAAATTCAAACCTATTGAATTAGATGCTAAAATTAAGCAAAAAAAATCATTGGGTTATCAAGCCGATGATTTTTTATTGTTTTACGCAGCCGAATTTAATGAAAATAAAAATCAGAAATTTCTAATTAGTATGATGTCATCCATAAAAAAACAAACTCCTCAGGTTAAACTCTTACTCGCTGGTGAAGGTTTTTTAATGGATGAGTGTAAAAAACTTGCAAAACATTTAGGTTTAGAGGAAATGATAAATTTCCTAGGGCATAGAACAGATATCGATGCAATCTTACCTATATGTGATGTTACTGTTGCATCAAGTCTCAGAGAAGGGTTGCCTGTTAATATAATGGAAGCTATGTCATGCGGTTTGCCTGTAGTAGCAACTGAAAATCGGGGTCATAAGGAGCTTATTAAGAATGATCGTAATGGCTGGATAGTAGGTAAAAATTCATTTCTAGAGATGGGAGAAAAGATAAAAATCCTAGTAAACGATCCAGAAAAAAAGATTCAATTTGGTAATTATGGCAGAAAAATGATTGAAGAAAAATATTGCATTCAAAATGTATTAGAACAAAAAAGTAAAATCTACAAAAAGTTTATGAATGAAAAGGAGGCTATAAAGTGGCTGGCCCAATAAGAATATTACATGTTGTAGTTAATATGAATAGAGGGGGGGCTGAGACGCTTTTAATGAATTTATATAGGAACATAAATCGGGCAAAAGTTCAATTTGATTTTTTGACGTGTAAAGAAGGTGCTTTTGATTCAGAAATAATTGAAATGGGTGGAAAAATTCACCGGATTCCCTATGTAACAGCTGTAGGGCATAAAGGCTATGTTAAAGCACTTGATATATTTTTTAACTCTAATTCCGATTATAAAATTATTCATTCTCATATGGATAAAATGAGTGGATTGGTACTGCGTTCTGCAAAAAAAGCAAACATTCCTATAAGAATTGCTCACAGTCACAATACACAAAGTGAGGGTGGAGTTTTAGTAAAGATATATAAATGGCTGGCAGGGCGCAAAATAAAAAATTCTGCAACGCATAAGCTAGCTTGTTCAATAGCTGCTTCAAAATGGTTATTCGGTAACAAAAAAGACTCTCTAATAATTAAAAACGGCGTAGATTTAACGAAGTTCACTTTTTCAAGTAATGTACGAGAAAAAGTGAGATATGAGTTTGGGATCAATCCTGATACATTTGTTGTAGGGCATGTTGGAAGGTTTAATCGGCAAAAGAACCATTCCTTTTTAATAGAGATATTTAAGGATTATTCGATTGAAAATCCAAATTCCAAACTAATCTTAGTTGGGGATGGGCCTCTTAAAGATCAAATCAAACAAAAAGTAAGAGATGGGCATCTTGAAAACCAGGTGGAGTTACTGGGAGTTAAAGATAATATTTCTGAACTTATTCAAGGCTTCGATGCTTTTGTGTTTCCATCTTTACATGAAGGATTACCTGTAACTCTTATTGAAGCACAAGCTATTGGTGTTCCTTGTTTAGTTTCAGAAACTGTGACACAGGAAGTAGATTTAGGTTTGGGATTAATTAGTTTTTTTAGTCTTGAAAATAAAAGTACATGGGCTAAAGAACTAAAAGCATTAAAGACTGGTTCAATAAAACCCTATCATAAAGCATTAAGAGATAGTGGTTACGATATTTCAGAATCAGCAAGAAATCTTGAAAATTATTACTTTCAGTTATCTACCTAATAATCGGGAGAGGATGGAAGCAAAAATGGCGAATATAGCATTATATATTGCAGATACAAGTCCTAGTGGAATCACAAGGTATGCGTTTAACATGGCTTCATGTCTTTCCGAATATGATCACCAATGTAAAATAATATCAGATACCAACTTCTCATCTTTAAGTCGGCAAGATATGATTGTATTAAGTAGAAACAAGAAGCTCGGTCCTTTAAAGGTTATTCAACGGATATGGAAATTAAAAAAAGAGATTGATAATAATATTATTAGTTTTGTAATTTCAAACGGATGGTATCATGACATGATAGCCCTTGCTGCGAGCAGGTTAAGTAAATGTAAACCAAATGTGATAGGAGTAGTACATACTAGGCCTGAATTATGGGGGTTAGAAAATAAATGGTACAAAAGATTTAAAAGTAGTTTAATAAGGAGCGTTTATGCTTCAGAGGATATCACTATCTCTGTCTCTGAATCCTTAGCGCAGGCACTAATAGACAAAGGATGGATAAAAGATCCTGTTACTATTTACAACCCGATAGTTTCTGAAAGAATAAAAGTGATTTCTAAAGTAAGGACTAAGAAAGATTCAATACTTAAACTAGTTTGTATGGGGTGGATTAATCCAATAAAGGGATATGACACTGCAATTAATGCACTTGCTGAAATCAGAAAAGAGTTACCAGCAAACCTAACAATAATTGGAGCACCTAATAATCAAGGTTATTTTGTTGAACTTAAGGAACAAATTTATAAATTGGGTCTTGAAAATCATGTGTTTTTTAAAGGGCCATTAGAAAATCCATTTGCATTATTAAATGAAATGGATGTTTTCATTCTTCCCAGCCGTTCAGAAGCCCTCCCAACAGCTCTTATTGAAGCTATGGCAATAGGTCTTCCAGTTATTGCTTGTGATTGTAACTTTGGACCGAGAGAAATACTTCAAGATGGGGAAAATGGCGCCCTAGTACCTATTAATGATTGGAAAAAAATCGCTGAAGAATCTCGAAAACTAGCTAGTGATCCGAAATTGTATCGTGAAATGAGCCAGAGAGCTATTAAACGTGCAGATTCATTTGATTTTTCTTCAAGTGCTTTTTTTTATAATGAATTATTAAAAAAATTTAAAAAAGTAGGGTAACATTAATATGTTAATCTTTTTCCTTTTTATAATCGAAGGAATCATTTGCTTTATTATTAAAGATAGTATTGTAGACCACGAGGTAGTATCACTAATAATCGTTCTAATAAATTCTTTAATAGTTATATTTTATCTTTCCATGAGGATCAAAGAAAAGGGTTATTATATATTAATCACTATTGGTTACATTTTACG
>NZ_JBALPG010000127.1:0-12473 GCF_036965245.1 Neobacillus drentensis
AATTTGACAAAGTCATTTATAAATATATTTCATCGTTTAATATGTTTTAAAAAAGCCTTCACTTCATAAAAAAAGTGAAGGCTATATAATTAAGTCCTAAAGACAAATGAATTAACCAGCATAAGAATGGAGACCGGCAATAACCAGATTAACTGCAACAAGGTTAAACATTATGATAACAAAGCCAATTACTGCCAGCCATGCTGATTTTTCACCATGCCATCCCTTCGAAAGGCGAAGATGCATAAACGCAGCATAGAATAACCAGGTGATAAGTGCCCAAACCTCTTTTGGATCCCATCCCCAGAACCGTGACCAAGCCATTTGCGCCCAAATCATCGCAAAAATGAGTGCACCCAGTGTAAATACTGGAAAGCCAATTAACACCGATCGGTAGCTAATCTCATCAACAAAGTCGAGTTTAATATTTTTCACAAGCGGTTGAAGAGCCGCTGCAATCCGCTTTCTTAAGATTAATCTGATTAGGCCATAAAGTATAAGACCAGCAATGAAAGACCAAACAACCGTATTCATTTTTTTAGCATTGATGAAAGCCGGCATGTCAACCAACGGCTTAAATCCATCTTTTGTCAACAATTCGCCTTCATGTGGCCCGGTTATAGCAGGCATAGTATATTCGACAACTGCCTGATTACCATGTTTATCAGTCCAATTAAATTTCTCATGATAACCAATACCTGAAAATACAGATGAGACAACTACGAACCCAAGCACCGCAACTAATGAAAACATGACCAGTTCGAGCCAAAAGGTTCGTTTGCTCGATTTTGTTTGATCAATAGCTTTAACAAGATAGATTAGTCCCGCAGCAAAGCTAATTGCGAGGATTGCTTCCCCAATTGCTGCAGTGGTCACATGGATATGAAGCCAATAACTTTGCAATGCCGGTATTAACGGAGTAATATCCCTTGGAAACATACTTGCATAAGCAATAACCAGAATGGCAACAGGCATTGTAAATAATCCAAGCAGAGTTGTTCGGTAAATAAAATAAATTACGATAAATGCACCAACAAGAGCCATTCCAAAGAATGTCGTAAACTCAAACATGTTACTTACTGGAGCATGGCCCGCTGCAATCCATCTTGTGATAAAATAACCAAGCTGCGAAATAAAGCCGATAATTGTTAATAATACAGCAATTTTCCCCCACTTGTTGGTTCCATTCTTTTCATTCTTATCCTTCTTAGATTTTATCGATCCTCCATAAAACAAGGTCGCGACTAAATAAAGAATAAAAGCAATAAATAATAAATTACTACTTAGTGTTGCCAACTAGACACCCTCCTCATCCACATTTTCCCTTTGAAGCTGATCCTCTGGGATGGCAAGCTTTGTATCTGCAAAAATCGTTTCAAGTTCCCGTTTTAAACCATACCAGTTTTTATTGGTATGGGCAGCGACCCAAACTTGTCCGTTTTTCTTTTGTATCCATATTCGACGATGGTTCCAATAAGCACCCTGGATGACACCGATCATGAAAATGATGCCTCCCAAAACAAACAGCCATAATGAGGAATCTTTACGAACTGTGAACCCTGAAACATTTTGAGTATTAATTCCTTTAAATGCCATCTTATAAGTATTGTCGCCAAACGGCTCAATCGTTTGCTTAATAGCTACGAAACTCGTTTCTGGTTTTTCTTTATCAGGTGATGACATTTCAAAAACAAAGGCAGGATTATTAGGTGTACGCGATTTTGTAGATGGCTCCCCATTTTTGTCAAATTCAAAGTCCGGAAAATAATTAAGAATCCTTACTGAATAGCCGTTCCCAAGATCATACTTAGCTTTAGGGTCCTCAAGATTAATTTTCACTTCACCAAAAGTCTGGTTCGTATCTTTATTTGTCAGCAAAAAGGTCATCGCTTTTAGCTCACTTCTATATGAGGATTGGAAAATTGAGTAACCATCAAAGGATATTGGATGATTAACTCGAACCTTATATTCCTTTACCTTCTCTAGTTTCCGTTCTTCTCCGGGAAGATTTTCACTAACTCGTTTGTATAAAACAACATTAGATTGGTAATTCTTAACAACTTGACCTGCCTGATCAATCGCTTTTTCAAACGTTTTGTCTTTATCTTTATCATAGTGCTGGAGTATAAATTGGTTATTTTTAAGGTAGAACTTTTCACCTGTTTCTGGAACAACAGCAGTTTCCCCCTCTTTTACCCATAAGTTCTCATTTACATAAAAACCCGGGATAAACCGAAGCATGCCGCCTAGTAAGAAAATAATTAAGCCCACATGGTTTACATAAGGACCCCAGCGTGAAAATCGGCCTTTTTCAGCTAATAAATCGCCATTTTCTACTCGAACATGATAGCGTTTTCCCTTTAAATGCTCCTTGATGGTCATAAAATCATTTTCATCGACGTTTTCATTCACACCAAATACCCTTTGACGCTTTAAAAATCCTTCGTGTCTTGTGACTTTTTGGACTTTTAATGCCTTATGTAAAGGGACGACCCTGTCAAGACTGCAAATAACAAGGGAAATACCTATCATGGCAATTAATAATAAATACCACCATGATCCGAACAAATCATGTAAGCCTAACTGATAATATAATTTGCCAAACCATCCATATTCCTGCTCATAATACACGTCTGCAGGCAAGTTTATATACATTTCTTGCGGAAGAATGGTTCCAAGTATGGAAGCAAGCAAAGTAATGATGATCAGCCAAACACCAACTTTTACCGATGAGAAAAAATTCCAAATTTTATCAATAAAGGTTTTACTATATGTTTGTGAGCGCCGGGCACTTCCCTCATAGCGCATGTCAAGAAGTTGTTTACTTTTACTGTCTTGTTCATCCAACACTTTTCCACAGGCTTCACATAACACGGTTCCATGCGGATTTACATGCCCGCATTCACATTTTACATCTTTCATGAAAAAAACTCCCCTACAATCCCCTTATGGTTTTATTTTCTCCATAAACTCCTTAATCTTATATTCCGTCAGTTCGCCGGTATAATATTGCACCACATTACCGTCTTTATCAATTAAAAATGTTGCCGGAAGACCATCAACACCATAAACATTCATGACCTCTTTATCTTTATCAATCATAATCGGAAAATCTAGTTTCAGACGTTCAGCAAATTGATTTACAGCGAGTTCAGGTTCCTGAATATCAACAGACAACACCTGCACTCCATTGTCTTTATACTGATGATATTGATTGTTTATATACGGCATTTCTTTCTTACAAGGCGGGCACCAGGTTCCCCAGAAGTTTAAAAACACTCCTTGTCCTCGATAATCAGACAGACGATGCTTGTTTCCCTGCATATCAACCAAGGCAAAATCAGGTGCTTTATCTCCAACTGCGACCTTTTGTTTAGTATCTTTTGTAAGATTAGCATAAAGCGAATAGGCAACGGCAGCACCTAGTACAAGTAAAATAATCGTTCTCAAAACTAATCGCCGTTTCTTCATAAAAAACCTCCAGTAAAGTGAAACTTCAATCCGTGGTTTTTTTTCATCCCCCACTGATTATTAGTCCCGCTCTAAAGTCTCTAATATCAAGGCTATCGCCTTAGTATTAGACTTTATGAACCCGAATAGTTCAACTAGGCCGATGGAAAGCACATCGGCAAGTTTCACTGTATCTCACCAATCGGGCTTTTACGGGCAGTTGATCACCACTAAACCCTATTAGGCCCCTCAAAGTCTTGAAGTGTGGCCTTACTGCCCGTTAATGCGGGATAAATCACATGACATAATTATCTTAAATTATAGCACTTTCCAATACTTGCATAGTGTTTACAAAAGAATGCAATTGTGACGATTTTATGAATTTTTCTTAGACATTTCCATTGCGAGAGCCCGTAGCTGCTTTACTTCATGTGGAGTCAGCTCTCTTGCCTCTCCTGTTTTTAACCCATTTAATGTCAAAAAACCATATCGTTCACGTTTTAATTTAAGTACCTCATTACCAATAGCGTCAAACATCCTTCTCACCTGGCGATTTCGTCCTTCATGAATCGTAATCTCAACGATCGCCGTTTGTTTCTTCTTATCTACCGATAGCAATTTAACTTTTGCTGGTGCTGTCTTACCATCCTCTAGGCGAATCCCTTTTTCCAATTTCCTTAAGTTTTCCCTTAATGGAATTCCTTTTGTTTTCGCGACATACACTTTGTCTATTTCATTCTTTGGGTGCATAAGCAAATTAGCAAATTCACCGTCATTTGTTAATAGCAATAATCCAGAGGTATCATAATCAAGACGTCCGACAGGGAAAATTCTTTCTTTAAACTGTGAAAAGAAATCAGTGACAACCTTTCTTCCTTTGTCATCGCTGACACTAGATATAACCCCTCTTGGTTTATATAAAAGAAAATAAACAGGTTCTTCTTTCTCAATTTGAATTTCATTTACCTCTACTTTATCGGAAGGAGAAACCTTCACGCCAACCTCAGTAACTACTTTTCCGTTTACTTTTACTCTACCTTCTTTAATAAGCTCCTCGGATTTTCTCCTTGAAGCAATGCCCGCACGAGCTATTACCTTTTGTAATCTTTCCATTATTTCACCTCAAAATTTATCCGGATATATAGAAAATCGAATGGTAAATAGGAATGTTTCCTATTTACCTGGAAGCCTATACACTAATCTATCCTAATGAATTATGACACAATTCCTTCACTTTTCAAAGTAACGGGTACTAATTTTAAGGAAAAATAAAAAGGCATGTCCCAAATGGAACATACCATATTTTTATAAAATTAGTTGGTTCCAAAAATAATGGCAACAATGATAATAGAAACGATGATTCCTACCACATCTGCAAGGAGTCCTACTTTTAGGGCATCCCCCATTTTTTTAATCCCAACAGCACCGAAATAAACAGTTAAAACATAAAAGGTGGTATCCGTACTCCCTTGTAAAACGGATGCCAGACGTCCAATAAAAGAATCAGGTCCATTAACAGCAATTAAATCACTCGTCATCCCAAGAGCAGCAGTCCCTGAAATGGGTCTAATTATAAGCAATGGCACAATTTCTGCGGGAACTCCCAGCGTCTTCATTAATGGCCTAATCCAATTCATTAAGGCGTCTAATGCACCGGATGCACGAAAAATAGAAATTGCAACCAGCATTCCAACAAGAAAGGGAATAATCGATACCGCGATTTTGATTCCTTCTTTTCCGCCTTCGACGAAGCTTTCATAGGTTGGCACGCGTTTAAGCGTACCATATAAAAGTATAAATCCAATTAACAAAGGAATAAAAGTAAGCGAAATATAGGAAATTAACTCCATCTTTTCATCGTCCTTTACGGCTTCTGCGATAATAAAAATAGCGGTCAATCAGAACTGCCCCTATTGCCGAGAGGATTGTCGCAATAATAGTTGGTACAACGATTTCAGTTGGTGATGCAGAATGATAATTCATCCTTATCGCAATAACCGTTGTAGGTATAATGGTAATGCTAGCAGTATTGATTGCCAAAAAAGTAACCATAGATCGGCTTGCTTCACTTTTCCCGCCATTTAATTTCTTTAGTTCCTCCATCGCCTTTATCCCAAGTGGTGTCGCAGCATTTCCTAACCCAAACATATTAGATATCATATTTGACAAGATATAGCCCAGAGCCGGGTGTTTGTGCGGGACATCTGGAAACAAAATTTTCACAAGTGGACGAAAAAGCTTTGACAGTTTCTCGAGAAGTCCGGACTCTTCGGCAATCCGCATCATTCCAAGCCAGAAAACTAGTACACTAATGAGGCCGATGCATAGGGTAACAGCTTCTTTTGCACCATCAAAAACCGCTTTAGTAACTGCCTCCATTGTTCCATTAATCAATCCAAATATTATTCCAACGATTGTCATAAATACCCAAATATAATTAACCATGGGCATTCACACCGATGACTGATAAAAAAATTTCTTTTACAAAATCAAACAGACCTTTCTTCTTCTTTTTTTCTTGTAGGTTCTGATAGTAAATCGGTGTTTCCTGAACAACTTTTCCATCCAAATAAACAGCTGCCTTACCAACAATTATTTCATTTTTGGAACTCGTCCATTTTTTCTTAGGCTTATTTAATTTATATTTAACTGAAAACAAATCCATTTCATTTTTAGTAGCAGGGTAAACAATGGTTTTTTTTACATACAAATGATTTTTATAATATTTGTTTTTTGTTATTTCGATTTTCCCCTTCACTAACACTTCTAACATATCGAATCCTTTAAACCCACTTTCATACATGGAGATATGGTCATTCCAATCATCCGGGCCATTTAAGGTTACAGCAATTAGATCCATATCCCCTTTTGTTGCGGTTGTGACAAGCGTTCGTTTCGCACGTTTTGTATAGCCTGTCTTTCCTCCTGTACAATATTTATATTTTGATAGCAGTCGATTCTTATTTTTCCATTCTCTGTCCCAATTTTCTGTTGGGTTCGGGGCTTTATGCACCTTGGTACCTGAGATTTTTTGAAAGGTTTTGTTTTTCATCGCATAGCGCATTAGGATGGCCATATCAAATGCCGAAGAATAATGATCCTCATGATCGTCAAGTCCATGTGGGTTTTCGAAATGGGTATTATACATTCCAATTTCCTTTGCCTTCTGATTCATTAAATAGACAAAGCCATCCAAACTTCCCCCTACATGTTCGGCAATCGCAACAGCTGTGTCATTTCCAGATCTCAGCATCAATCCATAGACAAGTTCGTTAAGCTTGATTTTTTCACCTGGTTTTAAATATACCGATGACCCTTCGGCATGGGTCGCTTGTTCACTCACTTTAACATATTGATTCATTTTCCCCGATTCAATGGCAAGAATCGCTGTCATGATTTTGGTTATACTTGCGATTCTTCTTTTTGTGTGTGCATCCTTCTCATAGAGAACCCGTCCAGTTTTTTGCTCTATTAGCACAGCGCTCGCAGCACTTACTCCAAAGGAAGCATCAACCTTTTGAGGAATGTTTGCAATGAATAGTGAGACCATGAGGGAAATAATTACTAGCTTCAAAATCATTCTCATTAGTTTTAACCTCGTCTCCTTCTTAACTGACTACTTGTCTAATTTTCTAGCTTTGTACAAGTTTATGCGGGACAAGGTTTGATATGACAATTTGCTTTTAGAAAAACGAAAGCACCCGGCGTTAATCCGAATGCTTAAATCGATTAAAATGCAGGCCATTTTATATCTGCTGCTTTTTCAAACCTCATTTCAACATCATGCCAATTGACTAGACTCCACCATTTATCCACGTATTCTGCCCTATTGTTTTTGTATTGGAGATAATAGGCATGCTCCCAAACATCCAGTACAAGGAGGGGAATTGTATCCCACTGTGTTAATAGCATATGCCGTTCCGATTGTAGCACCTCCAAATGTCTTGCTCTCGGTGACCAGACCAAAAGGGCCCATCCTACTCCCTCCACTTGCTTGGCAGCTTCAGAGAACTGTTTTTTAAATGCCTCAAAGCTTCCAAAGTAATTTTCGATTTCTCCCTTTAGCAGTCCTTGAGGGCTCCCCCCGCCGTTCGGACTTATATTTCTCCAAAAAATTGTATGGAGGTAATGTCCAGACCCATGAAAGGCAAGCTCTCTTGACCAGTGCTTGATGAATGAAAAATCATTGGTTTCCCTAGCTGTTTTAAGGTTGATTTCAGCTCGATTTAACCCATCAACATATGAACGATGATGCTTATCGTGGTGCAGTCTCATGATTTCCTCGGATATATAAGGCTCTAAGGCATTATAGGGATAGGGAAGTTCCGGCAGGGTATGACCACCTGGAGGGACTGTTTTTTCTACAATCCAAATATCACCTATTTCTTGTTTTCTTCTAAAATAATGTTCCATTTGCTCATGGATGTTCTCAGCCCTTGCTTGTAAACTTAACAGCTCTTCAGATGATAACTCTCGGTTGGTGCTTTCAATTATTTCGGTAAATTCATCAAGTTTTTCCCATAATTCAGAGTCTTGAGCCACTTTTTCCGATTGGAGAAATTGTTTCATTTGCTCATTCCAGTCAAATAATTCATTTACATATCGGTTAAAACGATCCATTTTGCTCCCTCTTTTCATTTATCTAGTTTTTCTATCAAGTAATCCTTCTAAATGGTATGAGGCTTTGCACTTGTTAAGAACGAGAAAAGCGGAAGCGTCTTGACCAGGGGCGATATAGGGAGAATTATCGACTGGAAAGTAAAGCGAAGCCAGAGATTAGTCTCCCTTAATGGGTACTGAAAGCAATAGCTTTCTGGAGCCAGGCATAAGACGAGCAGGCGAGAAGGTTGCACTTTAACCTTCTTGACTGATTGGCTTATGACCCCGAGCCCCTAGGCGCTGGAGCTGGACAACGAGAAAAGACTGCCCTTTTACAGGACAGTCTTGTGAATTTCCGCTTTTCATTTTGATTGAATCATTTTTGTTCGGTAATCTGTTTCATAGTACTCAAGTTCTTCCCTAATCCTCTGGAAATCACCTTCTAGACTCTTGATGAGCTGTATTACACTTTCCGATACATTTCGATAAAATTTAATTGAGTTCCTGCCCGTATAGGCAGATCTGCTATCTTCGAACCAAGCATCATTTTTCGGTGAGAAAAACTCTTCAATACATTGATGGTAAATTTTATAAAGAGTTTTTTCTGCTGCCGCTTTTTGAAAAGGTTCGTTCTGCAAAATAATAGCACATGTTTCTAAACTTTCCGCGCTATAAACTACTAGTTTTCGTAAATTTGATAAGATTAATTTATTGTAGCTGCGCCCTTCATCATTTTCTGGGCTCAAATCCAATATCGTTGTTTCATTTAAAAAATCTTCAAGAGTTATCATTGACTTCGTTAAAAAATCTTTAACATCCTTTAGCTGTGTTTTAACCAACGAATTCCCCATATTGATCCCCCTAATATTTTTCCTATTTCAAACTATTGTGGCTGCATGATGAACTCAAGTGGAGAACGAAGCTCAAAACCATTATTTTGTTTAAGAGCAAGTATTATTTCAGGTAATTTATTAAAGTTTATGTCTTGAAAATAGGCAGCAAAATCTTGTTTAGAATTAATATACAAGCGCTTACGACTGCGAAGTCCTGGATTTTTTAAGAGACAAACAAGTGCTACGATTTCTTTGAAATTTACTTCAATCCCCTCTTTGACAATAACTGGGTCTTGTTGGTACGGAGTAAATTCAGAGAAGATTTGATCAAAATACCTGACATATAGAACATGAAGCGTTTTTTCCTCTCCATTTTCAACGAAAGTGACTTCACTTCTGTTAAAAAAATCCTCTGAGGTATTTGATTTTTCTTTTTCTAATTCAAATCCTTTACACTCTTTAATTAGCAACTTAATCCCGCTCCTTATCGAAATCCTTAAGACTATTTGGATAACCGAATAATCATTTTGAAAACGTATATTTATTTTAGCATAAATTCTTTCTTATGATTGTAGTTTAGGAGTTAATCGTTTCCTGGTTAATCAGAATTTATTTTCATAAATTCTGAACGCATAAGTGCAACTACGCCTCTGTCTTCGCCCTAAGGGGCTCGTCAATCGGCGAATTTTCTAAAAATTTCTCAAAAAACAAGTCTGCTTCCTCTTGAATAAATTCTTCCTCCACTTTTTCCGGAAGCTGTGGAAGTTCTTTTAAACTTTTTAATCCAAAATAGTCAAGAAACTCCTTAGTAGTTCCGTATAAATAAGCCCTTCCTGTCCCTTCTGCCCTGCCAACCTCTTTGATTAATACTTTTGAAACAAGTGTATGCAGTGGTCTTTCCGTTTTTACACCGCGAATTTCCTCTATTTCAGTACGTGTAATCGGCTGTTTATAGGCAATGATGGCTAATGTCTCTAAAGCAGCCTGTGATAGGGCAGATGTATGGGGCGAATCAACCAGCTTCTTTAAATAGGCAGCATTTTCTTTCTTTGTTGCAAGTTGATAGGTTCCTGCAAGCTGGACAATCATGATACCTCTATTGGTTTGTTCATATTCTTGTCTTAAATCCTCAATGATTTCGCTTGCCTTTAAATCATCTACTTCTAAAACCTCTTCAATCTGCTTAAGCGAAAGTCCCTCGTCTCCAGCCGCAAACAAAAGGCTTTCAAGTATGCTGCTCCAATTAATTATTTCCAACTACTTCTGCCCCTTCCTTAACAGCTTCAACAAAGATATCCCCAAAGTTTTCGTTCTGCTCAACGTCAATCACATTTCTTTTAATTAGTTCCAAAATAGCCAAAAAGGTCACTACTATATGATCCTTTGCCGGGTATGGAAATAATTCATTAAAGTTTTTTCTTCCTTTAAGCTGTTTTAATTCTACCATAATTTCTGTCATTCTTTTTTCAATCGATATTTCTTGGCGGGCAATTTTTGTCGCCAGTGGCCGCTGTAACTTCTTTCTTCGCAACAACTTTTGGAAGGCAGCCAGCATATCATACAAGGAGACATTTAGATCTGTCTTTTCAGGCTGTTTTTCTTTTGCAAAATCAGAAAGATCGCTTGGCGGCTTAGTATACATTAGACCTCGTTCTTCTTCCATTGTTTTTAGGTCGTGTGCTGCCTCTTTATATTTTCGATACTCAATCAATCGTTCGACAAGTTCGTCCCTTGGATCCTCCTCAAAGGTCATTTCCGGGTCATCGTCAGGGAAAACCTCTTCATGCTTTGGTAAAAGCATTTTACTCTTAATCACTAGTAATGTAGCAGCCATTACTAAAAATTCACTGGCAACATCCAGTTGGAGCTCATTCATTGTTTTAATGTATATTAAGTATTGCTCGGTAATTTCAGCAACAGGAATATCATATATATCAATTTCGAGCCGATTAATTAAATGAAGAAGAAGATCCAACGGCCCTTCAAAAGCATCAATCTTAACCTGATATGGCATTATATTTCACCAAAATTCTAATAAAATAATATTTGTTTATCATACATTACAACTATTAATAGTATAGAGGATTCAATGTGGTTATCCAATAGAAAATTCATTCTCGCAGTGCTTTATTATGAAACCATGATGTTTGCCCATAACAATGGACAACTATCATACATATGATGACATGGAAAAGTTCAATAATTATTTAGGAGGTTTATAATATGGATGGCGGATTTGGAGCCGGATTTGCGTTGATCGTGGTTCTATTCATTTTGTTAATTATTGTTGGTGCTTCTTGGGTTTACTAATAATAAAACGGAAGCGTACAAATAGCTGCGTAAGAGACCTGTCAATCCTGACGGGTTTTTTTTGGTGATTATTTTTATCAAAGTGTTTTATCAGATTGTGATAAACTATATATACATAATTCTATTAGGGGGGATCTTTTGTACCCAAAAGAGTATATCCAATTTTTAGCCCATTTTCATGGTGATCGTGATTATTTTGAGTGCCATGAAGTTCTTGAAGAGTATTGGAAAAAGACAGATTCTAAGAACAAATCGTCCATCTGGGTCGGTCTTATTTTATTAGCCGTTTCTACTTATCATCACCGTAGAAATAATTATATAGGTGCACAAAGAACATTAAAAAAGGCGTTTAAGGTTTTTGGCACTCAGGCTGGTTGGTTAAAAAAACTTGGCTTAGATCAACAACTCCTATACGATTTATTAAAAGAACGTTTATCCAAAATCGAAAAAGAAGAAACATATAATAGCTTTGATTTGCCTATCTGTGATTCAATCCTTTTAGAAATGTGCGGTGAGTATTGTGAACAAGAGGGTTTTCTATGGGGAAAAGCAAGTGATTTTACTAAAAGCAGCCTCATTCATCGTCATAAATTACGGGATAGAACAAGTGTTATAGAAGAAAGACGCCAGTCCTTAAAAATACGGAAAGGCAGAGAATAATGTTATTCTCTGCCTATTTTATTAGTCCACCTAGCAAACATCGCATTTTTCAATAAATGCCGCAGTGTTTTCATTTGAAATAATATCCTTGTCTGAATACATATCTTTCAATGCCTGAACCATTTTTTTCCCTACACCCTGAAAACGATGGGAAGGGTTCACAGAAATATGCTGAATCACTAATGCATTTACATCATTCTGAAAAAGAACCCCAAGCAGCCCAATAATATCTTCTTCTTTCCACAGAAAAAGCTGCCAATCCTCTTCAGTCTCATATTCCTTTATTGTGTGCTGTAGCTTCTTTAGGTCCTTTTCACTTGGCATAAAGGATAATAAACCCATAGCAATTTTTTCAAATGTCTTTTTATAACGAATTAACATTTTTATCCCTCATTATATTAAATAAACCGATGTAACTCTCTGGTTTAACAATAGTATATTTTTTCCAAATAAATTATTACTAAACATTTATTCATTATATGTAGTTAATATAATTATGTATCACTAAACACAATCATACATAAATAATTGACAATCATCAAATATAATTAGTGCTATTGTTTAGGGCCAATAAAAATCCAGTAGATTATTCCCCAAATAACAGAGATGCCAATAAGGATA
>NZ_JBALPG010000128.1:0-21156 GCF_036965245.1 Neobacillus drentensis
AGTTATGAACAAATTCCTAATGGATATAAACAAATCCTTAAATAGAGCTACTTCTTACAAAACGAAACGCCTCCTTGCTTTTTCAGGAGGCGTTTCTTGATTTATTTACTATTCGGACGATTTCGTTTTAAATCTTGACCAGTTGTAAATTCAACCAGATCAGAGCTATCCTTCATTGGCTTTTTCGTATTGTTGTTGCGCTGGGCATTAGCATTACCAAGTTTCTTTCTTCCCACACATACCAACTCCTTTTTGAGAAATTCATTGATAGTATGGATGAATTCAAGAAGACTTATTCTATGAAGGGTGGCTTACGGTAGTCTGTCATTTGTTCAAAAGCATACGCCACTTGGATTAAAAGCGGTTCAAAGTGACACCTATTTTTTAAAAATGAAGATCGTTATTAACTGTTCTTAAAGAAAATAGCAGTGGTTTTCCCGCCACTGCCAGCCCTTATCGTTTTACTTTATTACCTCTTTGTTCTTGAGCAACAATTTGTCCTTGATAAAAAACTCTTTTATGAAGCGGGACGTTTAACTCACTACAATAGCGCTTAAGTTCACGTTCTTCGCGCTCGGTTACAAGGGAGATAATCGTACCATTAGCGCCCATTCTCCCTGTTCTTCCTGCTCTGTGCACATATTGGGAGATGTCCTTTGGGAAGTCAATCTGAACCACATGTGTAACCCCTTGAATATCAAGTCCACGTGCCGCAATATCTGTAGCAATCAACATTTTTATTTTACCATCGCGGAAAGCCTTTAATGTTTCCTGACGTTCTAGCTTCTTCATGTCACTATGCAGGACCCCGATTGATAACTCTTTAAAAAGCATTTTTTCTTTAAAAACTTGAATCTCTCCGATGTCATTTATAAATGCGAGCGTTTTACTATTTGCTAAGCGTGCAATTTTTTCAAGCAGTTTAATTTTGTCCCTTGGTTCACATGAAAAATAGATATGCTCTACTTCCCCAGATGAAGCCATTTCATCTTTTTCAATTCTTAGTACCTCAGGTTTGTTTGTCATTTCTTTTGCCAGCTTTTCTGTTGCTGATTTCATCGTTGCCGAAAATAAAACGACTTGGCGGTCACTTAAGGCCGACTTCACAATGTTTTGGACAGTGTGTAAATGCTCAGGAATCAGCAGCTGGTCACCCTCATCAAGAACGACTGTTTTTACTTCATGCATTTTAACTTTTTTCTGTTTAATTAGTTCTAGCAATCTGCCAGGTGTCGCAAAAATAACATGGGGGCGCTTTTTTAATTTTTCCAGTTGCCGTTTTAAGTTTGCCCCGCCAATAATCGACGTGCCCCTTATTCCGCTTCCTTCCGACCATTTTTGAAATTCTTGATAGACCTGCATGACCAGCTCTTGTGAAGAGGCGAGCACTACTGCTTGTAGGGACTGCGCATTCACATCGATTTTATTTAATAGTGGAAGTAAATAAGCGAGCGTCTTTCCTGTACCTGTCGGTGATTCGGCAATTAGATCTTTGCCTTCTGAAATTAGTGGGATTGCGGCTTCTTGAATCGAAGTCGGTTGTTGAAACCCTGATTTTTCCCACGCTTCCTGCAAAAATGGCTTTAACGTATTTAACATGTTGTACTCCTTATATCATTTTTCTTATTATTTGTTTTTCGATATCGTATTGATACTATCGTAATAATCTTTGGGTGTCTAGATGGGATCATGTTGAAGTATTGATGTAGAGGATAATCCAGATCATGTGATATACAAGGACAGAGAGGTAAAGAACACTGGTGGAGACGATGAGAGTTCTAATCCATCCTTTCAAAGGTCGAAGATAAAACAAACCAAGCAGGAGAAGCGGCAGAACTATTTTTATCATATAAAAATATGACCAGCTTTGTTCAATGACATGCTTCATCATCGGGTTCCCTTCTTCAACGAAACCTGAAGCAATCCCGAAATGGGTCAAGACAGCGTCCAGTACACCGGCAAATAACAGGAATAAACAGAGTCTCATGATTCCTCCTTTAAAAATTTTTTACTATTTATAACAATTGTTGCTTTAAATTTGTACGCTTACTCATTCTTTAATTAAGAATAAAAAGAGAACATTTAAATCCGCTTGTAACTGAACCTCTAAAAATTACTTCAATTTACATAAAGACATCCTCGAATTTATTGCCTGTTTGTTCTCCAAAATATTTCCTCCTTTTTTGGTTATTATTTTACTGGGAGGAAAAATTATTACTGTCATAGGTATTATCATAACACGACATATTTATTATAACGAACTTACACGTTCTTAATAAAGTATATTTTTGTAAAAAAAAATGCTCCATGAGAGCAGCATTTGTTAATCAAATGTTCGCAGTGTCCATTTATAAAGATTACGATTAATTTCCTCCGGTTGAATGATATTTTCATTAAAGTTGATTAGCATTTTTCCACTTCCGGACAATATCATTATTTTTTCAATACCTTGGGTTCTTTGCATCTTTCTTTTTATTTTCCCTATACAACCGGTACAGGCAACATCATTCAATGCCAGTTCCATTATACTCATCCTCACCAACCCCCTCTCAAGAAAATAATAATTTTTCTACAAAGGAATGACCAAATTTGATACATTGTTCTATTCCCGTTGCAGTTGGTGAAAGGTCGATTTTTAAACTCTCAAGCACAATATCAGCACCTAATTCCGCAAGCTTTTTCTCCAAAATATCAACCGCACCCCCGCGATGCTCATACGAAGAGTCGCAGGAGCCAAAGGCAGCTGCTATTTTATTCGTTAAATTTAATTGGGCCATTTCATGATAAAAATCAAGATACTCATCCGGCAGCTCTCCATCTCCCCAAGTATAGGCACCCAACAATATACCATCGTAATCTTGAAGATCTGTTACATCTACTTCTAAAATATCCTTTATCGTTACAGAACCGCCGGTCTCTTGAATGCCTTCTCCTATAAGGTTGGCTATTTCTTCAGTATTCCCTGTCATACTTGAATAAACAATTAAACAGGATGCATTCATGGTGAAATCACCTCATGTTTTTCTTTCATTTTAACGGGAATCATTCTCATTAACCTTGATCTGTATCAAGAAAAGGAGAGAATTGATACAAATCACTACTTAAATTTGCATAAACAGATAATATTAAACTTATAGAATATCGGATAGGAGTTGGGAGAATGCGCTGTGACCATTGTTGTTCTCGTCAATCTTCATGCATTACATCTGTTCCCGTTTTTAAAGGGATGAAAGAAGCGGACCTTCAACTATTACAAAAAGCAACAAGGAGCCGTCACTTTTTAAAAGGGGAGTTTATTTTTCGAGAAGGGGAACGTTCCGAAACTCTATTTGTTGTAAATGAAGGTCTGATTAAACTAACAAAAATGTCGGCAGAAGGAAAGGAGCAAATTGTCCGCTTGTTGTTTCCAGGGGATTTTTTCGGGTTATTTTCATTACTGAAGAGCGAAAAACACTATGTTAATGCGGAAGCAATAGGGGGATCACCTACGGTGATTTGCTATATTGAGAAAAAGGATTTTCTGAAGACGATGGAGAATAACGCTGATTTATCCTTCCGTTTTTTACTGACAGTAAATGACCGTTTGTATGAGGCGGATGAGTCGGTTGGATTTTTGAGTTTAATGGAAGTGGAACAGCGACTGGCAAGGGCGCTTATTCTTTTTCATGATAAATTGAACGCAAGGAACGGAACCTTTACGTTGCCCATAACGAAAAAGGATTTGGCCAGCTATATTGGAACAACTCCAGAATCGGTGAGTAGAAAGCTCTTAGCGTTTATGTCACAAAAGCTGATTGCAATGGACGGACGCAGAAAAATACAAATTCTAGAGTTGGACCAACTTAAACAAATGGCGGAAATGAATTAAAACTCATCTAATTTTACAGCCATAAGTCTAAAATGCATAGGTTCGATTTCATTGACAATCACGTTCATTCCAAATGATTGCAAATTTGCGATTAACCGCTCTCCTCGATGCGGTAAATGAATTTCGAAAATAGTTCCTACTGGTGCAGCTTTAAGAAAGTTTAATATTTCCCGCCGTGGATGCTCCCCCTTCACAACACGTTCCCGGACATCCATGACTACTTTTTTATCAACTATTTCAAACATAATTCCACTCTCCTTCGTGAATGGTTTTATGCTAGTTTATCACCCCTTTTCCCTTATGAAATTGATTAATCTACCAGCGGCGTAGTGCAAAGGGTGCCTGACACCCTTTTTACCACCGTGGGAGTACAAATCCTTAGTGCAAAGAGTGCCTGTCACCCAATTTGACACCCTACCATTGTCTTAGGATGGCGCGGACGGGGCTGCCGTCTCCTTCGACTAGTGGCAGCGGCAGGGCGATTAGTTCGTAATCTCCCGGTTCGATTCCTTCTAGCATTAGTGATTCTAAAATGTGAATCCCATTATCATATAAACTGTGATGTGCTGGCAGCTCCTTACTGTCAATCGGATCCACAGACGGAACATCTAAACCAATAAGCTTAACCCCTTTACTAGCTAATAATGGCGCCAGGTCTGGCTCAATATATGGGATTTTCTCAGGGAAATCGGCTGGATTTTGCCAGGCAAGTGTTCTAAATAAAACCCTTTTACACCCATCAAGATCACTGCCGTTCAAATCCGCTGCACTAATACTTTCCTTACCAATCATATTAATGACTCTCACAGGGCCAATGTAAAGACTAAGATCCAGTTCAATGATTCGTTTTCCATTGTTATCAAAATGAAAAGGGGCATCCACATGTGTTCCTGTGTGAGTACTTAATTCGAGCCTGCCAACATTTACTGAGCCGCTTTCCTCCATAGGCCATGAGACCTCAAATTGAAAAGGGGTATCCCCCGGCCAAACCGGCATTCCATTTTCCAGCTTTCTAGAAATATCGAATATCCTCATCCTATTTCACTCCTAATACAATCGTATTGTACTTTTTCTCATTATTTCATATTGCCCCAATCTTTTTCCATTATTTTTTTGGAAACCGGTAAATAGAACCTTAAACTAAAAAAAGACAGGAGAGTGGACTCCTGCCAATTCAATGAAATGCTCCCAAAATTCACCGATTCGATAAATGATGCCCTCTTTTAATTCATCAAAAGGTATCGAAAAAAAGTGACAAAAAAGGCAGTAGCCCTACAGTGTCTGTTTTTCCAATATCGATGTTTCTGCCTGTTAAAACTGACTTAAAATGGTTCCTTAATATTATATTTTCGGAGAATGGTTTCTATTTTCATTCCTTTGCTAATATCACCTTTGGCCTTTACCTTCCCTGTCATTAATGCAACAGCGCCACTTTGTTTTCCTAAAACAAATTTTTTGAAGTTATCATATGATAATGCCATGGTTACATCAGGAGCAGCTTCTACTCCTTCCTTAATCGTTAGTTTATCATTCTGAAAATAATGCTGGTATGTACCCGTCTCCTCACCGTGTACATCATATTGAACAATCGCGTTAAACCCTTTAATTGGTGTGGGATTTTCATTAAAAATCTCCTCAATTCTTTCCATTAGGTCTGGTAACGAGTATTCGTTAATTCCTTTTGCCATTAGTAAATCCCCCCTCATTAGTAGAAACTGGTATTTCATCTAAATCTATAATACTAATACGTATCCGTATTATTCAATGAAAAATTTTTGAACTTTTTTGACTTCTCCTTAAAAACCATCCGTTAATTAGCTAAATTCACGAAAGCTCCAATTACAATTCGATTAAGAAGGCGGGCAATTTCATCAAAATTGACTTGTTTGCCGCTCTCTTCTCCATAATTTTGAACAACTACTTCGTTGATGGCTCCTACCATTGCCTGCGATACGACACGCATATCCGATTCGGAAACCGTTTCAGGCAACAACCCCTGTACGGTTTGAAAAATAAGTTGGGCAAAACGGCGGTGGGTCTCATTTCTTACTTTTTCCACCTCTTTTGAAACACCGACTGATTCTACCAACATTAGGTTGGCGGCCTTAATATCAGTAAAACAAATTTCAATATAGCGGCGAATCCCTACATAAGCTTTATAGGCATTTCTAGGTTCTTGTTCATTTGCCCTTCTAACCTCCTCAAGTATTTCCGAAGCTACCAAATTCAATAGCTCAGCCATTAATTCCTCTTTACTTGAGAAGTATTGGTAAAAGGTTGTTTTAGAAACCCTCGCCATTTCAACAATATCCAGAACGGAGGTTTTTTTAAAGCCTTCATTGGTAAAAAGAAAAAGTCCCGAATAAAGAATTTTTTCCTTTGCTTCTATCGGCATTTCCTTTAAAAATAGCATGCTAAATCAGTCCAATCATATTAGTACGAAAACGTATTTGTTTAAATTTTATAAGAAATGAATAGGTTTCACAAGAAACCTATTCAAAAGCAACCAACTTGATGCTGCAAATGGAACAAGTAATTCTAATGACCGATGTACCGAGCATCTGGAATCAATTCTTTCCATTCTTGATAGGATATGATGGTATCCCAATGGCCTGTGATTTTTGCAATACCAATGACAAGGAAAAACAGAACAAAGAAAGTAACAGGAACGAACCATTTATTAACCTTTTTGTTAGCAACCGTCATGTTCAATGTATCCTTTACCGGGCATGCTTCCACACATGACATACAGGCAGAACAATTGAGTGAATTTACTTTCTCTGCCTTATGAACCTTCAATCTTTGAGGACAAACCTTTGTACACATTTCACAGTTCGTACAGGTATCTTCATTTCGCTGTATTTTGGTAACTCTAAAGATGGAACCAAGACCAATCAATGCACCGTACGGGCAAAGGAACCGGCACCAAAAGTTTCTGAAAAATAATGATAGAATAAAAATGACAATAATAAATTTCAACATAAAGCCGCTTATGTTAAGGAATAGTAATAACATTTTTACATCAGAAACTTTATTATAAGGATCTACAAGAAAGCTTTTTGCGCTAAAGGTGTCCATTTGAATAACCATCGCCACAAAGAATAACAACAAGACATATTTTATTGGCGTTAAAAACCAAACAAGCCATTGCGGCATTTCAAAGTTCTTTTTAAACAGTTTCCTGCCAAGCCAGCCGATCATTTCACCAGCCGTTCCAACAGGGCAAATCCAGCTGCAGAATGATTTACGAAAGAGGATGCCTGCCCCAATAAAAAACGAGAGCAGCACAAGTCCTGCCGGATGGATTACATCAAACTCTCCACTCGTCAGCCAAACCTTAAGTGCCACCAAAGCACTGATAGGCAAGAATCCTTCTACCGCAGATGGACGTTCGACGAAAGGCGTTTTTCCGTTCGTTTCAAAATGCTGATAAAATTGATAAAATTGCAGACCTACATATAGTAAAAACAACAGAAACACTGCCTGAACGGTATACCTTGTGATTTGTACAGGCTTACATTTCAATTGTTTCTTATACCAAGCTTTTGACTTCATAGCGTTTCCTCCATTCTATCGTTATCTTAACTATAAATAACGGAAAAAAACGGGTATGTGATTTAAATCATCGAATCAATGCATTTCATAAAGATGTCACATTAGCTCCTTACATGTAAAAACATTCGATTGGTAAAAGCCAGTGTCAGGACACAAGTGGATAAAGAAAACTCGCCGATTGGCGAGCCCTGAAGGGCGATGATAGAGGCGTAGTCACCCTTATGCCTGATAGGAAAGTTATACTTTCCTATCGTCTAATAAAAAATGCCAGTGGATAGACAAATCCACTGGCATTTTATTATTTTTCTGTGGCAAAAATTATGTTATTTTGCTTTCGCACCTCTTCTGTAATGCGGAGGACAATTTCGCTCCATTTTTTTAGCCGATTATACTCCTCATCATTTTTCGTTTCAATGATTTGGGCGATATTTAAACATTCATAGACCATGTTTTGTTCTTCTTGCTCGACACTTAAGATTTGACTTGCTTTTGTATGGCTGTCAATGAATTTAATCTCGGAAATTGGCGCAGCATCTTCAAGGACAAAGGTTCCTGCCTCCCCATGAATTTCACATGGAAGAACCGAATGAGATATCTTTGAACAAAGAATCGTACAAACGAATTCTTTATATTCCAACACAAGCGTCCCGCTTCCATCTACACCGCTTCTTAACATTACTGGGTGATAGGTAACCTTATGCGGATCCCCAAACAATCCAACCGCTAAATAAAGCGGGTAGACGCCTAAATCAACGAGTGCACCACCTGAGTATTGGGCAGAGAAGATATTAGGCTCCTCCCCTTGCAAAAATAAATCATACCGGGAGGAATATTGGATATAAGGAAGCATCGTGCTTCTCAGCTTCCCAGCTAAAGGAAGCTTTTCCTTTAAAATATTAAAATTAGGTGTATGGATATTTCGAATCGCTTCGAACAAGTAAACTCCGTTTTCTTCCGCTGTCCGGTATGCCTCTGCTAATTCAGCAGTATTTGAAAAAATCGGCTTTTCACAGATGACATGTTTTTTATTTTTTAAAAAGGTTAGTGTTTGTTCAAAATGGACAGAATTAGGCGAAGCAATATATACAGCCTGTATTTCTTTGCTTTTTGCCATTTCTGCTAAATCTGAATAAAAATATGGAGCTTTATATTGATCAGCAAGTTTTTTCGCATTCTCCTCTGTTCGAGAGTAAACCCCCACTAACTGAAACTGTTTGCTTAGGCTTGCTGCCTGGATAAAGGATTCGGTAATCCATCCTGTTCCAACTGTAGCAAAGTTAATCATTTCACTACCTCTTTCTTTTTTATTACTTTAAGATACCATTTTAGTCTTTTTATGCCTCGTTTACCAATGATAAAATTGAAAATTTCTCATAATATGCCTGTTTTGTTCATGAATTGTTGGGAACAATGGAAAAATATCAGTTTTTATGTTATTTATAAGTAATAGAAATGAAGAAAAGCGGAAGGCGCTTGCTTATTGGCAATATAGGAAGACTAATCGATTGGCAAGTAAAACGAAGCAAAGATTAATCTTCCTTAATGCCTACGAAGCAGCCTAGGATAAGACAAGCCGGCAGGAAAGTTGTTCTTTAATCTTCTTACACGGATTGGCTTATGACCGAGCAGATGGCGGCCGGAGCTAGACAATGAAGAAAGAGGTTGAAAATGGTGGATAATCAAACATCAAACTTTATTAAAGATATTATGATAAAAGACTTGGAATCAGGTAAGCACCAAGAGATCATTACTCGTTTCCCACCAGAGCCAAACGGTTATTTACATATTGGACATGCAAAATCGATTATCATCAATTTTGGCTTAGCAGATGAATTTAACGGGAAAACCAATTTACGCTTTGACGATACCAACCCGTTAAAGGAAGATATCGAATATGTAAATTCTATTAAAGAAGACGTAAAATGGCTTGGTTTCGAATGGGATAACTTATTATTTGCCTCCAATTATTTTGAAGAAATGTATAACAAGGCTGTTCTTTTAATTAAAAAAGGTTTAGCATATGTAGACGACTTGTCAGCTGATGAAATCCGTGAATACCGCGGCACACTGACAGAGCCTGGAAAGAATAGCCCATACCGCGACCGAACCATTGAGGAAAACCTTGATTTATTTGTACGGATGCGGAAGGGTGAGTTCGACAACGGTCAAAAGGTCTTGCGGGCAAAAATTGATATGGCCTCACCAAATATTAATTTGCGTGACCCTGTCATCTACCGAATCTCTCATGCTACTCATCATAACACGGGGGATAAATGGTGCATTTATCCAATGTATGCTTTTGCCCATCCACTTGAAGATGCGATTGAGGGTGTTACTCATTCGATTTGTACGATTGAATTTGAGGATCAGCGTCCTCTTTATAATTGGGTTGTGGAACATAGTGAAATGGAGAACACACCACAGCAAATCGAATTTGGCCGCTTAAACGTGTCCAATACTGTTATGAGTAAACGGAAGCTTAAGCAATTGGTAGACGAAGGGTTTGTTGATGGCTGGGATGACCCACGGATGCCAACCATTTCCGGGATGAGAAGAAAAGGGTTCACCCCTGAATCGATTCGGACCTTTGTTAGCGAAACAGCTATTACTAAGAACAACAGTACTGTTGATTCGCAAATGCTTGAACACTTTGTCCGTGAAGATTTGAAATTAAAGGCACCTCGGACAATGGGTATCCTTAACCCATTAAAAGTAGTTATCACAAATTATCCGGAAGGCCAAATTGAATTGCTTGATGCCGAAATCAATCCAGAAAATCCTGAAATGGGAATGCGAAAAATTCCGTTTTCCCGTGAGATTTATATCGAAAAAGATGATTTCATGGAAGAGCCGCCAAAAAAATATTTCCGTCTGTTCCCTGGCAATGAGGTTCGCCTAAAAAATGCATATTTCATTAAATGTGAAGAAATCATTAAGGATGCAAATGGTGAAGTCGTGGAGCTCCGCTGCACATACGATCCAGAAACAAAAAGCGGTACAGGTTTTACTGGCAGAAAAGTAAAGGGAACGATTCATTGGGTAGAAGCAACCCATGCTGTTCCAGCTGAATTTCGTTTATATGAACCGTTAATATTGGATGAAACTGAAGAGGCTGATGAAGAAGGAAAAACATTCCTTGATTATGTTAATCCAAACTCATTGGAAGTGCTGCAAGGCTTTGTTGAACCAAACATGAGAGAAAGCAGACCACAGGAAAAATTCCAATTCTTTAGACACGGCTACTTTAATGTCGATCCAAAAGACACAACAGTTGACAAGCTTGTGTTCAATCGGATTGTTAGTTTAAAAAGCTCATTTAAAATATAAAGAAACCTCGCCGATTTGCGAGCCCCTAAGGTCGAAGTCAGAGGCGCAGTTGCACTTATCCGTTAGGAAAGAATAAATTTGAAAAATTTATTCTTTCCTATTAGCTAATTAAAAAGGGTGTCAGGCACTTTTTGTGCCTACACCCTTTTCTAATTCTCTTCAATAACCTGGTACTTCTAAGATGATTTTTGTTCCCTTTCCTGGTGAAGTTTTTATAGTAAGGGTACCGTTAACAGACCGGGCTCTTTCATCCATGCTGAAAAGGCCAACACCAGGCGATTGCTTTTTCGGCTCAAAACCCTTCCCCTGGTCTTCAACCATTACCCTAACCACGTCATCTATCTCTCTTACAGTCACAGCTGCTTCCGATACTTCCGCATATTTTCGGATATTTGTTAACGCCTCTTGAATGATCCGATAAATCGTCAATTCAATACTGATAGTAAGGCGGCGGTTTAATACGCAATCAAAATAAACATCGATATGGTAATGGTCTGAATAACGGGATAAATAAGAACGGATGGCGGGCACTAACCCAAGGTCATCTAACACAGATGGACGCAGTTCCCAGGAGATTTCGCGGATTTCTTCAATCAATTGGGCCGCTTCTTTTTGCATCTGGACAAGGAGCGGATGGTCTATTTCAGAAAGCATCCGGTTGATTGTTATCAGGTGACTATAAAGATTTTGGCCGATTCCATCATGTAAATTTCTTGATAAGCGCTTTCGTTCCTCTTCCTGCACATCAATGATGGTCGTCATCATTTTTTGTAATTCTTGCTCCACGCGTTTTCTTTCCGTAATTTCGTAGCGAATCGCCAAATATTGATATGGTTTTCCCGTATCAGTTAAAAACGGGACGATCGTTGTATCAACCCAATAATAGGTTCCATCTTTTGCTTGATTACAAATTTCGCCTTTCCAAACCTTGCCCGTACCAATCGTTCTCCACATCTCTTTAAAAAATTCTCTAGAATGAAAACCGGAATTAATAATTCGATGATCATGTCCCAAAAGTTCTTCCCTTGAATATTTGGAGATATGACAAAATTGATCGTTCACATATGTAATAATGCCCCGTGAATCGGTGATGGCAACAATCGATGATGCATCAAGGGCACATTTATAATCCATCAGTTCATTTTTGGTTAGCTGAAAATCTGTATCCATTTCCCCATCCCCCACATCACAATAACTGCTCTTTTACTAGTTGTTCCAAGGATAATGCAGATTCCTTTACCTTTTCCTGCTCCTCTTCGGTAAATGAATATTTCACCCTTTTTCCCACGAGCAATACCCCTTTAGGAACAGCATTAAAAAATAATGGAACTGCATAACAGGACACAAGTTTTTCAGCAAGTGCGATTGGATAATCCGTTACTTTTCCCAAAATATCATGCGGAAAGTTGAACATCATCATCGGACTTCCACTAGATATAACTTTTCCGGCAATCCCTTTCCCGTAACGGACCGTTATTCTCTTGTACTTATCATTTAAATTGCCTGTTGCATAATGCCATCTAACATCAGGACCAGATTCATTTTGGATGGCAAGAGCAACAAATTCACTATTTACAGCAGCCATTAACTTGTTGCATAACTCCGTAACCGCTTCCAGTTCTTTAATTACTTTCATCCCAGGTCATTCTCCTTAAATACCATAACCTAATAACCCCTTTTTAACGGCATATTCTACCAACTCGGGCCGGGTTTTCATTTGTAGTTTTTCCATCAAATTTCCTTTATGGGTTTCTACTGTTTTTACACTTATGACGAGCTGCTCTGCAATTTCCTTATTTGAGTAGCCTTTAGCAATCAGTGTTAGAACTTCTTTTTCACGATCAGATAAGAGATTGTAGGTATCATTGCCACCTTTAAGGCTGCCTAAATATTCTTCCATTAACCGCTTCTGTGCCGATGGATGAAGATAAGCATCGCCAGCAGCAACCGACTCGATAGCTGCCATTAATTCATTGTGTGGGGCGCTTTTTAGAATACAGCCAGATGCTCCGCCTTGAATCGCACGGAATAAGTATTCCTCATCATCATGCATTGTAAGAATTAAAATATTTATCTCAGGCTTTAACTTTTTCAACTCTGTCGTTGCCGACAATCCATCTTTTCCATGTGGCATGCTTAAGTCCATGACCACCACATCTGGTTTCAGCTTTAAAGCTTTCTTGATTCCTTCATTTCCTTCTGAGGCTTCCCCGACTACTTCCATTTCAGGATTTGTATTCAGCAGCATTTTTAAGCCGCTTCTCACAACAGCATGATCATCAACCAATAGGATTTTTATCAATGTATAACTCTCCTTTAATTTATAAGGGCAGAGATAGGTCAATAGATGTTCCTTCTCCTATTTTAGAGGAAATGATACACTTCCCGCCAGTTAGAAGCATTCTTTCTTTCATAGCTGCAAGACCAGATGAATGATGGTGATCATCATGTTCTTCAAGTTTAAATCCTTTACCGAAATCATGAATAGTAATTTTTAATTCATCATTATTCCAGATAAAGTTCATTTTTACATTAGATGTATCAGCATATTTCGCAATATTCGTAAGTGCTTCCTGGCAAACTCGAAAAACAGCGATACTGTTTCGCTCAGGAATTGAGTTTTCCTTACCGGTCGATTCTAATTCAACCAGAATGCCAAAAGTCGAAGTATATAACTTAATATAGCTTTTAATAGCAGGGAGTAAACCAAGGGTTGTTAATGCCGGCGGATGCAATTCAACAGAGAGCAGCCTGATTTCCTGAATGGTCTTTTCAATCAGCGATTCCATTTCGCGTAAATAATTTTTCATATGAGGCTCTTGTGCTGCTGATTCAACAAACTGCAGACCTGTTAAAATACTGTACAGGTTTTGTCCGACACCTTCGTGAAGCTCAAAAGCAATCCGTTTAATTTCTTCTTCTTGGGAATGAATAATATAAGTACTGACTTGCTGCTTTGACTTTAATACATCCATCATGCTTCCCTCCCTTTTCTTTATATTAAAAAAGGCAGGTTCTTATTACAAGACCTGAACCTTTTTTACTGTATAGGTTAAACCACTTTCTGGATTGGAAGCCGACCAATGTTCTTCTGACTGACTCACATTACTTGCAAGCGGCACCGCGAGAAAATAATAATCGTCAAAGTAGAAACGTATATGGGTTCTGTCAGGACAAAGCTGGACTTTTTTTACTGTTTTCTTCACAGCCGGCGATTGGTCACCGCCCTCTTCGTCTTGAATGGCTATCTCTACTGGAATACCGACAAACTGTTTCACATCTTCTAATTTAATGAGTTCCACAGCTATTACATCCTCTCATCACAGGATAGATAAACAACTTGTAGCCTTGGAGATACTCCCAAAACCTCTCTCCCGCATTTTCCTCAAGAAAACCAATCGTTTCCTCTTCAGATTTCCAATCACTCATCCCTTTTATTTCAGCAACAACCATATCAGCACCGTCAATTGTTTTTTCTTCCAAAAACCAATTCAAGCGCTTTTTTGCAAAGGTATGTTTCAATAATTCATCAATTTCGGCTGCAAAACCACCTGATTCCGGCCGCACAAAACAAAAGTCAATATAAGTTTCACTAGTCATTGACATTCACACCTTTTTTATAAATAAGGAATGCGATTGGAAATAAAATAACGTTTATAATAGCAGCAATGATTGTGTTTGAATAATGTTCATAAAAGTATTGATGAACCATGTATTGTGTAAAAATAATATTTAACATCAGCACAGCTAGAAGAAGTGCAACAGGCATGTAACTACGCTTCATAACGTTTCACCCCCACCGCATAAACAGCACCGTTTTCAACCTTCACATGAATTTCAGGAAGCGGACGTCTTGGCGGGCCTGCGGTAGGTGCACCTGTTTCGACATCAAATTTCCCATGGTGGCATGGACAAAGCATTTCTTGCTCTTCCTTTTGCCAAAAAACCGGACAGCGAAGATGAGTACAAGCATTTTGATAAGCAACATATTTATTTTCAGAAAGTCTGATTAAAATGGCGCTGTCATGCTCACCAGGGAAGGAAAAGTCAACCGCATCACCGATTGGCAGTGCGCTGACATCGGTAATTTTCTGTTTCGGATATTTTTTATCACCAAGACTATTTAATTCTTTTGCAGCCAGCACTCCCCATGGGAGCGATGAAACAGCGAACACTCCCGCAGCACCGACCAATGTTTTCATAAAGCCACGGCGGTCTAGTTTTCTTTCATTATTACGATTTATGTTATGTGTATAGTTATCTTCATTGAATGGGATTTTATTATTTTTTTCTGACATTCATAATCCCCCCTAAAACAATTTAGTGACGCCCTGAAGGATCCCAGGGAGATTCACTTTTACATTTGTTTCGCCTTCTAAATAAGGCATGCTTGTTACCCATTTACCATTATTTAAATTAAATTGCTTTTGTTTCGCTTCAATTTCTTCATCCGTTAACCATTGTAATGTATTCGTTGGGCATACGCTCGCACACATTGGCGGGATGCCATCTTTAGAGCGGTCAATACAAAGATCACACTTATACATTAGATTTTGCTCTGTATCGAACTTCGGAATACCGTATGGACAGGCAATCGTACAGTTTTGGCAGCCAATGCATTTTTCAACAAGAGCAGATAGAACGGCTCCTGTTTCGTGAATTTGGATCGCCTGAGCAGGACAGCTTCGTGCACATGCCGGATTCACGCAGTGAAGGCACATTAGAGGCATCGTTTGACGGTTTACAAGCGGGTTAACATCGTAAACATAGTTACGGTTACGCTCCTCATGCCCTCCGCACTGTGTACAAGCCGCTAAGCAGGAGCGGCATCCTATACAGTTTTCAAGTTCTAGATATAACCTCTTTTTCATTTACTGCACCGCCCTTTTTTTCAGTTTTTCAATCTGCGCTGCACAAGCTTTAAATTCTGGCATTCTTGAATATGGATCAAGAGCACCGATTGTCAATAGATTTATAGATTTTTCATGGCCCCAGTGGTAAGGAACAAACACGGTATCCTTCCGAATGGCCTCTGTGATTTTCACTTTATAGTTTGTTTCTCCTCTCCGAGTATAGAGACGGACGAATTCTTCGTGTTCAATATTGTATTTTGCTGCTGTTTCTGGATGCACTTCTACAAAGGGCTCAGGACACATATCGCGAAGGAATTGAATTCTTCTCGTTTGATTCCCTGATAAATAATGGTAGACTACACGTCCTGTTGTTAAACGCAATGGGTATTCTTCATCAGGTTCTTCTGCGGACGGTCTGTATGGCAATGCAAGAATTTTTGCTCTTCCATCTGAATGGTTAAACTTTTTATCTAAAAATAAATGTGGTGTTCCAGGATCATTTTCATCTTTACATGGCCAGAACACGCCGTCTTGCTTGTCGATCTTTTCCCATGTTACGCCGTAGTAGTCAGCCGTTCCACCTTTAGAAGCAACACGAAGTTCATTAAATATATCTTCAGAAGTATTTAAGTGTGAAAAATATTTTCCGCGTCCCATTCGCTCGGTAATTTCTACTTGAATCTTCCAGTCTGGCTTTGATTCTCCTAGAGGCATTTGTGCCCGATTAATCTTAATAATCCGTCCTTCAACATTTGTAGTTGTCCCTTCATCCTCTGCCCAAGTTGTTGTAGGCAGCACAACATCAGCAAATTCAGCAGATTCTGAAAGATAAAAGTCAACACATACCATGAAGTCTAAGTTTTTCAACTGTTGACGAACATAATTTTGATCTGGTGCAGAAACGGCAGGATTTGAACATAATAGGTATAATGCACGTATGGTCTTTTGTTCCATTAATCCAAACATTTCAAATGCGGATACACCCTCTTGTGGCATTTCTTCTGGTTCAATGCCCCACACCTTTGAGACATATTTTACGTGATCAGGATTCGCTATTTTACGATATCCAGGTAGTGCATCGGCTTTTTGCCCATGTTCACGTCCACCTTGACCATTGCCCTGTCCTGTAATGGTCGCAACACCCGATTTAGCACGGCCAATTTTCCCTGTAACAAGAGCCATATTTGTATAGGCAGAAACGTTATCTACCCCTTTAATTTGTTGCTCAATCCCTCTGGCAAACATGACTATAGCATTTGGCGCTTTACCGTACAATTCTGCTGCGCGTATAATTTTCTCAGGTGCCACACCTGTTATCACACTTGTATATTCTGGTGTGAATTGTTTAACAAGCTCTTTTGTTTCTTCAAATCCATTTGTATGATTTTTTATAAATTCTTCGTCAGCATAGCCATTTTGGATAATTAAATTAACAATCCCATTGGCAAGTGCAAGGTCCGTACCAGGTCTTAAATCAAGGTGAAGATCTGCTCTTCTGGCAACTGGTGTTTCCCTTGGATCAGCAACAATCACATAGCCGCCACGTTCCTGAATTGCCCAAACCCTGAACATCATTGTCGGATGACATTCGGCGGTATTACTGCCTGCAAGAAAAATACAATCGGTTTCCTGTACATCCGTCCATGGTATTGTTGAACCTCTATCTATACCCAATGAGCGATTTAAACCACCTGCTGCACTAGCCATACAGAATCGGCCATTATAATCAATATAGCGTGTTTGAAGTCCAACACGAGCAAATTTCCCGGTTAGGTAACACTTTTCATTTGTCATTGAAACACCGCTATACACTGAGATTGAATCTTTTCCATAATTCGCTTGAAGCCCGGTGAATTTTTTTACAATAAGATCATATGCCTCATCCCAGCTTGCTTCACGGAAGCCATTTGTCGTACCTTTTAATGATTGATCATCACGGATTAATGGTTTTAGCAAACGGTCTTTATTGTTTACCTGTTGGTAAGCAGTAACTCCTTTCGGGCACATCTTTCCTAAAGTTACCGGCCAATCATATCGAGGCTCAACCCCAACGATCTTGTTTGTTTTTGTATTTACCCTTAAGTTCATCCCACACTGCATTGCACAATAGCTGCAGTGTGTCTTGACTAAGGTTTCATTGGGATGGTTTAAGTTTTCGATTTCTTTAAAAAATTTATCTCGTTCATTCCTAAAATTATCCCTTTGCATTCTGGTTTGCCTCCTTGACCTTCACTTGATGGGTTGCGAATCCTGAGAATCTCGATATTCGATATTTTCTTCGGCACGGAAGACACAATTCAGCAAGATTAAAGCCATCTTGCATATTAAATTCGATCTCATTAACACCCAATACTTGAATAACATCGTTTGATTGTTCAACGGATACAAAATGTTCCCCGCATACCTTACATTCTTTCATATGTTGTTCTCCATAATGTTCACGGTAGTTTCTTGCAAATACGCTCATTGGACGGAATGGGATATGTGCAAGCTTTCCGAATGGTAAATAGATTAATGTCACAATGACTGAGAATTGGTGGATTAACGACATTTGCGGCTGCATCCAGCCATGTAAGACAACGTTCTGGAACGTTAATAAAAGTCCTGTAATCGAAATAAAAAGTAATAGGTAAAGGGGCAAAAAGTCATACATGAATTTTTGCTCTGCTCTAGCCTGCATGTTTTTCAAGCGGCGGTATAATGCCATACACACACCTGCCGTTACCATGATGGCAGCAATATTTAAGGCATTATAGGATAGCCAGGCGATAATTCCATCAGCTTTAACATTCATGACGTTCATTCCAAATAACACGATTGTATAGTAGCCATTGTCTTCCATCGTAAAATACATCCAGCTAAATACAAGTGGAAAAGTAACCAAGCAAGCAAGGACGCAGCCCCAGCCGATTAAGATATGCTGAACCCAACGGTAGATTCCACGATTGCGGACGAAATCATAAATTGCTAAATGATTTACAGCTGTTTTAGGTGTACTTTTTCTAAAAAGTAACTTTAAGCCTTTTTTGATAAAAACTTTGGTTGGCGGTCTTTCGCCCCATGCAATAAAGCGGTAAAAAAATCCACCGATAAAAACAAGTGTCCCAACCATATATCCGTACAGATTCAAATCGATATGTGTAAACATTCTTGTTCCGATAAAAGTTAAGATTAGTAGTCCGGCCACCGTTAGAAACATTGATTTCGCAAAATGGGATGCAAACGCATCATTGATTGAGCTACCCTGTTTTTTAGTTGCTGAAGTATTGGCCTGCATTTCATGCTCCTCCTCAAAAAAATAACACTTCCGTTTTCTTACCCTTATTGTAAGAAAAACTGAAGTGTTAACTACATAGGGGAACTCCCCTATCCTCAGGGGAAAAAACCCTGAGAAATATTATTTTAGACAAAGGTTTGCCACAAATTAATTTTTGAGGTATTTTTTTCGCCATGAATTCAAAAGCAAAATTAAGAAGATGCCAACCTGCAGTGTGAAAACTACAGCATCCCAAAAAGCGAGGCTTGTTGGTGATTTTAAATAACCTGGAAGAAGAAGGTTTGCAGCATGGATTACTTCAGGAATATAATATTTTACATAAAAGAAGAGAGTTAATAATATTCCAAAGACACAGAAAATGGCATATAAGAAAATCGTCTTTCGTTCGCTTTCGAATTCAATCTCGTTCAGTGATCTATTTTTAAGAATCGGAAACCATTTACGAATTGTCTGATTGGCATTTTCCATCAGATTGTAACATCCAGATACATTTTCGAAAACAAAATATAAATCTGTTTTCATATAAAAGCAGCATTGAAAAGAAATTCTCATAAAAATATCAAAAACTGCTAGACTCGTTAAACCCATGATAATCCCTGACTCATTAGAAAAAACCAATTGACAAACTAAGGAAATAAAAAGGGTTACCGTATCGAAACAAAGCCCTGCTAAAAATAATACATTCCTATCTTTAGGTGCTAGTTTCCAAATCGATGACATATCCGTCTCAAAAACAACAAAAAATAAACGATGACCAATCTCCAAATTTGTCGGCAGGTTATATGCTCTTATGGCCAAAATATGCCCAAACTCGTGGATAAGCACTAGAAAAAAAGTAAAAGTCATCCATAAAATTACATTAAGTACCATAATATCAAAAACAAATATATCTTCATGATGAGGAATTAAGGAAGGTTTGGAAATGAATAGGATGAGATTTATTACAAATAAGGATATATACAAAGGATAGGTAAACTTATTAAAGAAGAGTCTACCAATCTTTGGTGAGATCCATAAAAAGCCCTTTGCTTCTTTTAAATGAATCTTTTTTTCAACCTTTACCCCCTCAATTTCCCCAATCAATTCCAATTCTAGTAACTGTCCAGCAAAATCGAGAATATCTACTTCATCATCAGGATATTTCCCCTTAAGTTTTCTCTCAATTTCTCCTAAACGATCACCTTGATTCATTAAGTTGATCGCATCAATACAAATCTCTGGCATTTCATAAAACTCACCAGAATCCTTATCTTCGACAATATAATGTTTTTTATCCTTGCGAATATTAATCGGAACCAACATAAGATGTGACTCGAGTGAAATGTTCATACTAACACCTTTTATCCTGTTATTTAAACATTAAAGAAGGATGCTTAGCATATTGCTAGCATCCCTAACCTCTTATGGTTTTACTCCTACCCAAGAACACCACCAGCAAGTTGTTTTAACTTTCTTTAACTTACGGATTTTCATCACTCCACCTCCTTAATAATTTCCCACTTTTTTGTCCATGGATATTTTTCATGAAATTTAACCCAGGCAGGGAAGACCTTTTTAAATTCTTCTACGAGCATTGGGTCAAATTGGGAACCCTTTCCTTCAATAATACGTTGATAGGCCTCTTCAACCGGCATTGCCGCCCGATAGGATCGCGAAGATGTCATCGCATCAAAAGCGTCTGCAATAGAAGCCACTCGAGCAAGCAAAGGAATTTCCTCTCCCTTTAATTGATCGGGATATCCTTTTCCATCCCAGCGCTCATGATGATAACGAATAACGCAAATACAGTCATTTATTCCTTCGACATTCTTAACCGCTTCAGCCCCTACACCAGGATGTGATTTAATAATTTCAAATTCTTCCTTAGTCAGGTTCCCTGGTTTCATTAATATTTGATCAGGAATATGAACCTTTCCAATATCGTGGAGTAAACAGGCATAAAAAAATGATTTTTGTTCATCCTTTGAAAGTTTTCCTAATTCTTTGGCTAATAATAAAGCATAATTAGCAACACGTTCACTATGCCCCCTTGTATAGGGATCTTTCAGCTCTAGTGTTGCAATAACCCCTTTTACTATTCCCTGCAACTGATTATCATATGAAGTGCTGATTGCACGAACATAACCTTGAAAACGAACTAATAAATAGAATGACATAGTAGATAAAATAACAATGAAAATACTTGCAATAGCAACTAAAGAGGAATTCAAAATAACACCAATTAAAACATATTTTGTGGTAAGTCCTATACTGACTGTCCAAAAATATCTTTTATC
>NZ_JBALPG010000129.1:0-10692 GCF_036965245.1 Neobacillus drentensis
ACATAATATTTTTTTGCTAATCAAAAAAAATAAACTAAAATAGTTCTATATATATATTGTGGAGGTTTTCATTTTGAATGCTAGACAACATGACCCCTTTAAAACTGCTTTTGAAAGTTTAGATGAGTTCGCCGACCTCATTAGCCAAGTTTTGAAGTGCCCAATTACGATCGAGGATGCAAACCATCGCCTTCTTGCTTACAGTACTCATGATGAACGCACCGATCCTGCAAGAGTTTCTACAATTATTGGCAGAAGAGTACCGGAAAAGGTTATCAATCAATTATGGAAAGAAGGAACAATTCCAACACTACTTAGGACCCGGGACCCTATTCGTGTGAAAAATATGAATGATATTGGACTTAATAATAGAGTGGCGATCTCTATTTGGAAGCAAGACGAGGTTTTAGGGTTTATATGGGCGATAGAAATTGATAAAAGATTAACAGATGAAGATTTTGATTTACTAAAAAAAGCGGCAGATGCTGCAAAAAATAAACTTCTTCAGCTGCAAACGAGAAAAAATAAAAAGGAAGAGCATTCACAAGAATTCTTCTGGAAACTATTAACCGGCCACCTAAAGGGTGAAAAGGAAATTACCGAAAAATTCCAATCAATGCAAATCACGCCCGCCCCATCCTTTGCCGTTGTCGTATTTCAATTTCGGCAAAATATCACAAGCAATGAGGAGCAGTCAATATCCTATCTGTTAAAAACAAACCAACGTTTGAAAATTATGCTTAATACAATTGACTGCAATCAACTTATTCTATTAGTATCCGCAACCAATATCGATAAACCTTTTCATGAGCTTGACCATTTTGTCCAGACATTCATTTGGAAGATGGATGATCGATACGGAATTAAGGAAATCACTCCTGTATATAGCAGTATTTATATGGATTATCAATTAATCGGCAAAGCTTTTGGAGAAGCATTAGCAGTTTTGTCGATTAAAGAAAAATTCCCAATTGAGACAAAGAACATTAATAATTATCAAAAGCTAGGAATTTACCAGCTTTTTGAACTTATTCTAGAAAAAAGACGAAATGAAGACTATGAAAATTACTCATTAAAACGTCTCCATCAGTATGACAAAAAACATAACAGTAATCTTGTCGAAACATTAGAAGTGTTTTTAAATTTAGATAACAATATTAATGATGCCGCCAAAGAATTAAATGTCCATGCCAACACACTAAATTATCGTTTAAAGCGAATCACTGAAATTGGAGATGTTAATTTCAAGGACCCCAATCAAAAAATGATCCTTTACCTTGATTTGAAACTCGAAAAATATAAGGGGATTTGAACAATTTGTGAAAATCCCCAAAAACAATAAAAATATTTCTCCTTTCTTAACAAAGAAATTCTGTGGCAAACATTTTATACTTTAGCCATAGCAAAAACTTTCAAAGGTATTAGGGGAGGAATTAGGGATGTTTATTGGAGTACCTAAAGAAATTAAAAACAATGAAAATCGTGTAGCACTTACGCCTGCAGGTGTCGTTTCATTACTGAATGCTGGTCATGCTGTATTAGTGGAAAAAGACGCCGGAATTGGAAGCGGTTTCACCAATGATGATTATGCAAAAGCTGGTGCTGAGATCCTTGAAAGCGCTGGACATGTCTGGGCTAAATCAGAAATGATTATGAAGGTCAAAGAACCACTATCAAGTGAATATCAATACTTCCGACCAGGATTAATTTTATTCACCTATTTACACCTTGCTGCAGAGCCTTCATTAGCAAAAGCACTTAAAGAGAATGGTGTAATTGCGATCGCTTATGAAACAGTTGCGGTAAATAGAACCCTTCCACTTCTGACACCAATGAGTGAAGTTGCCGGCCGTATGGCTGCCCAAATTGGGGCACAATTCTTGCAAAAAAATAACGGTGGCCAAGGAATCCTGCTTGCAGGCGTACCGGGTGTAAATCGCGGCAAGGTAACGATTATCGGCGGCGGTATTGTTGGTACCAACGCTGCTAAAATGGCAATCGGTTTAGGTGCTGATGTAACCATCATCGATTTAAGTGCTGACCGTTTACGCCAACTGGATGACATTTTCGGAAATCAAATCAAAACATTAATGTCTAATCCATTTAACATCGCGGAAGCAGTAGCAGAAGCCGATCTTCTTATTGGTGCTGTATTAATCCCAGGTGCAAAGGCTCCTAAGCTTGTTTCAGAAGAAATGGTTAAATCAATGAAGCAAGGTTCAGTTATTGTCGATGTTGCGATTGACCAAGGTGGAATTGTTGAAACCTCTGATCATGTGACAACACATGACAACCCTACATTTGTAAAACATGGTGTTGTCCACTATTCTGTTGCAAATATGCCTGGTGCTGTACCAAGAACTTCGACCATCGCCTTAACAAACGTTACGGTACCATACGCATTGCAAATTGCAAATAAAGGGGTTTTCAAAGCCATTTCTGAAAATGCTGCTTTAAAACTTGGTGTGAATGTTGCCAATGGAGAAATCACTTACGAAGCGGTAGCAAAAGATCTTGGTTATGATTATGTAACCGTAGAAAATGCATTAGAAAAAGAACTTTCCTCACTATAATAAACAGCTTTAAGAGGATGTCTCCAACAGGTCTAACCTGTTGGAGACATCCTCCTTTGTTTTTATTCCGCATTAACAGGCAGTAAGAACTTCTACTGATTGAAGTTTCACCTTATAAATACTTTCTATGAACGCTCTTTCCATCATACGAAAATAGCATTTTTCTTTCTTCAATAATTGTTTCAATATGAACCGGTCTGCCCCACAGCTGCTGGATATAAGGGATTACCTTTTCAAGGTATTTAACATCAAGCTCGATACCCTCATACCAGTGTTTTAAGTATAGCTCACCATTTTTCAAATAGTCGCCATCATTGACCGTAATATATGGAAATCCGCCGTTTACCCGCATATTCACGAGCTGGTCTCGGATATGCTCCCACTCTTTATCAACAATTTTATAATCTCGTCCTTGCTTTTGGAAAAGATACATATCTTCTCTCATGACGAGATCCTTATTTAGGTAGTTCCGAAGAAAGGAAATGTCCGATTCAACTTCTCGAACTTCAAACATTTTTTCCCTGCCTGAACCAGGCTGTACTCCTCTACACTTCATTTCCTCTGTTGGGTTATTATACCGTTCTTCAATGTCCTCAAACATTTTTATGCCAAGATAATATGGGTTTATCCCTGTTTTGGATGGCTGAACAACCCCGGCATTCAATTTTGCGAATTCGATAGATTCACCACTTGTTAAATCCATTTCCCGTAAAATTCGTTGATGCCAATACGAAGCCCATCCCTCGTTCATGATTTTTGTTTCAAGCTGGGGCCAAAAGTAGAGCATTTCTTCCCTCATCATAGTTAAGACATCCCGCTGCCAATCTTCAAGCTCTCTGCTGTAGGTCTCGATAAATAGTAATAAGTCCTTTTCAGGTCTTGGGGGAAATTTCTTTTTCTTCGGTTGAAGGGTCTCCTTTTTATCTTTTTCATCCAACTTCCAAAGATCATCATAGGGCGTTACCACTTGATGATCATCATCTTCATCCTCCTCATCGTCTCCAATAGACCAGGAAAGCTTTGGCCTCATGAGCGATGGGTCAATATGTTCGTCAATAGCCAACACAGCGTCTAAAAAGGTTTCTACTTCCCTTTTTCCATATTGGATTTCATATTGATGGATTCTTTCTGCTGTTGCTGCCATACTTTCGACCATATCCCGCTTTGTATTTTGGAAGCGAACGTTATTCTTAAAGAAATCACAATGGGCTAATACGTGAGCAACAATCAGTTTATTTTGAATAAGGGTATTAGAATCAAGTAAAAAGGCATAACATGGATTTGAGTTAATAACAAGTTCATATATTTTGCTTAGTCCTAAATCATAATGCAGTTTCATTTTATGAAATTGCTTCCCAAAGCTCCAATGTGAAAATCGGGTCGGCATTCCATAGGCACCAAAGGTATAAATAATTTCAGATGGACAAATTTCGTATCGCATCGGATAAAAATCCAAACCAAAGCCGCTTGCGATTTCAGTAATTTCACTAATGGCATATTCAAGCTGCTTGCGACCTTCAACATTCATTCGCCACTCCCCCTTTTCCTCTTACCACAATGTATGAGGCTAAGGCAGGAATGATGAGAAAGAAGCAAAAAACAGTAAGCAATCTCGCTTATTCTTTTTGGGTCTCAACCGTTAAATTAAGAAGTTTATTATTTCTTATATCATGATTAACTCTAATTGTCACAAAGATAATCTGATTTTTTTCTTGTACTTTAATGATTAGGTTTTTGAGCAAATCCTGGCTTTTGAAAGTTAATAATAAGAGAACACATAATCAGGATAGCTGCTAAATATTTTTTCATCCCTATTACCACCTTTATTTTCTGATAAATTTAGCTTTCCCTGGGAATGAATCATTATGAATTTATTTCGTCAGTTTCTTGGCTTCTTTTGCAAGCTTAAGTCCAACATATTTGTTTCGTTTCCATTCTTTTTTTAATACAGCTAGGGGGGGGCTTGTTTCACCAACAAGATAGCTAATTTCAATCGTCATGGCCGGTCTGTGATATGTTGTGATAAACCAATCGGTAAATCCTCCACCCACTGCATTTGGATCAGGTTTCGCTAATTTATAGCCTGTTAAATTAGCGACTTTTTTAGCCACTTTATAATCCCGTCTAAGATATTTACCATTTTTATAATTCCAAAAAATCTCTCTTCCAGCTGTATGATAAGCTATGGCAATAGAAGGGTTAATTTCTTTAATAAACTTGGTTAAAGCAATTATTTCCTTAGATTCCAGCGGCTTTTTCCCTTTATAAAATTTATAACTAGGTTCTCCTGGTTCTTGATTTAGATCTTTCCACCCTGCTGGGTATTGTCTGTTTAAGTCTATACCCATGCCATTGGCTTTCCATCTTTCAAAGTTGTTTAATCCTTCATTCATGATCAACAATCGTTGTATATGCATAGCTGGAAACCCTGTCATGTTATTTTGTTGAATAGATACACCATCTGGATTTAACATTGGTATAAACCAAATAGAAACCTCATTAAGAATATTTGTGGAAGTAAATCCGATTTTCCCCGAACCTTGATATGCTTCAGCATAGGACTTAAGCATTTTCATCAAAAGTGCACTCGTTAGCCATTCACGTCCATGATGTGCACCGATTAATACGATATTTTTTTTGCCCTTCCCGATCTTGACTCCCCAAATATTCTTTCCAAAGTGGGTTGTTCCAATTGATTTCAATTCAATATGTCTTTTATATTTTTCCTGGATTTTTTCAAGATCTTGTTCCAGCTGCTCATAAGAATATGGTTTCTCCACTTTCACCTTTTTTGCCTGTGTTGCTGTTTCAAATAAAAAAAAGACAACAATAAGGATACTAATGAGTTTAGCCATTAAACCTCCCCTTTTTACTAAGAGACCATTATTTATTCAGGTAAATGTTGAAAACAGCGGAATCATTGGGTGTCCAACATTTTCTGTGAAAGTTATCGTCAGAATGTCATACAATAATCTCAACTCCTAATAAGGAGGAGAAAAAACAAATGAACACAATGGATTATGACCGAGCGTTATACTATACGCACCGATCAGAATGGGATAATTTACTGATTTTAATGGTACGGACTAAGGACCAATTTTTATCAAAAAAGATTGAACAATTTCTCCATGCCTACAATTTTGAACGTGACTACACTGTAATTGAAACGAAACTATATAATCTTCTTCGTTACATCGACCATGCTAACGAAAACGTAGAACCAGATGTAAAAGGGATACCGATGTATAGTCTTTCCTAAAAAAAAAAGTGGATACCGTTTTTTTTGAGAAAATTTTTTACAACCGGGTCAAAGAATTCCACCAAAAAACGGCTTCCTCGTTGGAAGCCGTTCTTCTTAGGAAAATTATCATTATAAAAATAAATTGGCGCTTTCGCTTTTTTTACGCGATTGGGTATTCTTGAACGAATGGGTGTAAAACGATTTCATCAATCAGCATATGCTTTGGAGCTGACGCCATATAAACAACGGCATTTGCGATGTCCTCGACCTTTAGCCAGTCTTTTTTCTCTGGTAAGCCTTGAGTTGATTCTGCAAAATAAGTATCTACCATTCCGGGATTGATGGTGCCGACGCGGATTCCGTATTCGCGGACTTCCTGGGCAACCGAGCCGGAAAAACCTTGTACTGCATATTTAGTTGAGGTGTAGGCTGCACCATTTGGGATCGTGTAGCGGGCAACATCAGAAGAGATAGTAATTATTGTTCCGGATTTCCTCTCCTTCATATGTGGAAGGACTGCCTTTGTAGCCAAGAACACACCTTGGACATTCACCTCAAAAACCCTCTTCCACTCTTCTACTGTTACTTCTTCTGTTAATTTAAAGAAACCTACACCTGCATTATTTACAAGAACATCAACCGTGCCGTAGGTTTCAATCGTTTTCCTAACAACTTCCTTCAAATCCTCTTCATTTGAAACATCTGCTTGAACAGGGAGAATATTGGGAAAGCCCATATCCTTTAATTCTTCAGCAGTATTCGATACTTGCGAAGAACTGCCAACAATTGTTACTTTCATCCCTTGCTCAGCAAGTTTTATTGCGATTTCCTTGCCAATTCCTCGCGATGCACCAGTAACTATCGCAATTTGGTCTTTTAACATATTATTTCTTCCCTTCATGTTGAAAATATCTTTGAAAGAGGGGTGTTCAAATATTACATTTCTTTAATCAATTTCACTTTTTTATCAATTAGCTCCAAAAATTCTTTTTTAATAGCTTGAAGCTTGGATTCACTTTCAGCAAAACTCTCTCGATTTACACCAAAGTAGAATTTCACTTTTGGTTCTGTTCCTGATGGTCTTAGACAAATCCATGAGCCATCCTCAAAAATATATTTCAAGACATTCGATTTTGGTAAATCAATTTTTTCTTCACCATTTTGCGTTACGCGGATACTTGTCAGATAATCTTCCGTTGCAAAAGTTTTAAATTCACCTAGGTTTGTTAATGGCTCGTTTCGGAAGGAGGTCAAAAGACGCTGGATCATTTCTGCCCCTTCCTTTCCTTTTAATGTTAAGGAGTGCAGTCCTTCCAGGTAAAAACCATACTTTTTAAATACCTGCAGCAATCCTTCATAAAGGGTCATACCTTGTTTTTTATAATAAGCACAAACCTCTGTTGCCAACAATGCCGCTTGTACAGCGTCCTTGTCTCGGGCAAAGTCACCGATTAAATAGCCATAAGACTCCTCATAACCAAATAGGAAAGTATGCTCACCTGCTGTTTCATATTGCTTAATTTTTTCAGCAATAAACTTAAATCCTGTTAATACATCAACCGTTTCTAATTGGTAAGCTGAAGCGATTTTCCTTCCTATTTCAGAGGTTACGATTGTTTTTAAAATAACACCATTTTGCGCCAGAGTTTCTTTTTCCTTTTTCTGAGAAAGCAGATAATCAAGTAATAATGCTCCAGTTTGGTTGCCCGTAAGAACGATATATTTACCTTCGTGATTAGGTACTGCAATCCCTAAGCGGTCTGCATCAGGATCAGTCGCAATTAAAATGTCTGCCCCTACTTTTTTTCCATCGCGGATGGCTAATTCAAATGCAGCATGTTCTTCTGGATTCGGACTCTTTACTGTCGAAAATTCTGGGTCTGGCAGTTCCTGTTCTTTTACAACGGTTACATTTTTATACCCTAATGCAGCTAGTGCGGCACGAACAGGTTTATTTGCCGTTCCATGTAAAGGAGAAAAAACAATCTTAATATCCGTTTCTTTCGCAAGGTCAGGATTCTCGGAAATTGTTTTTAGTTTTTCAATATAGACTTGGTCAATTTCTGAACCAATGGTTTTAATTAACCCTGACTCTCTTAATTTTTCCTCATTGTCGACCTCGATTAATAATTCATTCTCGATTTCGTTTACCCTAGCAATGACAACGTCAGCAACTTCAGGGGTAAGCTGACCGCCATCTGACCCGTACACTTTATAACCATTATATTCCGGTGGATTATGGCTGGCAGTAATGACTATTCCGGAAAAAGCATTTAGGTATCTTAAAGCAAAAGAGAGTTCCGGAGTTGGTCTTAGCTCATCGAAAACATATGTTTGAATCCCTTTTGTTGCAAGTGTCATAGCAGCCTCCAAAGCGAATTCCGGAGATTTATGACGTGAATCATAGGCAATGACAACGCCACGTTGTTTTGCTTCCTTACCTTGTTCTTCTATGTATGCAGCTAAGCCTGCTGAAGCTTTACGAACAGTGTAGATATTCATACGGTTGGTCCCAACACCCATTTCACCGCGCATTCCGCCTGTTCCAAATTCTAAGTTCTTGTAAAAAGACTCCTCTAAACTCTTTTCATCCTTCTTTAATCCCTCTAATTGATTTTTCAATTCCGGATCTAATCCCTTAAATTCAATCCAACTATTTGCAATTACTTTCCAATCCAAAAAAGGTCCCCTCCTATTTCAGTCTACTATTTATTGTTTCTAAGTTCCCGTTTGTTACTCCTTCTAAAATCCCACGAAATTAGACGACAATAACTGCAGACTGTAAGTGAATCCATTCACATTCCATCATACAACAAAAATATCCATCCTTTAAGACTAAAAGTATAAAAAAGCCTGTAAAAAAATTCAGGCTGTCCTCTTTTCTATATAATCAATTCATTGTCTGCCTTAGTATACATACTGAGCATCGTGTTTTTCAACCTTTTTGCATCTACAAATTGTTCAAAATCAAACGGAAAAAATAGTCCAAATTCCTTAAGAGTTTCAACATTTTTGTTAAATACCGTTTCGTATTGTTCATCCAGTTGTGTAGACTCAAGAATCGATATTAACGTTTGGATGCACGTCATCACCTGAAAGGCATCTTTTAATGTGCTATAATCTTCAAAAGAACGCAAAACCTTTAACTGCTCAAACTCACAAATGTCCTCATCATTAAAATAGAGGGGAAAAATATTAGAATAAATGTACCTCACCAGTTCATTAATTTTTTCTTCTTGACTTGGTATCGAGGCAAATACTATTTTCACTTGTAACCCACCTTTGCCATCGCTTTTTTCAGACGAATTTTATATCATAAGAATAACATAACTGCTGGAGTATAAACGGTGGTAATTAGTGGATAACAAAAGGAGAAATTATGTTAAAAACGGTACGTAAAGGCGAGTGGTTTCACATTATTGTCCCAAAAGAATGGGAAGGCACAACAGTTGACGGGATTTTTCGTCAGGTTTGGGAAGCACCAAAAAAATTAACTCATCATTTTCGGACAGAGAATAAGGTTTTAGCAGATGGCAGCCGTATTAATTGGAATTTGCCACTAACTCCCGGCACAACGCTGCAAATACAGCTCTTTGAAGACGAGGATCCCCAAGTAATCCCGAATTACTATGATATTGACATCCTATTTGAAGATGACCACGTTTTAGTGATTAATAAGCCGCCATTTATGAACACTCATCCTAATAACCCTTTGACGGAGTCAAATACACTTATTAATGCTGCTTCATTTTATTTACAGTCTAAAGGGGAATTAAGAAATATTCGACAAATTCATCGATTAGACCGAAATACCACAGGAACAATCCTATTTGCCAAGCATGCGTTAGCAGGAGCAATTTTAGACAAGATGTTGGAAAAACGAGACATAAAAAGAACCTATATTGCTGCCGTACATGGACTGTTTCGGCAAAAAAAAGGGACAATAAATAAACCAATCGGCCGTGACCGTCACCATCCGACGAAAAGAAGGATTTCTCCAACCGGCCAGGAAGCAATTACCCATTATCAGTTGTTAAAAGATGATAAAAATAAACAGCTTTCATATGTGAAATGTTGGCTTGAGACAGGTAGAACCCATCAAATCAGGGTCCATTTAAGTCACTTGGGACACCCAATAGTTGGGGATACATTATATGGCGGACAACCAGTGGTAATAAGGCAGGCACTGCATGCTGCTAAAATGGAATTCAGCCACCCCCTGACTAAAGAAAAGTTGGTATGTCATGCACCCATTATCGATCAATTAGATATCTTTAAAAATATCGACATTTATTCAATATAACATCTTTCAAATTGGAAAAGCCTCCCGAAATTAGGAGGCTTTCTACATCCATTGATCTATTTCCATTGTTTTAATCTGCTTTTCTAAATGCTCGCATAATGAAGCTTACCAGGAGAACAAGTACAACTGCACCAATAATTGCTGGGATTATTGCAAAATCAGCTACACGTGGCCCCCAATTGCCTAAAACCGCTGTTCCAAGCCATGCACCAACAAAACCAGCAATGATATTACCAATAATGCCTCCAGGAATATTCTTTCCAACAAGAAGCCCTGCCAACCATCCAATAATTCCACCTACAATTAATGACCAAATGAAGTTCATTATAGAACACTCCTTTTTAGTATCCGTCATTCGTTTATTAGCAGGCAGTAGTGGAAAGTTTTTTCTTGCTGCCTGTACTTTTAAAGTACCCAATTCTCTAATTTATACTCATAAAAGGATAAAAAACGGAAATATGAATCTACTTTCCCATTTACCCATTAACATCCCAAAAAGCAATGTTTTACATAAAATAATGAAACCAGGCTAAAAATAAAAAATACTTCTAATCAAATTAAATATTCAGAAAATT
>NZ_JBALPG010000129.1:10753-11171 GCF_036965245.1 Neobacillus drentensis
ACATTTTTCAAGTAAAATGATTAAGTTAAAGAAACAACTTACGAACGAAAAATTGGAGGTAATCAAATGGCTTTCAAAAAAAATGACAAATTTTCAATATTACTTTGCAACATTTCCGCTAACCTTAAAGAAAGTGCAAATTTCTTTACCGAATACAAATTAAAAAATGTTAGTGATTTGAAAATTTTCTCAGAGAAAATGAAGGATTTGGAAACTAAAGGAGATTCATTTGTTCATGAAGTTATTAAAGAATTAAATGATGCATTTATTACTCCGATTGAACGTGAAGACATTCTTCAACTTGCTATGAGCATGGACGATGTGCTTGATGGTCTTGAAGGATCTGCTGCACTTTTCGAAATGTATTCAATGACGCAAGCAGATGAATTTATGTTGAAATTTGTAGAAGCAATTCAAG
>NZ_JBALPG010000129.1:11188-51925 GCF_036965245.1 Neobacillus drentensis
TCAAATAAAAAATTACCTCAAATTCGAGAACATGCCATTAAAATTAAAGATTTAGAATCAAAATGCGATAATATTTTACGACAATCGATTAAGCATTTATTTTCTGTTGAAAAAGATCCAATTCGCATTATTCAATATAAGGAAATTTATGAAAATCTAGAGGATATCGCTGACTATTGTCAGACAGTTGCAAATACCCTTGAATCCATTATCATGAAAAATGCATAAGGAGCTTAAAAATGAGCCTTGTTTTAATTTTAACCATATTAATTGTTATTGGCGCCCTTGCATTTGATTTTATTAATGGTTTCCATGATACAGCAAATGCAATCGCAACTTCTGTTTCAACTAAAGCACTAAAACCCCGCCAAGCCATTCTATTGGCTGCAGTAATGAATTTTGTTGGTGCTCTAACATTTACAGGCGTTGCTAAAACAGTTTCAAAGGATATTGTTGACCCATTTACATTACATAATGGCTCGGTAGTAATTCTAGCTGCACTACTTGCAGCTATCTTTTGGAACTTACTTACTTGGTATTACGGGATCCCAAGTAGTTCTTCCCATGCGATTATTGGATCCATTGCAGGTGCAGCGATTGCAGCAGAAGGATTTCATGCTCTGAACTATAGTGGTTTCATAAAAATTCTTGAAGCACTTATCCTTTCTCCAATCTTAGCTTTTGCATTAGGCTATACTGTGTATAGCATTTTTAAAGTGGCTTTTAAAAATTTTAACTTAACAAAAACGAATCGAAATTTCCGGTATATCCAAATTGCAACAGCAGCTTTGCAATCTTATTCCCACGGAACGAATGATGCTCAAAAGTCGATGGGAATCATCACCTTGGCACTTGTTGCCAATAAATATCTTGATCCTGATGCTGGCATTCCTTTTTGGGTACAAGTATCCTGTGCAATTGCAATGGGTTTAGGTACCTCTATTGGCGGTTGGAAGATTATCAAAACAGTTGGCGGGAAAATTATGAAGATACGTCCAATTAATGGTGTTGCTGCCGATATAACCGGTGCCGCTATTATTTTTGGGGCGACATTTATCCATTTACCTGTAAGTACTACCCATGTTATTTCTTCAGGTATACTAGGAGTAGGTGCTTCACATCGTCTTAAAGGAGTAAAGTGGGATACAGCTCAACGGATGTTAATTACTTGGGTTATTACCCTTCCTATAACAGCATTAATTGCCGGATTTACTTATTTCATTTTAAATCTATTCTTTTAATTCAAAAACCAGAGAGTACTTTCTCTGGTTTTTTGTATATTTCTTCTAAATATTAATGAAGACAGTTACCGATCTCCCTTATGTTTCCCCTAAGGAATACCACCGGTCTTTTTAGACTGGTGGTATTTTTGAAATTCTTATTCTTTTTATTCCTTACTTTCTTTCCATTAAATCGGTTGTCCCGTATATTTCCGCCATCATCTGGTAAGAATCCTTTAATCTTTCATGAAATATTGGATTGTCCCAGCTTTTCCAGCTATATAAATATGCATCTTTTTGCTGAAGCATGCCATTAGCCGCTTTTGGAAGTGTTTGTTGCACCTTACCGTCCTCTGTCGCGACGACAGTAACCCGTACTCCGTTTGTTTCAGCGCTAGCTGATAAACCGTTTTTCCATAAATCACCCATTACTTCCTTTAAGCTTGGATCCTTAAAATTCAATAGCTGCCATGGGATCCTGCCTTCAATCACTTTTTTATCGGTGCTAATGCTAATATCCGTTAAAGAATCAAACTTTTCACTTGCTGGATTGGCATTCCCAAACCTTAGTACTCCTGTTTCATCATCCTGAAATTTAATCGTTGTTTTAGTAGAAGGAATGGTTAGTTCTTTATTAAGTGCCAGACGGATGGGATGAAACACCCCATTATCCTTTTGGGCTGCATATGGTTCCTCCCGAATCATTTTTAAGAGCTTTGCATACTGGTAATAGAATGAATCATAATAACTATCGACCATTATTCTGGAGTCCTTTGGCCCTGTCAATTTGATGAAAAAATCAATTCCATAATCTGTTTGAACCTCTGTTTTATCGTTTAAAGCTATCTTCGTTTGCCCTTGATTGCCGATTGTATCAAGCAATAAGTAGACTCCCTGGTTTGCTAGTTCAACTGGCCGATTATATTTAAGCAAAAAATACAAATAGCCGCTGTCAGATGTAAGACGAACTTCCTTTAAAGGCACCTGTTTATTTGAAGACTGATACCCTTTTTTTACACCTGCCAGTTCCCAATCGGCGGATGTACCATCCACCACTATTCCTGTTCCCCTTTTACCAGATTCAAAACCAAGCAAACCAAAATGCTGTTCATTTGTTTGCTGATTGTTCCAATATGGACGGCGGTCGGGATTATCGAAATCCATCGTATTCCAGGTTCGCTTAAACCATTCATCCTGCCATGTAAAAACAAGTCCACCTGCATACCCTTCTGAGACTATCGATTGGTACAAACGGCTATCAATTTCTCCCTGCTCTTTCTCTGAATGTTTTCCCTGATTCATCCCATACGGATTCTTATGGGTTATTCCCCTAGATGACGGCACACCAAATTCTGCAACTAAAATAGGCATCTGATGAACGGTACGAAGCTCATGAAGGTAACCTGCATAATTATTTTTCTTTCCACTTGCATCCTCATAGTCAAGATATTTTTGTTCATAGTTAAGAAAATCGGGGTAATAAGGATAAATATGATAAGAAGCAAACTGACCCGCTTGAAAGGAATTTGCAGTCTGAATATGATTCGGGTCAATTGAAACCATGTCCTCATTCTCAAGCGGTTCGGCAGGATGGTTCAACAAATCGGTTGTTACCCAATTCGTAAAGCTCATGGAATGCTGCCAGTTGTATTGCTTTGCTTCGTAAGCTGCAGCATAGTCCATCATGCCCGCAAGCCAAACCTCAAACGGGCTGGCATTCTCCGTTTTAAAATAATCACCTTTTAATTGGGCTGCTCCTGCATGAAGTACATTTGTATTGGTCACCATTGCCGGATCCCATTCTGTTCCAATAATCAAACCAAGGACATACTTGGAAATATCATATTGATACACACCTGATGCATGTCCAGGACGTTTAGCAAGATTGGCATTCCCATGAATAATATCAATCATATTTTTTATTTCCAGCTTAGCGTCATCCACATTCACCTTCGCAAATGCATCCTGTGTTTGGATTAAATTCTCTTCATTTACCCATGTCCCATGGAACAGGTATAAAGGTTTTTTCGCCAGTTGATTATATTCATAAAATGCCTCGTAGAACTGTGGCGGGTGAAGTGTATAAATCCTAATGGCATTGGCATTCATCGCTCCAATTTCCTTAAACCAGCGGAAATACTCTTCTTTGGTAATCGCCGTTTCACCTGGAAAATAACCTGGCTTTCCAATTCCCATATTAACTCCCTTGATTAAAAAGTCCTTCCATTTTCCATTCTTTTGGATTTGAATATAAGAATCTCCTGTCTTACTATTTGTCTTCACACCGTCATGTTGTACTATTTCAATTTCTTCTTGAGTCTTTACTTGATTCAGACCATTTTTTAAAATATCCTTCATCATCGGTACATACGCTTGCCAGTAAAAAGAATCTTTTGATCCAAAAGTTCTTTTCCATGTATCAAAGCCCTTCGTTTGATAAATTTCAGGCACTTCCGCTTCATCAGCATAATCTCCAGAAAAATAGTAGGAAGAATACTTTGCATTTTGGTGATAAATGACTGCCGGAAAATGATCTGGAATCCCATATCCTTTAAGCTTTTCCTTTGCAGATGATGAAATCGGCAGTTTATACGAGGCCAAAACTTCATTCTTGTCCATAGGCTCGATAATATCGAACCAATACTGGTACTTCCCCTTTATTTCATGGGTAAAATGTTTTTTTCCCTTATTTGTTAATTGAAGCAGGAGCCCATTATCCTTCACATCCTCGTTTGCAATCACTACAACATAATCATTGCTGCTGACAAAAACAAAACCTTCTCCATTAAAGGTCCATTTTTTGTTTTGCTTCTGATAATTCTCCTTTACCCATTCAGGTACTTCCCGACTATTAAGATCTGAAAAATATCGGCCAATCCAGCCAGACCATTCAACATTAAGTAAATTAGCAATTTCAGCCTTTGCAGTTTCTGAGGTTGGACTTGCAAACGTATTAAATTCCGCGATCAACGTTTTCCCTTTTGAATGAATTAGTGTTTTTTCAATTTGATTAACCTCACTCGATTTAAGGCCACCATAAATTTTTGCTGACCTTTTGCCTGAGGGGTTCTCTCGATAAAAGTCATCTTTATATACACCATATTGGTCTGTCAAATAGAAAACATCATATTGATTTAAGTCCTTAGGTAAGGGATCTATCGTATATTTTTTTTCAGTTTCTGGTACAAATCCCTTATAATCCTGTTTTTCAGAATAAGGTTTTTCTCCATTTTTAAAGTATTTTGCATTGTTTAAAATCCAAACCAGCCCTTTATGTTCGCGGTATGTTGGATTAGGCACCGTTTTATCTACGATTAATACATTTAATTTTTTGGAGGGCTCGATTTTCCATAACCAAAAGGGGCTTGTCACAAATATAATGAATAGAACTGCATAGATAATTAATTTGGTTTGTTTCTTCATTCTGATACACCTTTTCTCTTCATTTCTCCCCAGCTTGTATCCCCTTTTAGCATTTGCCATATACCTTCGCAACGCCAAATAACAGTCATCGGCCTATACCAAATGGTTTCTGTTAAAGAATATAGGAATAGTTTAATGATATCTGATACCTTTGGATACTTTGTTAAACTCCATTCCTCTAAAAGAACTGCTGCCATCGAAAAAATCGAACCATATAATAAAGATAATAGAAATAATAAAATAGCAAACTCAATATAGATTCCACCAAGAAATAAACAAAGAAGCATAAAAATATATCCGAATAATTCGATTATCGGGCCAAAAAACTCGACGATCCAAAAGTATGGGAAAGCCAGGAGTCCGATTGAACCATACTTAGGATTAAAAGTTAATTTTCTATGAATCCATAAGCTCTCAAATAGACCCCTATGCCAACGTCTCCTCTGTCTTCTTAAAAAGGTAGTATCTTCTGGTACCTCTGTCCAACAAACAGGATCCGGGACATAGACAATCTTCTTCTTTTGTCCTTTTTCCTTTAAAAGGCGGTGCATTCTCACCACTAATTCCATATCTTCTCCGACCGTATCAGTTCGATACCCTCCTGCAGCAACCACCCAACTCTTTGAAAAAACTCCAAAGGCACCGGAGATAATTAATAAGAGATTATGCCTGCTTAGTCCAATTCTTCCCATTAAAAAGGCACGTAAATACTCAATAATTTGCATGACAACTAAAGGTTTATCTGATAAGGCAATCTTTTGAATACGGCCGTTTTGAATTTGACAGCCATTCGCAATCCTTACACTGCCTCCGGAAGCAATCACTTCCTCATTGGAGTCGATAATCGGCTTCATCACCTTTAAAAATGCATCCTGTTCGAGTACAGAATCACCATCAAGAGAGCAAAAATAGGGATAATGAGAAAAATTAAGACCAACATTTAGTGCATCCGCTTTTCCTCCGTTCTCTTTATCGATAAGAAAAAGATTTGAAAAAATGGCGGATTGATAAATCTTTCCTATTGGTTTCGTGTTTATTTGTTTTCGAACAACTTTTTTTATTTCTTGCATATCATAGTGATCTATCATTTTATCGAGGGTGTGATCGGTTGAACCATCATTCACAACAATCACTTCGAATGCAGGATAATTCACACTTAATAAGGATCGTACACTATGGACAATCCCTGCTTCTTCATTATAGGCCGGGACAATGATCGAAACGGGTTTTGTATATATTCCCTCCATATAATCTTCATAGACCTGAACACGATCAAGTTTATATTCCTTTCGAAGCTGCAATATCGAAATAAGTAAAATAACTGTGTAAAACAAAATGACAATCACCATATAAACGGCAATGAACAAAGTAAAAGCAGTAACAATATCTTCCCACTGAAAAAATGGCATCGTTTATACCCCTTTATGCAGCCATTCCCAGGCCATATCTTTTGCAAAAACATCTTTAGATGTTTCTAACACCTTACGTAAAATATCTTTCCCATTTGCAAACTGACAGATAGACTGTCCAGCTTGGTAACGAACCCACCACGTTTGATCATGCAAAAGCTCTATTAATCTTGGCATTGCTTTTTCTACTTTTAATGAACCAATTAATTTAGCAGCTATCATCCTTTCCTCCCATTTAGTAGAATAAAGTAGATCTAAATATGGATTTATATTTTTTACATAGCCAATTTCCGCTAATGCCTTTAAAGACCTTAGCTTTACTTCTCCTGTGTTGATGAGAATACTATTTTCAATGAAGGGAAGATAACTTCTCTCTCTTTTTATTGAAATAACTTCAAGAACGGCCTTCTGTAAGGGAAGCTCAGCTTTATGAAAATGAAGAACAAACTGATCAAATTGCTTTTTCTCTAAGCGAATCAAAATATGACGGTAATCATATTCAGATAGGTACTGATAATTATTGGTAAGCAATTGGAATAGTGGTTGAAATTGGAATAATGCAAGGATTCTTAAGATATGTACTAGTTCTTCATGGGAAAGTCGATTCTTTTTCGTTAACCCATAAACATCATCTAAAAGTGATATCATATTAAAATCATCAATATGATATAGGGTATTCATGCGTGTACTCCACTTTTTACTTTTAAGCCGCTTTCGATAGTATTCAGTTAAATGCATTGATGCAAATTCGGTTAAACGTTTCCTTTCTTCCTCACCTTCTAATACATTTGCATAGCGGCTAAGCAGTTCTTCGATTGCCTTTTGCTGAAGGGGTGATTCTGGAGTTAATTTCCTTGAATAACTTCCTTCTGTTAGCAATTGAAAAATGAGAGGATTATATATTTCTTTGTATTTTTCAATTTTTTCCCTTCTCTTTAAATCTATCGCTTTTCGAATCGTTAAATACACTAATAAATTTATCAAGATACATAAAATAGAAATGGTTAGAACTGAAAGGATAAATAATTCATTATTTGGCATCTTATTTAATCCTTTTAATTAACCGTTGTATTCTTGCTTGCAGCTCCGTAATACTAAATGGCTTCGTCAAATAATCGTCTGCACCGAGTGTTAATGCCCTCTTAATATCAGGCTCACTTTTTCTCCCCGTAAGCATGAGAACATAAATTCCCTGTCTATTTTTATCACTTTTCACCTTTTTTAAAACTTCCATTCCGTCCATTTCTGGCATCACACCGTCCAAAATTAAAAGATGTTCACCTGATTCTTCTAAGCGGCGTGATTCCAAAAATTGAATGCCACTCTCAAACTCTATTAGATCGAGTTTATAATCGTCAAAATTCATCATTTTAATTGTCCTTATTATTATCGATCGAATAAATTCCTCATCATCAATAATCGAAAATAATATTGTTTTTTTCTTTTGATTTAATAATTCTGGATTAAGCGAATTAAAATACATAAAATTACTACCCCTTAATTACAAGTGTCTATATAAAAACAGGACCCAACTTTCAGGACCCGAAACTCAATATATTAATTTAGTGTTGTTACTTTTTTTGTACAGCTCTCCATAGCTGCCAAAATCGCCCCGCGAAATTGCTCCTTCTCCAGCGTTGCAACTGCTTCAATGGTTGCGCCGCCAGGTGTACAAACATCATCTTTAAGTTCTCCCGGATGTATTCCTGTCTCTAATACCATTTTGGCTGCACCTAAAACGGCCTGAGCAGCAAGCCGATAAGCTTTATCTCTTGGTATTCCTTGACGTACTCCCCCGTCAGCCATTGCCTCTAATAACATGTAAACATATGCTGGGGAGGAACCGCTTATGGATGGGACGGCATCCATGAATTTTTCTTGCAAACGCTCAGTTTTACCAAAACAATGGAACAAACGCTCCACCTCAATTAGTTCATCCTCGCTAAGATAATCATTTGCACATATAGCACTCATTCCTTCACCAACTAATGATGGTGTATTTGGCATTGTCCGGACAGTCTTTACTTGAAAGCCAAATGCCTGTTCTATATCCTTTAAGGTAATTCCTGCTGCAATGGTGACAATGATAGCATTTTGTTTAATATTCTTTTTTATTTCTTCAATGACTACACCGTGAATGTCAGGTTTCACTGCAAGGATCAGTATGTCTGCAAACCTAGCAACGTCAATGTTAGATAATGATGCTATTATACCGTGTATCCGTACGATTTTATCAATTGTTTTTTCTGTTGCCGCACTTGCCATAATATTTTCTTTTGGAATCATATTAGATTTTACAATTCCTTCGATCATAGCTTGGGCCATTTTCCCCGCTCCAATAAAACCTATCTTTTTATTCATTTTGCTCTACACCCTATCTCTCCTACTTATACATTTCATTTTCTAATATAATGACATTTTCCGCAAATGTTTTTCTTCCGACTTCTTTCGTATTTTCAACCAAACGATAAACATTATCACAGCATTGTTTGGCACCCTTCACTAATAACGGCACCCCAATAACATCGATTTTTAATCCTCTTGAGAAAAATCCTCCCATTGACATTGTAAAGGGAACTGTTGGTGAGGTATTGGAAAAAACAATTTTTTCATCGAATTTAAATTTTTCTTGAAGTAATAAACTCATTTCTTTTAAAGCCGGAACGACTAATTTATTCCTTTTCCGTCCAAGTGTATAAACGGAGTTGCCCTCGTCATCACACCCATGGATGATAAGTTTTCCGAAATCTTCCTTTGTCAATTTATTAAAAAATTTTACATTCAATATTTCCTCTCTTGTAAGTTCCCGTTCTGATTGGGGCAGTTGTTTTAAATGATAAGCGGCTGCCAATGCAGTGGTATGTGTCCCGCCATAATCATTATAAATGTAAATCATCGTATCATCCCTTTTTAATTTTCTAGGTATATTATGTACTTTTATACTTCCTTCAATTCTAGAGATGACACGTATTAGGGAAATACAATAAAAGAGAAGCTAATCAATGATGAATAGCTTCTCTTTTGTATAATTATTATTTAATTAAATCTTTAGGAGAAAATGCACCGGGAAGAAGATCTTTAACTTGGATTCTTTGAATATCGCCTTTTAAATTTGTTAGTATGACTTCCATTTCAGCATCACAAAGTTCAGAAATCACCTGGCGGCAAGCGCCACATGGAGAAACTGGTCCATCAGTATCCGCTGTAACAACGAGGGAATCAAATTGAGTTACCCCCTCTGAATAAGCTTTAAACAAGGCCGTCCGTTCGGCGCAGTTTGTCATACCATATGAAGCATTTTCTATATTACAGCCATGATAGACCATACCCTCTTTTGATAAGAGTGCTGCGCCCACCTTAAATTTAGAATATGGAACATATGCAAACTCTCTTGCTTTATTTGCTTCTTGAATAAGCACTTTTTCTTCCATTCTACTCACGCTCCGCCAGGGAATATTAATGCTGGAATAACTTCATAATCCATTCAAGTAAAACGCCGCCAAAATAAACACCGAATACACCAACTACTGCTGAAAATACAGGGGGTGCAGGCAATGGCAATTTTAAAAATTTAAACAGCATACCAACAAGTAATCCAGCAAATAATGCCATTAAAACTTCTTTCATTCGGTTTCCCTCACATTTATATTATTAATAGTTATTATTAGATAGCTCACCTTTAGCGATGGAAACACCGGAACTAGCTCCAATGCGGGTTGCTCCTGCTTCTACCATTGCCAATGCATCTTCACGGCTGCGGACACCGCCGGACGCCTTCACACCAATTTCAGGGCCGACTGTCTGACGCATTAAGCGGATATCCTCAACTGTTGCTCCTCCTGTCGAAAAACCAGTGGATGTTTTCACAAAATCTGCCCCTGCTTTTACAGAAAGCTCACATGCTCTTACTTTTTCTTCATTTGTTAATAAGCAAGTTTCGATAATAACCTTGACTAATGCCTTTCCCTTTGCAGCCTCCACAACGGCACGAATATCTTTTTCCACCAATTCATCCTGCTGATCTTTAAGCGCCGCAATATTAATCACCATATCGATCTCATTTGCGCCGTTTTCAATAGCATTTATTGTTTCAAATGCTTTCGTTTCCGGTGTTGAAGCACCTAGAGGGAAGCCAATTACGGTACATACCTTCACTTCTTTTGTGTCTGTAAGCATTTCAGCAGCAGTACTAACCCAAGTAGGGTTAACACAGACAGATGCAAATAAATATTCTTTAGCTTCCTCGACAATTTTTACGATTTCTTGTCGAGTAGCGTCTGCTTTTAATAATGTATGATCAATCATTCTAACAACATTTTGAGTCATTTTTATATCCTCCCACTTATTTAAAAAATTATTTATCGTTTCATTGTTATTTATCACAATTTAACTATAACAAAGAATATGAACATTTGTAAATGACTTTATGAACAAATGTAAAGAAATATAAAAAAAAAACAGCAGTTAATGCTGTTTAATTAAATCATTTCTATTTATCAAGTAAGAATTTAGCTGTGAATTGATCCGTGACTAGCACATTTGCATATTTTCCTTTTAATGCACCATATATTCCTTCAATTTTATTAGGACCGCCTGCCACAACAATGGAATATTCCTTCTTCCTTAATTCATCAAGATTAACTCCAAGAGTTCTTTCATTCAAGCTTTCATTACATATTTCACCACTTTTATCAAAGAAACGTGAGCAAATGTCACCGACTGCTTTTCCATTTAGGGATTTCAAGTCACTCTCTGTAAAATAGCCTAACTGAAATAATAATGAGTCTGTTTTGATTGACCCAATCGTAAACAATGCAATATTTGCCTGATTACCCAGCTCTAATATTTTTCGAATATGACGATCCGCCTCCATTGCTTGTTTTACAACAACATGGTCAACAATAGCAGGTAATGGAAGATGGTGAGGGGCAGTATTATAGGCCTTTCCAAAAAGGTACAATATTTCGGAAGCATATGTGTTCGTTTCCGCATGGCTTACGCCGCCTTTTAATTGAACAACTTTTACATTCTTCACAAACTTTTGTTTTAATTCGATAGCGATATGATAAAGAGTAGTTCCCCATGTTACCCCGATAATATCATCATCCTTAACGATCTCATCAAGATAATTTGCAGCCTTTTCTCCAAGGTAATTTTTAATAATATGATTCTCATATTGAGGAATGGAAGCGATTATAGCCTTTTTTAGATTGAACTTTTTTTCTAATTGCACAGCTAAATTTTCAACATCCTCAGTGGGATCCATAATATTAATCTGGACGATCCCATCACTTTTCGCCTGTTGTAATAATCTCGATACAGTAGGACGGGAAACACCTAAAATCTTGGCAATCTCGTTTTGATTATAATCCAATAAATAATATAATTTGGCAGCTTCAATGACCTTGCTTAATTTTTCTCGATCCACTTGTATCACCCAAAATTTTTGAAATTTTTATCTTTATTGTAACAAAAAAAGTGTGCAAGTTCACAATATCTTTACATTTGTAAAATCCTATTTGAACATTCTTGTTTTTTCAATTCACAATCCGGTTAAATGAATTTTCACTTGGATATAGGGAAAAATCTATGGAACGATACCTCCTGTAAGGTGAATATTGAAATAGTCACGAAAAAGTCATTCGAATCGATTAAATTCTTCTGTATACTGAAATAAGAAAATGGATTGTTAGGAGGGGATATTTTGGAGAAATTGGGAGGATTTATTTACCGGCATCGAAAATGGATGTTAATAATTTGGATTTTAGTCATTTGCTTATTTGGTTTTTTCGCATTAAAATTACCCACTGTTTTAAGTGGTAATGGCTTTGAATATAAAGGGGAATACAACGAAACAAGAAAAATTCTGGAAGAAAAATTTGGACATGCTAAATCAACGATTATCCTAGTTTTTGAAAAAGATAAATCAGTTAGTGACGATGATTTTAAGATTTATATTCAAGAAACACTAAAAAAATTATCTGACTTTGATGGGGCGAAAAAAATTACCTCACCCTTCGAACGAGAAGGAATGATCAAAGGTCAATATGCATATGGACTCATCACTTTCGACAAAAAAGCCGAAAACCTTGGAAAAGAAATTGAGCAATTAAGCACTCTACTCAAAAATAAACCTGGATTAAAAGTCACAATGACCGGGGAACCCATTATTGTCCAAGACTTGAATATCGCAAGTCAAGAAGATTTAGCCAAGGCTGAAATGATTGGTCTGCCGATAGCCTTAGTCGTCCTTATCCTTGCCTTTGGTGGTCTTGTCGCTGCATCACTGCCACTTGTAATCGGGGTGGTTTCGATCTTAACGACAATGGGGACTGTTTATTTTTTTAGTTATAGTGCCGATTTGACCATTTTTATTTTAAATATCGTACCAATGATTGGACTTGCCTTAAGTATCGATTTTGCTTTGTTATTTATTAATCGGTACAAAGAAGAATTGCAAACAAACTCCATCCAAAAAGCACTGGAAATAACTGTTGCGACCGCAGGGCGGTCAATTATCTTTTCAGGGCTTTGTGTTTTTATTGGATTATCCGGGCTTTGGTTTATCAAAATTGATATTTTTCAAAATGTTGCCCTTGGCGGAATGACTGTTGTATTGATTTCTGCACTTTGTGCATTAACCTTCCTTCCTGCCTTACTTGCCATTTTAGGGAAGAACATTAACAAGCTGAGTGTCATAAAGATTTCGAATAAGCAATCGAGCATATGGCATAAATTTGCTTCCCTTGTGATGAGACGCCCTATCATAATGGCAACTGTGGCACTTGCCATTCTGTTAATTGGACTTATACCAGTGAAGCAAATGGTCTTAGCTATTCCCGGAACAGATTCCCTTCCGGCAAAATATCCTTCAAGATTGGCCTTAGAAACTTTTCAAGAGCATTTTATCGCTAATGAAAAACGAGATGAGAAAAAAGTGACGATTGTTCTTCAATCAAATGGTAATATCATCGAAAAAAACAATTTAGAAAAGGCTAATAAGGTGATTGACAAACTTGAAAGCGACAAACTTGTATATACGGTTGACTCACCATTCTCAGCGACAGGATTGAAGGATGTTGATCAATTATATCAATTGCTTACACATGGCGACAAAACCATGTTAGCTCCTATTAAAGACTATTTTATCAGGGATAATCAAATGCTTTTGGAAGTGTATTTAAAAACAGGTGAACATTCCTCTAAAGCTAGACAGTGGGTAAGTGAATGGTCTGGAAAAGATTTAGGACTGAAGGCATCTTTTGGCGGTCCGATTAAATTCGAGCAAGAAATTTTTGCCGAAATATTTCAAAAAGCACCGTATGGATTATTATTAATTGTCGTTTCTACTTTTATTATTCTCATGGCGGCATTTCGATCCATTCTTATCCCTATTAAAGCTATTTTAATGAATGTTTTGAGCCTTGGCTGTACGTTCGGAATTGTCGTCTGGATTTTCCAGGAGGGACACTTTGGAATAACGCCTGTTGATATTGCCTTAATTTTACCGGTTTTCGTGTTTTCCCTTGTTTTCGGACTCTCTATGGATTATGAAGTCTTTCTAATCTCAAGGATTCAGGAATTCTATATAAAAACAGGTGATAATACTGCGGCGACCATTTCCGGTTTAACTTATACGAGTAAAATTATTACCTCTGCAGCTGCTATCATGATTGTCGTTACAGGTGCTTTTGCGTTCACAGGTGTAATGCCGGTTAAACAGCTGGGTGTGGGAATTGCAATCGCCATTTTCATTGATGCAACCATTGTAAGAATGGTTTTGGTTCCGGCTTTAATGAAACTGTTGGGTGATTGGAATTGGTGGTTTTTTGGTTATCAAAACAAACGTCAGCGAAAGATTCGCAAGAAGCCAGCCTAATTTTTAGGCTGGCTTCTTATATTTATGGCTAACTATTTTGGCCATAGGCTGACTCTATTTTTTAAGATATACTTGCCGCGACTAGTGAAGCACCCTTTTGCAATGCCTGCTTGTTAATTTCAATTAAATGATGCTTATCAGCTGAAAGAACTTTCTTTAATGATTCAATTACAGAGTCGGCCAAAACAATTTTTGTATGTTCTAGAAAAGCTCCTAATAAAATCATATTTGCGACACGGGAATTTCCAAGGTCATTAGCCATGTCTGTTGCACTAATTTCTATGATTTTTATGTCTTTACGAGCGGATGCCCTGACTACTAGTGATGAATTGAGAATTAAGATCCCGCCTGGTCGAATAAGCGGCTCGAACTTATCGAATGAGGGATTATTCAATACAATCGCTGTCGATGGTCTTGTAACTAGTGGCGATCCAACCGGTTCATCACTTACAACAACGGCACAATTAGCTGTACCTCCTCGTTGTTCAGGTCCATAAGATGGAAGCCACGAAACTCCTTTTCCTTCAAGCATGCCTGCATAGGCAATCAACTGCCCCATCGACATGACTCCCTGTCCCCCAAAGCCAGCAATAATAATTTCTTCAAGCATCCCTATTTCACTCCCTCTTTGTTTTTATAAACACCTAGAGGATAAACAGGAACCATATTGTCCTTTACCCAGACAAGGGATTCTGCCGGGTCAAATCCCCAGTTTGTTGGACAGGTCGACAGAACCTCAATCAGAGAGAAACCTAACCCTTTTTTCTGTGTTTCAAATGCCTTCCTAATGGCTTTCTTTACCTTTTGTATATGCGGTACATCATGGGCTGAAACCCGCTCAATGTAAGCAGCACCATCAAGCGTAGAAATCATTTCACAAACCTTAATCGGTGACCCTTGGATACTGACATCACGGCCGAATGGAGTGGTTGCCGTTTTTTGGCCAATCAATGTCGTAGGCGCCATTTGTCCCCCTGTCATTCCGTAAATAGCATTATTGACGAAAATAACGGTGATATTCTCTCCCCTTGCGGCCGCATGGATAACTTCACTAATACCAATCGATGCGAGGTCACCGTCACCTTGGTAAGTAAACACAAACCGATTTGGCAGAACCCGCTTCACTCCTGTTGCTACTGCAGGGGCTCGCCCGTGCGCCGCCTGTGTCATATCACAATTAAAATACTCATACGATAACACCGAACATCCTACCGATGCAACCCCAATCGTATCTTCCAAAATATCCATTTCTTCTAAAACTTCGCCAACAAGGCGGTGAATCACACCGTGAGTACAGCCGGGACAATAGTGTGTAGGCGTATCGGTCAGGCCGCTTGTTTTTTTAAAGACTGTCTTCATTGTCATACTGTTACACCCCCGGCAACAGACATAATCTTATCGTAAATTTCTTCTTGTGTAGGAACAACGCCGCCGGTTCTACCGAAGAAGTCTACCAGTGCAAAGCCATTCACAGCCAATTTAACATCCTCAATCATTTGCCCTGCACTCATTTCAACGGAAATAAAGCCCTTTACCCGTTCCCTTGTTTCGATAAACGGTTTTTCGGGGAATGGCCAAAGGGAAATCGGCCTAATTAAACCAACCTTAACTCCTTCCCGTCTCGCTTTATTAATGGCGTTCAAGGTAATCCTTGCGACCGTTCCGAAGGCTACCATAATATAATCAGCATCATCGATTAGGTATGTTTCATAACGAACTTCATTTTCTTTAATCCTGGAAAATTTCCGCTGCAAATTCCTATTTCGCTCTTCTAAGCTTTCTGCATTAAGCTCAAGTGATGTGATAATTTTCGGACCACCATCGCCTCGGGTACCTGTTGTCGCCCATTCCTTCTTAAACTGTTCCGTTTCTGAACGTTCTCCAAATTCCACAGGCTCCATCATTTGCCCCAGCATGCCATCGCCCATTAAAATTACCGGTGTCCGGTAACGATCAGCGATGTCGAAAGCATCCTGTGTCAATTCCACAATTTCCTGTAAGCTTGCTGGTGCCAAAACAGGAATGTTGTAATCCCCATGTCCACCGCCTTTTGTTACTTGAAAATAGTCTGATTGTGCAGGCTGGATATTTCCTAATCCTGGGCCTCCACGAACGATATTACATATAACAGCAGGAAGCTCTGACCCGACTAAATAAGAAATTCCTTCTTGCTTCAGGCTGAAGCCTGGACTTGAGGAGGAAGTCATGACCCTAACGCCTGTACCCGCTGCACCATACACCATATTGATCGCGGCTATTTCACTTTCAGCCTGTAAGAATAATCCATCCACTTCAGGCAGTCTTCTTGCCATGTAAGCTACAAGTTCGCTTTGCGGCGTGATGGGGTAGCCAAAAAAGTATTTACATCCTGCATGTATAGCTGCCTCCGCAATCACTTCATTTCCTTTCATTAACACTTTCCCCATGAGAATATCTCCCTTCGAATCACACTGTTTGCAAAATCTTTACCGGTCTATACACAGAAATTACAGCATCAGGGCATATTTGCGCACACTTTGCACAACTAATACATTTTTCTTGGTTAACAACTGATGCCGGCCGGTACCCTTTTCCGTTTAAATAGTCTGCTAGAAAAATAACATTTGTTGGACAGACTTGAACACAAAGACTGCAAGACTTACAAATGTCTTCATTAAAAACGACTTTTTTCTCCATATACCTTCTACTCCTTTTCCCATGACATCTTCATATACCGTTTAATAAAAACAACTTCATAGTTGTTCGCAAAGTTTTCAGCTTCCTTTTTCAAATGGTCGGAAATGGTGGTATATAATAAAGGAATTTCTAGCTTTTCGGATAAGCTACTACTTAACTTATAGCCTTTCTCAATATCCTTTATTGTTGTTTCAGAGCCAATGTTTGTGTTGTTAATAATACCGCTTACCTTTAGACGAGAGGCTCTTTCAATCTGATTAACTGTATAAAGAGCTCCCTCCAATGTACTGACATATGGCCGATTTCCATTAAGAACAAACAGTAATTCCAGGTTTAAATCCTTCCATTCGTGATAGTATTGTCCAAGTGCTGTCGCGCCGTCTTTATCTCCTCCGGCATCTACAATTAATCGGTACCTATGGTCATGTAGAACTCGATACATTTCACCAGACACGATAGGGAGATCGGCAGTGGCCAAACGATTCTTCGGTGCAATTAATTCAACTCCATGTTGTTGAAAGATACTAGATACATCTCGTGAGCGAAAATACGGGTTTATAATATCTAAATCATTAATAGCTACTTTTTCGTGTGTATGTTTCTCGGTTAAAGCCAGATTAATGGCAATTTCCGTTTTTCCGCTTCCAAAGTGTCCGGATAAAATAGTAATTTTATTTTTTTTACTCAACGATAAAGTCTCTTCCCTTCATGACTTTGTAAACGCTTCCAATATAACTTTTTCTAAATTATTCCAAGTTTAAATCAACTTCTATTATAAAACACAATAGGTCAGCACCGCCTTGAGTAATGTCACACTTCACTTAATTGTCATAAATAAATTAATATAGAAAAACCAATACTAAGATTACCTAACTTCAAGAATATGATGGAGGTAATTTAAGTGGACAAAAAAAGGCTTCCTTTTATTCTTTTCCTACTCACACTATTTTGGCTTTCTTGTTCCTCCTTTTCGTATGCAGTTGAGGACACTCCGGCTCATTCAGGAATAGTCGATTTGCGCATCCTCGAAACAACTGATTTACATGCTTCCTTAGTCAATTATGATTACTACCAAACAAAAGTGGACAATAGAATCGGCCTTGTCAAAACCGCAACATTAATCCAAGAAGCAAGGAACGAGGTCAAGAATTCTTTATTGTTTGATGATGGTGATCATTTAAAGGGAAATCCACTTGGAGAGTATTTAGCAAGAATTAGAGGAATACGGAAAGGAAAAACACACCCGGTATACCGGGCATTTAATTACTTACAATATGATGCGATTGCCATCGGAAATCATGAATTTAATTATGGCTTAGAGTTTTTAAAGGCTGCATTGAAAGGATTAAAGATGCCCGTTTTAAACGCAAATGTGTTTTCAGTAAAAAAAAATAAACCTTACTTTACCCCCTATGTAATTTTAAAAAGGAATGTAGTAGACCGAAGTGGAGAGCATCATGAGCTGAAAATTGGAGTTATAGGTTTTATGCCAACACAAATCTTGAAATGGGATAAAGCAAATCTCGAAGGAAAAGTAATAGCTATGCCAATTGTTGAAACAGCGAAGGTATTTGTACCTATTATAAAGGCTGAGGGAGCAGACATTATTATAGCCCTTGCCCATACAGGCATCAGCAGTGAACCATACATTCCCGATACAGAAAATGCTGTCTATTATTTGACGAAAATCCCAGAAATTGATGCTATTTTGGCTGGACATTCTCATAGTGTCTTTCCTGGGCCTGTTTATAAAACAATTGCAAATACAAATATGGAAACAGGACAAATAAATGGTAAGCCTGTAGTAATGGCAGGTGCATTTGGAAATCATCTCGGAATTATTGACCTTCAGCTTTCAAAAACAGAAGACAAGTGGAAGGTATTAAATAGCACATCATTTACAAGGGCAATTGTAGATGAATATGGCAAATCACTTGTAAAAACAAATAAGGGTTTGTATAAACTGGTTAAACCAGAGCACGAAGAAACAGTAGATTTTATCAAAAAGTTAGGATTATAATGATTAAAAGTGCTAGAAAAAGACAAATGTAAAAATTTATCTTTCTATAGTAACAATTTATCAATTCTATTTACACTAAAAATAAATTTTTGTCCGTCTCTTGGTCTATGGCTGTCAATTTCATATAGTTGAAATGGGGGGCTATGATAAAACTCGGACGAAATTGACGTAATTTTCAGATTAACTTTCTCTTTACATCCCAAGAATATTTTTATAAAATAAAGTATAAAATACATATGTTGAATTTTGGTGGAGTCTGTCAAAGCGGGCTTCTTTTTGCATTTTTCAATGGTATGTATAAATACTTTGGGAGAAGAGGTCGATATATGTCAACACAAGCAATCATTGCAATTGGTGTATTTCTCATTACTTACGCTTTTATAGTCACAGAAAAGATACACCGTACCATCATCGCAATGGCCGGCGGAATCATGATGGTTTTATTAGGAATTGTCGGTCAAGAAAAGGCACTGCACCATATCGATTTTAATACACTCGGATTGCTGACAGGAATGATGATTATTGTCGCAATCACTGCTGAGACAGGTTTGTTCAAATACATAGCCATTTGGGCAGCAAAAAAAGTGAAAGGAGATCCTTTAAAAATTTTACTTGTCCTTGGAGTCATTACTGCATTAGGTTCGGCCTTTCTAGATAATGTTACAACCGTTTTATTAATGGTTCCCGTAACCTTCAGTATTACAAGGCAATTGCGGGTAAACCCGATACCATTTTTAATTACAGAAATTATCGCATCCAATATAGGCGGAACTTCCACCCTAATCGGTGATCCACCAAATATCATGCTTGGTAGTGCAGTTAAAGAACTAACCTTCATGGCATTTATTAATAATCTTACGGCCATTAGTTTTTTTATATTATTTGTTAATATTGGCATATTAGCTTTCATTTATCGGAAACAGCTTCGGACATCGGCTGAATTAAAAGCTGCCTTGATGGACATGGATGAAAAGGAAGAAATCACAGACAAAACACTATTAATTAAGTCGTTAATTGCCCTTACGATTACTATATTAGGCTTCTTCCTGCATCAACTGCTCCATATTGAGTCTGCTACTGTTGCATTAACTGGAGCATTTCTGTTACTTCTATTAACCGGGGAAGGATATTTGGATAAAGCTTTTTCTAAAGTAGAATGGACCACCATTTTCTTCTTTATTGGGCTGTTTGTTTTGGTTTCAGGTTTAATTGAAACAGGGGTTATATCTTTATTAGCGGATTATTCAGTTCATTTAACCGGAGGGGATGTTGCTTCTACTTCGATATTAATTCTCTGGGTAAGTGCGATTGCATCTGCATTTATTGATAATATCCCATTTGTTGCCACAATGATCCCAATGATCAAAGATATGGGCGAATTAGGAATAAATAATTTAGAACCTCTTTGGTGGAGCTTGTCACTTGGTGCATGTCTTGGCGGTAACGGAACATTAATTGGTGCAAGTGCCAATGTGATTGTTGCCGGGCTTGCAGCAAAAGAAGGTCATCCAATAACGTTTGGGAAATTCTTATTAATTTCTTTCCCATTAATGATTCTCTCAATCATAATCTGTACGATTTACATTTATTTAAGATATTTAATCTAGGGGGAAAATCATGAAGGCAGCATACAAATATGACGATAAGCTTCTAGAACTAAGGGAAACAGCAAACGAAGAGGATATTGAATTCTCGATTACCTTACTTAATAGTGAGTTAAAGAAAAGGATGATAAAAGTTCGAGAGTTTTTTGAGGAAAATAAGGTTTTAACTGATATTCATTATTACATTCACCCAAATAACAGATACCAAGTGATTGTCAGAAAAGACATTTACAATGAATTTATAATCCAATTATTTAGACAGCAATTATTAAAAGAAATAACATGGTCCTAAATTATTCAAAAAAAGTGCTCCTTAGAGGAATTCTAAGCAGCACTTTTTTCTCATAAACAACCGTTTTATTCTATCCGTTCCAGGAGTGAAAAACTGGATTCTTTAAATCTAACTTTCCTGCCCCATTTCTTGCAAGGAAAACTAAGTGTTTCTTATTCCATCCAGTTTGTATGGAATACCCCATCTTTATCGACACGTTGATAAGTATGGGCACCAAAGTAATCACGTTGTGCCTGTAACAGATTTGCCGGAAGAGTTTCTGTACGATAGCTGTCATAGTAAGCAATGGCACTCGTGAATGATGGAACTGGAATTCCACGCTCAATTGCTACAGCAAGAACTTGACGCAATGCAGATTGATAGCTCTCAACAATTTCTTTAAAATAAGGATCTAATAACAGGTTCGCTAATTCTGGATCACGGTCGTATGCTTCTTTAATTTTTTGTAAGAATTGAGCACGAATAATACAGCCGCCGCGGAAAATCATTGCAATGTCACCATACCGAAGATTCCAATCATATTCTTCTGATGCTGCACGCATTTGCGCAAAGCCTTGGGCATATGAACAAATTTTGCTCATATACAGAGCTTTACGAACCGCTTCAATTAACTCTTCTTTATTACCTTCATAGCCTTTCGCTTCAGGACCACTAAGCACCTTACTTGCCTTAACACGCTCATCTTTCATAGCTGAAATACAGCGGGCAAATACAGATTCCGTGATAAGTGGAAGTGGAACACCCAAATCTAACGCATTTTGGCTAGTCCATTTTCCTGTACCTTTTTGGCCAGCAGTGTCTAGGATCAAGTCAACCAATGGTTTACCTGTTTCTTCGTCTACTTTTGTAAAAATATCTGCGGTAATTTCAATTAGGTAGCTGTCCAGTTCACCTTTATTCCATTCGGCAAAAACGTCATGAAGTTCTTCGGCGGACAAGCCAAGGACATTTTTCAAGATAAAATAAGCCTCTGAAATTAATTGCATGTCACCATATTCAATCCCGTTATGCACCATTTTCACATAGTGGCCGGCACCGTTTGGACCAATATAGGTACAACAAGGGTCCCCTTCCACTTTAGCTGAAATTGCCTCTAAAATTGGCTTCACTAAATCATAGGCTTCTTTTTTACCTCCCGGCATGATCGAAGGACCTTTTAATGCCCCTTCTTCACCTCCGGAAACTCCTGTACCAATAAAATGGAACCCTGCAGTTTCAAGTTCCTTATTACGTCTAATCGTATCCTGGAAGAAGGTATTACCGCCATCAATGAGGATATCGCCTTCTTCAAGATATGGCTTTAATGAATCAATCGTTGCATCTGTTGCCGTGCCGGCCTTAACCATTAATAAAATTTTGCGCGGTTTTTCTAAGGAATTTACAAATTCCTCAACGGTCCGGGCACCGACAAAGTTTTTTCCTTCTGCTTCGTTTATTAAAAACGCTTCTGTTTTATCATAGGAACGATTAAAAACAGCAACAGAATAGCCGCGGCTTTCAATATTTAATGCAAGGTTTTTTCCCATAACCGCTAGACCAATCACACCAATTTGTTGTTTAGACATTCTAAATCCCTTTCCTTTCTAAAAATCCTTACAACCCTATTCTAACCTATTTTAACTGTTTATCGCTTATAATTAAACTCAGGTATAGCTTTCCAACAGCGTAATGCCTCATTTGTCACAATCTTTACCTCCAAAGTTTCTTTTATAAATAGTTTGCGCAATTTTTGTATGATTAACTTAACTCATGATCAAAAGTCACTTAATGTTCAAGAACTTCACTCTTTGTTCAATATTGAGCAAAGATATCTTTTCTATAATAATTATATTGAACTAAATATTGATAGATGGGGTGTGTTGAATTGGAAAAGTTGCTTTATGTGACCGCAAATCCAAAGGGTTTAGAAAAATCAAAAGGCCTGCAAATTGGGGAAGCCTTTCTTGAAGCTTTTCAGAAGGAACGTCCCGACGTAGAAATAAAGAAAATGGATTTGTTCACCTTAGACTTTCCACAAATGGATGCTGATTTGGTTTCGGCAAGAGGAAAATTAGCTGGTTACGGATATACATTGGATCAGCTGTCAGATGCCGAACGCGAAAAGATTATAAAAATGCACGCTCTTGCAGATGAATTTATCTCATATGATTATTATGTTTTTGTGTCCCCCGTGTGGAATTTGAGTTCACCTGCGGTCTTAAAGGCTTTCCTCGATAATTTATTTATAGCTGGAAAAACCTTTGCCCATACACCAGACGGACCAAAAGGGCTATTAAAAAATAAGAAAGCTGTCCATATTCAAACTAGAGGCGGACAATATACAGGCACTCCTCTTCAGGAAATGGAATCTGGTGACCGCTATTTAAAAATTGCCCTCAGCTTTTTAGGTATTGAAGTTATGGACACATTAATCGCAGAAGGATTCGATTTATATCCGCAAAAGGTACCTGAAATTATAGCAAAAGCCAAAGAACATGCCAGACTCGTTGCTAAAGAATTAGCTAAAGGTATATCAGTTCAAGTGTAAATTAACAATCGCGAAAGCTTCCTCTTGAGGAAGTTTTTTCATTTTCACATTCTTTTACTTTCAAACTTTGTTAAAAATATCAAATTAATAGCATAATTGGAATGCTTTAAAACTAATTAAAGAACATTACTATTGCTCAAAAGTACATTGGACTTTTCATATCTTAAAGGCATATATCATGAACCTTATGGGGTTATTCGTCTAATATCATTTGCATTCCTTAACAAAATATATCTTTTTTCAAAATATTTAGTAAATTTTGTTGTAACTTGTGGAAAATACATGTTAAAATTTCCCTATCAGCCCTTTTTGGATGGTGACGGAAATGGAAATTACGAAACACCTTTTCTTAAATCTCTCCCTTTTAATCATACTACTATTTTTTTGTTTAATATTTCTCGAAAAAAGTCAAAAATACACCCTTTCTAAATCATCAATAATAATTTTGTTTATCGCAACTTTATGGTTATGTATTCAATTCTCCTACACCCCCGTTCCATCTGCCAGGTATGATTTAAGAATTATTCCTTTGGTTCTAGGCGGCCTTTATGTTGGAATCGGTCCAATTCTTGTTTTAGCAATTATACTCTTAAGAAGTTTCTATGGTTTGAATATAGGTTTTTTTCAAACCCTTATACTATATGCACCACTCAGCATTATACTTTGGAACCTATATCCTTGGATTTCGAAGCAGGCTCCTGAACGGCGGATTTTTGTAACGGTATGTATGGGAATGATCCTTGGCCTGCTAACGGTTTTTGGGATGAGTTTCACTAATTCTCACTCCAACCTTTTTGATGCTTGGTTTGCTTTCCTTGTCATACCTGCTCTGGGAATTGGCATCATTTCATATGGGATTGAATTTGTTAGAAAAAATAATGAAATGCAGCAGCAATTGATTAAAGCAGAAAAATTAAAAGCAGTCGAACAAATGGGAGCCGCTATTTCCCATGAAATTCGCAATCCTTTAACTGCGGCTAGCGGATTTGTTCAACTTCTTCAGGATGATTACCTTTCAAGGCAAAAGAGAAAAGAATACTTATCCATCGTTAAGGAAGAATTAATTTCCGCTGAAAGAGTTATTCAGGATTATTTGACCTTTGCGAAGCCATCTCTGGAAACGTTAGAAGAACTGAATGTAAAAAGTGAACTCCGACAAATTATCAATATTCTTCAACCCCTGGCAAATCAGAATTCTGTTGAGATCATTACTGACTTTTCAGTTATAGGTTTCATAAAAGGAGACAAACAGAAGTTCCGCCAGTGTTTTGTAAATGTCCTCAAAAATGCAATCGAATCAATGTCAACAGGCGGTTATTTAACGATTTCAACTGAATTTAGCCAAAGCTATGTAACAATTATGGTGAAGGATACAGGTGTAGGTATGACAAGTGAGCAACTTGAACGATTAGGCGAACCTTTCTATTCCACAAAAGGGAAAAAGGGAACGGGTCTGGGGATGATGGTAGTGTATAGTATTATTCGTGCAATGGATGGTTCTATCTGGGTAGAAAGTGAAGTAGAAAAAGGGACTACATTTCTTGTTGAATTTCCTACCATTACTTCAATCATAAAAACCCAACAAGCCGGCAGAGCTTAATTATCTGCCGGTTTTGTTTTGCATTTTTCTTATTTTCCTGCTAATCAGTACCTATTATTTATTACTTCCCTATAAACATTTGCGTCCAGTGTTTCCCAGTCTCTTCAAATCCTACCCCGATATGAGTAAAATTTGAACTTAAAATGTTTTTACGATGACCTTCACTGTTCATCCAGGAAGTTACGACTTCCTGTGGAGTCCTTTGACCTTGGGCGATATTCTCACCTGCGGATTTATAGGTAACACCAAAATCTCTCATCATATCGAACGGAGATCCATAAGTTGGGCTTGTATGTGAAAAGTAATTCTTTTGCTGCATATCCACTGACTTTTTCTGAGCAATACCATTAAGCTGGGTATCCGCTTTTAATGCAGGAAGCCCGTTTTTACTCCGTTGTGCATTTGTTAAATTGATCACTTGTTGTACATATTGGCTGACTGTTCCAGTAGTTGGTGCAATATTTTGTGTTGGAGCAGCTGGTTTTGGTGCTGGTTTTGGTGCCGGTTTTGTCTGTGGTGCTGGTGCCGTTGGCTGAGTTTGCTGTGGTGCCGGTGCCGGTACTGCCGGTTGAGTTTGCTGCGGCGCTGGTGCCGGTACTGGTGCTTTTGCAATCGGTGTTTGCTGCTGTATATATGGCTGCCCTTGTTGACCGAACTGAAATCCATTGCCTTTACTAGGATCTATGGTAGTATACTGATATTTTGCATCTTGGATTAATATCGCTCTTGTATGAGGATATTGATCACTGTTTAAAGATGTTTGATACGCAGAAATCATGTCCCGATTATTTTTTCTTGTTTTACGCTGATCATTATATAGATTAACATCTAAATCACTTTCACTGTTGTTACGATTCGTATAATCCTCGGTAAGTGGACCATTATGGTCAATACCGTCATCTCTTCCATTTCCCACGTTAAAATAAGGATAGTTCCTGTTGGTTGTATTCATTCCTACCTGGTTTGTAGTCTTGTCATTTATTTGATTTTTATCATTGTTATTACAAGCAGCAAGTCCCATTGTAAGGCATGCTGTTAAAAGTAAACCAACTGGTTTTTTTATCAATTGAAATACCCCCTTTTTGAAAAAATTTCTCTTGCCTTTTTATTTTTCATCTTTTCAATAAAGTTATTTGTGGTAATATCCGACTGTACCGAAAGAAAAAGGCTTTATGAGCAAAAAAAAACAGGTGCATGTGCATCTGTTTTTTATAATTAACTTTCCAGTAACGGAATTCTGCCTTTATATTTATTGATTAATTTCCGATTATGTTCTTCTGCCCCATCTGCATTACTGCTTTTAAAAATGGGAGGAGTAAAGTTGTTTTCAATCATGATCTTTACGGATTCCACCATTATTCCGTTGACAATAGCTGTCCCGATTACAGTTGACCCGGAACCAAAGGAAACGTCCAGTAATTCATGCTCCATTAATGCATCGCCAATCCTAATATGATTATCAATTGCAAGATCAGCAGCGTCAGAAAGAAATTTTCCGCTTGTGTGCCTTGAAGAAACACTTTTTGAATAAACTAATGATGTAATGGCAATAACAAAAGCACCCTGTTTTTTAGCAAATTCTGCTACGTCAATCGGAACAGGGTTCCTGCCCGATGTTGACACCACAATTACCACATCTTCAGGTAGAATTTTCATATCACCTAAGAATTCTTTGGCAAAATCATTTTTCTGTTCAAATTGTGATGAGCGTACTGCGCCTTTATGGAGCATTAAATCTTCTATAAGAATAGGGTTAATTGATGCAAGACCTCCTGCCCTGTAAAAAAGCTCTTCTCCAAGCATATGGGAGTGGCCGCAGCCAAAAACATGAACAATCCCATCCCTTTGAATGCACTGGGCAATTTTAATAGCAGCTGTTGTAAGGTTCTCATTTTCAGCTTTTTCAACAGTATTTATTAACTCCTTTAGCTTTTGAAAATAGAGATCGAACATATAAAATCATCCTCAAGATTAGTTATCGTTTCATTTGAATCATGAATTTATAACGGTCTGCACGGTAAACAGATTTCACAAATTCAACAGGAGTATCGTCATGCAGATACGTATTCCTTTGGATATGCATAACAGGTGCCCCATTTGCAATTTTTAAAAGTTTTGCCTCATTTTGACTAGCGCTAGACGACTCAATTACCTGCGAAGCGCTATCGATGCGTAAGTTTAAATGTTCTTCGATATGACCGTATAAAGATTGATTTGCAATTTGTACTGTTAGCCCCTTAATCAGATTCGCTGAAATATAATTGGTTTCTAATGCCATCGGGACACCATCCGCTAAGCGGATCCGTTTAATTTCATAAACCGGCTCATATTCAGAAATCTTTAATTGACCAGCAATCTGACTTATAGCAGGAATAATTTCAAACTTAATAAGTTTATTACTTGGAGTTAATCCTCTAGCTTTCATATCTTCTGTAAAGCTGGTTAGTCCTTGGAGAGGTTGTTCAATTTTTCGCTCAGCAACAAATGTGCCCTTTCCTTGCAGCCGGTATAAATAACCTTCATTAACTAGCTGGGTAAAGGCCTGTCTGACAGTCATCCGGCTAATTTGATATTTTTCAGCATATTCTCTTTCTGGAGGAAGTGCATCACCAGGGCTCAACTCACCATTTTCAATTAACCCTTTAATATGTTCCTCTAGCTGATAATAAAGTGGAATGGGGGAATTCTTGTTTATCATTCTCCTTATTTACACCCTTCTAATTAAACTTAACAATTACAGGTTTTAATTTTATTTACTGATTTTGTCTGGCTGCCTAAAAATTATTGACAGTGACTCTTTAAACCTGAAATTGCTGCTTTATCAGCAATAATTGTAACACACGGATGATTTTTCAACACGGAGGCAGGAAAACTTTCTGATACTTTTCCATTCAAAAGTTTACCCATTGCTTCTTTCTTGTTTTCACCAGAAACTAAAAGAAGAATTTCTTTACTTTTCATAATGGTAGAAATACCCATAGTAATCGCTTTAGTCGGTACATCCTCGATACCTTTAAAAAATCTTGCATTTGCATTAATGGTGGAAGGAGCTAATTTGATTACATGTGTTTGAGAGGTAAAGGTTGTCCCTGGTTCATTAAATCCAATATGTCCATTACTGCCAATTCCAAGAATTTGCAAATCAATACCGCCATAATTTGCAAGTAATGATTCATAACGAAGGCATTCTTCCTCTATGACTTTACAATCTCCACGTGGAATATTTGTGTTACTTTTATTGATGTCAATATGATTAAACAACTTCTCATCCATAAAATGGCGATAACTATTTTTATTTTCACCTGATAGACCAATGTATTCATCTAAGTTAAACGTGGTAACATTTTGATAAGAAGTCCCGTTTTTCTGATGATCTTCTATTAAATTTTTGTATGTTCCTACAGGAGTTCCTCCCGTTGCAAGTCCCAGTTTTAGTTTAGGATTTTGGGAAACCTTTTCAATAATATATTCAGCCGCTTTCTGACTCATTTCTTTGTAATCTTTTACTTCTATTATTTTCATTGGCAGTTTTCCCCCTTTTTATAGGAAAGTGTTCCCCGGCAAAATGTCATAAAGACTTCCATATTCTCATCAAGGATTACGATGTCTGCGTCTTTCCCAACAGAAATGCTTCCCTTTCTGTCAAACACATTCAACTGCTTGGCTGGATTGACTGATGCCATTTCGACCGCTTCCTCAAGTGAACATCCTGTATAAGTCAAAATATTTTTTACGGCATGTCCTAATTTTAAAATACTGCCGGCGAGTGTTCCGTCAGCAAGGACTGCCTTTCCATCTTTAACAGTAACCTCTTGGCCTCCGAGGTCATACAAACCATTTTTTAAGCATTTAGCACGCATGGAGTCAGTGATTAAAATTAATCCATCACTCTGCTTATTCATGTAAGCGAGATTAACCATCTCCGGATGAACATGTACACCATCGACAATGATTTCTGCTTTTAATTCCTTACGTAAAAATGCTGCGCCAACCACACCAGGTTCACGATGGTGCAGTCCCCTCATTTGATTAAAAAGATGGGTCACATGATTTGCTCCAGCTTCAATGGCTTCGCCGACTTGTTCATAGGTTGCATCAGTATGACCGAGGGATGCGATAATTCCATTTTTCTTTAAATAGCGAATCATTTCTAATCCGCCCGGCTGCTCTGGGGCTAATGTGACAAGTTTTATTGTTCCATTAGATAGTTTTTGCCACTCTTCAAATAATTCGAGATTTGGATTCACTATATGCTGAATCGGCTGTGCTCCAGCTTTTTTTGGATTCACAAATGGCCCTTCAAGATGTAGTCCAAGTATTTCAGCATTCCCGTTTGCTGTCTGCTTTTCGATATATTCACCTGCATTAATTAATGCATTTTCAATTTGTTTGCCTTCTTGGGTCATAGTAGTGGCTAAAAAGCTTGTTGTTCCTTCTTTTGGCAATGTTGCTGTCATCGTATCCAATGCTTCCTTAGTTCCATCCATTGTGTCCGCACCATTCACACCATGAATATGCACATCAATAAAACCAGGCACCGCGTTAAAATGTGCAGGAACTTCAATCACTTCAAAGTCTTCCCCAATAATAGGTTCATCCATGGTACCAAGTCCTGCTATTTTTTGATTTTTTATTATAATAAAACCGTTTTCAATGATCTTTTCTTCTGAATAAATTCGAATACCCTTAAGTAAAATATGATTATCTTTTTGAGTCATTTTCAAAACTTCCTTTCAGGTTCTATCTTTATTTTACACTTTAAAAGTATAGTTGTCTATACCAATTGACGGAATAAAAATGACAGGCTACTCACCTATCACTTTTATAAGATATCCATTTATTGATATTTTATTTACTTACTACCCCATGCCCTCCAAATTCATTTCGCAATGCAGAAACAACTTTCCCTGAAAAAGTATCTTCTTCTAATGATCGGTACCTCATCATTAAAGCCAGTGTAATAACTGGGGATGCTGACTGAAGATCTAAAGCCGTTTCAACCGTCCATTTTCCCTCACCAGAGGAATGCATAATTCCTTTGATTCCTTCAAGCTTTGAATCTTTAGAGAAAGCATTTTCGGTAAGTTCCATTAGCCAAGATCGGATGACAGAACCATTACTCCACACCCGTGCAACCTTTTCGTAATCAAAGTTAAATGGGCTTTTATCAAGTAATTCAAATCCTTCTGCAATCGATTGCATCATCCCATATTCAATGCCATTATGTATCATCTTTAGATAATGACCGCTTCCACTTTCTCCTGCATAATGGTAGCCGTTCGCCATGCAAATATCTTTAAAAATTTCTTCTACTAAAATGAATGCCTCTTTGTTCCCGCCAATCATTGTACAAGCGCCATTTCTCGCCCCTTCAACGCCTCCACTAGTCCCAACGTCGAGAAAATGAATGCCTTTTTCGGAGAATTCTGCTGCCCGTTTGATGGATTCCTTATAATGTGAGTTACCGCCTTCTATGACAATATCCCTATCTGCTAAGTATTCCTTCAGTTCGTTAAGCACACTGTTGGTAACTTCCCCGGCTGGTACCATTACCCAAATGACTTTAGGGGATGGAAGGATTGCTGTAAGCTCAGATATTGAACTTACACCATGAGCCCCTTTTTCTGATATTCCTTTAACTGCAGTTTTATTTACATCATATGCAACAACCTCATGCTGATGGTCCATTAAATTTAAGGCCAAACTATAGCCCATTTTACCCAAACCAATTAATCCTATATTCATCTTTTTCATATTCCCTTTCATGATATTTTTCCTTTACCACTATGTTAATATTCTTTCCTTTTATCAATTTTCGCAACCAATTTGACAATCACTGCTTTTATTCTCTGAAAAAATAAGTCGAAATTATTAATTTGGTAAATAAAAAAAATCGACAGGCAGATAGTCCTGTCGATTTTGTTAAGCATACAATTGTGATTCTTCATTTTGGAAAAAGCTTTTCATTGCATGAAATACATCTGCTTTTTGCTTAAGAATATAATAACGGAAATGTTCATCCTTGATGTTTTTGTAGGCTGACATTAAGGTAGAATGCCTATTGTATTGGTTGACTTCGCCATAGCCAAACATGTTAGATACCTTCATTAATTCTTCAACAAGCTTCACACAGCGGGCGTTATCCGATGTTAGATTATCACCGTCTGAAAAGTGGAATGGATAGATGTTGAACTTGCGAGGATTGTATTTAGTTTCAATGATCTCCAGTGCTTTGCGGTAGGCGGATGAACAAATTGTTCCACCGCTTTCTCCTTTCGAGAAGAAGTCTTCCTCGGTCACTATTTTTGCCTCAGTATGATGCGCAATAAACTCAATTTCAACTGTCTCGTATTTTGTTCTTAAAAAGCGTGTCATCCAGAAGAAAAAGCTGCGGGCCATGTACTTTTCCCATATTCCCATACTTCCGCTCGTATCCATCATCGCAATGACAACAGCTTTAGAATCCGGTTTAACCACTTCATTCCAAGTCTTAAATTTTAAATCATCTTTGTAAATAGGGTGGAATGCCGGTTTCCCACTCATTGCATTTCGTTTAAAAGCAGACATCATTGTCCGTTTTTTATCAATGTTTCCCATTAATCCTGTTTTTCTGATATCATTGAATTCAATATTTTCGACGAGATTTTCTTGCTCCTCTTTTTTCTTTAAATTGGGAAGTTCTAATTGCTTAAATAATGCTTCTTCGAGCTCCATTAATGACACTTCTGCCTCAAAATAATCTTCTCCAGCTTGATCTCCTGCCCCTTGGCCTTTACCGGGACCTTTTTGTCCACTGGAGCCGTCACGTGCTACTACGTCTCCGACTTGACTGTCACCGTCACCCTGGCCCACGTGTTTGTTTTTGTCATAATTATAACGAATTTTATATTCGTCTAATGAACGAATCGGAATTTTTACCACATCTCGACCATTAGACATAATTATGCTCTCTTCTGTAATTAAGTCTGGTAGATTGTTGCGAATTGCCTCTTGGACTTTTTCCTGATGCCGCTGCTGGTCATCGTGGCCTTTACGGTGGAGGGACCAGTCTTCTCTAGAAATCACAAATTGATGGTTATCGGTTGACATTATAAACCCCTCCTTATGAAATTAATGAATACAGTCTAAACTGCACACTTTTTTAGCAAATACATAAGATAACGCGAATGAAAAAAATTAAATAAAAGATGGATTACTTTATCCTATGCAAAAGCGATAAATAATTTACAAATAATTTCGACAATTAGGCTCTTGCCTAAAAAGTTGGACGAGTCCTCCTTGAAATGATTAAGAAAAGCGCAAGAAGTTCTCTCGCTACTGGGCACTCCTCGAAAAAGCTAACACTTTTCCTTCGTGCGAGGTATCGCTTCCGAAGCGTGTTTTAATGGTGCTGGACAATTCTCAAAGTCGAAATTTCTTATCTTTTAAGAAAACTCGCCGATTGGCGAGCCTGCCGTAGCACTTATTACCAGATAGGAAAAGTAATACTTTCCTATCGGAAAAAAAGAGACTGACAGATACGTTCTGTCAGTCCTCATATTTTAATCCTATCCTTCACTACCTATTTAACAGGCTTCCAACATACCGAAGTAATTCATTAGCTGATGTTGAATTATATCCATGTTCATCGATTAAACGGGCAACAACATCATTAATCTTCTTCAATTGCTGTTCATCTGGTGTTTTTGAAGATGTAGTAATCTTGACGACATCCTTAAGATCTGCAAACAGTTTCTTCTGAATGGCTTCCCTAAGCCGGTCATGCGAATTATAATCAAAGCGTTTGCCTTTCCTTGCGAAAGCTGAAATTCGGATTAATACCTCTTCTCTAAAGGCCTTTTTGGCATTTTCAGAAATACCAATCTGTTCCTCAATTGAACGCATTAGTTTTTCATCCGGATTAATTTCTTCACCAGTCAGTGGGTCGCGAAGCTTTGCCTTATTACAATAGGCCTCCACATTATCTAGATAATTGTCCATAAGTGTTTTAGCGGACTCTTCGTACGAATAAACAAATGCTTTTTGAACTTCTTTCTTGGCAATATTATCATACTCTTTTCGTGCTAAAGAGATATAATTCATATAGCGGTCACGCAGCTCGGAAGTAATCGATGGATGTTGGTCAAGCCCATCTTTTAATGACCGTAATACATCAAGTGCATTAATGGATGGTACTTCTTTTCGAATAATCGTAGACGAAATACGGTTAATCACGTAACGCGGGTCAATTCCGCTCATACCTTCATCCGGGTACTCGCGCTTCAGCTCGTCAACATCAGCCGTATTAAATCCTTCCACACTCTCACCGTCATAAAGGCGCATTTTTTTCAGTAAATCAATATCTCCTTTTTTCGGCTCCTTTAAGCGAGTTAAAATGGTAAACATCGCAGCCACCTTTAATGTATGCGGTGCTATATGGACATCGGAAACATCACTCTCATTAATCATTTTTTCATATATTCTTTCTTCTTGTGAAACCTTTAAATTATATGGAATCGGCATGACAATAATCCTTGAATGGAGCGCTTCGTTTTTCTTATTGGAAATAAAGGAACGGTACTCCGTTTCATTCGTATGTGCTACAATTAGCTCATCAGCGCTAATTAAGGCAAACCTTCCTGCTTTAAAGTTCCCTTCTTGGGTTAATGACAGCAAATGCCAGAGGAATTTCTCATCACATTTTAACATCTCCTGGAACTCCATCATCCCGCGGTTTGCTTTATTGAGCTCTCCATCGAAACGATAGGCACGGGGATCTGATTCAGAACCAAATTCTGCAATGGTTGAAAAATCAATACTTCCCGTTAAATCTGCGATATCCTGTGATTTTGGATCGGAAGGACTAAAGGTTCCAATCCCTGTTCGTTTATCCTCTGAGAAAAAGATTCTCTCCACTAAAACATCTTCGATTCTGCCCCCATATTCCTGCTCAAGACGCATCATGTTCAACGGTGAAAGATTCCCTTCAATCCTTATGCCGTACTCCTCATAGAAATCAACACGCAAATGATGGGGAATTAAGTGCAGCGGATCCTCATGCATTGGACATCCCTTTATGGCAAAAACAGAACCTCTATCCGTATGGGAGTAACTTTCTAAACCTCTTTTTAACATCGTAACAAGAGTTGATTTACCACCGCTTACCGGACCCATTAACAGTAAAATCCGCTTTCTTACATCAAGTCTTTTGGCTGCGGGATGAAAATACTCTTCAACAAGCCTTTCTAGTGATGCTTCTAATCCAAATAATTGATTGCTAAAGAAATTGTACTTCTTTGACCCTTTAACTTCTTCAATTCCGGCATCCTTGATCATATTATAAACTCGAGAATGTGCAGATTGTGCTACCCATGGCTTTTCCTTTAGCAACAATAAGTAATCAGCGAACGAACCTTCCCAACGCAGTTTTTCCTCTTCTTCGCGATGCATCTCGATTTTTTTTAAAATATCCATAAGGCCCTCCCCCTGTAGCTTAATCAGAGACGATTAATATACTCTATGCACTTAGCCCTTTGAACATGCTTAACCATATTGCTGTACAGTCTATCTTTTTTATGTCAATAAAAAGAATATTGCACTTTTCATTTTCTGAAGATAGGCTATAATAAAACTATATGTTCATTATGAAAAATTGTATGAATTAAGGGGGCACTACATATAATGAATACATTCATGGTTATTTTAGTCATGATCGCATTTTTAGCAGCTATTTTCACTGCAGGTTACAACGACAAACCAGGTACAAATAAATAATTTATATGAAAAAAGGCTGCCGATATTGGCAGCCTTTTTCGTCGAATTATTTTAAATGTGCATAATTTTGCTGGCGTAAAGCTTCATAAATAAGAATTGCCGCAGTATTGGATAAATTTAAAGAACGAATATTTTCAGTCATGGGAATTCTCAATGCAGTTTCAATATTTCTTTCGATAACATCCTTTGGAAGACCCGTTGTTTCCCGACCAAAAATAAAATAATAATCTTTGCTCGGATCACTATAATCAAAGGTGCTATACTGCTTTTCACCAAATTTCGTAATATAGAAAAATTCACCACCGGTATTTTTTTCATAAAACTCATCTAAAGAATCATAGTACGTAATATTTACATGTTCCCAATAGTCCAAGCCTGCTCTCTTTAACATTTTATCGTCTGTGGAAAAACCTAACGGCCGGATTAAATGTAAAGCGGTATCTGTTCCAGCACAAGTGCGGGCAATGTTCCCTGTATTAGAAGGTATTTGTGGTTGATATAAGACTACATGAATAGACACGAATTTCACCTCGAATTAAAACTCTAGATGCAATTATACCACTATCATTTATCCATTTAAAGAAAACTCGCCGAGTGGCGAGCCGTTAGACGAAGACAGAGGTGTAGTTGCACTTATGCCTTTTTGGAAAGTTATACTTTCCTAACGGCCAAGGAGAAACCTTATTCATCGAAGATAGAATAAAACTTATATTTAATCTTCGGAGTATATGCGGAGGAATCCTCGTAGGCCCAATACCGCATTCGGCTGTTGTAGGTATTGGCATTCACTAAAGGCATCCCATACGCATCCTTACCTGTAACAATCGTATTATGATTGAACCTGCCGTCTCCTTCAAAGTCATAGCAAATTACATCTCCTAAAATCAGCTGGTCAGGGCTGCTGACTTCCCTTGCCCTAAGTCCGCTTTTAGAATTGCCTAAATAGTTCTTTAGTGAATGTGCCACTACCCAACTATAGCTCCAATTTGTATGTTGGTACCACCAACCCATTCCCCGGTTCGGATGCCCCCTCATTGGTGCTTCACCTGCCCTAAGACATTGAGAAATATAGTTCGTACAATTATTTTCAAATTTTTGAAAGGCAGGATTATAAGTATTCCACCAGCGCTCAGCATATTGGACAGCCTTTAGGCGATTATATTCATAGTTTAGCCGGACAGCCTGTTCATCCAATTCCAGCTTTATTTGTTTTTTAGTTGGTTCTTGAGGATGAATCGGCACTTTAACTTCCTCATCCATAACTAAAGCACCATTGTAAAACTTAGCAATTCTTTCTTCCAGTTCTTCTTCTATATAAAGGAGACCCTTTTGTTTAATTAAATACTGATAATGAGCTTGGTATTTTAAGGCTTGAAATTCCTCGTCTACAGCTTCCTCGATGATTTTACCCGAGGCATTAATTTTTACAATTTCAGCAGACCTTTTTGCAAATGCTGCTTGTTTCCTTTCAGCCTTTGGGAAAAATAGTTTGTTACTCCTTTTTTCGGAAACAAATAAATCGAGCCTTTTTTCAAATAGGTCTTGGAGTAATTCACGCATATTGTTTTCCCCCCTCTCTTTTTATACATATGAGGGAAAGAAGAAATTAATTTATAAAAGAGCAAAACCAAAACGGTTTGCTCTTATTTATTAAAACTCAAGGCTTTATCGATTTCTTCATGAACTTCGGGATCCATTTCATCTTCTTTTGCCTGTAATAACGCTGAAAATGCATGATTACCACCAATTTTCCCAAGAGCCCAAGCAGCCGTTCCTCTTGCTACAGGACTTGCTTCATTTTCTAATACTTCAATTAAATCAGATACTGCTGATTCATCTTTAAAGTGAGCAAGCGCAATAATTGCATTTCGCTGAATTGGTTTCTTCCCCCTCCATGATCCTGCTGCATCTCCGAACATATTTTTAAATTCACGGTTGCTTAATTTTAATATAGGTTTTAATAATGGTTTTGCCACATCAGGATCCGGTTCCATTTCTTCATGAAAATGAAAGTTTCTCCCCTTATTATGTGGACAAGCCGTTTGACAGGAATCACACCCATATATACGATTACCAATCTTTTCTCGAAATTCATCAGGTATGAGTCCTTTTGTCTGCGTTAAAAAAGAAATGCAGTGCTGGGCATTAATCTGCCCTCCTTGGACTAAAGCTCCTGTAGGGCAGGCTTCTAAACACTTTGTGCAGGAGCCGCATTGATCTTCTATTGGTGTGTCTGGTTCAAAAGGGATACTTGTAATCATTTCACCTATATACACGTATGAGCCATATTCCGGGGTAATAATCGCACAGTTCTTTCCGCTCCAGCCAATACCAGCTCTTTCAGCAACTGCACGATCTGAAAGCTCTCCAGTATCAACCATTGATTTTAACCTGGCATCTGGCACCTTGGTTATGATGAATTCCTCCAGCTTTTTCAACTTGTCACGAAGAATTTTATGATAGTCGAGCCCCCAAGAGGCCCTGCTGAAAATCCCTCTTCTCTCACCCTTCCTACTTTCCACACGTTCCTTCATTTTCGAAGGATAGGCTAGGGCAATAGAAATTATTGAACGGGGTTCTTCAAGTAGTAATGAAGGGCTAACTCTTTTCTCGATATCGGACTCCTCAAATCCTGATTGATAGCCAAGTTCCTGCTGTCTAATTAAACGGTTTTTCAATTCAGTAAATGGATCTGCGGTCGTAAAACCGACTTTTTGGATTCCGATTTCTTTGCTATAGGCAATGAGTTCTTTTTTCAATTTATTAACATCCATTATTTTCCCCCCTTTCCAATATAGTTCATCTATTTAAGTTGTTAAATTTTTAGTAGCACATCTATTTATGATAAACTATTTTCAATGAATTTTGGAGGTGGAAACGTTGGAAATTAAGCTATCATCGGAAATCTTGGAACAAATTCCCGGTTTTAAATTAGGGGTAATTGAATATAGGAATATCATGGTTGGGGATTCTACACAAATGCTAAAGGGCAGACTGCGTCTTTTCCAAGAATCCATTTATTTTGATTTAGAAAAAAACAATGTAACTAGCCTTCCAGGAATACAGGAATGGCGGAACATTTTTAAAAAGACTGGTAAGGATCCAAACCGCTATCGTCATTCTGCGGAAAGCTTATTTAGAAGGGTACAAAAGCAAAACTATCTTTCTTCTGTTCAAAGTGCCATTGATATCAATAATTTCTTCTCGCTGCAATATCAAGTTCCAATCGGAATATATGACATTGATCTGATACAAGGGTCAATTGAAATCCGGATTGGTAAAGCAGGTGAGGAATACATAGGACTAAACGGGAGGAAAAATTCCTTAGAGCGGTTAATTCTGTCTTCTGATCAAGGAGGGCCATTCGGAAGTCCTTTTGTCGATTCGGAAAGAACACTCGTAACATATAATACGAAAGATGCCATACAAATTATCTATTTGCGTCCATCAACCGATAAAGAAAACGCAGAAAAGCTCACTAAATCATTAATGGACATGTTTACCCAAATTCATGGAGGAGACGCTTCCTTCAGAATTCTTGGCTGCCAATAAGGTATCTCTTTTTTGATAAAATGAAAAAAACGCAATGCATCGTTCTCTTATGTAACGATACACTGCGTTAGTTAATATGTATGGAGCGGGTGATGGGAATCGAACCCACTACATCAGCTTGGAAGGCTGAGGTTTTACCAGTAAACTACACCCGCATGTTTTTTATATATGACAATTTAATAAGTAAACTGACCTTTACAATAATACACAGTATTTTTTAATGCGTCAAGTAGTTTTTGCGAAATTTGTCGATTTCCCTCCAAAAATGAAGGATTATTAATATAAGCAATCAAATGGCTTTTTTCTGAAAATTAGCTAATGTATATTCAATAAAATAAATTATCTCTAATGAGGTGAGCCCTATCAAACGAAAGCCGATCATTATCTCTAATCTTTTTTTTTAGGCATTGTGATTGGTTTTGCTGCTATTTATGTTAAAAATAGTATTATGATATCTAGAGAACTGCCAGTTCAGCACCTTGAACAATCGAACATATATCAAGCAGATATAGGAACATACATCTCTAGTAATCACGAATATTGGAATAATGAGTTGTGTTGGGGAAGAAGCGAGAAGTATAGTTTTGTAGTCTTACAAAAACATTATAACGAATACATAGAGGATCTTAATCAAATAATTAATGCTGTTGAGGATAAAGGTTTAAGAGCAGATTTCATTCATGTTCAAGAGTTATTGAAAAATGCATCTGAAACAGAAAAAATTGATTTCTTAATTGATGTTCATCGGGTTTTTCATGATTTAGATGTTAAATTTAATGGATATGCTAACAGCGACTATTTTGGAATTACGCAATATGGGGAGAATTATTAACAGTTGACTCGGTTTTTAATAATATTCACTTACCACGGCATATGAAGGATATTATCGCTGATAATCTAATGAAATTTGTCCTTCATAAGGGTTATGAAGGACTTTTTTTCGGTTTGTCTAATGAGATTTGTCCTTCATAAAGGTTATGAAGGACCTTTTTGCCGTTCGTCTAATGAGATTTATCCTTCATACGGTTATAAAGGACATTTTTCTGACTTACTAGTGTGTTTTATCCTTAAAAAGGGAAACACGCAAAAAAAGTTTTCCACATAGAATGTGAAAAACTTTTTTATCAAACAGATTGATACCGGTGGTCGGGGTCGAACCGACACTCCTCACGGAACACGATTTTGAGTCGTGCGCGTCTGCCAATTCCGCCACACCGGCGTATTAAAATGTTTTTTGAAGCAATGCCGAGGACCGGAATCGAACCGGTACGGTAGTCACCTACCGCAGGATTTTAAGTCCTGTGCGTCTGCCAGTTCCGCCACCCCGGCGAAATCTAAATACCTATTCATATCCATACTTGGCAAATAATATATGGAGGCGGCAACCGGATTCGAACCGGTGGTAAAGGTTTTGCAGACCTCTGCCTTACCACTTGGCTATGCCGCCGAATATTATGGAGCGGAAGACGGGATTCGAACCCGCGACCCCCACCTTGGCAAGGTGGTGTTCTACCACTGAACTACTTCCGCAAAATGGCTGGGCTAGCTGGATTTGAACCAACGCATGTCGCAGTCAAAGTGCGATGCCTTACCGCTTGGCTATAGCCCAATGAGAAAATAATAATTTAAAATATCCAATAAATTTTTTATGGGGCGACTGATGGGAATCGAACCCACGAATGTCGGAACCACAATCCGATGCGTTAACCACTTCGCCACAATCGCCACTATAAAATTAGTTGGCAGGGGTAGTAGGAATCGAACCCACACCAAAGGTTTTGGAGACCTTCGTTCTACCTTTAAACTATACCCCTATAAATGGTGGAGGGGGACGGATTCGAACCGCCGAACCCGGAGGGAGCGGATTTACAGTCCGCCGCGTTTAGCCACTTCGCTACCCCTCCACATATAATATGCTTTTGTCAGCTTCAGGTGCCGACGAGAGGAATTGAACCCCCAACCTACTGATTACGATTCAGTTGCTCTACCAATTGAGCTACATCGGCACAGTAAAAATAAATGGTGGCTCAGGACGGAATCGAACCGCCGACACAAGGATTTTCAGTCCTTTGCTCTACCGACTGAGCTACTGAGCCACTATAAATGGCGGTCTGGACGGGACTCGAACCCGCGACCTCCTGCGTGACAGGCAGGCATTCTAACCAACTGAACTACCAGACCAAATTGCGGGGACAGGATTTGAACCTGCGACCTTCGGGTTATGAGCCCGACGAGCTACCGGACTGCTCCACCCCGCGATAATAAAAATATAAGATTTTATCCATGCACATGGTATCCATGGACTGTATCAATCTCAGTAAGCTTATTCAAGTAGCAGCTCGATTGATACAACTCGCAGTTTATTCGTTGAAGCAACGCTCGTTGCTCCACCCCGCGATAATAAAAATATATGGTGGAGGATGACGGGATCGAACCGCCGACCCTCTGCTTGTAAGGCAGATGCTCTCCCAGCTGAGCTAATCCTCCAAATGGTGACCCCTACGGGATTCGAACCCGTGTTACCGCCGTGAAAGGGCGGTGTCTTAACCGCTTGACCAAGGGGCCATTTTAAAAGTAATTTATGGCGGAGAGCAAGGGATTTGAACCCTTGAGACAGGGTTACCCGCCTACACGATTTCCAATCGTGCTCCTTCGGCCACTCGGACAGCTCTCCATAAAAATGGCTCCGCAGGTAGGACTCGAACCTACGACCGATCGGTTAACAGCCGATAGCTCTACCACTGAGCTACTGCGGAATAATATTATAACAGCCTGGCAACGT
>NZ_JBALPG010000130.1:0-11609 GCF_036965245.1 Neobacillus drentensis
TGCTATAACAGATAAGGAAAGAGGAGAATTATATGGAGCTATAGCGTTATCTAACAACCAAAAGTTTAATAATGGTGAAATAGCCTATTGGATTGGTGAAGAATTTTGGGGAAAAGGATATGCTACGGAGGCAGCGCAAGCTATATTACAATTTGCATTTGATGAAAAACAATACCATAAATTATTTGCTCGTTACTTTAATTCAAATCCAGCTTCAGGGAGAGTTTTGCAAAAATTAGGCATGAAAAAAGAAGGGATATTAATTGACCATGTGAGGAAAGAAAATCGATATGAAGATCTAATTTATTATGGAATTATTAACTCAATAGGATTTTAGATTAAATAAAGAACGTTCTAATGAATCATAATCTTCCAATATGTATACTTTCGATTAGTTTTTCTTTATCTGCTCTTAATTCGATATCAATGTTAAACACGTCAAATTGGGCGTGTTTTTTTATGTTTGGGCAAGTCTAGGGGGCACGCATCTTCTACAATCTGAAAGACGCCGTAGGTGATTCTATTTGTTCCGCTCAACTTCAGAATTTCTTTAGAATTTTCTTTGTTCGTTCCGAAGAAATATTTCTTAGTATAAGGATACTGAAAATGAGGGAGGGAGACTTATGATGGAAAAAATCCAAGAGAAGCTGTTATTTCTGTACAAATTTTTGCGTGCACCGAAACAAATCGGCAGCATTACGCCAAGCTCGATGTTTCTGGCTAAAAAAATGCTCGAACAAGTGAACTGGAATCAGGTCGACCATATCGCCGAGCTTGGAGCAGGTACGGGTGCCATAACTAAATATATTCATGCGGTAAACTTGGAACAAGCGAATGTGATGTTGTTTGAGAAGGACGCGTCGTTGCGCGATCAATTAATGAGACAGTTCCCGGCTTATTCCTGTTACGCCGATGGGTGCAAGCTCAGGGAAGCGCTGCAGAACGAAAAGATTGAGCATCTGGACTGCATTTTGAGCGGACTACCGTTTTTCAACTTCCCGCAACAGCTTCGCGATCAACTAATGGATCAAATCGTAACCTCGCTGAAGCCAGGCGGATTGTTTATCGCCTTCCAATATTCGCAGCAGATGAAAAAACAGCTGAGCTCTATGTTTGATATTGAGCACATTCATTATGTCCCTTGGAATATACCGCCGGCATTCGTATACGTTTGCCGCAAAAGGCTTTGATGCTGTTTGAAATAAACTTATTGCGTATTCACCATTGGGCTGGCTTCTTGCCATTCCTCAAACAGCACGTTTTGGCGGACGGTGTGGGAGGAATTTTATTGTCGGAAACGCTCTGTTTTATCGGGCAAAAAATATTCAGATTGTGCAGAAAGGAGGTGTTGCACATGAATTATGATACGTTGCTATCGTTGATTCATAATTTCGGTTATGCTGCTCTATTTTTCGCATTGTGGCTCGGTATCGTCGGCATGCCGATTCCGGATGAGGTTGTCGTGATGACAGGAGGTGCTGTAACGGCGAACGGGCTTCTTCACTTGCTCCCCGCCTTTGTCCTAACATATTTGGGTGTTATCTCCGGGTTGTCGCTAGGTTATATACTAGGACGTATATTTGGAACAACGGTGCTTGAGAGGCTGCACAGAAGGAAAAAATTGACCAAATGGCTCAATTTTTCAGAGACATTGGTGTATAAATATGGTAGCTTTGCATTATGTATAAGTTATTTCTTCCCCATAATACGTCATGTCATGCCCTACGTGATTGGCATTAACAAAATAACCTTCAAGCGTTACGCACTGTTCTCCTTCACAACAGGTTTTGTCTGGACGTCCATTTTCTTCACCGTTGGCTATTCGGTCGGTGATCATGCGCAGGAAGTCGGCGATCTCGTCTATCGTTACGGATTAAAGCTGCTATGGATACCGTTCGTCATTGCTGCCGTATTATTCATCATCCGGTATACTTCGAATCAGAAAAAATTGCAAGGGAGTGATAAAGTTTGACCTATAAAGTGCTTGTAGTTGATGACGATCCGGAAATTCGCGATGTGGTTCATATTTTTTTGCGAAATGAAGGGTTTCATGTATACGAGGCCGAGGACGGCTTGCAGGCCTTGCATATATTGAGCCGTGAAACGGTTGATCTGATCATATTGGATGTAATGATGCCCAATCTCGACGGGATTAAAGCGTGTTTCAAAATCCGCGAAACATCGAACATTCCAATTATTATGCTTTCTGCCAAAGGCGAGGATATCGATAAAATAACCGGGCTCACGACGGGAGCCGACGATTATGTCTCTAAGCCGTTTAATCCACTGGAGTTGATCGCTCGGGTGAAGGCTCAGCTTCGCAGACAGAAGTTGGACGGAGGAAGCAATGGCAACTCAGTGTCCGACAGTGGGATCATCGAAATTAACGATTTGATCATCGATAAAAGTCGCCATATTGTGACGGTGCGCCGTAAAGAAGTATCGCTCACTCCGCTTGAATTTTCTATTCTAGAGCTGTTGGCCAGCCACCGTGGGCATGTGTTTAATGTTGATAAAATATACCAGAGCGTGTGGAAAGAGGACAAATTTTTATCCGATAACACCATAATGGTTCATATCCGTAATATTCGTGAAAAAATTGAAGAGAACCCGCGAGAGCCTAGGTATATTAAAACCGTCTGGGGAGTGGGATATAAAGTTGAATAGAAAGCCGTATAGAAAATTCCTTTCCACTCTAAGCGGGAAACAGAATATTCGAATCCGAATTTTCTGGGCAGCTGTAATAAGCTTCATCTGTATGGTGGCTTTATCATGGCTTCTCATTTATTTGTCTTTCGATCTTGGGTATTTTGGAGATTTCATTTTTATGATCGGCTCGTTTTTGTTCTTCTTCTTCCTTTTAACGCGACCCATGGTTCGTTATTTACGGACGCTTGCCGAAGGTCTCTTGACCATAGCGGGTGGGAATCTGGATTATCGGCTGCCGATGTCCAATGAAGACGAGCTGGGAGAAGTCGCCAAGAGCATCAACTTTATGGCTGAGCAGTTGCAGGAAAAAATGAATCGAGAACGCCAAATAGAAAATTCGAAAATGGAACTGATTACGAGTGTTTCTCATGATCTGCGTACGCCTTTGACTAGTATTATCGGTTATTTGAATTTGTTAAAGAACGATAATTACGAGAATCTCGAAGAACATAAGCGCTATATCAACAACGCCTACAACAAATCGCAGCAACTAAAAAAGCTGATTGACGACTTGTTTGAATACACGCGATTAACAAGTGGATCGGCGAATCTTTCTTTTACGAAGATAGATTTTAGCAGTTTGTTGGAGCAGATTATGAACGAATTCGAACCGATTGCGCAGGAAAATTCGCTTACGGTTCGTACGATTCGCGATCAGACGCCGATTTACGGTTATGTCGATCCTGAAAAAATAGTACGTGCGATCGATAACCTACTGATGAATGCGCTCAAGTTTTCGATGAAACCCGGTGAAATCACGGTACGGTTGTCCGCGGTAGAGCAGCATATTTATTTTGCCGTCGAAAATATGAGTAAACCGATATCGGAAGAGCAGGAAAAGCTGCTATTCGAACGGTTTTATAAGGCCGATCCGTCGAGAAACGACTATCACAAATCGCCCGGTGCTGGCATGGGGCTATCGATAGCCAAAAACATCGTCGAGCTGCATGGAGGACGAATCGGGTTAAATCATCAAAACGGGCACTTCATTTTTTTTATCGAAATTCCGAGAATTCAGCCCTTCAGTACAAGGACTTATAATCATAACAGAGGATGAGCTTAGCAAATTCAATAGCATGGGGCAAGACATGAATAAGACTTATTTATGGCAATCAAAAAAGGCTTGGATTACCCCAAGCCTTTTTATGTGCAAAATATATTTTTATTAAAGGTGCAATTTCTGTTGTTAAATCATATGTTTTTAATACTGTGATTTGTTTTTTCCTCCACGTTATCGGAACTATTTAGTAAAAGGTTGCTCCTCATTTGGATTTAAGATCTGTGTGTTCTTCTCGCGAAGTCAACAAAACGAAATTTATCAGGGCGGTGCCGTGATTCTGTGTATTGGAAAAGGGTAGCATCATCCAAGTAAACAAAGTTTTTGATGATGACCACATTGTGAAAGCCTTCAAGATCCAGCAGGGTACGGTCCTCTGTGGTAGGCTCGGCCACGACAATTTCTTTTTTTGCAAAGCTTATAGTTAAGTTTAATTCATTTTCAAGATATTGATATATCGAGTCGGCACAGATCTCTTCAGTTAATGAAGGGACGTACTTGTTAGATAAAAAATCCTTATCTAAAATGATTTTTTCGCCGCCCATTTCTCGCGTACGGACGACTTTCCAGACAAGGTCTTTACTTCCAAGCTGGAGCTGCTGCCGAATAAAGCCATCAGGCTTGATTAACGATAACTCGTTGACGATCGTTTTCGGTTTACTGCCCATTTTACTTGCCAGCTCTTTAAAACTTACTAAGCCTGAAACCGGAAAATCAAATTTGCTGATGTCAATGACAATCGAACCTTTTCCTCTAACTTTTTGAATATAACCATTTTGCGAGAGCAGATTTAACGCTTTTCGAATGGTTTCCCTTGATGTTTCGAATTGGTCCTTTAATTCGTTCTCAGAGGGGAGAAGCGTCTGCGGTGGAATTTCCCCACTTTTTATTTGCTCGACAATACAGTTATAGATGGTTAGGTACTTATTTGTCATAATGAAATCTCCGTTCATTTTTTCAAGTGGTACACAATTGACTCATACGGCCTTAGTAGAATATCCTTTCCTAGCAAAGGAGAATCGTCATAATTAGAGAGTAACATCTTGCACTTATAGTCTTCAAGCTTTAATTGCTTAGGGAGGGAGATTGTCCTTGCTTTGTCATAAAAATTGTTGATCACTAGTAATTTTTCCGATTCGTTTGTTCTTACATATGCAAAAATGTCTTCATCATCATCAAGGAAAAGCTCGAAATCACCATCGATAATTATGTTATATTCTTTTCTTAGTTGATTTAACTTTTGGTAGTGATAAAAAATAGAATCTGGATCCTGTATGGCATTTTCCGAATTTATTTCGTTAAAGTTTGCTGCCGTTTGAATCCAAGGTAATCCTGTCGTGAAGCCCGCGTATTTGTCGGCGTTCCACTGTACTGGAGTTCTTGAATTGTCGCGAGATTTTTGTTTTAGGATTTCAATAATCTCTTGTTCAGTCAATCCTTCACTTTTTTTGATATTAAAAATATTCAAGGATTCGACGTCGCGATAATCATCGATTGAGTTAAAATTCGGGTTGGTCATTCCGAATTCCTCTCCCTGATAAATATAAGGGGTTCCCTGCATCATATGAAGGGCGGTAGCCAGCATTTTCGCCGATTCTTTGTGATACTTCTCGTCATCCCCGAAACGGGAGACAGCTCGGGGCTGGTCATGATTACACCAGAAGAGGGCATTCCAACCGCCGCCTTGATTCATTTCTACTTGCCATTTTGACAAAATCAGTTTCAACGATTGAAAATCAAAATCCGCTTTAGTCCATTTGCTGCCATTTGGATAATCAACCTTCAAGTGATGAAAACTGAACGTCATATTCAATTCTTCTTGCTCAGGGTTGGTATATTTAATGCAATTATCAATGGAAGTAGAAGACATTTCCCCAACCGTCATGATGTTGTATTGAGAAAATACTTTTTCGTTCATTTCATGTAAGAATTCATGGATTCTTGGACCGTCTGTATAAAATTTGCGTCCATCACTATCGTCCAGAGGGAAGTGCTGGTCTTTTGAAATTAAATTTATGACATCCAAACGGAAACCATCGACACCTTTTTTTAGCCAAAAGTGCATCATTTCATATAATGTTTCGCGAACCTTTTCATTTTCCCAGTTTAAATCTGCTTGTGTAATATCAAACAAATGTAGATAATACTGTTCTGTCGTTTCATCGTACTCCCAAGCAGATCCGCCAAATTTGGATTCCCAGTTTGTCGGTGGCTCGCCATTTCTCCCATCCTTCCAAATATAGAAGTCACGATAGGGATTATCCTTTGAGGTTTTAGCTTGTTTAAACCATTCATGCTCTGTAGAAGTATGGTTAATGACGATATCCATCATAATTTTCAAGCCGCGTTTATGGGCTTCAGCTAGAAGTTTGTCAAAGTCTTCCATTGTTCCATAATCTTCGTGAATCGAGTAGTAATCGCTAATATCATAACCGTTATCATGTTGTGGAGATTGATAGATTGGAGTGAGCCAGAGGACATCTACTCCAAGTTCTTTTAAGTAGTCTAGTTTTTCAATAATGCCTTGGATATCACCGGTACCATTTCCTGTCGTGTCATTAAAGCTTTTTGGATAGATTTGATAAACGACTGCTTTTTTCCACCATGCTGTTGACATTTCAAACACCTTCCTAATATATAGAGTTCTCTAATGGGGAAAAGGAGGGAGGTGATCTCCCTCCTTAATAGGAGCTTTGGTTACTATTTTATGTTTAGCAAGAATAAATTTTCGACTTTGAGAATGGTCCTACTTCAGCACCAGTGGCTAGTTACTTCGCCATTTCTCTGCTAAAAGTCAAAGAGCTCCTGTCCATATGCGCTACACAAACGCTTTCGTTTTTATTTTTTAAAAGAAAATTTATTCATTCCCGTTTTAGCAAATATGATTGTCAGAATGAATGGTACGACAATTGCTACTACCATGGCAATCGCAAACATCATCATGTGCTGCGGCTGGATGGAAAGGAATCCTGGAAGACCACCGACACCAATTGAGTTCGCCATGACGTCACTACCCACGGATATAACAGCTGCAACCATTGAACCGATCATCGCTGCAAGGAATGGGAAGCCGTATTTCAAGTTAATCCCGAACATGGCCGGCTCTGTAACCCCAAGGTAACAGGAGATAGCAGCAGGAATGGATACTTGCTTTTCTTCTTGATTTTTACGGTTTATATAAATCATCGCAAGAACTGCTGAACCTTGAGCAATATTGGATAGGGCAATCATTGGCCATAGGTTTGTACCGCCCAGCTCACTCATTAGCTGAAGGTCAATCGCATTAGTCATGTGGTGGAGACCTGTTATAACAAGTGGTGCATAAGCAAATCCGAAGATTGCCGCAAATACCCAGCCAAATGCAGATGTTAAGCTAGAGTAAACCACATGTGAAATCCAAGAACCGATGCTCCAGCCGATAGGGCCTAATACTGTATGAGCGATTAATACTGTTGGAATTAAGGCAAAGAACGGTACAACAATCATTGATATTGAATTTGGAACAATTTTGCGAAGTCTAGTTTCTAAGAAAGCTAGTAATAATCCGGCTAAAATCGCAGGGATTACTTGAGCTTGATAACCGATCATCTTAATTTGGGCAAATCCGAAATCCCATACTGGAATATCTTTTGCACCTGCGACTCCATAAGCGTTCAGCAATTGTGGTGATACAAGTGTGATACCTAAGACGATACCTAGAATTTGTGAACCGCCCATTTTCTTTGTAACCGACCAAGTAATACCGACAGGAAGGAAGTGGAATACCGCTTCGCCAATCAGCCATAGGAACGAGTGAACACCGGCCCAGAATTGGGATACCTCGATAATTGTTTTTGTTCCGCCATCCAGTAACTTGATGTCACCGATTACATTTCTGAAACCGAGGATTAAACCTCCTACTACGAGGGCAGGAATTAGTGGTGTAAAAATGTCTGAAAGATGGGCAATCATCCGTTGAAGCCTATTCATATTCTTTTTCGCTGCCACTTTTGCTTCTTCTTTTGATGTACCATCTACTCCGGCAATTTTGACAAATTCGTTGTAAAAGCTGGAGACTTCATTTCCGATAATGACTTGGAATTGTCCGGATTGGGTAAATGTACCCTTTACAAGTTTAATGGACTCAATTTCTTTAATATCTGCTTTGCTTGGATCATGTAAAACAAATCTCATTCTTGTAACACAATGGGTAACGGCTGCTATGTTTTCTTTACCCCCAATGTGGTGTAAAAGCTCTTTCGAAGGATCTGTGTATTTGGCCATCTTTCTTTCCCCCTGTAAAATGGGATTACTCCCAGTATTTGATTTAATTTTTATATACAAGCGATGTGTACGTTTACATCTAACGATACAACTTGTATATACAAGTTTTGTTTACGGTTTCATTTTAACTTGTATATACATGTATGTCAACAAGGAAATATTTATTTTATTACTCCATGTATAGACTAATTCATAAAGATACATGTATTCATTCGAATTCTCATGTTGGTTGTTTGAGCAGGTAATTTTTCTAGTTTTATATATTACAAGCAATACTTCTCAGGTTTAGGACCATAATTAAAATACCTATGTCTTTTGGATTACTTTTTCCCTTTACAGCTTTAATCTATTGAATGAATATTATGAAAATGATAAAATAAAAATGTTTAAATTCTTCTGAGTTTAGACCTCCTAATGTTGAGAACTTAGCATTGAACAGTAAGTTCTCGTTTGAACCTTTGAATTTATTTCGAAGGTTCTTTTTTTATATATTATTTAATAATGGACTAATTTGGTCTTTATTTAGGGAAGTATTAAATTATCAAGAGGTTATTAAAAATGAGGGAGTGTTTAACATGAAAGGGCAAGCAACACCATATTTAATGTTTAATGGAAATGCAAAAGAAGCTTTAGAGTATTATCGTGAAGTTTTTGGAGGGGAAATATCAAACCTCCAAACTTATGGTGAAGCAGACTATCCAACACCTCCAGAAGCTAATGATCGAATTATCCATGCCCAATTTAAAAAGGATGAATTGTTTATAATGGTCTCGGATGCATTTCCAGATAATGGGGTAGAAGTGGGTAATAATATTTCCTTGGCACTTGAATTTGAAAGTCAAGAGGAAATTCAAAAGGTTTATGATGCGTTACGGGAAAAAGGTACTGTCCATATGGAGCTGCAGGATACCTTTTGGGGAGCGAAATACGCGAAAGTCAAAGATGCTTTCGGTGTGATTTGGGATCTTAACCTTCAAAAAGCTTAATGGAAACATAAGGAAAGGAGGCTGGGATAATTTCAGGCCTCCTTTTTAGCTTTTCTACATGTATATTCCCGCCAAGAAAATCCCCAGAGTTTTTTGAGAGATTTCATCAAATTTTGATATGGGAAGGGGATTGACATATGCCTATTTGAATCATTAATTAGCTGTAAATTGGTGTTAAACAACTGGCTGTAAAGCCATAATGAATCCTTTTTTATTACAAAAATATCCATTTAGTATCTCCTGCTGAATATAATAGTTTCAATAAAAAGTATTGTAAATGGAATAAAATATAAGTTCCATTTACGGTGGCAGCCACCATTAAAAAGGTGTTTGTAGTAGTAATGGTGTTATTCACGATTATGTTTATCGATTATTCTAAGAATTTGTTTTTCCATGCTGGTGATGGGAGCATGCAGCTTTCTTTTTTTCCAAACCATTTATACCGATTTTTTGCAATGATATCGTATAGATAGTCGCGAATGATTCGGGGGATGATGAAGAATACCGGTGCCAGTTTCCAAGCTCCGTTTAATTGTTTACCGACGCATAAAGCCGCATTTGATTTCATATATATTTTTTCATTCTCAATCAAAACAAAGCTGTTAATATCAGTACTTATGCCATGCTTCTTTAATAATTTTTGACCTGCATCACCTTGAAGGGAGGAAAATTTAAACTTTCCCGTTGGGTCCCTTTTTATAATAAATTGCACGCTGCTGTTGCAAAGATTACAAACACCGTCAAATAATATGATCCGTTCCATTGTTTCACCATCTTATTAGAAAACATTTATATATATTTAAGCATAGCATATGTTTTTATTCAGAACCTATCGTAATTTCTTATCGAAAATAACTTTTCAAATATTCTTGCTTAAAAGAAATTCAGTGCTTATATTAGACGAGTGTACTGGGAAATTTTCCTACAAAATTGTATTCTTTAGTGGTGGTGAAGAGGCTATATTAATAATAATTTATAAATCTTGAAACGAGATTCTATTATAATACGTATTAATAAACTAAAGAAAAGATCAAGATAAAAGGGGGCTAAAGGGATGGATTTTAATGAGGGGTTCGATATGTTTAGTATCATGCAATTCATTTTCCCAATATTTTTTATTCTAATTGCTGGAATTATTTTATTTACCATTTTTAAAGGAATTAGCGAGTGGAGTAACAATAATAAGCAGCCACGCTTAAATGTAAATGCTATTGTGGTGTCGAAAAGAACGGAAGTAAGTGGCGGTGGGAATGACCATCATTCAAGTACATGGTATTATGTAACTTTTCAGGTAGAAAGTGGTAACAGAATGGAATTTGGGGTCAATGGACGTCAATATGGACAGCTGGCAGAAGGCGATGTCGGCGAGCTAATATTCCAAGGAACAAGGTACCACGACTTTACCAGAAAACAAACAGGTGCATAAAATATAGAAGGCGGTGGAAAGTATGTGGGAAAATGATTTAACAAGGGTATTAAACATAAATTATCCAATCATCCAGGCACCGATGGCTGGAGGACCAACAACTTCAGAATTAGTTGCAGCCGTTTCGAATGCGGGAGGGCTTGGAATGATTGGGGCAGGATATATGAGTCCAGACCAATTACGCAATCAAATATATGAATTACGCAAGTTATCCGATAAGCCATTCGGGGTTAATTTATTTGTCCCAACCAGCTATACGGCCGATGCAAGGAAGCTACATACAGCTAATGCTTTATTACAACCGATACGGGAAGAATTACAGATTGAAGAAGAACCAACTCTTCCTACCTTTGAACAGGACATAAAAACTTTCCAGGAACAATTAAACATAATAATGGAAGAAAAAATTCCAATCTGTTCCTTCACCTTTGGTATTCCTTCACCTCAATTCGTAACGAAGCTAAAGGAATTATCAATCGTCTTAATTGGAACCGCTACCACGGTAAAGGAAGCTGTATTGATTGAAAACGCTGGAATGGATGCAGTTGTTGTCCAAGGAGCAGAAGCGGGCGGTCATCGAGGTACATTCCACGGTAAGGATAGTGAAAGCTTAATTGGGTTGATGTCACTCATTCCCCAGGTTGCTGATGTGATTAACCTTCCACTAATTGCAGCAGGAGGTATTATGGACGGAAGGGGAATAATGGCCGCAAAATGCCTCGGGGCTATTGGAGTACAGATGGGAACTGCTTTCCTCGTATGTAAAGAAAGTGGGGCAAATAATCTCCACAAAGAGACGATCATTAAAGCAACGGAGGAACAGGTTGTATTGACAAAGGCATTTTCAGGAAAAATGGCCCGGGGTCTACATAACAGCTTTATAGAATTAATGAAAAACTATGAAGAAGTCCTGCCAGATTATCCACTGCAAAACGAACTGACGAAAGCAATTAGAAAGACATCTGCAGCAAAGGGAACAACTGGGCATATGTCACTATGGTCAGGCCAGAGCCCAAGATTAGCAAAAAAATTAACCGTTCGCGATCTAATGAATAAAATAATTTTCGAGGCAGAAAGGCTGCATCCAAAACTATAAGCAAAACCAAAAAATGACCCCTATTGTCCACCCAGGGCGGACAAAAAATGCGAACTGTCCACGAATGGTGCC
>NZ_JBALPG010000130.1:11629-12490 GCF_036965245.1 Neobacillus drentensis
GAATGGTGCCTGACACCAAATTATGTATTTTCATTGTAATTATGGTATTATTAAGTAAATTCGACAATTTCTTCTTCGAGTAATCTTAGTTTTGTAAATTTATTGTTTAAAAGGGGGGTTATAGGTGAACAAGATATTAAAAAAATCTCCCTACTTACTCTTTTTGTTAGTAATTCCACTTCTAGCGATGATTTATCAAGTATTAAATAATCGATCACAAAAAGCTGTGGATATTTCAACTTCTATCGATCAATCTATTCCGTTTTTACCAGTTTTTATTATTCCATATATCCTTTGGTATGCTTATATGTTCTGTTATTTAATTTATTTTTGCTTTAAAGATACAAAAGTATATATTAAAACTTTGATGCTGATTGTGATTGCCGAGCTAATATGCTTTGTGATTTACTTCTTCTTTCAAACAACAGTCCCAAGACCAACAATAGTCAGCGACAATTTTATAAACAATCTTGTTCAGTGGATTTATACAAAGGATCGCCCATTTAATTGTTTTCCAAGTATACATGTGCTTACGACCTTTACCGTCATGCTGGCATCATTGCACATCAAGAATAAACATATACTTAACACTTTATGTATTCATATTTCAGGTTCCTTGATTATTATCTCGACACTTTTTGTCAAGCAGCATGTAATCTTTGATATGATTGGATCCATGTTCCTTGTTACGTTCCTTTATGGAATCTCATTTGAACTATTAACATTCCGTATGAGGGAAAAGTCGGGAACTGTTTATGTGAAAAACAAATAGTTATATAGTTTTCAAGAATCCAATTAATCTACTCAAAAAAGAGTGTCAACACGTGACACTCTTTTAAAAATGTATAAAGCTTGTTTCAT
>NZ_JBALPG010000130.1:12596-16666 GCF_036965245.1 Neobacillus drentensis
CATTTGCCCTATTAGATTCTCATTTTCCCCGTTATTAATGACAATCAATTCTCCCTTTAACTTCTGAATTTGTACTTCAAATGATCGGGCAAATGTAATATTGCTTTGGTTTACTGGAGGACTTGTGTTGCTTAGACCGTAAGGCCGCTGATCATTCGTATAAGGGATTAACCACTTTAAGTGGTTAAGGGAGATAAACATTGTTTTGTATATAGGGGAGTAAAAGACAAAATAGTTATTCATTATGCTAATAATAAAGCCGTGCAATGCTTGTTTACTTGTTACATAGATTTCTGTAAAAATACCCTTTGACAAGGTAAGGATTTTTCTTAATGATATTTCTTCATTATGATTATAAATCGGAGTTGGTCCATTTTTAATACTAATTTCTGAAATTTTATCCTGTTTTAACAGTATCCAGTTTTGGATGTGAACTATCGGAATGTAAAGATGATCTTTTCCATTAAATACCACCCATGTATCACTGCCAATATCCACTAACAATCCGCTAATGAACTTCTTTCCAGAGATCTCAAGTTTAATATACTTGCCGATATTTTCTTTTACTTTCATTTAATCACATCCTTTCCTTGTAGTTTCCATTTACAAAAAGAGAAGGGCTCAATAGAGGTATTTCAATTAATATTTCAAAATGAAAAGCCTGCCCAGCTCATATTTGTAAGAGGATTTGAGGATGCTGCCAAAAGGCTGAAGATAAATAGACCCAAAAATGTTTGCTTCATGAAAATAAGGAGATCTGAGGTTATAATTTTTAGGTTTTTTTGTTTCTATTTGGCCATCCGGCAAAAGGAAATGCACGCTCTTTGTTGGGGGTAACCGGTTCACCGGAAAAGCGGGAAGTCCTTTTTTCCTCATCTTTTTGACCCCATACATTTTTTGTGTCGTTTTCAAACCTATCACTATTGGTATCTTCAGTTTTTCTATTTGCAGTAGTATGTGATAGAACAGGTTTGGTTGTGTCTGTTGTTTCTTGAGATTTTGAAGGTATTGCTTCTTTCTTTAATGATGGCAACTTGTCAGCAGGCTTCGTTTCCACTTTAATGACTGTTTCCTTGACAGGTTTCATTTCCTTTGCTGGTTCAATTGGTTTTGCTTTACCTATACTTGGCTCATCAGTTTTTTTCTTTTTATTATTTTTTTCATTTTTTTGTTTTTTTCGATCAGTTTTTCCTTTGTGCTCTGTATCGACAGAGGTCTCCCGTTTTCTACTTTTGGAAATATGATCATCTATCTGTAGTGTTACTTTATTTTTCGAATGTGACAATTCAGTGGTAATGAGAGGTTCAAAAATTTCCTCTACTGCAGCCACCTTTGGTTGCTTTTCAGAGTATTCACTGTCAGCAGTAGTTTTTTCTTTATTTTCAAAAGAAGTACTTTTCTCTCTGGCAGTTTGCTTTGAATTGTTTCCTGTTTTGTTTTCTGTAGTTTGGCAGGTTCGATTTACTTCATCATTTTCTTCGTTTTCATTATTCTTAGTCTCATTTTTGTTTTGCTCATTTTCTGTTGTCTCGTTTTGTGTTCGTTTCTCTTCTTTGATATACCCTTTCAAGATATTGGATACATATGTTAATTTTATATAAATTCGATCTTCACCATTAATTAAAGTAGCGAAATCTGTATCAATTTCACTTAAAACACCGCTAAATCTTTGTTTGTTAGTACATAAGATTGTTATCCAAGAATGTAGGAATGAACGTAAAAGGTCTGTTAATCTTTGAGTCTTTTGAAATTCTGATGTCGTTTTCTCAGGCTGGAACTGCCTGGTGTTTTTTGTGACCGCCTGAATTTTATCAATGTTATAATAAAAAATGTATTTATTTTCAGTTTCCAAGACCACATGATCTGCTTCGACACCAATAAGTGTTCCTTTAAATACTTCTTCATCTACATAGAGATTTACGTTAAATCCTTTTAATAAATCCAATGCAGCTGAAAATTTATCTGACCCCATGTTTCATCCTCCTTCTGTGATAATGGGTCGTTCCTCTGTTTGGAGAAAGTGACGTTGATTGTTAATCGTTATCATTGGAATTCTCAGAGCTATCTATTTTTGTATTTTCAACCGTTAAGCCGTAGCTAATGTTACGAATGTGTTTCATGGAAAAACGTACAACTTCATCGTTTACGATTAGTGAAGCATAGTTTTTATTTGCATCACTGAGTACGCCTTCTAATGACTCTGAACCACCACGATTTATTTTTATCCATTGGAACCTGATGCTCTCTAGGAGCTTATGAAAGTTATCAGCCGTCTTGTAATCTAATTTTTTCGGAACTTTTATTCCAAATTTCATTATATCTTTAGAACTTTCTGTAATACTTTTGATATGGTTTGTCGTATAGTAAACCACTCCGTCACTTTCTGTTAATAAAACAAAATAATCTTCAAATACAGCAAGTAATTTTCCAATTCTGCTTTCAGGGCCTCCACGATCAACCCTGATGGTTTTATCCACAAGTCGACTCATCATTTCTCTATCCATAAATGAATTATCCTCCTCTAAATAAAATAAACATATACACTGCATCTATATGTATTACGGAGCGATGTTGTACTTATTAAGTAGCATTTTTTTCATAGATAAGGTGAAAAGGAGGCAAAAAAGTACATGATATTCAACCATATACTTTTTTCATTGGAGCTTTATCACTTGTTGTTTTAAATATCTTCTTCTATTCTGGATAAAATCGATCATAAATTCTTTTTCACGATCAAGTGTTTCAGCATTTGCTTTAATAAACGGATCCAAGTGAAGGTGTGGCTTTATTTTTTGAAAAAGCTCGTCAATAATCGCTGTTTGTGCTTCAACAGTAAAGTCTTTATCTAAAACGGACGAAATTATGTCACGATATTTCTTTTTAAAATGAGGAAAATAAAGCAATCTTCCAGTTAAAGTATTATAGCCGGATATCGGTATATAGTCATGGCGGAGAGGTTTTCCATGGAGATTTCTACCCCAAGTTCCATCATAATCCCATGGTGTGATTTCATAAGCTCCAGTATCACTACGTTGGTAAAGTGCGTAATTATGGATAAAACCGTCAAAATTTTGGGTACAAACCACACCTGCCAGCCACGTTAAATACTGATTAACATCGAGTTCCTGTGTTATTTGTTTTTCAAACTCCTCATTACTTAAAGAATTTATCATGGCAATTAAGTTTTCTAAATTGGAAAGGTCTTTTTTTTCACCATATTTAATCGTGTATCCCTCTTTCAATTTTGATTTTAATTTTTTTTTCGGGTTTAGTAAGGAGAAGTTAGCATGATAATTGGTTGCGTAGATAATTGGGCCCATCGGTAAATTTCTTTTTTGTAAAAGATATTGATCGAATGATTCAAGTTCTAAGTAAATTCCTTTACAAAAACCATTTATATATAGAAGGATATGTTTTGAATGTGGCGAGATCACGCCGATTCTGTCAAAGAAATCAAGGGACAGCTTATTCCTGCATAAGGATACATCATTGAATTCTGCATTTAAATGAATTTCATGTGCTCCATTAACGATAGAGGGTTTTTGAAAAATAATATTATAGGATTTCTTTTTCTTCTTTCTAATTACATTTCCTCGATAGGCAAGACCAATTGAATATTGGTTGGTTCCTATTTTGAGGACAGCAGGGACATGTTGATTCATCCAAATATCCTTGTCCAGCTGGTTTAACATCTTTGGATTGATAAAAATCTCATATTTTTGCACTGTAAATACCCCTATAAATATATATTTTTTAGAATAATATGCTCTACACATAGCAATGGTGCAGTATATAGGCATTTGGTTAATAATGAAAAAATATATGTTTGTCTATAGCCAATTCCACTTCTTCCCCATAAATTATCAATGAGCATAAAAATTAGGGAAAGTGGTGGAAAAGGAATATGAGTATGGTCATGGAAGAATTGTTATCTCAAGCACAGGCAAACGGGGTTGAAGAATTTTTAGTCAATAATCCCGTTGTATTCAAAAAAGGCAAAAAGGGCAGTTATGGCTCAAATGGGAGTCATGGAAGTGAAGGTAGTTATGGCAGCGAAGGTAGCCAGGGCA
>NZ_JBALPG010000130.1:16848-19174 GCF_036965245.1 Neobacillus drentensis
GTAGCCAGGGCAGTGAAGGAAGCCATGGTAGCGAAGGAAGTCATGGAAGTCACGGTTCAAAAAGATATTACGGTTCAATCGGCAGTAAATAGAACCATGGGTCACATGGATACAAATTGACTAACATTAGACATGGAATTAAGCGATTTCATAGGTTTCGAAAATCGAATTAAAAAATTATTTAAACAATATGAATGCCGATACTTAAACAGTATCGGTTTTAATATTTTACGAATGTTAAATAAAGTAATTTACATTATTGAAACCTTAATCATTCTAAAAAATACTAAGAACGATAGCAATGAATCCTCCCAGATAAGTATCATTTAATCGAAACCTTTCTGCTTTATATCGTATTTTTAGCTACAAATAAGGTTTAGCTACCTATTAAGAACAATATATAGATCCACACACTTGGATTTTTGGGTAAGTATAGGTACAATCTAAGACATGGATGTTTTAACTACGAAATTATTCAGATTGGGGAATGAACAATGATTGCGAAGACAGAAGAGGATTTTAACGGATTAAAGGAAATTGGCAGAATCGTTGCATCGATTCGAGATGAATTGGTACAAAGAACTAAACCTGGTATCACAACTAAAGAACTTGACAATATCGCTGGAGAACTTTTTGAGAAGTCAGGGGCTGTTTCAGCACCAAAAGGGGAATACAATTTTCCTGGCTATTCATGCATTAGTATAAATGAAGAAGTAGCCCATGGAATTCCTGGTGATCGGATAATTCAAGAGGGAGATCTCGTTAATATAGATGTATCTGGCTCCAAAAACGGTTATTTCGCTGATACAGGCATTTCCATTGTAGTAGGTAATGGAGAAGAGATTTTAACAAAAATATGTGCAGTAGCTAAAGAAGCATTTGAAGCAGGTCTAAAGAAAGCAAAACCAGGCTCTAAAATCACTGGAATGGGAAAGGTAGTTCACCAAATTGCAAGACAGCATGGATTAACGGTTATTAAAAATTTAACTGGTCATGGGATTGGACGTACGATTCACGAAGAACCTGAGTACATTTATAATTATAATGAAACCTCGGACAACGGATTGTTAAAGGAAGGAATGGTTATTGCATTTGAACCATTTATTTCAACCTTAGAAGAGGAAGTATTTCAACAGGAAAACGACGAATGGACCTTTCTTACAGAGAAAAGCTTTGTTGCACAGTATGAACACACACTGATCATTACTAAAAATGGACCGATCATTTTAACAAAATAACGGAAAATATTTTTTTCTTAGAGGTCACACTTCAACTTAAAAAAGGGTATAGATTCTTATCTTTACAGAAAAAGTCTATATTCTTTTTTTAATAAAAGGTGGAATGTATCTATGGATGGAAAAAAACTCGCAGGAGAAAAAGCTGTTCAGTATATTGAAAATGGAATGGTTATTGGGCTTGGAACAGGTTCTACAGTCTTTTGGACGATTAAAAAGCTTGGAGAACTAGTCAAAAATGGATTAGAAATACGCTGTGTACCCACTTCTAAAAATACTGAAATACTTGCAAAAAAACATAAAATCCCATTAATTCCTATACCAGAAGTGAACGAATTAGATTTAACCATAGATGGAGCGGATGAAGTTAATCGAAATTTAGACCTAATTAAAGGTGGTGGTGGTGCGTTATTACGAGAAAAAATGATAGCATCTATTTCTCGCCGTTTAATTATCGTTATAGATGAGTCGAAAAGTGTACTTAATTTAGGGAGGTTTCCCCTGCCCGTTGAAGTTGTACCATTTGGGTTTGAGATAACAAGCAAACAATTAAGTGGATTAGATTGTATTCCTATATTAAGAACTGAAGGCAACATTCCTTTTATAACAGACAATGGGAATTATATTCTGGACTGCCACTTTTCAACAATTCAAGAACCAGATGAATTAAATCGAAAACTGAATATGATACCTGGTGTAGTAGAAAATGGTCTTTTTATTAAAATGGCCGACACAGTTGTTATTGGTCATAAAAATGGGAATGTTAACATTTTAAAAATTATGCAATAGATCTTAGTTTAAGGTTAATGCTATAAATACAACAGGTTATAAGTATTAGAAAATTGAATGCGTAGGTTCTTTAGAAGATTTGCTAAAGGCGTGTTTAATAAAGAAGACCTTATTTATAAATTGTGAGGAAATTGTGAAAGTCACATTAAGAGACTTTCACAATTTTTTTTTGCGGTTTATAATACCTATATGGGTATTAAACCCCGAAGGGTATATTGAAAAAATAAAGAAATTTTAGGATGGTAATTTCGATAAATAATTTAGGAGGGAATAAATATGACAAAGAAAATAATTATCATAGG
>NZ_JBALPG010000130.1:19193-25408 GCF_036965245.1 Neobacillus drentensis
GATTAAGAAGAATTAGTGAAGATGTGGAAATCATTCTCGTGGAACGTGGTGAATATATTTCATTTGCTAATTGCGGACTACCTTACTATATAGGTGAAACCATCAAAGATAGAAGCAAATTATTAGTGCAAACGGTAAAAGGAATGTCAGAACGTTTCAATCTTGATATTCGTAATTTAAGTGAAGCATTGAGCATCGATGCTAAAAACCAAAAAGTAACCATCAAGAATTTACAAACTGGGGAAGTCTACGAAGAATCGTATGACAAGTTATTATTATCACCTGGGGCAAGACCAATTGTACCACCAATCCCGGGATTAAAAGAAAACCAAACATTATTTACCTTAAGAAATATTCCGGATACGGATTTAATCAAAAACTATGTTGATATCAAAAATCCTAAAAAGGCTGTAGTTATTGGTGGAGGATTTATTGGTATTGAAATGGCTGAAAACTTAGTGGATAGAGGAATAGAAGTTACCATTATTGAAATGGCAAATCAAATTATCGCTCCAATCGATTTTGAAATGGCCAGTATTTTACACACTCATTTAAAAGAAAAAGGCGTAAAGTTAATATTAGAAAATGGTGTCCAATCATTTGCTGACCAAGGAAGGAAGGTTAAACTTTCTGATGGGACTGAGATCGATACAGATATGACGATTCTCTCAATCGGTGTCAGACCGGAAAATGAATTAGCCAAGTCTATAGGATTGGAATTAGGAGAGCGCGGAGGAATTATTGTTAATGAATTTCTTCAAACCTCAAACAAGGATATATTTGCAATCGGCGATGCCGTAGAGGTTGTTGATTATATTAACGGAACTAAGGCAATGATTCCTCTCGCTGGACCGGCTAACCGTCAAGGGCGTATTGCTGCAAATAATATGATGGGTAAAAATGAGAAGTATCAAGGGACTTTGGGTACTTCAATTGCAAAAGTATTTGACTTAACTGTTGCTGCTACAGGAAACAATGAAAAAACATTAAAGCGTTTAGGCATGTCCTATGAGGTAGTTCACATTCACCCAAGTTCTCATGCTGGTTACTACCCAGGTGCAGCACCGATTGCTTTAAAATTAATTTTTGATAAAAGAACAGGAAAAATCTATGGAGCACAGGCAGTGGGAGCAGACGGTGTTGATAAGCGCATTGATGTGATTGCAACAGCCATTAAAGGTGGATTAACCGTAGAGGATTTAACTAATTTAGAATTGTCCTACGCGCCACCATATTCATCAGCAAAGGATCCAGTGAATATGGCTGGTTATGTAGCTTCTAACATCATGGAAGGTGAATTAGAACAAATTCAGTGGCATGAAGTGGATCAAATTGTTGCAGAAGGCGGACTATTAATTGACGTTCGTGAACCAATGGAACGAGAATTTGGATTTATTGAAGGCTCAATAAATATCCCTTTAAATGACCTAAGGAAGAAATTAGAAGAAATTCCAAACGATCAGACCATATTTGTCAGCTGTCAAGTTGGTTTAAGAGGATATTTAGCCAGCCGGATTTTAAAAAACAACGGGTATCACGTAAAAAATGTTGATGGTGGTTGGAAAACATATTCCGCTGTATTTGGAAGTAATATAGAGAATGCTGTTGAAACTATGACAAATGACCTCGGGGAAACGATCGTAGAAAATACAAATGAAATAAAAGTCGATTCAGTCGTGGATGTAAGTGGATTAACTTGTCCAATGCCAATTGTTAAACTAAAAAAAGGTATTGAGTTATTGGAAAGCGGTCAAGTATTAGAAATTCATGTGACAGATAAAGGTTCCTTAAATGATCTTCCAGCTTGGGCAAAAAGTGCTGGACATACGATCTTAAAAACAGAACAAATTGATAAGATCATTAAATTTTGGATTAAAAAGAAATAATAAGTAACTGGAATCCAGTCAGTCAAATAATAAATGAAAATATAGATTTACTCCAATATGTTATCGATGGTTTTATATTTAATCAATTAGAGAGTATGACTTGTTTCTCAGGTCATACTTTTTTATAGACATTTTCGTAATGTACCTGTAAGTTAAAAGAATTTCTTAAGTCCATTCATCCAACGTAAAGATTAAGAATGAGCTATGTCCTATCGGATGTACGTGATAAATAACTAAATAGTGCATCGCATGAAAAAAAATAAATAAATATATGAGTTGACATTATACCCTGGTGGGTATATTATATAAATTGTTAAACCAAAAAATGATCTGACTGCTTGAGCAAAATCAGGTGGACATAAACTATTAAAATACGAAGAGGAAAATGATATTTTAATTTTTTTGATAATAAAAGGAAAATTTTTTTATCCAGAAAAATACCCACAATGGTATTTAAACGGAAAATTCAGGAGGTAAATTTCATGTCAGAAAAGAAAAAGACCACAATTGTTTTATTTAGTGGAGATTACGATAAAGCAATGGCAGCCTATATCATCGCCAATGGTGCAGCTGCCTATGATCATGAAGTAACTATTTTTCACACGTTTTGGGGTTTAAATGCACTTCGTAAAGAGGAAAATATTCCTGTGAAAAAAGGATTTATGGAAAAAATGTTTGGAAAAATGATGCCTAGAGGCGCGGATAAAATGGGACTTTCAAAAATGAACTTTGCTGGATTTGGTCCTAAAATGATCAAAGATATTATGAAAAAACATAATGCGCTTACTTTACCACAATTAATCGAGATGGCTCAGGAGCAGGATGTAAAACTTGTAGCATGCACAATGACGATGGATTTGTTAGGTTTGCAACAAGAAGAACTATTAGATCATATTGAATATGCAGGAGTTGCAGCATATTTAGCAGATGCACAAGAGGGGAATGTTAATCTATTCATCTAAAAAAATAGGTGGAAAGTATCCTCTTCATAAAAGGCGGGACCAAATGTCAAATGTTTAAGTCAACATGAGCACAAGGTCCTCATTAAACTTTTAAGGAGGTCTATATAATGAGACAAATTACTGCAAAAGAGGTTGAAGCATTATTAAATGATGGAAATAAATTAAATATCATCGATGTTCGCGAAGTGGATGAAGTAAGGACTGGAATAATACCAGGCGCTATAAATATGCCTTTAGGATTAGTTGAGTTTCGCATGCATGAATTAGATAAATCAAAAGAGTATATCATGGTCTGCCGTTCAGGCGCAAGAAGCGGTCGGGCTTCACAATTTCTTGAAAGCTATGGATTTAAAGCGATCAACATGGTTGATGGAATGCTTGCTTGGGAAGGTAAAGTAGAATAGTTTTTTTAAAAATAATTATACCCATATAGGTATTAAAACAGGAGGTTTATGATGAAAGACATAAAAGCAAACGTAATATTAGATGCAAAAGGCTTAGCTTGTCCAATGCCCATTGTAAAAACAAAAAAGGCTATGAATAATCTCGAGGGAGGGCAAGTATTAGAAGTTCTAGCGACAGATAAAGGGTCAAAAGCAGACATAAAAGCATGGGCTGAAAGTACAGGTCATCATTTTTTAGGGACAATAGAAGAAGGCGGAGTGCTGAAACATTATCTTCATAAATCTTTTCATGATGAAACAAACGAGAAGAAGCATCAAAATATTATCAATAATGAAGATCTTGAAAAAAGACTTGAAGCAAATGAAAACATCGTTATTCTCGATGTTCGAGAAGCAGCTGAATATGCTTTTAACCATATTCCAAATGCCATCTCGATCCCTTTAGGTGAATTGGAGGAGCGAATGGACGAATTAAACAAAGAAAATGAAATACTTGTATTGTGTCGTACAGGCAACCGCAGCGATCTTGCTGCACAGCTATTAGCAAAAAATGGATTTATGAACGTAATCAATGTTGTACCAGGCATGAATCAATGGACCGGTAAAACAATAGGAATCTAACAATAAGCATTTTTGTTTAGTGGGTATTCTTATTTTTTTAAACAAAATAATACCATGGGGGGTAGGTCGGAAAATGACTGTAAATTTAATGACAGCAAAAGAGGTAACAAAGAAAGTATTGAATAAAGAAGAGCTGTTTATTCTAGATGTTCGAAATGAAAGTGATTTTCAAGATTGGAAAATCGAAGGAGAAAACTTTGATTATTTAAATGTTCCATATTTTGAGTTACTTGATGGTGTAGAAGAAATTATCGAAAAAATTCCTACTAATAAAGAGGTATTAGTTGTTTGTGCTAAGGAAGGTTCTTCCATTATGATAGCAGAAATGCTGTCTGATGCTGGAATAACGGTGTCATATCTTCAGGGTGGAATGAAAGCATGGAGTGAACATTTAGAACCGGTTAAAGTTGGTAACTTAAATGATGGAGGCGAAGTTTATCAGTTTGTCAGAATTGGCAAAGGCTGTTTATCCTACATGGTTGTTTCCAATGGTGAGGCAGCCCTTATTGATGCAACACGTATGACTGATATCTTTCTTGATTTTGCCGCAAATATCGGTGCAAAAATTACTCATGTTTTTGATACGCATCTTCATGCGGATCATATTTCAGGAGGGCGTATGATCGCTGAAAAAACTGGCGCAACCTACTGGCTGCCACCAAAAGATGCAACAGAAGTAACATTTAATTTCCAGCCATTAGAAGACGGTAATGATGTTGCAATAGGAAATACTTCTATTAATATACACGCATTACATTCTCCAGGTCATACGATTGGATCTACTTCTTTTATAGTGGATAAAAAATACCTACTTTCAGGTGATATTTTATTTATTGATTCAATTGGAAGACCTGACCTAGCAGGTAAGGCAGAAGACTGGGTGGAAGATTTAAGAGGAACACTTTACAGCCTTTACAAAGAATTATCAAAAGAGCTTATTGTGCTTCCTGCTCATTTTATGATTATTGACGAGTTAAACGATGACGGTAGTGTGTCAGAAAAATTAGGTACATTGTTTGCAAATAATCATGGTCTTAAAATTGAAGATGAAACTGAATTCAGAAAAATAGTAACAGAAAACTTACCACCGCAGCCAAATGCATATCAAGAAATTCGTGAAACGAATATGGGAAAAATCAATCCTGATCTAGATAAACAAAGTGAAATGGAGATCGGACCAAACCGTTGTGCGGTTCGATAATACTAAACAAAGGAGTATAAGAATGGAATCAACAAAACTATTAGATGCAAAAGGTTTAGCTTGTCCAATGCCAATTGTTAAAACAAAAAAAGCCATTGGAGAGCTTGAAACAGATCAAGTATTAGAAGTTCATACAACAGATAAAGGGTCAAAAAATGATCTAACAGCCTGGGCTAAATCAGGTGGACATGAGATTTTAAAAGACGAGGAAGAAAACGGAGTGTTTAAATTTTGGATTAAAAAAGGGTAAACTATAAAGGGAACCAATTAAGGTTCCCTTTTCTAAAGGAGGACGACATGGATATTAGCTTTATCATTACCATCTTCCTAATAGGATTTGTAGGTTCATTTATTTCTGGGATGTTAGGCATAGGTGGAGCCATCATCAACTTCCCGATGTTGTTATATATTCCAGTTGTCCTTGGTGTAGGTCATTTTACAGCACATGAAGTTTCGGGAATTACAGCAATCCAAGTTTTCTTTGCGACAATTGGCGGAGTTTGGGCTTACCGTAAAGGCGGGTTTTTAAATAAAACACTCATTGCCTATATGGGAATAAGTATTTTAATCGGAAGTTTTATTGGAGGTTTCAGCTCAACTCACATGCCGGAGAGCGGAATTAATATCGTATATGGAATTTTAGCGATGATTGCCGTTATTATGATGTTTATTCCTAAAAAAGGAATAGATGATATTCCTTTAGAACAAGTGACATTTAACAAGTGGCTAGCAGCGTTATTTGCCTTCATCGTTGGGATTGGGGCTGGTATTGTAGGTGCGGGAGGCGCATTTCTATTAGTACCAATTATGCTGGTTGTTTTAAAGATCCCTACAAGAATGACAATTGCCTCTTCGTTAGCCATTACATTTATTTCATCTATAGGATCTGTTTCCGGAAAAATCTCAACGGGACAAGTGGAATTCCTACCTTCGCTTATCATAGTTGTTGCTAGTTTAATAGCTTCACCTATTGGAGCTAATACAGGGAAAAGGGTTAATACGAAGGTTTTGCAAGTCATTATGGGAATATTAATCTTAGCTACTGCAGCGAAGACATGGATGGAAATTTTATAAGCTTTAAGATCTAATGAATGTATGGGAGAAAATGGCGACCAAAATTTTGTGGCCTACAAATTTTAAG
>NZ_JBALPG010000130.1:25430-25811 GCF_036965245.1 Neobacillus drentensis
AGTGCATCAATTATAAAAATTTCTAAGGAAAAAAATTACTAAACCAAAAGGGGATACAAATGAAAAACAAAAATCTGAAAAACTGTGGAAACGGTGCTTGAGGAATAAATAATAAAAAACCCCGGATGAAATATTTACCTCCAATATGACCTGGGGTTATAATTGGGCTCCTGGTAGGAGTCATCGTAATTTTTTATAAACTTTTTTAAATAGGGCTGAGTTAGTCCTATTTTTTATTCTATTTACCTCTTAACAGAAACTTATTAATTCTATTGCAATATGAGATTATAAATTTAGGAATAAAATGTATGAATGTTCGTAATAGTGTTAGTAAGAAATGGAATTTTGATTTTAAATTAATTTTCGATGAAATATGTTATT
>NZ_JBALPG010000130.1:25850-27302 GCF_036965245.1 Neobacillus drentensis
ATTTGGATATGAATCAGTGGAATAACCGTTTTCAAGATGAGAACTATGTTTATGGTACAGAACCGAATGTGTTTTTATCTGAAATACAAGAAAAGCTGCAATTATCCGGGAATGTATTAGCAATTGCAGAAGGGGAAGGCCGGAATGCCGTTTTTTTAGCTGAAAAAGGAATGAACGTTACTACTTGGGATTATGCGGAATCAGGACTTCTAAAAACGAAAAGGCTTGCAGATGAAAGAGGTGTAACTGTTAAAACAGAACTTGTTGATTTAAATGAAGCACAATGGGATGTAACTCAGTGGGATGAAATTGTATGTATTTTTGGACATTTCCCAATCGAATTACGCAGAAAAACACTTCATGGCGTGAAAGAAGCAGTAAAGCCAGGTGGCTATTTTGTTACAGAGGTATATTCTCACTATCAACTTCCTTATAAAAGTGGGGGACCAAAAGAATTGGATTTTTTATATTCTCCTGAAGAGTTTTTACAAACTTTCTCAAATTGGCGTATTGTTCACTTTTTTATGGGTGAGGTTATTCGTAAAGAAGGTGAATTACATAATGGATTATCACATGTCATCCAATTTGTTGGACAAAAACCAAAGATATAAAACGTTTTTTACTTCTTCCTGATTAATGTTTCCATGAAAGAAAATAGTTTAAAGGTGCCCAGCCAAGTTCGATTTCAGAGATTTTAAATTTCCACTAATCCCCTATTACACTTGTCCATTACGATAATGATTTCAATACGTATAATGTCGTATGGTTCATTAGTAATTGGAGGTGAGAGAAAATGTCGGCTCATTATTATGGATTGTGCCAAAGACACATGGGTAGAGCAGTTGATATCAGAACCCTTGACGGAAGAATTCATAGAGGAATCATTCACCGTGTTACCAACAACAGAGTTTTTCTTCAACCACTGGGGCGTCGCAGAGGCCTAGGCGGTTTTGGTTACGGAGGCTGGGGCTGGGGCTTTGGCGCTGGAATTGCGTTTGGTGCTATTGCTTCATTAGCTGTTCTATCTCTATTCTTTTGGTAGTCATATAAACTATGTTGTAAGATTAAAATAGTTTAAAAGCATAAAAGCATTAGACCGATTCGGCTCTTAAAAGAATGGGTTATACTGTACTGAGGTTGGCTACGTAGTAATATTGGTAAGATTCAGCATGACTATGATGAGACCGCCAAATCCCCAAAAAATAAGTCAATAAAAACGCAGTATGATACACAAAAAGAATGGCTCGAAGTTTTCAAGCCATTCTTTCTTTTATACTGGTTAAAAACCATTATGTGACTAGGATCTTAAGCCTCGCATTCGGACAGGATAAGGCGATTTCCTGCTTAACCTGTCCGAATAAACCTCGTATTCGGACAAGACAAGGCAATTTCCTGCTTAACCTGTCCGAATAAGCCACGGATTCGGACTACCAAAGGCGATTTCCTGCTTAA
>NZ_JBALPG010000131.1:0-7585 GCF_036965245.1 Neobacillus drentensis
CACTAGTAACCAATCAAAAATATCTTTATTAGTCGGTCGTAAGTTCAAAACTCACTGAAAAATCGAGTAAATGTCTTACATGGTCCTGAGAAATACCCAGAACTTTCATTCAAAGCCCCCAAGCATTTTCACTGTCGTAAAAACAATAATTTTTCCCTCAAAAGTCCCAGCGCCCCACCGTACTAAACGATGGGGGCTACCACACCTCAACACACCCCAAAACTCCACATCCTACTCAACCTTCAATCAACTTACTCCTCCGGCATTCCTCATGAAAGGCGCGCAGCCGTTTTGTCCGGTCCATCAAGGTGTCCAAAAAATACTGCCAGTCATCAACACGCTTCAGCTTCTTATACAACGTCCTTAGCTTCTTCAAATGCCGAACAGCAAGCCGATAGCTCCCGCGGTTTTTCTGGTCAATCTCGCGCTGTGCGGTCTGGTGAAGCATCGCCAGCAGCACCTCAGGCCGCTCCTTCTCGACAACCTTCAAGCGGTCCTTCGGCAAATCATAAAAGTCCAAGCCAACAAACGCCTGAAGCTCACCCCAGCGATCGTACTGCCCGCGCTCAAACAACAAATACTCATACTCACCGAAGCTATAGGGGAGCAGCGCCAGCAGCGCCCGCTCATACAAATCAACCCGGTCAATTTCCGCACAATAGGGAGCCATAGACCGCAGCGCATTCCGGGCAAACGTCGTACAGCTATGATAGCCGCCCAAATCCTCCAAATACGCTTTTACTTTTTGCAAAAACAATTCAATCACTGGCCCAACCCGGCGCCACGCCTTTAAGCCGGACAAATAGTCAATCCAATATACCATATAAGGCGCAATTTCCTTTGCCGCAAACTGACCGACCAACTTTAACGCCGTCTTATCATTCCCATGGAGCAGATTGATATGGACCCCGGCCACCATCAGCGGCATAGGATTCTCCCAATCTTGAAGCTCCTTTAGCCTGGTCTGAATCTTCAATAGTTCCTCCTCACGCCAAGGCTTCTTTTTGAAAAAATGAACCCATAACAGGCGGTACAAATAAATCCGCTCATACTCAAGTCCGCTGGAACACGTCAGCAGTTCCAACGCATCGTCCTTCAACTTCTCAATAAACTCATCAAACGCAAACGGCAGCGATTGCACCCCAATCTTCACAGCCAGATCCTCAGCATCATCCATCAAATTATGGAACAAATGCAGATAGGCACGCCTCACAGTATCCTCATCATGACCAAGCCGCTCACACAAAGCCGCCAGCTTTCGAAACGATACCACGATCCCGACCAATTCATAAAGTAAGCGCCACTCCTGCTCCATCGGGGCACTCGCTTGAATCCGCCGCTTGTAAATCCCAAACAACTCTGGAATCACATAAGGGCTTGTGTACTTTTTCGAAGCAAGCAGCGTATCAAAGCTTACCTCAAAGGAATGCACCCAGCGGCTGTAATCCGGCTTCAGCATGCCGTTCGCCTTAATTAAATCCTTCGCCGTCTGCATCCCCCAGCCCGAAGCTGCCTTCTTCTCGCGAATCGGCTCGCGCCAATCCGTCACCCAATCCGAGACACTGCCCACCTTCGAGTACGCACTGAAAAAAACAGCCAGCTGGTGGCGGCATAAGCCTTCCGTCGGGCACGAACACTCGCTCATCGCCATAAAGTCGAGATCAAGCCGGACCTTCACAGGCGTCACATCCTGCACAACCGCCGTAATTACCTCATCCCCAATATGTAATTGCTGCACCATCCCTTGCCGGTACAGGATCAAGCCCTTTTGTATAAGCTTCGCATCTTCGACTGCATTCGGGTTCAGCAGCTCCCGCATCTCATCGGAAAATGCAAGCAATAATTTATTTGCAGGTGTAGACTCCAAGGCCGCAACCCCCTTTTGATAGAAAAATAAAGACCGTAAACTCCGTCCAAAGAAGCTTCAATCATTTTATAAAAATCCGCCCAAAAACGTTCCAGGTAATCTTTTAAAAAAATCCATATTCATTTATTATACCCAAAAAATTGCGATTAGAGGAGGGGGGCAGCTTGGAATTTCGATTGTTAGAAAATCATCTCGCTGATTTTTCCGGAATTCTTGGACGTCTCTTCCAAAAACCAAATGCCTCCAAAATTTTTTAGTCATTATGGTAGCTTAGAACCTGTATAAGCGCTCGATCTCCAAGAATGCAAGTCACTCCTGTAGCGAAGAGTCTCTATAAAAGTCCGAAACCCGAGGTTCCTCATCATCGTTGTAGCTTAGCCTCCATATTGGAACCCGAACCAAGTGAGAAAAATTGAGAAAGGTAACCAATATAGGGTTTATTGGAGCCCGAAAATAGGAAACGGATCTGCACCGCGGCCTTTAGAAAAGATCGATTCTATGACTATATACCTATGTAACAGCAACCGAATGATACCATATTACTACCAATTTAAAAAAATGGTAAAATAGAATTAGAGTGATTTTGGATGGAAGGAGAAGAATATGAAAGCAATTCTTGTTGATGATGAGCCGCTTGCTTTGGATTATCTCGAAATGAAGCTGGTGAAGATAGATGAGTTTGAAGTTGTTGAAAAATTTGTAAATCCTGTTGTGGCGAGAGAAAGGATTCAGCAGCTAGAGGTAGATGTTGTTTTTCTAGATATTCACTTACCGGAAATCAATGGTCTTGAATTGGCCGAACAGATTATCGAAGAAAAGCCGCACGTCCATATTGTTTTTGTTACGGCATATGATGAATTTGCTGTCAATGCGTTTGAACTGAACGCTCTTGATTATTTGGTCAAGCCCATTCAAAACGAACGATTGGCAAAAACAATCGCACGAATCAAGCAACAATTACATACTCAAGAAAATGAAGGCTTATATCCTACACCACAACTCCACATGAATATTGGCAGCCAGGTTACGATTAAATTGGAAACGATCCACTGGCGGACGACAAAGGCACAAGAATTGTTTCTTTACCTCTTTCAATACCGTGGACAACTGCTTCATAAGTCGCTCATTGTCGATCTCCTTTGGCCTGACTATGAACAAGAGAGAGCCTATTCACAACTATATACGACCATATATCATATCCGGAAAACGCTGAAGAGATTTAACGGCCACTTCAAAATCGAGAACACAACCGAAGGGTACATACTAAGGATAGAGAACATTGCCTTCAATCTCGAGGTGTGGGAAAAAGGGATACAATCAGCTCCGGCCCTCAACGAACACACCATCACGAACTATTGTGCCTTAATGAAATTGAATACCGAAATCTATTTGCAACATCATGATTACTGGTGGGCAGAAACAGAACGCCACCGTCTCGAGCAACTATGGCTAAAAACAGCTCTACAGCTGGCAAACTGGTATTTAGATCATGGACAAATAGATGAAGCGATTACCTGGTATAGTGAAATACAACAACGGCAGCCGGCAGTAGAAGAAGTTTATTTTTCCTTAATGAAAATTTATGCGGAACAGGACAATATTCTATTGGTGAATCACCACTATCAGGAGCTGGCAAAAGTGTTAGAGGAGGAATTTGACATCCTGCCAAGCGCGTATATAACGAAGTGGTATCAAGATTGGAAAAAGGGAGTCCTAGTATAAGAAATTTTTCATAGAGGTGGAGAATTCCTCAATATTGGAAAAATGAAGTCTTAGAATAAGAAATCTTTCACAGATGTGGAAGATTTTTTATCTTTATAAAAACTTTCTATCTGCGACAATAGTCATAGATTTGTAGAGTTTTTGTATAGTTGTGACCTTCATAATAGTTCTTTAGTATGTAATCCTTTTGCAATAAAGGAAATAATAGCAAGGAGAAGCTAGTGATGAAAAGAAAGATGAGGATTATGGCCATTTTAGTTATGTTGGTCGCCCAGACCCTGCTTAGTGGAATTTATCCATTCAAAGCAATGGCCGAAGAGACAGAAACTACCGCTGCCACCGCCCAGGCAGCTAGTGAGATTAAAGAAAATATTCTCACAGGTGTGGTTCTAAAGGATGAAAAGGGCAATGTCATTCATGCGGGGGAAAATCCCGATCTGCACCCGAGCTTAGGGTCAGCAGTAGAAATTTCCATTACATGGGCACTGAAAAACAATCATGGGTATAAAGATGGAGATCATTTTAGCTTTAACCTGCCGAAAGAGTTTGCGGTATACAATGATATTGATCCCCAACCATTGTTGTTTGATGGAGGTACAGTCGGAATTTTCACCGTGACAAAAGAAGGAAAGGTCACGATGACGTTTAACGGTGAAATTGAGACCCATTCCAATGTCAATGGAACCATCAAACTATGGACAGAATTTAGTGAACAACTGGTCGGCAGCGTGACAAAAGAGATTGTTTTTCCAATTAAGGATGAACAGGTTGTCGAAATTCCGGTTACTTTCCAGCCGAAACCAGGGCCACCCATTGATAAGAAAGGTGTCCCCAATAAAGCCTACAATGCAGAAAGCATTGATTGGACGGTTGATTTTAACAAACAGCTAGCGAAAGTGGACCAGGCCATTCTAAAGGATCCGATCCAAAAAGGACAAGCCTTACAGCCAGGTTCGATCAAGCTATATCATCTCGATGTTCAGTTGGACGGCAGCGTAAAACAAGGAGATGTGGTGAACCCGGACGAGTATACGGTCGAAAAAACAACCGATGGGGGAGACTTTCAAATTCGTTTTAAAGCGGATCCGATTCGTTCAGCCTATCGCCTTAGTTTTACAACGAATATTACAGATGCAGATCAAACGAGCTTTGTGAATGAAGCCTCGCTTCACGGGACGAATATCGATGAATTAAAGGCGAAGGCCACAGTCTCAGTCGGTCGAGGTACACCGCTCGCGAAAGAATCAACAGGCTATGATGCGAAAACACAAACGATCGATTGGACGGTAAAATACAACTATAATGAAAAAACCATTGCCAAGAATAACGCGGTCTTAACCGATTATTTCACGAATACGCAAGAGCTTGTCGATGGTTCCTTTAAAGTGTATCAAATCACCTTAGACGCTAATGGCGCTGAAAAAACGGAACAGTTGCTCCCAGCCGATCAATATACGATTACACCAATATCGAAAACGGGCCAAGATGGCTTTGAATTTAAGTTCAACAAGGATATACATGAAGCTTACAAAATTGTCTATCAAACCAAAGCGAAGGATCGAGTATTCGACAATGGTACCATTACGAATAATGTAGAGTCAGGAACCGACAAGGCCAGTGCGTCGCGAAACACTAGCCAAGGGATCCTAACGAAAACCAATAAACCAGAATACCCTGAAACCAACTACTATAATAAATCGACCAAATGGGAATAAAGTTTAATGTTGATGAATTTTTTATGAAAAATGTAGTGTTAACCGATATTTTTCCAAATAAAGGACTGTCATTACTTCCAGATACACTGAAAATTGAAAAGGATGTGGACGGGAAAAGAGTAGCATTAACGCAAGGGGTTGACTATAAGTTAACCGATAATGGAGAAGCTGGCTTCAACCTTACCTTCCTCAAGCCGATTAACGAAACGCATTACATCAGTTATCAAACGAAGTTTGATTATGAAGCAAGAGATAATGGTAATAAAAATTATTTAGAAAATAAAGCAACGCTAGTGTGGGAAGATGAAGCAGGCAAACAGCAAATGAAAGATGCGACCGCCACTTTTACCCCGGACACCAGCACACAGAATAACGGCTATAAAAATGGGTCCTACAACGCGGTGACAAAGGAAATTACCTGGAATGTGGGCGTAAACTATAACCTTAAACACATTTCCAACGCTGTGGTGGAAGATTATCTTCTTCAAGACCAGGAGCTCGTAGCCGATTCACTCAAAGTCTATCAGATGGAACTGACGGGCGCGAACAATGGAACAAAGATAGGGACGGAGTTAACGCTTGATAAGGATTACACCGTGACAATGATTAAAGATAAAGATGGCAATCCTGGATGGCGAATCAAGTTTTTGCATGAAATTGATTCACCCTACTTTATTACCTATAAAACTAGTGTAAAAGGTAAACTGATTAAAAAAACGTATAACAATACAGCTACACTATTGGATGGAACTACGGAAGTAACAAAGCTTACGGCCAGCGTCTCTGTTCAATTTGGCGAAGAATACACACGGAAAGCAGCTGTCCAGGATAATAAAGTGGTGAATTGGTCGGTAAATATCAACTTTGGGCAGTCCCACATTTCTAAGGCAAAAATCATCGATACGCCTAGCTCCAATCAAATTTTATTAGCAGACTCGTTCCATTTATATCCGACTAAAGTAGCGGCAGATGGAAAGGTGACAAAGGATCGAACGGCTGAATTAAAACAAGGTGTCGATTATACGCTGAAGATAATGACGGATGATCAAGGAAGTCAAACCTTCGAGGTTCAGTTCCTTAAGACCATCGATTCTGCCTATATATTAGACTACCAATCATTCATTAATGCCCGTAACGGCGATACCTTGACAAATTCCGTAAAATTAGAAGGCGAACAAATCACTACCGAAGTAACGGAATCGACGGAAAAGATAGTCGTCAAGATTTCAGGCGGCTCGGGCATAGGCAGTGGGGAAAAAGGCGGCCTAGAAGTAACCAAGGTCGATGCTGCGAGCGGAGAGGTGTTAAAAGGAGCGACATTTACCCTCTATGACAGTGAGGGGAAAATCGCAATCCGCACATTAACAACTGGCGATGACGGCAAAGTAATTTTCTCCAACTTACTCTATAATGATTATATTTTGAAGGAAGATGCTGCACCTACGGGCTATCTCGTAGGCATCAATGATAGTCAAAAGGTGACGGTCAATGCCAAGGATACAAAAGTTAGTGTGAAAAATAAAAAGATTATCCGTGCAGTTGAATTAACGAAAGTCGATAGTGAACAGCAAACGGAGACGTTACAAGGAGCCAAATTTGCGTTAGAAATGAAGCAAGGAAACGACGACTATAAGAAAATCGCAGAACTGGAAACAGATGAGCACGGAATCCTCTACAAGGATCAACTAGAATCAGGCGAATACCAGCTCGTCGAAATCAAAGCACCGTTTGGCTATCAGTTGGATCCAACGCCACAAGCATTTACGATTGGCGAAAAACAAACGGAAAAAATCCAAATTACGATGAAGAATCAGCTTTCAACGGGTGCGGTTGAACTCGTGAAGGTTGATCAAGACCATCCGGAAGTAACGTTGTCTGGAGCCGAATTCACACTTCAGGATGCGAAAGGCACGACACTGAAAACCGGGTTGACGACCGACAGTAACGGCAAGCTGATTGTGAAAGATTTAAAACCGGGCGATTATCAATTCGTTGAAACGAAGGCGCCATTTGGGTATGGCCTGAATCAAACACCGGTCAAGTTTACCATTGTGAAAGGCAAGGTCACAGCGGCCCAAGTAACAGCGATGAATGAATTGACCACAGGCTCCGTGGAGTTAACGAAGCTTGCCAAAGACAATCAAAACGTAACATTGGCCGATGCGGAGTTTGCTTTACAGGATGCAACAGGAAAAACGCTCCAATCGGGCTTAGTAACGAATGCGGATGGCAGGCTGGTGGTGAATGAGTTAAAACCAGGAAACTATCAATTTGTCGAAAC
>NZ_JBALPG010000132.1:0-17356 GCF_036965245.1 Neobacillus drentensis
CCCTTTGTTTTTCATTTTAAGAAAGAAGGTATCTAAAAAATATCCTCTCAAAAATAGAAATAGTTCGCTATTCTTATATTTTTCGAATATCAAGAAAATTTACGATACTCAATTGGTGTCATTCCAGTTTCTTGTTTAAAAACTGTCATAAAGTGTTTTGGGCTTTTATAGCCTGATAACTGCGCAACCTCATATACTTTTAAATTCGTTCCTTTTAATAACTTTTTTGCCTTTTTTAATCGTTCTTCTGTTATGTATTCTGTAAAGGTCATCCCTAACTCTGATTTAAATAGATGACCAACATATTGTGGATTCAAATATACATGTTCCGCAATATGCTTTAAGGTAATCTCACGGCTTAAATGGTCATCGATAAATTGAAGAATTTCTTGAAATTGTCTTGAGACATTCGCACTGTCTGCCTTGGTTTCTTTAAAGATCTTTGAAATGGCTTCAGAAAGTTCAACTCGATTAATCGGCTTTAAAAGGTAGTCCGTTATTCCAAAACGCATCGCAGATCTTGCATATTCAAAATCACTATGGCCACTTAAAATGATGATTGGAACATCTTTGGATATTTGCCTTACTTTAGAAATAAACGTGAGACCATCCATCCCCCTCATACGGATATCTGTGACAATTAAATGGGGAATTCGCTGGTGAAAAATTAACATCCCTTCTTCACCGCTTTTTGCTTCGATGACTTGAAAACCTCCTATGACTTCTTCAAGTAAAACTTTGAGACCTTGTCTTATAATCGCTTCATCCTCAACAATTAATACCTCTTTCAATATCCTCAATCCCCTTTTGTTGAATAGGCATTTTGAGCGTAACAGAAAATCCATTTTGTTCCTGATTCTCAATTTCTATTCCGTACTGTTCCCCATATAGCAACTGTATTCTTTCGTGAACATTTGGCATAGCAATTCCATTATGGTTTTTCGTCGGTAAAGTATGACCAGTTTTTAAAGACTTCTTTAGCTCCTCTAACTTTTCAATAGAAACACCTTTCCCATTATCATGAATGACTATTTCTAAGATTTGATTTTTAGTAGAAGCTTTGATGACAATACGGCCTCCCTGTCCAAACAGGCCATGAAGAATGGCATTCTCGACAAAAGGTTGCAAAACTAGTTTTGGAATGAGTACGTCAAGTAACGATGGCTCAATGTCCTCACCATACTGAAGTTCCTCCCCCATCCTAACCCTCTGGATGGCTATATAAGAGTGTATAAAAGACAATTCCTCTTTTAATGTGACAATTTTAGAAGAGTTATCAACGGTATATCTTAATAACCGACCAAGAGAAGAGACCATATCGGATACTTCTAAATTCCCCTTTGTGATGGCAAGCATATTAATGGTCTCTAATGTGTTGTATAGGAAATGAGGATTCATTTGACTTTGCAGTGCTTTGATCTCTGCTTCCTTTTCCCGCAAGCCTGTTTTGTATACCTCAGAAACAAGGCGGTCAATTTCGTTAATCATATGGTTGAAGCCTTTTCCAAGCTGACCAATTTCATCATAGGATTGAATGGAAACTCTATGATCCAGATTGCCTTTTTCAACATTTTTCATTGCCCTTCTTAATGTATGAATCGATCCTACCAGCGGCTTTGATAGAATAAAACCTAGTAACAAAGAAATTAATATACCGATTAAAACGACCATAATCACCACTTTTCGTAAATGGTTCACTTCAGTTAATATGGCAGCACTTGGAGTTAACATGATCGTTTTAACGCCTGAATAAGGTGATTCGTTATAGACTACCAAATAGTTCACACCATCAATTGGAATATTCATATGATTGTTTTCTTTAAACATTTTAATTTCAGATAGGATCGAGCTTCCAATGAGTTTATCTTCTTTATTCGGATAAATGAACTGATTTTCTTTGTTCAGAATAAAAATGCGGCTTGATTTATTGGTCTTGCTTAAGATTTCTTGTATTAAATCTTGTTTTAAGTCGATTTTGATAATACCAAGAGGTTTATAGGATGAAGGGTCTCGAATGAGTCGGGCAACGGAAAAAACCGTAACATCATTATTTAGATAATAACTGGGTTGATGGAGGGGAAGTAAAACCCATTCTCCATCAGCCTTTTTAATTTTTCCTACCCACTCATTATTCGTATCAAATACTTTTAACATGACCGTATTGGAATCTAAATTACTAAATATGGTTCCGTCATTGGCCATAATATGAATTCCTTTTATCTCATCTCTCATATGGATGAAACTAGAAATATATCGCCATAACGTGATTCTTTCATTTGCTGGTGGAAATATGGTTTTAACACTTGAAGTTTGGTGATTTTTTAAAATATCCATTACTTCTTGATTGTAGAGGGGAGATAATGAAATGATTTGCATTTCTTTTAGATATCGATCTAGATTTCGATTTATTTGATCAGCTAACTGGATTTGATATTCTTCTGTACGCTCTTGACTGGATTTTGCAAATTGATAATAAGTAATACTTCCAAGAAGTGTTGAAGTAATCAAAATAAGCAGCGAAAATATAAGAATTAACTTAACCCGATACGGCAGTGATAGTAAAAACCTTTTGAGGTTTTGTATAATCGTTTCTAATTCCATTAGAGTCCCCCTTTTTCTCTATAAAAACTATTAATTAGCTTTCTACATTTTTCGAGGAATTCCTTTGTTATTACTAATTTAAAAAGAGGGAAGAATGGAGACGATTCTTTTGCTTTGTTTTATGTCGTAATTAGAGGAAAATCCGTAATAAAGTCATTCAGGCTCGATGAATTTCCAATTAATATCCAGCGAATGTCGTAAGTTTTGAAAAATAGGTATTAAGTGTTCGGAGTTATGTCGTAAGTACCCCAAAAGATGTAATAAGCAGCTAAAAATATGTAGTAATTAGAATAAAATGCGACGTAAAAGACAGCTATGTCGACTTTTTTGATTAAAATCCTAGGAAACCCTTATGTAGAAGGCTTCTACATTGATGTTTGTCTAAAAATCCTGGGAAACCCCTACGTAGAAGGCTTCTACATCGATGTTTTGGCTTAAAATCCTGAGGAAATCCCTACGTAGAAGGCTTCTACATCGATGTTTTGACTTAAAATCCTGGGAAACACCTACGTAGAAGGCTTCTACATCGATGTTTTAACTTGAAATCCAGAGAAACCCCTACGTAGAAGGCATCTACATCGATGTTTAAGTAAATATCGTTAAAATTTTTAAAGTAGAATAACAAATGAATGATTTTATTAAAGCAATCCGCATCGTTTTTATTACGAGGCGGATTTTTTAGATAATAGGAAAGTAGAAGTGCACGAAGAAAGGCTTCGTGAGCATATGCATCGCAGTCGAAAAGCAGCGTTTTTCGACGAACTACGCCTCATGAACCGCCCTTAGGGTCTTATTAATCAGTGAGTTTTCTTTATGATACCACGGGATGGAGGATAGATATTTAAATTCGAATACCCCAAAGATTAATCAGAGGAGGACTTACTGTTTTTTTAGGTAATCATTTTAGTATTATAAATATTGGATACAAGAGGGAAGTGCAGTAGTGGTATCGAGGAGCAGGCAAGCCCAATGTAATAAGTTAAGATACGGTAAAAGCAATGATATGGTTCTTTAAGTACCTTAAAAGTAAAAAATGAAAAAGGCAAGACTGCCTCAATAAGGTAACGAATTGTATACCTTTTTGAGGCAGCCTCATCAATTACATTTCCGACGATTGATCGTGTCCTACAGCCAATGTTGTCGATACAATTCTAGAGTTACCTGCCATGTCCGTAATGGTATAGGTGATTGTATATATGCGGCCTGTTCCCTTGCCTGAACGTTCTGCACGTAGATCAAATTCAAAATCTGCTGTTCCGTATTCAGCATTTTGGATATCGTCTGCCGTTTGACCGTCTCCTGTTTCGTCATCCGATTCATTGCATGTAATGGACGTTAAACTAATGTTTTGTACTCCAGACCCTGTATCCATTACCTCCGGTATTACTTTAACCGTTACCATCTTGTGATTAGGCGGCCAAAGCGTATTGTCGCTCAGTTTAATTGTCAATTCTGGTGCAGTTTTGTCAATATTCACTTGGAGTAACTTTAAATCCTCCACATTTCCTGCTTTATCTATACTGCGATATTCAACGATATGACTACCTTCTTCAGTTAACTGAATAGGGGTAGTATAGAGTGACCAGTCACCGTCGTCAATACGGTATTCTGTCTTCCATGCGCCTGATCCTTCATCTGTTGCTGTGAGGGTGACCGTCAACATTTTTGTATACCAGCCGTTTTCTCCACTTGCAGATGAAGGGTCGACAGTTGCCAGCGTGCTAGGCTTCGTCTGATCCAGATATACGTCTACTGACTTTGCCTCTTCAGTATTACCTGATAAATCTGTGCTACTGAATTCTATTATATATTTACCATCTGTACTTATTAGTAATTCGCCAGTATACTTCTGCCATTCACCACCATTGATCCGGTATTTCGTTTCAGCAACACCTGACTCATTGTCTGATGCATGAAGAGTTACCTGTACGGGTTCCGTATACCAACTATTTGTGCCAGTTGGCACAGTCGGATTAATAGTGGCTGATGTAACCGGTTTTGTTTGATCAAGCTTCACTTCTACTGCCTTTGCCTCACCAACATTTCCTGCGGCATCAATACTGCGATATTCTATCTTGTTTATTCCTTCTCCAGTCACCGCAATGACATCAGTATATTCCTTCCACTCACTGTCGTTAATCCGGTATTCCGTTTTTTCAATACCAGAGCCTGTATCGAAGGCACGGAGGATGATACTTGTAGCCTCAAGATACCAACCATTTTCTCCATTTGGCCATGTTGTCCTTTCCGCGGTGGTTATAGGTTTAGCTTTATCAACCTTTACTGAAACGGTCTTGGAATTTTCTTTATTTCCTGCTTTATCAATACTCCGGTAATCAATTGTGTAGTCTCCGTCAGTGTCAACTGTTATTGGAGTAGAATATATTTTCCATTCTCCATCATCTAGGCGATATTCAGTCCTGTCGATACCTGAGGCATCATCTGTTCCAGCCAGTGTGATGCTTACATTCTCAGTATACCAAGAATTCTTTCCTGTCGGAGCAGGGGGGTCTACTTGTGCAGTCGTTTCAGGAGGAACCTGATCTGCCGGTTGTTGGTCATTTTGGTACAACTCCGAAATTTCCTGCTGGCTAAGCGGATAGTTATAAATCCTTAAATTATCCATATAACCACGGAAGTATTCCATTACACCTGGTGGGTCGTACCCGATTAAAAGCTTACTGGATGAATTTTGGAACACACCTGTCCAAGGAGTTGTACCTACCGGTTGCTCATTCACATAATAACGGATGGTGGAACCGTCCCAAGTAACTGTGTACATATACCATTCCTTCATTTTCGTAGCAGCTGTCGAAAACATATGATCAGGCCTATTCGTCAGACCGTCCGTGAATCTTACACCAGGAGTGGATCCATCAGGGGTATGCAGCAGTGCATAGGGACCATAATCAGAAGTGTCTCCCTTTGTTAAAATTTTTGCCCACCCACCTGCTCCAGCATCTTCTTTATATACCCACATTGAGAATGATAGAGAGGTAGAGAGGTCAAGGGATTCGGAATCTTTTACATCAATACCGCTATGTCCGTCAAACTTGGCAGCCTTTCCTTGGATTCCGTCAACAAATGCCATATTTCCTACCGGTGAACCGTTGTTATTATTCCCTGAGTGATCTTTAAAGTCGTTTTCAAAGGTGTAATAGGCGACTATAGCTGGATCGCGATCTGCCCGGACTGTAATGGTTCGGCTGTCGATACTTGTTCCGCCATCATCATCCGTTACTGTTACTTTAGCACTATAAGTCTTGTCAGGTGCCCCATTTGCGAGTAAGGGATAAGTATGATCTGGATTACACACATCAGAAGTCGTTCCGTCTCCGAAATCCCAAAGGCAGGATTTACTATCAGCTCCTGGATCTGTGATGTAAGGAGAGAAGTTCACTTTCTGATTTGATCGAACTACCATATCTGCCCCAGCATCTACAGTTGGTGTGACATTCACAGGGGTAATGTCCTTATGGCCCTTATATTTCTTTCCATTCTTGTCTGTAATTTCAAGTGAAACCGAAAATGTTCCATTATCTTTAAAGGTATGCCTGTGAGTCTCGCTAGATGCAGAAGTCGCTGGAGAGCCGTCACCGAAATTCCATTCCCGGGCTGTAAGCTGCCCGTTATCTGCTCCGATTGAATTATTATAAAAGGTAACTTGTTCTCCTTCCTTTGGATTCTTTGGCAAGAATTCGAAGTCAACAGGCTGAATCGTTTGTTCCATTGTGTAAGCATCCATATTCCCATTAGCATCGATTGCTTTTAAAGTAACGGAGTAAGCTCCAGAATCAGGAAAAGTATGTGTAGGGTTCTTTTCTGTGCTGATAGGGCTGCCATCGCCAAAGTCCCATTCCCATGACACGATATCATTCTCCGGATCTGTTGACTGATTTTCAAACGTTACAGTTGGTACACTAATTTGTGGTGTTTTGACTCGGAACTGCTGAGTCGAAATGTATTCCCCGCCACCTTGGGAATTTAGCGGCCGATACATGACATATTTGGCCGGTACTGGCTTTTGTAACTTGAATTCTTGCACATTTCCGTTGTCATCTGCAGTAGCCTTGAGTACTGTAGTGAAGGCGTCATGATCCAGAGTCGTTGTTGAGACTGCTACCTCAAAGTCCTTAACCCTTTGATGTTGATAATAGTATCGAGGCATGACTTGCACACGATCAATCAGGAATGTTTTGCCTCCTTCTAAGCTTATTATTACCCACTGGTTTTCATTGGTTCGGGTCTGCCATGGAAGCCCATATAAATTACCAATGTCAAGCAGTTGTTGTGGTGTATGGTAGTTGTCATATTGACTAGAAGCTGCTTCGACTTTTGCACCTGAGAGAGAGAAGGCGACGTTTTTTCCATCCCCACCAGGATAGAAGGCTGCCTTAGGAGGCTTGCTGATATCCGAAGTTTCGGGATTACAATCATCATCCTTGCCGTTTCCGTATATTTCAGAAGCCCCCGGGTTCACTTGTGCATCATTGTCTTCACAATCAACATTGGCCCGCCATTTATCTCCGTCATTGTCCGGCAGCAAAACTGATACTGGCCAGCTGATCACTTCGTGTTCCCATGGCTGTTCGGAATCCGTTATGATGGCTTCCACGACATGCTTTCCGACTTTATCGTTTGAAGGAGTGTAGGAATAGATTTTCCCTGAACCTGCATGAACCCGATCGATATACCACTCGATCTTAACCTCCTCACTCTCCAAATCCTCAGCTTCAATAGAAAAAACCTTCGTTTCATTGGCAATGACCTCTACTCCCTCCCGGTCCGGTGCAAGAGAAGTAACACGAGGCGCCTTGTTGCTATTTTCAATAAATACGGAAGCATAATCGATATTTGACCATCCCTCCTCGTTTGTAACCTTTAAGCCGATTAGTTTATTCACATTTCGGTCATAGGTAAAAGTCGGTTTTGCCCCGGAAGCATCGTCGAAAGCCCCATCTCCATCCAAATCCCACTCATACTTGACTATTGAACTTGGGCTCTTGGAATGGGATCCGTCAAACATAATCTGACTGCCTTCACTCCCGCTATACGACTCACCTGCATCTGCTATAGGAGCAAGATCATGAACGGATGGCATGGCAGTCAAATAGGGGATCCAATTCTCTTGCAGGTTCGTTGCCAGCTTATCAAAGGATGTAATTAGACCTCTATTCGTATTGATTAGAGAGTCAAGCTTTCCCAAAACCTCGGCTTTGTCGAAAGAGTAACTCTTCTTAATGAGAGAAGACTTCAGTTCTTCAATTTGGGAATTCGTATATCCCAGATTCTTTAGCTCTCGTACAAAATCAGCCGGGAATCCGTTAGCTTCCACTTCATCACGAAAAGCCTGAAGTTCTTCAGCCAGTTTGTTAAATTCGGTCGGATCCTTCTCCAGTACTGTCTTTGCATAATCGATAGCTGTATTCGTTCGTGTAATCTGCTTCTTTAGCTCTTTCGCGTATTGCTGTGCGGCACGTGCATGAATTAATGACCAGTCACCATTTTTCTCAAGAGTGCTTCCTTGGTACCTTTCAATGGAAGTCAGGAATGCTTCCAGCAATGGAGCCTCGTTCCCAAGCTCATTGCCAATACTGGTAATGGCAAGGGTTTCTGGGTTATTGCTTTCTGTCTCTATTACCTCCCGGGAAGCAAGAGGGGTGAGTTTTTGAAAATCCGGATTTGGCGGATCATTTGCAATCCCGCGATAATGCGAGACAGTTGATAAAATTTGTTTGATTGCCAGCTGCTTCGGATTGACACCTGTTGCCCATTCAACCCCCATTGTCAATCCAGAGAAGAAACTATCCAGAGCCGCACCATGCTGGATATCAGCCGGGGTCGGAATTTTTGGATAAGGATCTCCTCCCAGTTTTGGACAAATAAATGTCAGATCCATGCTTGCGGTAAACCAGATGATCCCATCCTTTAAGCCGCCGCACTGCCACACCTTTCCGACTGTACCAAGTTTGGATTGAATATCAAACAACATGTCATAAGCAACCCAGATCTCTTCCCAGTATATTTGAGCATCTCGAGCCTTTCCCTTGATTTCAGCAATCGCAGGATCAGCCATAATATCTGGAATATCTGTTGGAAAAATGACTTCAAAGGCATCCGGAAACACCTTATCCTCAGGAGACACCTTGCCGTCCTGACACTCGTCATATACGACCGTATATTTTCCGGGACCAATTTTTCCGCCCGGTGCTGTATACCCAATGACTTCAGATATGAACAAACCGCCATGGGCAGCCATTACCGTATTTGGAGATCCTGACACATCCTCCAGTTCTTCTCCAGGAAGACCATGCCCGCTTGGAACAACATAGATATCAGCAAAGGGTTCAATAAAGTCATCTGCACCATCTTCGGAGCATCCCTTCATGAAACGAATGGATCCTGTATGAATACGAATCTCCTCATTAGGTCCAAATGTTGTGAATGAATCCCCGCCTTCACTCCACAATAAAAATTGATAGTATTCCTCTTCTGCATATGCCTTGGATATTGGCATTCCTCCTACCAGATAGAAGAGAAAAACTTGAAAGCTTAATAATGATGCTATCATTCTCTTCATTCTTATGGTGTGCCTCTTTTTTTTCATCCTTTAAAACAACCTCTTCCTTTATAAAATGAATGCCATATTAAATTGCTAACTTAAGTAAAGAAATGCAAGTTTTCTTTCAGAACGCGTTTAAGGTGGTGACACAGCAAGTATAACCGTTAGGAAATCTAGGATATTATCTAATATTTCCATTTTTATCATCTCCCCTTATACTATGAATAGAAAGGAATTAAAAACGGGTTGAATACCTGCTCGAAGATACAAAAGGGATTATTGAATGGTCATGAGTCTCATCTCCTTGTTGGAAGCGGATGATATGACATTACAGGAAAAAATTAGAATATAATAGGAACCTAAGTATAATTAATGGTATACATTTTTATAACCAATAGGTTTCGGAGGATGTTTATGAGGAGTTTTGGTGAAGAAATTCAAAAATTAGAAGATAGCTTTTTTGTCGGACGAAAAACAGAATTAGAGTTGTTCCGGAATTTTATCTTAACCGAGGAAAATAATAAACGGATTTTAAACGTTTGTGGTACTGGAGGTATTGGGAAAAGCACCTTGCTAGACCAGTTCAGGAGAGTTAGCGAACAAAACGGAGTACCATTTTTTTGTGTAGACAGTTGAGATTTTCCCAAAACTCCAAAGGGCTTTGCCACTAGATTACTTACTATTTTACAGGTAGAAGTATTGGACGAGAAATCGGAAACGGAGCTGCTGCAGGAAGCAATCAGACAGTTAAATAAAAAAGCTGAGGCAGGCGGAATTGTTCTTGCTATTGATACGTATGAAGAGATGAATGAGTTAGATGATTGGATTCGCCAGTCTTTTTTGGTCGGATTATCTAATAACATATTGATTGTATTATCGGGTCGGTTTCCTCTAAAAGGAGGCTGGGTTTTATCACCGGCTTAGAGAAGGTTAATAAAATTTCTACTATTGCCACCCTTAGACTATGAAACCTGCATGCAATACACATCCAGATTTGGAAACTACGATGATTCCTTTGTGAGGAAATCATTTATGATTACAAAGGGGCACCCGTTAACGTTATCACTCTTCATGAGCTTAATTGAAATGGAAGAGATGACAGATACCCAAACTTTCAACAAAAATGGATGCGTTTCTCTTTAACCTACACAATTCTTTGAATTCTCCACTCTATCAACACTACACAAATGTTTGATTAAAAGAGGCCTTAACACGCTCCAATCCTGAATTTCCCCCTTAAAATGACTAAAAAGATTGTCGGATCTTTTCTTATCCTTTTCCGCTCACATAAAGCTCTTCTATTAACTCGTGGAGCAATTCATTCCGATTATTACGGATGGGAAACCATCAATTCACAGTCCCCATCTACCTCAAATTCACCTAATCCCACTGGAATAATTAAATGCGTTCCTTTTTTCAGTGAGTATTTCTCTCCATTATGAACAAGAACACCCTCACCCTTGATGACACTTAAAAGCAGATACTGATCATTAAATGAAAAAACAGCTTTCCCCTTTACATCCCACTTGTACACTGAGAAAAAGTCTGATTCTACAAACTTGATAATCGTTACATTCTCCTTTTTCTCAACTTTAGGTGCAACCCCAGTGTCATGATGTGGCACAGTTGTTACATCTATGGCTTTCTCTAAGTGAAGTTCCCGCAAGTTACCCTTGTCATCCCTACGATCATAATCGTACACCCTGTAGGTTGTGTCAGAACTTTGCTGTGTTTCTAATACTAGAGTACCTTCACATAATGCGTGAATCGTTCCGCTTGGAACATAGAAAAAGTCACCTGGCTTGATTTTCACTCTGCGCAGCAGCTCGTTCCAAATTCCTTTATTTATTTGCTCAATTAATTCCTCATTTGTTTTCGCATTATGGCCGAAGATCATGTCGGCTCCTATTTTGCAATCAAGAATATACCAGCATTCTGTTTTGCCAAGCTCACCATTCTCATGAACCTTTGCATAAGAATCTTCTGGGTGGACTTGAACGGATAAATCCATGTTCGCATCTAATATTTTTGTTAAAAGAGGAAAGACCTTATCTTTCGGGCTGCCAAATAACTCAGGATGCTTTTTCCATAACTCGTCCAACGCCATACCAGCATATGGACCATTTTCTATGATCGAAGGTCCATTTGGATGAGCGGAAATTGCCCAGCATTCACCTGTTTTTGCATTTGGAATATCATAATCAAATTCTGTTTGTAAGGCTGTTCCACCCCAAATTCGTTCTTTAAAAACTGGTTTTAAAAATAAAGGTTGCACTTATATTACCTCCTGAATTAGGTTTAACTTTTCTTTTCGTGTAAACTAAGCTTACTGCGAGCCCCACCCCATAAACGATAATAGTGAGGTTATATAAGTTCTATTAAGGAAAAAAGTAGATCGATTTGAGATTACGATTGATAGGGTCATCCTTCCAAATGAGGAGCAATAGACCTTTTCATTTTTGAATTTTGTAACTGATCTAAAAAATACTTAAAAAAAAGGCCTTCTTTAGCAAATAAAGCAGGCCTTCTAAACTCTTCATTTTTAATTAAAAAATATTTAATAGAACACCGATAATAGAAAAAGCTACTAAAATGAGCAGAACTTTTGTTCCACTGTATTTTTTCTTTGAAATTAGGTACCAACAGAATAATACCGCAAGAAGAGATAATAAGCCTGGGAAGAAACCGTCTAAAGTTTTTTGCAATTCTATGGTTGCATCACCATTTGGTATTTTTAAAGGGGTTGTTAAATGTACGAATGAAGCAGCTAATCCCCCGATAACAAGTGTACCTAACACACTAAAGGCATTTCTTAATCGTTCTGAGTTTGCTCCAATTAAACCATCAACAGCATTCACACCTAAATGGTAACCTCTTAAATATAAAAAGTAAGACAAAGACAAAATAATAGCTAAGTAGCCAATAATATAAACAAATACTCCTAGTGGATTACCATTTGATGAAATCCCCATGCCAATAGTAAGTAATATCGGAATAATAATTCCCTGAATAGTAGAGTCACCAATTCCTGCTATCGGACCCATAATCCCTGTTTTTACACTATGAAACATTTCATCATCAATTTCTTTTCCGTTTGCTTTTTCTTCTTCTAATGAAGCAACAATACCATTTACAAGACTTCCAGATTGAGGTTCAGTATTGTAAAAAACAGAATGTCTTTTTAGAGCTTTCTTGTATTCCTCTGGATTATCTTTATATAACTTATTTAAAATAGGAATCATAGAGTGAGCAAAACCGTGGGCTTCTAATTTTTCGAAGCTCATGGAAGATAAGTGGTACATTGCCCAATACATCCAACCTTTTCTTAAATCCTTTTTATCCAACTTCTTCATGATTAGATCACCTCATCTTCAGTTTCAGTATGATTGGAAGACCCTGCCCCAAGGTAAATAACATAGGCTATTAAACAAGCTATAACAGTAAGCGCAATCATATTTTGAACAATAAACGCGATAATAACGAATCCGGCAAGGAAAAAGATAAGCTGAAATTTATCCTTAATTAATAAGTTCATTAATAAAGCAATCCCCAATGCAGGTAACAAGCCACCTAATACATTCATTATTTGTGTTACGTCTGCAGGAATAACATCCAACGCCTTAGTAACAAATCCTTGTCCAAAGTAGATGGCAAGCGCAACTGGTACGACACGAAGCAAAAAGTTCACAATCTGTGGATAAAAGGCATTATTTAGGATAATACCACGGGCATCTCCAGCTTCGGCTGCTCGATCTGCACGTTTATTCCAAGCAGAGTTTGTAACCATCATTACGTTATGAAGAATAAGCCCTAGAGCACCAATACCAACAGATAGAGTAACGGTTACACCCGGTTCCGCTTTTGTTAGGATTCCAAGTGCAATTCCACCATAGGCAGCATAGGTAATCTCTGAGTTTTGCGTTCCCCCTGTTGAAATTGTTGCAATGAAAGCCGCCTGAACAGCTACACCCAAAATAATACCGGTTGTAATGTCACCTAATATTAAACCGACAATAAGACCTGCAACTAATGGACGGCCGACTACGTAATAACCACCAGATACACCCATCAGCCAAGGAGATGAAACTGATCCTAAGTAACAAAAGATCCCTATTAAAATTGCTTGTATCAATAAAACAAAATCCATATAATTCCCTCCCTTTATTAGTAATTTTGTCGAACTTTTTTCCAATTGATGGCGGTTTCATCCGGGATTAATTGGAAGTCAATATCAATTCCTTTACTATCCATGAAGTCAAATGCACTTTTTTCTTCATCTGTGATTGCTACATTTTTCGCAACGGTTTTTGCATTGCTTCTCGCACTCATAGGACCAACATTAACTTCCGTACCAAAGTCACCCCCTTTCTCGATAATTTCCATTAATGTAACTGGAGTTTTAACAATGACAAAATAGCTATTTTTTGCTATCTTAGCCTTACTAATTTTCTCTAACCCTTCCTCAACACTATAAACCCCTACTTTTACACCAGTCGGTGCTGCATTTGTAAATACCTTTTTTTGCAAAGGGTCTTGGGCAATTTTATTATCAATAACCAAAATTCCATTACACGGCTTAAATCTTGACCATCTTGCTACAACTTGACCATGAATAACTCTGTCATCAATTCTTACAAATGAAATCGGCATCTTTATTCCCCCTCTAAATGTCCAAAACTTCGATTGATTGGATTCCAGCATTGTGACCAATTGTGGCTAATTCATTTATATCCTTTACAAAACCAGTACTGCTAACGACCTCTAAATACATGGGCAAATTAACACCTGGAATAATCTTTATTTTGCTCTCATTGTAGAGAACATACTTTAAACTTTCATTACAAGGTGTCCCTCCCTTTAAATCACACAATATTAGTACAGAATCAAAACGATTTACCATATCATTTAGTGTCTCTGTTAACTTTTGAGAAAACGCTTCAATACCATCCTCTTCTAACGCAATACCTACTACATTTTCCTGTTTTCCGGCTATCATTTCACCTGATTTTATTAGTGAGTGGCAATAATCACCGTGGGAAGCAACCAAAATACCGATCATTTCTTTCAACTCCTCATAATTTTATACTCGTACAAAAGCTTTTATAGTAGCGAGTAATTTTCCTTCAGATTCTCCATATGGTCTAATAGAATATTCCTTTATACATTCAGGAATGATAAAAGTCTCTGCATAATGAACAATAAATGGTTCAAATTCTCCAGTAGGACTTTCGATAATGGCTTCTTCACCTTCTACTAAATTAAGAACGTTAACGCTTCCATGTGTTTCATGGATAACCTTCTTTGAAAACCAATGCCTTCTTGTTTCAATGAATTCCCTCTCATGTAATCCTGTTCGTTCTTCTTTCCAGCCGTCACCTTCAGCAATTCTTTCAAATCGGTTAATAAGATTATCCTTTACCCAGACTGTATTACGATCCCATTGGATGACCTTTTCACCGTGGTCAATATGGACTGGTCTTGGTAATCCATCTAAACCTAAACGATCCCAATCCCATAATTTGAAGGTAAAAATATATGGAGTTGCACTTATTTCTAATACCATTGTATTTTCCCCAGAACAATGGATCGTACCAGCAGGGATCAGAAAATGATCATGTTTTTCCGCTGGAAATTTATTGATATATTTTTCATCAGGGAAAGAAATAAGTCCCTTTTCTGCTTTTCTTAAATCCTCTATCATTTCATCTGGACTTATATCTTCTTTAACTCCTAGATAAACAACCGCATCTCCTTCTTTATCTAGAATATAATAGCTTTCATCCTGTGTATAATGCATTCCAAACTTCTCTTGAATATATTCAGTTAACGGGTGCACTTGCAGGCTTAAATTTTGACCGCCCATCGTATCTAAGAAATCGAATCGAATTGGAAACTCTGTTCCAAACCTCGCATGAACTCTATCACCTAATAATTCAACCGGATGGTTAAAAATTAGGTTAGTAGACGGAACTTCCACCCTTACTTCACCAAATTTTAAATATAGACTATTTTCTTCTGGAACACCGTCAAAACTCCAAGCAAAGTTTTTTTCTGAACGTTCCAAATCGAACTTTTCTTTCATCCATTGACCACCCCAAACACCTGGGTCAAAGTATGGAACCAGTCGAAATGGACGCTTAACTGCTTGATGTAACCCATCAAGAAATGCCTCTCCAGTTATCATTTTAGGATTGTTTTTTTCATTGGTATCTAAAAGGAAATCAATTTGATGATATAACCTTTTCTTATGTCGATCTGCTACACGCCATTCTACAAAATAGCCTCGTTTATATTTTTTAAGTACATCTTCTTCAAAGTTTTCCATTTTCCAATTCCCAATGGATTTCGCCCGATACCGTTGCTGAATTTCCCACCTAGCTAAATCAGCATAAATGAGTAGATCTGGCTGCTCAATGAGAGATGCACCTACACCATATATGATAACCAAACCTGATTGTAGATTTTCAATCTTCTCTTTTGCTTCTCTCACCTTTTCTTCATCAAAAAATTCATCCATTGTACGAGAGGATAAAACACCAAAGACTCGGTCATCCGTTAAATTACGTTCAATCATTTTGGTAATGTGCTCTCCAGAGAAAGCTAAATCATCCGAATGGATCAATAGTTCTGGATTTAATGGCCTAATCAACTCTTGTAAAATTTCAGAATATATTACACCTGGATAGCAATCTATTACTAATATTTTCTTACCTGAAATCGTTTTCAATTTATAATATAAAGTTGAAACAATCTCGTCATATCCTTTCCAGGCTTCATGCTCATGATTATATACAACTATTTCGGGAGATTTATTGTATTTAGACATTTCGTCCTCCTCATTGATATAATGTTATGACATTAATAACCGAAATATACATATTCGAAATAAAAAGGTGCTGTTCAAGGTTATAATGTTATAACAATAGAATACCTAAAAAATTTATATAATTCAATACATTTTGTAAAAAATATTTTTAATTTTCTCCTTAAATGGTAGAGTTAAAGTCAATATAATATCGATATTGATCTCCAATGTAAAAGCACTCCGTATATTCTGCAAAATCAAATTCCTTACAATACGACTTTCTTACCCGCTTTAAAACTGGAGTGTCTGCTGAAATATTTAATTCCTTTTGTACTTCCTCCGTAGGCATTCCAGCTTCTAAATACTCTTTAAATTTCGAAATTTTTATTCCCTTATCATTTAACAATTCATATAACGACCCGTAATAATCTTTTGGATTGGTTGATAAGTTAATAGTTGTTTTAATATATGTTCTAAAGTAGACCATTATTTTGTCTTCTGTCCCTCGGACCCTTTTGAGTAAATAAACATTTTTCCCTACAGAGGTGTTTAATTGTTTCGCAACAGTGGAATCTACTTTGACCATTGAAATTTCTGCTTTTTTTGTAGTTGCCTGCTTCCCTAGCTCATTCATTTCAAAGGTAAAGCCTTTAACATAGGTATAATAGTTATTACTTTCTTCAAATTGCTCGCTTTGGTCTAATACAAAAGTTCCCTTGGGTCTTTTTCTAATTAAATACTCTTCCCATACTAGTTCATTTATGGCTTCCCTAACAGTAATTCTGCTAACATCATAGGTTTTACAAAGCTCTAATTCAGAAGGTATTTTATCCCCAGGATTCCAAACTTTATTTTCGATTTTCATTTTTATATCGTTCTTAACTTGTATATAAAGGGGTGCTGCTTCCTTACTTGTATCAAGTTTCATTTTCTGAATATCTCACTCCTTAAAGTCAATAAATTATTTTCTTCTCTAAATATACGATACTTTTGAGTTCCAGTAAAATGAAGTTTGTAAATGCCAAACTTTTTGAATGACCTAACCCATAGGAGAAGGAAGAAAATTGTAGTGATAGAAACCCTCACTCTGTAAATCCAAAGTGGACAAATCTTACTACATATTTTTGGATATTTACTACATATTTTTAGATATTTACTACATGTTCTTAGCCACTTACTATATATTTTCCCCCACTTACTACATAATTTACGAAACTCACTACATTTATTGGATATTATTTGGTAATTCCCTCGATTCCTGGGTACTTACTACATATTTTTAGATGTTCATTACATATTCTTAGCCATATACTTCATATTTTCGCGTACTTACTACATAATTTACAAAACTAACAACATTAATTGGATATTATTTGGTAATCCCTTCG
>NZ_JBALPG010000133.1:0-2850 GCF_036965245.1 Neobacillus drentensis
TAACGGTAACATAAAATGTTTTTTTTGACCGAAATGGTGAAGCAACCGGGATAACGGTAACATAAAATAGTTTTTTGTGACCGAAATGGTGAAAGAACCGAGTTAACGGTAACATAAAATGTTTTTTTTGACCGAAATGGTGAAGCAACCGGGATAACGGTAACATAAAATAGTTTTTTGTGACCAAAATGGCGATGAAACCGAGAAAACGGTAACTTAAAATGGTTTTGTGACCTTAACGGCATGAATCAAAGATTTTGGTTACGTATATCTATCATTCAACAATGGCGAGCAGTGTCTGGCACTGTGCTCCTTGATTTTCTGTGTAACTCTATATTCATGATGAGTATAGCAAAAAAATAAATCGAACATAAAAAAATTAATAAAAAAACAGATTTATTTAACATTCCGAGGGATATAAAACAAATATCATGAAAATGGAATTCCGTGAATTCGCGTAAATCGAGGACGGCAATACTTTATATCCAGATGGGGTACGTATTCGCCCTTTAATTTCCATTTTCAAATCATAAGGAAAGAGCGAAGGAGAACAGCTTGCATGTTCCCTTGGTAACAACTTTATTCCGATTGAATAAAATTATATGGGTGCAAATACGAAAAGGGATGGAGGAATGGACCTTCATTCCTTTAAAGTTGTTAATTGGAGGGAAAAGATTGAAAATCGAGTATGAGTATACCTTCGGATTACCAAGGAAAATAGTCTGGAAGTATTTAATGGATAAAAAAGTCCTTCGGAAAGCTATCCCCGGTTGTAAATCATTTGTAGAAAGTTCAAGAGGAGTATACGAAGCAGAATTGGAGATCAAAATTGGGCCATTACAAGATCTTATTACCCTTGAGATTCGGCTTGATGATCAGAAGCCGCCATCTTCTTTCCGCATGTATGTGAAAGGAAAGGGGAATATTGGGGAAATTGTGGGCAAAGCAGATCTATTTATGAAAGAATCCCGAAGTGTGTCAAAGTTAACCTGTAAAGCTGAAGCAGAGGTAACAGGCGCACTTGCATTGGCCGGTCAAAGAGTATTGGATTCAGGAGCCCACAAAGGTTTGGACAATTTTTTTCAAACAGTTGAAAAAGAAATAAAAAGGACTCTTTATCAATTGAAAAGAGGGGGCAGATGACAATTGGACCTTTAGTCATCTGCCATTTTTTAAAGGCGCTAAAACTTGACACTTCTCACGGGCAACCTTGTTTTATTATGGCTTTTTCGTAAAGATTTTTTGCTGCTTGTCAATTTAGTCATAGCATTCGGAGCAATTACTTATTTTAGCGTGCTAAAAATCAAGTGTTACAACTGTTGAAAATGTTAAAAAGTGAATAAAAACAGGAACCTACAATATAGATTCCTTTATATAGTCCACGTTTTTTATTTTCCTAATTTATCACCTGTAATAATTTCATATAAATTTGCTGAATTTTCTTTTGATAACTGAGCATATTGATTGGTCCCTTTGACTATTTCTATCTTATCTTTATTAGGACTTACCCAAAGCTCGTACCCTACGGCTTTTGCTTTTATTTCTGAATTTTTATATTGGAAAGTAAATCTGTAATCAGGTGGACGAGCCATATCAACTTTTGCATTTTCCCAATCAGTTTCATGTAAAATATCTTTTACCTTTATGACTTGCTTACTATCAGTAACCTTCCTAAAATCTTCAAATTTATTTTCATTCCCAACACGTTTTTGAATCTTGATTATTTTTTCTTCGTTCACTATTTCATTTGAACAACCTGTTACTATTATTATAAAAGTTGTAATAAGGCCAAAAAATAACATTCGTAGCTTCAATGTATTCCCTCCTTTGTCTATTTGACGTTTGTTTATTAAAAAGTGCTTCGACTCTAATTTTAGGTCTTAACTATACTTTTGGTTTTAACATATAATTCCATATTCCTTTATGAAAGTTAAATTATAAAAAACAACAAACTTTGCGAAAACAGCCTTGGTATAAAATTTTAAAAAAATTACAATATGCCTTCAAACTATTTTCTATTCAAAAAGGAGTTTATATAATAGAAGGTAGAGGGTAAATATCTAGATTAATGAAGGTAATGCAGGTTTCGTAACAGGTGGAGGTTTAGGGATCGGAAGAGGCAATGCTTCTGCTTTCGCAAGAAAAGGTGCCCATGTAATGCTCTCAGATGTAAATGAATAAAGCGAAAAAGATCTATTTTAGGAAAGGAAGTTGAAAATAATGCAAACTAAAATCCAAAAAATCACCACAAACTTGTGGTTCGATACACAAGCGGAAGAGGCAGCGAAGTTTTACACTTCTATCTTCCAAAATTCCAAGATCGGTAGAGTCACTTACTACGGAAAAGAAAGACATGAAATCCAAGGAATTTCAGAAAGTACTGTTATGACGGTTGAATTTCAACTGGAAGGACAGAATTTCGTAGCATTAAATGGCGGTCCGCAATTCAAATTCACAGAGGCCATATCATTTATCGTCAATTGTGATACACAAGAAGAATTAGATTATTATTGGGATAATCTCTCCGAAGGCGGAGACGAAAAGGCTCAGCAGTGCGGTTGGTTGAAAGATAGGTACGGTGTATCATGGCAAATTGTTCCTACTACCTTAACCAAACTTATTAGTAACCCTGATCCAGAAAAATCAGACAGAGTAATGAAAGCAATGCTTCAAATGAAAAAAATTGACATCAATACTTTAAAACAAGCGGTTGAGGGATAAAATTACAATTAGATACAGTACCAGCCGATTGAGGAACTGTTTATGATTTACTAAAATGCACAAGTAAACACGGTAATGGGCGACATTCATACGAAATTACCAGCCTCTTTAAGCATCTGTGATTATTGG
>NZ_JBALPG010000133.1:2933-9049 GCF_036965245.1 Neobacillus drentensis
TCGAATAAGTTCCTTAAATGGTGCAAAGCTAAATATGAAAAACTAGGAACTTGTAAAAAATATCATAATACATTCATCAAAAGCCAATTATTGAGGTGAGCAGCATCGTGCCCATATTAACTACAGTCGGCAGCGGCCTATTTTATACCACCCATGGTGAGGGAACACCAATTTTGTTTATTCATCCGCCATTAATAACGAGCGCTAATTTTGCATACCAAGTGAAGGAATTATCGAAAAAATTTAAGGTCATTACGTTTGATATTAGAGGCCATGGACGAAGCCCTTACTCCAAAGAACCGGTCACCTATCGCCTCATTGCAGATGATATGAAGCAGCTTTTGGATTATCTTAAAATTGATAAAGCTTTCCTATGCGGATATTCAACGGGAGGTTCGATTGTCTTGGAATTTTTACTAAATCATGCCAATCGGGCTTTAGGCGGTATTATCGTGAGTGGAATGTCAGAAATTCGGGATGGATATAACGAAAAAAGGATTTCAGTCGCAAGGCTTCTGTCCAAAACAGGTGCTGTGTCGTTGTTAGGCCTTGCAGTTTCATGGGGTAATTCCAATACAATAGAGATTTTTAAGAACATGTTTCGAGAAGCACGAAAGGGAGATAGAAGAAATATCGAACAGTATTACAATTCGAGTTTGGAATATAACTGTACAAATCAATTAAAAAACATTGATTTTCCGATTTTATTGATCTTTGGAGAAAAGGATAAAAGCTTTCATTCATATGCCAAACAGTTACATGAATATTTACCAAATAATGAATTAAAGTTTATCAATCAAAAACATCAAATCCCCACAAAATCAGCGAATGAATTAAATCAATTCATTGACGGGTTTATCATGGCACACAAATAAATATTGCATAAGAAGAGGGATGATCCAATTAATAATGGATGATCCCTTAAGTTTAATTACAATCCCCGGAAAGAAGAACGAAAATTTTTGTAAGAAAGAAGGAAACGAGTTACAAAAGGTTTCCAATACTGTTCAGTTTGCCTAACGACGAAGGCTGAAACATTACCAAGAATAGCGCTGCCGATGATATCAGAAGGGTAATGTTGTCCCGTGAAAATTCGCGAAAATCCAACTAGGAGGGATAAAAGCCACAAGCTCCAGCCCAATATTCGGTTATAAAACATTAGTGAAGCTGCCAAGCCAAAGGCAAGAGCAGTATGTTTACTTGGAAACGATGAATCTTTTTTAGATGGGACCGGCGGTAATAAATAAACTCCATGCTTTAAGAACGGCCTTTGCTTAAAATAGAATAGTTTAATCACCATGCTGAGCAGATAAGTTACGCTAACTGAAACACCAGCAAAAAGGGCCATTTTTTTATAAAAATCTCTTCGAAACCATAGGACGATTAATACAATAAGATAGACAAAACGAGCTCTTTTTGAAATATATATCATAAGATTATCTAAAATACGATAATTCCCGGCCAATCGGTTAATTACCTTAAATATTCGATAGTTCATAATAAAATCTCCCTTGATGTTTACTTGCAATATCAAAGGTATTATTTCCATATGATCCACAAATATGTATGGCATGAATCAGTTATTGAAAGTCTGGTATAGTTATAATAAATAAAAGATATTTTTTGTAATGATAAGGGGAGAAAAGGAATGTCCTGGTATTTAGATAATGTTTACGAGCTAAACAAAGAATCGCCATATACGTTTTATGTTCCTAGTTCAGAGGTATTGGATAAATTAAAAGTTGGTGATTTAGTAAAGTTGATCTTCGTAACTAAGGAAGAGGAAGATGATGGATTTAGAGGTGAAAGAATGTGGGTTGAAATCACCCAAATAAACGGTGAAAAATTTGTAGGGAAACTGGACAATGAACCCTATCGTTTACCGTTAAAAAGTGGTGATGAGATTTCATTCGGGGTAGAAAATATTTGCGATACGGAACATGAGGACCCAACTTCATCTAATTGGGATTTTTATTTTGACACTAAGGTAATTGTTAGCGATGATGTACTTGAAAAAAGAGAATTTAACTTTATGCTTAGGGATAATCCAAATGGAGAGGATGACTCTGGTTGGTCAATATTAAGCGGTTATGAAGACGATGACTTTCTAAGTGATTCTGAAAACTTTCAAATTATTTCTATTGGAGTAATTCTGAACATCGACGACTCCATTTTAGGATTTATCCAAGAGCCGCCTTTGTGTGCATTTGAAAGAAATGATGAAGGCGAATTTAATAAAATTGATGATTATGATTGGGATGATTATTTAAATGGATAATATGAAAAAGGTGTTTTTTGAAAAAAAGTCCTTTACTAACTCTACTTTAAATCCAATCCCAATCAACCTTTCAAATTTTAACAATAAAATGAAAGTTCTTTACTGATTGTAATCATTGTAATAAAGAAGTTGAGCGACTTTACAAAAAAGTCTTTTACTAAGATTCCAAATTAATCCACTTCCCAAAAAGTCCACTTTGTTTTGCATCCGCATCTTGCGTTCTTCCGCCAACAACAGCGGCGTGCCATTTGTTCACCAGTAGCATCATTGATTCATCTATAAAGTCACAAGAATATAGCCGATGCGTGTTGACGTCCGAATCGGTACCATATCCGAATACGATTCGGCAATAAAACTTTGAACCTTTTGTTTCGTATCGGCATGAATAGGAATTCGGTAATTGGGTAATAACCGCATGACATAATCCAAAGCCTGCTCCGGCTCCATTGTTTCCTCCCGCTTATCTTCGAACACATGAAAATCGAATTGATACTGACGGGCATACAGCAGATTTAACATGTAGCCTATATCCATAGGGGCGTCCGGCTGTTCTCCGTCAGCCAGCAGCGGCCATAACTCATGGATGAGATTGTGCTCACGCTTGCCTGCATACGCACTCAAAAAACAATACTTCCGTGTGCACTGCAAAGCTTTTTCTAGATATTCCCAGCTTCTAACACATGGGGACATGGAGGCGAATACCAGATCAAACCCTTGATTCCAGCCTTTTTGATCGACATCGATGTCTTCCCACAACGCCTCGTTCACATCAATGGTGACACCATGGCTGAGCGAATATTCCCTCAGCAATTCGTTCATTGACGAAGACGGTTCAACGGTCGTCACCTGAGCGGAACGTTGGGCAAAGGGAACCGCAAAAGCTCCCGGTCCCGAACCAATGTCCAGTACAGTCGCGCCTTCAAAACTGACGCCGAACTGCTCTAACCATCCAATGACTTGCTCTGTCCGTTTTCGCCCCGCATTTCCGAGGGTATTCGCCGCGAACGTTTGTGCTTTCGCATTCCACTTTCGGATAACTTCCTCTCCTTGGGATTGATGATTCATTTGCGTTTCCTGCCAAGCTCGATCCCATGAGGCCCATTCCTTGATATTAACAGTTGTCATAACACTCAACTCCTATTTTTATTTTTTGTTTTACTTGCTTGTACTCAGTTCGTCCAATTGCTCTGAATATCGGAGCCGCAGACTTATAAATACTAAGACTAATGCAATGACCGTTAGGAAAACTCCAAGCAGTCGAAATCCTGTAAAGTTGAACGCACCTCCCATAATGATGCCTGTCAACAGTGAAGATAAAATTGTTCCCAAGTATCTCGAGGTATTAAATAGGCCAGATGCTACACCAGCAATTTCTTTTGGAGAGCTTTTAAACAAGGCCGCCTGCATACCAACAGCGTTTAGCCCGTTGCTAAAACCGAATGCAGCTAACGCCAGGCACACACTGATGACCGGTGAAGTTTGCGTCCATGTCACGATCCACACTGAACCCACTACCATCAGTAATGAGGATACAATCAATGCAGGTCTGGGTCCCGATTTACCGACCCATTTTCCGGCTATTGGCGAAGCTACGATCGAGCTCAAGCCCAAGGTTAACATAAGAATACCTGTCTGGAATTCGCTGACATGACGCACCATTTGCAGGTATGATGGAATCCCGAAAAAGAGTGCATAATAAAGCAAGTTAACGAGCATGTATTGTATATTCACCCAAGTCATCGCCGGATATTTGGCGAAGGTGCGCAAAGGAATAAAGGGCGACACCGTTTTTAACTCATGTCGTACGAAAATCCCCAACGCAACGAGGCCGATCAACCCAACAATGATATTCCACATAGAGAAATGCCCGGATGATTTCGCCGACAGCAAGCCAACGAGAAGGGCAATCAGTCCCACCGCAAAGAGCAGAATTCCTGACACATCAATCACACCCAGTAATTTTCGAAGCGACATGTCACGTGAAACCGATGCTGCCGGACCGTCGTTAGGAATCATTTTCCATGCTAATAGAAAGCTCGCCACTACGAACGGAATATTGACGATGAAGATCGCAGGCCAGTCCCACCATTGAATAAGTACTCCTCCGGCAAAAGGTCCTATAGCTGCCGCACCGGATAGGAAAATCGATAAACCTGCCAACGCATCTGCTTGCTTTTCTGTAATATGAATGCGTACAATAGCTGTTCCAACTGCAATCAGCATACTAGTTCCGATTGATTGAACGATTCGGGACACGATAAGCCATCCAAAATTCGGAGAAAATGGAGCCAGTATAGAAGAAACCAAGGATACAACAAGACCAGCAAGAAATATCTTCCTCCGACCGAATAAATCACTAGCCTTCCCCATTACAGGTTGGGCGATAGCACTAGCAATATAAAAAGAAAATACAATCCAGGAAACAGTAGTAAAATCAATGCTATACACATGTTGCAACCTGGCAATAGCAACAGAAATCATCGATGAATTTAAAGGGTTTAATAATATCCCTAGACCAACGGATATCATTAACCACCTGCTGCGAGAATTCATTTTAATCCCCCCTTATATTTGTTACATTGATATCTTACTTGAAATTTCACATTCATTCCAACGCATTTCATGTTATGATATCATTGACCAAAAGGAATGATTGGAGAGAAAAAATGGAACTTCTTCAACTACAATATTTTCTAGCAGTAGCTCGATTGGAGCATGTAACCGAGGCTGCACGAAGTCTGCACGTTACGCAATCATCGCTAAGCAAAACGATTCAACGCCTGGAGGAAGATTTGGGGGTTCCTTTATTTGATCGAACAGGGAGGAAACTGCGATTGAATGAGTTTGGCAACAAATTCCTTCGTCGCGCGGAAAGGGCTTTGTTTGAATTGGAACAGGGGAAGCAGGAGATTAGAGATTTGTCCAGCGCAGAATCTGGCACACTCAAGCTGGCGGTAACCGCCGCAAGCACATTGCCCCAGATTCTGCGAGAGTTTCGTAAAATGCGGCCTAATATCCAATTTCATGTACAAATGCTCACCACGCTGGAAATGGTCACGCTTTTACATCGAGGCGAAGTCGATTTTTGCTTGTCTTCCCCTCCTATACAGGGGGAAGACATCGAATGTCAAGTTGTCTTCGTTGATCCCATTCTTGTAGCTGTTCCTATTGGGCATCGGCTGGCAAACCGAAGTAGCGTTACTTTGACAGAACTAAAGGATGAATGCTTTGTCGGTGTGAAGAAAGGCTACGGCACTCGTGATTTAGTGGACTCTGTATTCAATTCGGCTGGATTTGACCTTAAATATGTGTATGAGGGCGATGAACCTACACGGCTGATTACTCTTGTAGAAGCCGAAATTGGGCTTGCCTTCATACCATGCACGGCAAAGACGTCATGGGAAAAGATTAAATATCTGCAAGTTGAGAATCACGAACTTGTACGCCATATCGCTTTATTATGGCATAAAAGTCGGTACATGACGCAAGCATCTTTGGAATTCCGCGAGGTCGTTCTGGACTATTTTGAGACAATATCGAACCAGTCCGATTAATCTTACGGCATGATTCATGCTGATTCAATTGGTTATTACGTGGGTTGAGCACAATAATTACAACGGTAAAATTTTGTTCAACAACGAAATCAGAGCTTTGAGATTTTATGAGAAGAATGGTTGGAAGAAGAACACAACCAAACGAGTACAAAATATAAAACATCATTAGAAAAGGGGGCATCAAATCGCACACGATTTCGAAACCCCTTTTTTCGTTGTCCAAATGGGTTTCTTATAAAAAAAGCAATCTTTCGGAATACAAAATAGCACTTAAAAAAGTTCCG
>NZ_JBALPG010000133.1:9101-9916 GCF_036965245.1 Neobacillus drentensis
CAGATATTGTGAAGGAATGACCTTAAACGTGGCAGGATAGCAGTTTAATAAGGATCTTTCTTTTAGGATTGTTATATTAGATTTAAACTACCTTAAATTTTGAATTAAACGAATAGTAACACATAACACGAAAGTAAAGTATTCTTTATATTTAGTCATATATATTTGACATTAAGTAATATATTTTTTAATATGATGGTGAGCGGTAGAGAACGAGGTGGATTTATGGCTAAAAATTTGAAACTAAAATCAGCAAGAGCATCAAAAGATATGTCTCAAAAAGCATTAGCTGAAGCAGTTGGCGTTACTCGTCAAACAATGAATGCAATAGAGAATGGGGATTATAATCCATCTTTAAAATTATGTATATCAATTTGTAAAGTATTGAATAAGACACTCGATGAATTATTTTGGGAGGATTATTTAGATGAATAAATATCCATTTGATGAAATGCAGAATAAAAAAAGAAATGAAATTGGAAATCAAACACTTTCATTAATGATAATTATGTTAATGCTTGATACTTTGTCTTACAATATGGGTTTTCAATGGATTGAATATCCGAGTAATATTTTTCTCATCGTAGTGATATGTAGTGGAGTGTTTCTTATTCGGTGCGTATTGAATGGAGCCTTAATTGCACCGAATCAAAATTTAAAACTCAGTACAATAAATACAATAGTAATCATGGCAATTTCTATGATTTCAATAACTTTAATTTCAAAATTTGTTAAACCTAAACTGCCAAATAATATCATAGGACAAAGTTCTGAAGTGATGACTATAATAAGTGGATTATCTGTGTTAGTCATTT
>NZ_JBALPG010000133.1:9986-10182 GCF_036965245.1 Neobacillus drentensis
TTTATAATTCAGCATAAAGACAAAAAACTAGATGACTAATTTAAGAATATTGCTTAAACAAAAATATCTATAAAATTGGAGAGGGTAGATAGTAATGAAATCTAAGAAAATTGGAACTTTGTTAATTGGTGTTGGGGTTGTAATTATGCTGATAGCAGCATTGAATGGTTTCATTCATTTTTCAGATAAATTAGAT
>NZ_JBALPG010000134.1:0-23691 GCF_036965245.1 Neobacillus drentensis
GGCTAGATTTACATAATTTCATACGATTAGGAGTATTAACATGGAAAAAGTACTTATATTTGGTCATAAAAATCCTGACACGGATACAATTTGTTCTGCAATTGCTTATGCAGATTTAAAAAAACAATTAGGAATGGACGTTGAACCTGTTCGCCTTGGACAAATTAATGGTGAAACACAATATGCACTTACTCAATTTAAAGCTGAGGTTCCTCGTTTAGTTGAAGCGGTAGCAGTTGAGGTCAGCTCCGTTATTTTAGTAGACCACAATGAACGTCAGCAAAGTGCTAATGATATCACTGATGTTCGTGTGTTAGAAGTAATTGACCATCACCGTATTGCTAATTTTGAGACTAGCGATCCATTATATTATCGCTGTGAGCCTGTTGGCTGTACAGCAACTATTTTAAATAAAATGTACAAAGAAAACGGTAAAGAGATTAAACCGGTAATTGCTGGACTAATGTTATCAGCAATTATCTCTGACTCATTATTGTTCAAATCACCAACGTGTACACCAGAGGACGTGGCAGCTGCACATGAATTAGCTGCAATTGCCGGTGTTGATGCGGAAATCTACGGTTTGGAAATGCTAAAAGCCGGTGCAGACGTTCGCGATAAATCAGTTACTGAGCTTCTTAGCCTTGATGCTAAAGGATTTGAAATGGGCTCTAGTAAAGTAGAAATTGCTCAAGTGAATGTAGTTGATACAGTGGATGTTCTTTCCCGTCAAGAGGAATTAGAAACAGCCATTGCTGCCATTATAGAAGAGAAGAATCTGGATTTATTCCTATTCGTGGTAACGGATATATTAACAAATGATTCAGTTGGTTTAGCCTTAGGAAGCAAGAATGCTGCTGTGGAGAAAGCCTATAACGTGAAACTTGTTAATCATACAGCAACATTAAAGGGCGTTGTTTCACGTAAGAAGCAAATTGTACCCGTTTTAACAGATATTTTTAATAAAGGTGAATTCTAATAAAAAACCGTTCATGCCTGGTCTTACCCCTGTCAAGTAGACAACATAAAAAAGCTAAGCTGCCAACGCGTGTCGATATTCAATCGGCGCGCGTTGCTTTAGTTTCTTTTGAATACGTTTGTAATTGTAGTGATAAATATAATCCTCAATCGCTTGTCGTATCTCCACTTCTGATTTACACTGTTCAATATACAACTTCTCTGTTTTGAGATGCGAAAAGAAGGATTCAATGCAAGCATTATCCAGGCAGTTTCCTTTGCGAGAGTGGCTGCCCTTAATGCTGTATGCTTCTAATCGATTGTTGTATCCCTTAGACGTATACTGAAAGCCTTGATCCGAATGGAGAACAGCTTCAGCTACGTCTTTTTTCTTTGTCCATATTTCTACTGTATTCAAAACAAGTTCAAGGTCGTTTCGTTTCGAAAGGTCCCATGACACAATCTCATTATTAAATAGATCTTGAATTACCGATAGGTAATAGAATTGCTTACCATCTGAGACATATGTTATATCCGTTACCATTTTTTGATTAGGTCCTGTTGCCTTAAATTTTCTCTTTAGGCGATTCGGATGGATTACGGATGGAGTATGACCATGGCGCTTTCTTTTCTTTCGGATGACAGACTGGATGTTCATTTCTTTCATCAATCGGTACACCTTTTTATGATTAATCTTATAATCATTTTCCTTTAACAAATAGGTCATACGAGGGCAGCCAACTTCGGGATGAAGTAAATGAATGCCCATCATGTGTTCACGTATATCTTGGTCTTGTTTAGTTCTTTCATCGCGTTTAAATTGAGTGGACCTCCATTTATAGTAGCTTGCTCTCTTAATATAAGCGATTTCCAATAACCATGTGATTGGATAGACATCCCTTAATCCTTCAATGATTTCATACTTGATTGGTTGGGGGATATCTCCTCCTTTACTAGATTTGGATACTGCTTTTTTAAATAATCCACCTGTGCCTTTAGGTAATCTCTTTCTTCTTCTACTGACTTAAAATTAGTACGAGGTCGACCTTTTAATGGATTAGACACTCCACTTCGTTCATCAAATTTCTCTCCCTTTTTCCACTTCTTTACCCACACTTTTAGTTGAGTGCAGTTTAAAATTCCTAACTCATCCGCCAATACTTTATAACTTTTAGTTCCTTTTACATATTTCATTACCGCATTTAATTTAAATTCATTTGTATACCTTTGAAATTGTTGTCCTTTTTTAGCCATAGAAAAATCCCCTCCAAGTATTAGTGTAACACCCACGCTTTACACATGGGTTTTTTACACTGTCTACTTAAAGGGGATAATATCAGCCTTTGTCTGCATGAACGGTTTTTTTCTTTAAGGCATTTTTTCTGATTGCATCTGGCTTTCCGCTTTTTTATGATTTAACAAGAAAAATGTTAATTGCAGGTCATATCCTGTCATCAGTTTGTAAATATAGGAAGAGGTTATTTTATAGTAGTCATTTATTTTAGCCGCTTAAGTAATTGGTCCGTTCAAAAAGAATCGAGCGGATATGGTTCATTTGCCGACCTAGTTTGTCTAATAATGCCTCTTGATTGTCCAACAGTTTCATTACACAGGCTTGAAAATCCTCATGTCACTACAATTTCTCCGCTGCTATTTTTTGCATTTCTAGTTGTTCGTTCATTTGTAGTGCTAGTTGCTGATTTGCTGCCTCGTTTTTCTCTAATTGATTCCTTAAATCTTTCAGCTGTGTGTCTATTTGATTCCATTGTTTAACCTTTGATTCCTCTTGTTGAGAATAGCGCACACCTAGTTCAGCTAGTGCTAGTTTAAGTGCTTCATTGACTTTTTGCTGGTCACTTATTAATTCTGTTAGGAAATCTTGCCGTAATACCACTTGACTCGTTTCCTTAAGTGTTTGATTATTTTTATATACAGGCGCTTAGCGCCGAGGAGGCTCCCAGACCGCCCGCGGAAAGCGAGCACCTAGAGCGGAAATCAACAGACAAGTTTAACAAAGCCAAAAACAAAAAGAAAATAATATTATCTATTTTAAAATGGAAATCCCCAAAGGATTAAGCAAAGAATATGTCAGTGTTGCTTTATATACAACACTGACATATGTATTATCAATTAATCAAGTAGGGAATTAACACCTAACACAAGTTTCCCTCCCGGCGGCCATACAGAAAGATCAAAAGGATAATCCGAACCTGGGACAACTCTATCTTCACCAACTGTTTTGATAAGGAATTCCAAACTTTCTGGGTTCCATAAAACCGTATCAAACCAAAACCGTTTCAAATATTCAGAAGGAGGCGCTTTCAAGTTGGAGGAGACAAGTTGCCATTGCTCATACCCTTTGTCTAATCGGCCAATTTGATAGGGAAGGAACCCACCGCCATGGGCAAACAAGATTTTTACATTTGGATATCGATCAATGAAACCACTTAATAATAAATCCGTTGCACAAACGGTAGTTTCCCATGGAACTCCAATTAAATTGGGCATCATTCTTCTCTTTAATCGTGGGTCATCACATAAAAGAGGGTGAATAAAAACGATAGCTTTGAGGCGATTCGCTTCATCGAAAAATGGTGTGAAAAATTCATCTGATAACATATGGTCTGTCAGACCTGGACCGATAATGACTCCTTTTAAGCCAAGCTTGATAGCGTCATATAAAACTTGTGCTGCTTTGTCTGGATTGGAGAGTGGGACGGTTCCTAATGCTGATAGGTTCTGTGGTGTAGAATTTGCCCACTGGGCTAATGAATGATTATAAACAGTGGAAATATCAGTTGAAATTTCATCCGGAAAATCATACATGAATAATTGTGGAATAGGAGATAGAAGCGAGTGGGTAACACCAGCTTTAGCTTGTTCAGACAAATAAAGATCGCCGTCAATAAAAGCTTTTTTTAATTCAAATCCCCATTTTTCATTCACTATTAAAAAATCATCCTTGTTTTTGTCTTTTTTAAGCCATTTTGCGTTTACTACTTTTTGATGGTCTTTAAGCCATTGCAATACATCAAGCGGAATAAAATGAGTATGAAAATCGTACAAATCATGCAGCTCCTTTTGTCATATTTTTTTCTAGCATTTTGAGAAAATTGCAATTCAGCAATTTAACCTCTGTATCCCATCCTTTCTGACACTTCCATCGCAGCATCGATTATTTTTTTCGAAAAACCTGAAACTTTATGAGACTGAATTCTTTGTTTTGGCCCAACTACAGACAAGGCAGCAATAACTTTGCCTCTATAATCATAAATCGGTGCTGCAATTGAATTTACCCCCTCATGAAACTCTTCAAAACTGGTAGTATATCCATTTTTTTGAATCTCCAATAAATGAGCCCTTAATTTTTGAGGATCTGTAATGGTGTTTTTAGTGAATTTTTCTAATCCTTTACTTATAACGGCCTCAACTATTTCTTCATCTGAGTATGCGAGAATAGCTTTCCCTGAACTTGTACAATAGGGAGGATTTCTTCTGCCTACATGTGTTAGAAACCTAACAGGGTGATTACATTCAACCTTTTGCAAATAGATAAGATCTAATTTATCCAATACAGAAATGTGAGCGGTTTCACCGATGCTTTCAACAAGTCTGTTTAAAATGGATTGAGACTCACGATATACGTCCATATTGCTGCTGACGATACCACTTAATGATAGAATCGACAGGCCCAAACGGTATTTCTTTGTATCAGGATCTTTGAAGACGAATCCCTCACTTGCCAGTGTGGCCATTGTTCGACTCACGGTGCTTTTGTTAAGTCCAAGAGTTGTGGAAATATCGCTTATTTTCTTTTCTGGTTCATCCATTGTGAACGATTTTAATATACGCAGGGCATTTTTTACCGAGGAAAGATGACTATCCTCTGGATTTTTATGAGCCAATATGATTCCTCCAATCTGTTTCACTATTGAAAACAATGTTTCTTTATGTGGGAATATAACAAAAATTTATTGAAATGGGAAGTGAAAATATAAAATATTTAGATTAATTAAAAATTATTTTAGTTGTTGCATATAGAGAAACGACTGCGTTGTATATGAAATCCGAAAGCATTACCATACTATTAAGAAAATAACAAAAATTATTACGGCTTAGGAGGAATTCAATCATGCAAGTAGAAACAAGAGTAAAAGCAATAAATTGTTTACATTTTATTAACGGACAATTTGTCGAATCACAAAATAAAAAAACATTTGAAAATATCAATCCTGCAACCGAAGAAGTGATGGGAACTGTTGCTGAAGGCGGGAAAGAAGAAGTGGACTATGCAGTGGCTGCCGCACGCAGGGCTTTAAATGGGAGATGGAAACAAACCACCTTAGTAGAGCGTTCCAAAATTCTTCGACGAATTGGTGATTTGATTCTTGAAAGGCAAGAGGAATTGGCCCATTTAGAATCATTGGATACGGGGAAACCTTTTTCTTTAGCCAATAGTGTTGATATACCAAGGGCAGCTTATAACTTCCATTTTTTCGCCGACTATATGATTTCAGTAAACACGGATGCGAATCAACAGGATGAGACTGCACTTCATTACTCTTATCGCCGTCCGGTTGGTGTAATTGGGATTATTAAACCTTGGAATCTGCCATTACTATTGCTAACTTGGAAACTAGCTCCATGTCTAGCAATGGGAAATACTGCCGTAATTAAACCAGCTGAATGGACACCAATGACAGCAACGGTATTAATGCAAATTTGTAAAGAAGCTGGGGTTCCTGATGGAGTTGTCAACCTAGTTCATGGCTTTGGTCCAAATTCTGCCGGTGGAGCGATTTCCGAACATCCTGATATCGATGCGATTTCCTTTATCGGTGAACCGAGTACTGGATCTGCTATTATGAAGTCTGCAGCAGATTCATTGAAAAAGCTTTCTTTTGAATTAGGCGGGAAAAACCCAAATATCATCTTTGCTGATTCCGATTTAGATGAAGTCATTGAAACGACAGTGAAATCAAGTTTTGTGAACCAAGGCGAAGTATGTCTTTGCGGGTCTCGAATTTATGTAGAACGCCCAGCATACGAAGAATTCTTAAACAAGTTTGCTGGAAAAGTGAAAACATTAAAAGTGGGTCATCCTCTAAACGAGGATACCAATGTTGGCGCATTAGTCAGCAAAGAGCATTATGATCGCGTCAACAGCTATATCGATATTGCCCGTAATGACGGTGGGACTATCCTTACGGGCGGGATACGTCCTGAGGGATATGAAAAGGGCTATTATTTAGAACCGACCATAATTACAGGACTAGACAGGACTTCACGCTGTGTCCGGGAAGAGATTTTTGGACCGGTAGTTACCGTTACTCCATTCGACATGGAAGATGAAGTCATTATGCAGGCTAATGATACACACTATGGTTTAAGTGCAACAATTTGGACCAATGACCTTAGACGTGCACACCGAGTGGCACACCAAATCGAAGCAGGGATTATTTGGGTAAATACGTGGTTTTTAAGGGATTTGCGTACACCATTCGGTGGAATGAAAAATAGTGGTATCGGTAGAACGGGCGGTATGCATAGTATTGATTTTTACTCAGAGCTTTCAAATATTACAATTAAACTATAAGAAAGGGAGTAAGCCTTGTGACAAATAAACTAAAACAATTTGCAGAACAATTAGCTGAAGCAGAAACAACAAGAATTGGTATGGATCCTCTGACTTCAGTTGACTTAGACCTGACAGAGAAAAATGCCTATTATATTCAACTTGAAAACATTAATAAAAAAATTAACCAAGGCCAAAAGATTGTGGGAAAAAAAATCGGATTAACCTCTTTAGCGATGCAGAACCTGCTAGGTGTCGATGAACCGGATTATGGCCACTTATTAGACAGTATGGTGATGGAAAACGGAGGGCGCATTTCAATGGAGCAAGTGCTGCAGCCGAAGGTTGAAGCGGAAATAGCCTTTATTTTGAAAAAGGAATTAAGAGGACCGAATGTAACCACCCTTGACGTTCTTCAAGCAACCGAGTATGTCGTTCCGGCACTTGAAATTGTTGATAGTAGAATTAAAGACTGGAAAATTAAACTAGCTGACACAGTTGCTGACAATGCCTCATCCGGTTTTTATGTCCTTGGGGGCAAGCCGACTAGACCTCAGGATATTGATCTTGAATTAATTGGAATGATATTTACAAAAAACGGCGAACTTGTCAATACGGGCGTTGGGGCTGCCGCTTTAGGAAATCCAGCAACTTGTGTTGCCTGGTTAGCAAATAAATTATCAGAGTTTGATATTCCCCTTCGAGCAGGAGAAGTAATTCTTTCAGGTGCGTTGTCTGCAGCCGAACCAGCACGTGCAGGAGATTCATTTACGGCACGATTTGCGCATATCGGGCAGGTTAATGTTCATTTTTAACAAGTACAAAAAGAAAGGAGAGAGGATTATGGGTAAAGTAAAAGTAGCTGTACTTGGATCTGGTAACATTGGCACAGACCTAATGTTAAAGCTTCGAAGATCAGAGATCTTGGAATTAACTACAGTAATCGGGATTGACCCTGAATCAGACGGGTTAAAAAGAGCCCGGGAATTAGGTTATGAAACGATTGATAATGGTCTTAAAGAATTTTTATCACGACCGGAGCTTGCGGATATTGTGTTTGATGCAACAAGTGCGAAAGCACATATGAGTCATGCTAAGCTTCTAAAAGAAGCTGGAAAACAGGTCCTGGATTTAACACCGGCAGCGGTTGGACCGTTTGTTGTTCCATCAGTCAATATCGGTGAACATGTCGATGCTGATAATATCAACTTAATTACGTGTGGCGGCCAGGCGACGATACCGATCATTCATGCCATTAACCGGGTACAATCAGTTGATTATGCTGAGATTGTGGCGACGATTTCAAGTAAAAGTGCAGGTCCTGGAACAAGGGCAAATATTGATGAATTTACACAAACAACTGCTCGTGGAATTGAAAAAATTGGCGGAGCGAAAAAAGGCAAGGCCATCATTATCTTAAACCCTGCAGAACCTCCCATTATTATGAGGGATACGGTTCATGTCCTTGTGGAAGGAGATACCGTACATAAAGAAGATATCAAAGCGTCTATAATGGAGATGGAGAAGCAGGTTCAATCATATGTCCCTGGTTACAGAGTAAGACAGGAACCCATTTTTGAAGGGAATCGTGTAACTGTTTTTATTGAAGTAGAAGGTGCTGGTGATTATTTACCTAAGTATTCTGGTAACTTAGATATCATGACCGCTGCTTCTGTAAAAGTTGCAGAAGAATGGGCGAAACATAAAATTTCTAAAGTCATTGTGTAAGGAAGGAGTTGAATGAAGGAATGGGTACGGAGAGAGATATTCTCATTACCGAGGTGGCATTACGTGATGGCAGCCATGCAATCCGCCACCAATACACTGTTGAGCAAGTAACGAGTGTAGCTAAAGCGTTAGATGAAGCAAACGTTCCTTATATTGAAGTATCACATGGAGACGGATTAGGGGGATCCTCCTTACAATATGGCATGTCATTAACGAATGAAATGGAATTAATAGAAGCTGCCGCTTCCGTTGTGAAAAATGCCAAAATTGCTGTTTTGTTGCTGCCAGGAATCGGAACCAAGCCTGAGTTGAAGCAAGCGGCTCAGCTGGGTGCTAAGATGGCAAGAATTGCTACTCACGTAACAGAAGCTGACGTGTCGCTACAGCATATTGCGTTAGCAAAAGACCTGGGGCTTGAAACGGTCGGATTTTTAATGATGTCGCATATGGCTCCGACTGCCAAATTAGTCGAGCAAGCGAAATTAATGGAAAGCTATGGAACGGATACTGTTTATGTGGTGGATTCTGCCGGAGCTCTTTTACCTTATCAAGTGAAAGAAAAAATCAGGGCATTAAAGGACAGTTTAACTATTAATGTTGGATTCCATGCTCATAATAATTTTTCCTTAGCAATGGCCAATACGCTTGCAGCTATTGAAGAGGGTGCGACAAGAATTGATGGCAGCATGCGATGCTTAGGAGCCGGTGCAGGCAATACGCAAACAGAAGTATTAGTATCTGTGCTTGATAAATTAGGAATTAAAACAGGAATTGACGTTTTTAAAATGATGGATATTGCTGAGGAAATTGTAGCACCGATATTGGAAAAACCACAGGAAATTACAAGAGACAGCCTGGTTCTTGGCTATGCTGGAGTTTATTCAAGCTTCTTGCTTTTTGCACAACGCGCGGCAAAAAAGTTTGGCATTGACTCTCGTGATATTTTAATCGAGCTTGGAAAAAGAAATGTCGTTGGCGGTCAGGAAGATATGATTGTAGATGTAGCAGCAGAGCTCGCTAGACAAATGAATGGTGTAGGGGTTTAAGGAGGAAATTGGATGAGTCAATACAAGGAAATAGCCAATTATTTAGTTGCGGCAGAAATAGAAAAACGTGAAGTCGTTAAAGTAACGGCCAAAATAAAGCCTGATTTAACAGTCGAAGAGGGCTATCTTGTGCAACAGGAAATTGTAAATTTCAAAATAAATGAAGGAAAAAGAATTGTTGGACCGAAGATGGGCTTAACGAGCCACGCGAAAATGAAACAAATGGGGATCGAAGAACCAATTTATGGGTATGTGTTTGATTATATGATCATAGAAAATGGTGGTCAGGTCCGTTTACATGAAATGATTCATCCTAAAGTAGAGGCAGAAATTGCTTTTATTATCGCTGAAGACATTGAAGGGCCTGGTGTAACCGGCACCCAGGTTTTGGCGAAAACGGAGTATGTGCTTCCTGCTCTAGAAGTGATCGATAGCCGTTATGAAAACTTTAATTTTACCCTGCCTGATGTCATCGCAGATAATGCGTCTACGTCAAGAGTTGTATTCGGAACCACCCTCAAGAAACCAGAACAATTTGAACTAGATTTAGTTGGTGCGACCCTTTCTATTAACGGGGAAATCAAGGAGTTAGGAGCGGGTGCTGCCGTTCTGGGACACCCGGCAAACTCTGTAGCCATGTTAGCTAATATGCTCGCTAGAAAAGGTGAAAAAGTTCGGAAGGGTGAGGTAATCTTAACTGGAGGCATAACCAGTGCGATCATGCTGAAATTTGGCGATGTTGTCAGTGGTAAATTTGACGGCTTAGGTGAAGTCACTTTTACGGTAACGGATTAAAAAGATATATAAGAAGAATTTTTTTGAAGAAGGATGGTTGTCATGCCAATTATTAACGTGCAAATGATGGAAGGAAGACCTAAAGAGAAGGTGGCCGAGTTAATTCGTAATGTAACAAACACTGTTGCGGAAACGTTGGATTCTCCGAAAGAGAATATTAGAGTGCTAGTGACAGAGATTCCGAAAACCCATTGGGGAAAAGGCGGGGAACCAGTCGGAAAGTAAAGAATGCTAAATTCGAAGAGTATGGCGGCAACACCTGCTGCCATACTTAGACGATTAAGCTAGAATTTTCAAATAAGATGAAACAAAAATTTTGTCTAGAATTTTCCTATTTTCCTCCTTGTAAACGCTATCAAAGGGAAGTTCGCAAATTGGGGATGTACCATATAAATCTTTGGGAGGGGAATTTTTTGACGATTGAACTGAGTATGTTAGTGCCGCACGTCCCAAGTATGTGCCATCAGGACCAAGTACCGGTATTTCAGCAAGATATGGCCGCAGGCATGAAGGAAATTGGAAAACGGTTGCAAAGACTGAAACCTGATGTCATTGTTTTGGTTTCATGCCATTGGCCGTCTACGTTCTTCCACTATGTCGATTGCACCCCAGTTCATAAAGGGATCCTTACTGCTTTTGAAGCACCTGATTTAATTAAGGATGTTTCTTATCACTTTCCAGGGGATGAAGAATTAGCAAATGAATTAGTGAGTGCTGGCCAAGAGGCTGGTCTCCAAGTCCAAGGTGTCAATGATCCATATTATATTTGGGACTATGGAAGTGTGGTACCACTGCGATATCTTGTGCCAGATGAAGACATTCCGGTAATTAATTTATCTGTCACGCTTGCCGCTAGTTTAGAAGAAACGTATAAATGGGGGCAGGTGATTGCTAAAGTATTGCGGGAGAGTGAGAAAAAGGTTGTTTTTGTTTCCAGCGGTGCCTTGTCCCACAATTTAGTACGCGGTAGACATAATGTGCCAACTATTACGGAACACGCAATGGACAAACAATTTATTGAATTTGTGATGAATAAAAATTATCAGGAGGCCTTTTCAATGCTCCCTGAATATGCGAGGTTTGCAAGAGTTGAATCTGGAGGCCGACACCTGGCGATGCTGTTTAGCATGATTGAGAATGAGTGCGTTCCTGCCTATCATGCAGATGGGCAATCATCTGGCAGCTGGAATGCTCTCATTACATTTGAAAACACAAAAACTGCTGAAACCAATGAAACAGCAGTAAATGAATATGTGAAGTGAAACCACATTGAAGAATGAAAAATCTCACGTAATTTCATTTTGCTTTTTTATGATTTTTATAGGGAGTGATGTATTATGCGAACTCAAGTGGGAATTATAGGGGCTGGCCCGGCGGGACTTTTGCTATCTCATTTATTACATTTACAAGGAATCGAATCTATTATTCTTGAATCCCGCTCGCGTGAAGCCATTGAAGGAACGATCCGAGCCGGGGTTTTAGAGCAAGGGACCGTGGATCTTCTTAATGCAACGGGTGTCGGGGAAAGAATGATGCGGGAAGGGCATGTTCACCACGGAATCGAATTGCAATTTAACGGAAAAAGACAACGAATTAATCTGAATGAACTTACTGGAGGAAAGAAGATTATTGTTTATGCGCAGCATGAAGTAATAAAAGATTTAGTGGCTGCAAGGATGGATACAAACGCAAAAATTCACTTTAATGTCAAGGATGTCAGCCTTCATCAGCTTGAAACATCGAACCCGGTAATACGCTTTCGAAAAGAGGGAGATGCTGATTTTGATGAAATAGAGTGTGATTTTATTGCAGGCTGTGATGGATTTCATGGACCAAGCCGTCAGGCCATTCCAGCAAGTGTACGAAGTGAGAAGCAAAAAGTTTATCCATTTGGCTGGCTGGGAATACTGACAAAGACCCCACCAGTAAACCCTGAATTAATATATTCAAACCATGAGAGGGGCTTTGCCTTACTGAGTACAAGGTCACCAGAAATACAACGTCATTACCTTCAGGTTGATCCCAAAGATGATATTGCCAATTGGTCAGATGACCGTATCTGGTCAGAACTTCATGCCAGAGTCGACATGAAGGATGGCTGGACGATTACGGAAGGACCGATTATTCAAAAAAATATTGTTTCCATGCGCAGCTTTGTTTGTGAAACAATGAGATATGGTCGTCTTTTTCTAGCTGGGGATGCTGCTCACATTGTTCCGCCAACTGGTGCGAAAGGGCTAAACTTAGCTGTCGCAGATATTCAAGTTTTATCTACTGGATTAAGTGAATTCTATCAATCTGGTAATGAAGAAATCCTTAATCGCTATGCGGAAATTTGCCTCCGGCGCGTGTGGAAGGCGCAGCGTTTCTCATATTGGATGACAACTATGCTGCATCGGGATTTTGAGCATAGCCCATTTGAATATAACATCCAGCTCGCTGAATTAGATTATGTTACATCATCGCATGCCGCTGCAACTAGCCTCGCTGAGAATTATGTGGGTTTACCATTGGAATTGACCGCAAATCATTCAGTCACATTATAAGTAATGTTACAGATTTAATAGATTAGAATAAAACTATTGCTTGTGGAGGAAGTTTTAAGGCTTCCTCTTTTTTGTTTCACCGGAAGTGTACTTTTACAAAAAATTGTATCGAAAAAAATATTTATTTTTTCAAATAGTTGCACATAGAGAAACAGTGATGTTGTATAGAAAAATAAGAAGCTTTAATATGATGATAGAAAATATTTAATATTATGACTATTCGTAAGAAAATGGGTGATGATTAAAATCTTTTTTTCAGGAAAAATGAAAGCGTTTTATAAAGTCGATGGGAGGTAATTTAGAATGTTGAAAAAATGTAAAGTATGGGGAATTTGTTTGCTAGCATTCATGGTGATTCTATCAGGTTGTTCAGGTTCAGCTATAAGCAGTAAAAAGACTGCTTCTAAGGGTGAGGAAGAAACAATAAAAATTGGCATGATCCTTTCTGCAACAGGTACTTTTGCTCCTTTGACGGAAGGGATAAGAAATGGATTTAATCTCTATCTTGAACAGCATGATAATAAGTTGGGCGGTAAAAAGGTAGAAATTAAATTTGAAGATGATGAAGCAAATCCACAAGTTGCACTTAGGAAGTATCGTCAATTGGTCAGCAGTGAAAAAGTAAATCTATTGGTTGGGCCAATTTCATCTGCTGTGGCATATGCAATACGAGATGAAGTAGAAAAGGACAAGATTATTTTAATCGATGCAAATGCTGCCGGAAACGATCTTTCATGGAGCAAAAAGAGTGATTACATTTATCGACTTTCCTTCTCTAATTGGCAAAATGGAAGCAGTGCAGCTGATTATTTAGCGAAGAATATCGGAAAATCGGCGATAACGATTGCACCTGACTACCCTGCAGGTAAGGAAGTCATTTCTGCGTTTAAAGCGGCATTTGAAGCAGCAGGAGGAAAAGTAGTAAAGGAAATATATCCAAAGCTCGGAACGAATGATTTCGCTACCTATATCACGGAAGCTGCCCAAACGAAACCAGATCTTGTCTATACGTTTATGACAGGCAGTGATGGTATTCGATTTGTCGAACAATACAATGACTTTGGACTAAAGGGAAAAATTCCGTTAGCTGGTCCTATGGAACTTGGCGATCAATTAATCATTGAGGCTACTAGAGATAATACAGAAGGTATTTATTCAGGAATCATCTATTCACCATGGCTGGAAAATGACCAAAACAAAAAGTTTGTTGAAGCATATAAGAAGAAATACAGTAAACTGCCCAATACCTTTGCTGTATCTGGATATGACTCAGCCCAAGTCATTGATAAAGCAATTAAGAAGGCAGGAAGTGTAAAATCAGCGGATTTATCAAAAGTTCTAAAAGGCATTTCTTTTGATAGTCCAAGGGGGCCAATCACAATCGATCCTAAAACAAATAATCCGATTCAGAATTTTTATGTTGCAAAAAACACAAAAAAGGATAATCAAATTGTCCCAGAAGTAATCGAAACAGTTGAAAAAGTAACAATGCCTGAAACAGCACCAGCAAATTAGACCATATCGATTATATTGGGATTTGGGGAGTTAATATCCCCGTCCCAATTTGCTCTTTGACTATCAAAAGAAAGTGAGGGGATAAAGTTGTCCATCTTTTCGATTCAACTGTTAACCGGATTAGCATATGGTATGTTGTATTTTATGATTGCAGCAGGTTTAATGATTATTTTGGGCGTTATGAATATTGTAAATTTAGCACATGGTACCTTATTTTTAATCAGCTCATATATTGCATTCACCTTTATAAGCCAAAATGTTGGTTTTTGGGCTGCTTTATTATTGGCAATGGCTGGAACTGCCATCTTGGGAATCATTATTGAAAGACTACTCATTAAACGGGTGTATGGGAAAGAACTGGAACAGGTACTCCTTACCTTTGGTTTAACCTATATTATTGCAGATACTGCAAAATGGATTTGGGGAACAGAAATGCATACGATTGCAGTACCTGCTTTATTAGATTCGTCCATAACGATGGGCTCGATGGTATTTCCTATTTATCGATTGTTTGTCGTTTTGGTTGGTTGTGGATTAGCTTTACTATTATGGTATTTTGAAAGCCGAACCCGAATTGGTGCCATTATTCGAGCTGGTGTCGATGATCGCGATATGGTTTCGGCTCTTGGAATAAACGTCGGGCTGGTGTTTACTGGTGTCTTCGCTTTTGGTGCAGCTTTAGCTGGGCTAAGTGGTGTTCTGGGTGGACCATTAATTGGAATATATACCGGAATGGATTCGGAGATTTTAGTAACCTCTTTGATAGTTGTTGTGATTGGGGGCCTAGGTTCATGGAAAGGCTCTTTTATTGGTGCGATTCTCATCGGTCTGATTGAAACATTTGGCAAGGTATGGTTTCCTTCCTTATCGATGTTAATTGTCTTCCTATTAATGGTAGTAGTTTTAATTATTCGGCCACAGGGGCTATTTGGGAGAGAGGTGGCATAATGAAAAAAAATCTTTTAATTATGTTTCTTCTTTTAATTGCAGCAGCTGCACTACCTTTCATAGTCAGTGAATATGGGATTAATCTAGCAGCTGAAATTTGTATTATGGCTATATTCGCCATGAGCCTTGGATTAATCATGGGGTATGCAGGAATGGTATCGCTTGGTCACGCTGCCTTTTTTGGAATAGGCTCTTACACAGTCACCATCCTCGGTTCCCATTTGTCTAATTTCTACCTCTTAATACTAGGTTCTATCGTTTTATCAGGTTTGGTTGCTTTGATTACAGGGGCTATTTTTATTCGTACTTCTAAATTTTACTTTTTAATGATTACACTAGCCTTTGGACAATTGCTGTTTGCACTTACATGGCAATTAAAGGACTTGACAGGCGGTGCAGATGGCATGAAAATTTCCTCTACTATGAATCTCGGTTTTGGAGATATTGTCAGTCCTTTAGGCATTTATTTTGTTATGGCTGGTGCCGCAATTCTTGTGTATATTTTCCTCCGCTTTTTCGTCCACTCTCCTGCAGGAAAGATTATTAAAGGAGTAATGGAAAACGAATCCCGCATGAAGGCACTAGGATATGACCCTCGAATTTACAAGCTTTTGGCTTATTCAGTTTCAGGTGCTCTTGCCGGATTTTCAGGTTCTTTATACGGGTATTTTAATCTTTTTATCAGTCCAGATTTAACCAATTGGATGTTCTCGGGTCAGGTCATGATTATGGTGATTATCGGCGGTGTCGGGACATTAATTGGTCCTGCTATTGGGGCAGGGTTATTTATCTTTTTACAAAATTTTATCAGTACCTATACAGAACGTTGGCCGCTCATCATGGGATTACTATTGGTCATCCTTGTCATTGTTGGCAAGGGAGGGATCATTCATTGGTTTGACTTACTGCGTTCGAAGATTTTCTACCGAAGAAGTCAAAAAAGGATGGAATATGCGCAAAACCATGCTCAAAAAGAGGAGGTTACAAATTGAGTCTTCTAAAAGTGGGAAATATCAGCAAATCCTTTAAGACCTTGCAGGTTCTCCAAAATGTATCGGTTGAGGTTCAACCCGGTGAACGTCATGTGATTATTGGACCCAATGGCGCAGGAAAAACAACTCTTTTTAATTGCATTACAAATGTACTCTCGATTGATTCGGGAACAGTGTATTTGGAAGGACAAGAAATTAGTCATTTACCCTCCCGCAAATTGGTTCATCTAGGCATGTCGCGAACGTTTCAAAAGAATAATTTGTTTGGAAATTTAACGGTTGAAGAGAATCTTCATTTAGCATTAACTTCAACAAAATCTTATCGATATCAAATCTTCAATGCGTTATTAAAACATGAAGATCTTAAAAAAGATACAGATGAAGTATTAGAACAATGGGGTATTAGTTCACGCAGAAATGTAAAGGTAAACTTCCTATCCTATGGGGAACAGCGGCTTTTAGAGGTACTCTTAGCGATGGCAGCAAAACCAAAGCTTTTGCTCTTGGATGAACCTACCTCAGGGATGTCTCCAGCCGAAACGATTCAAACTGCAGAAATGATTAAAAAGCTTCCACGCTCTGTGTCCATATTAATTATAGAGCATGATATGGAAGTGGTTTTCTCGATTGCCGACAAAATTACCGTTCTCCATCATGGAGAAGTAATCTTAAGTGGTACACCAGAAGAAGTTCGGAACAATGAGCAAGTGAGACAAATTTATTTCGGGGGAGGTGCAAAAGCCCATGCTTGAGCTTCAGGAGGTCCATTCTTATTATGGAACAAGCCATATTCTCCAGGGAGTCTCTTTTGCCGTACCACGTGGGAAATGTGTGGCATTGCTCGGACGTAATGGGGCCGGAAAATCAACAACGATTCATACCATTGTCGGGTTGCATAAATCTAGGCGAGGAAGTATTCGCTTTTCCAATCAAATGATTAGTTCTCTGCCATCACATCAAATCTCTCGTCTTGGAATAGGTCTTGTGCCACAAGGCAGGCGGATTTTCCCTTCTCTTACCATTCGTGAGAACTTGATCATGGCAGCTCGTAAAAAAACAGTTGATGCTAAAAATGGTTGGGATATTGATAAGGTATATGACCTTTTCCCTGTTTTGAAAGAGAGAGAAAAAAATATGGGCACCCAATTATCCGGTGGACAGCAGCAAATGTTGGCAATTGGAAGGGCACTTATGACAAATCCTCAATTTTTGTTAATGGATGAACCTTCTGAGGGACTGGCACCGGTAATAATTGACCAAGTGGGTGAAATTATTTGTAAATTGAAAGAAACTGGACTTTCCATTTTAATGGTTGAACAGAATATTTCTCTTGCTTGCAAGGCAGCAGATGAGATCCTAATTATGAATAAAGGAACAATTGTTTGGCAAGGGACTCCTAATGAACTATTAGAAAATGAAACAATTCAACATAAATACCTTGGTGTTTAATAAAGCACATAGCCAGGCCCTTTTTCCGGGAAACCTGGCTTTTTAATGTTGAAACAGTAAAAATACTACCAATATAGGATTGTCAGAATTGTGTCATAACTGGCCTTAAATGTGTGAATTTTTTGTAAACGATAAGTGGATTCAACCTAAAAATTTCCTTATTCCCTTACTATTAAGCTATAGATTTTCACCTTAAAGCGATTGATAAGGGAGGAAGATGGGTTTGGAATTAACAAGGAGATCACTATTAAAGGCGACAGCTGTATCGATGACACTTGCAGCTGCAGGGTGCAGTAAAAAAGACAAAAGCTCTGAACTAAACAGTGCACAGGCAGCAAGTGTTGAACCAGATGAATGGAAGACTACAGTATGTCGTTTTTGTGGAACCGGGTGCGGTATTTTAGTGGGTGTAAAGGATGGCAAGATTATTGCTACAAAAGGTGATCCGGATAACCGTTCGAACAAAGGGCTTAACTGTATTAAAGGGTATTATATAGGAAAAATCCTCTTTGGTAAGGATCGTTTAACAAAGCCGCTTATCCGTGAAGATAAGACCAAAAAAGGTACAATGGAAGGTTTTAGAGAAGCCACGTGGGAGGAAGCATTAGACTTAGTCGCAAAAAAATTGAAGGAAGCGCATGATGCTGACCCTAAATCTGTTGCTTTTTATGGATCGGGACAGCAATCGATTATGGAAGGGTACGCATCAGTTAAGTTGTGGAAGGCAGGTCTGTTAAGCAATAATATCGACCCGAATGCCAGACACTGTATGGCAAGTGCTGTAGCTGGATTTATGACTACCTTTCAATCAGATGAACCGATGGGCTCTTATCGCGATTTGGATGAAACAGATGTGTATGTCACATGGGGAGCTAACATGGCGGAGATGCATCCGGTTCTTTACTCGCGTCTCACTGCCCGCAAGCTGAAGGAAAGTGGCGTCAAGCACTATGACATAACCACTAGACATTCACGGACATCAGAGCTTGCCGATGTGGTCATGGTATTCAGGCCTCAAACAGATTTAGCGATTGCTAATGCCATAGCCAATTATCTCATCCAAAATAACTTGTATGATCAACAATTTGTCAATGAACATTCACAGTTCAAGGCGGGAACGGAAAACCTCGGCCACACCTTTGATGATAATTATGAAGCAACAGATGTTGGAAAAGCAGCTGATCAAGATTGGGTCATCACCTTTGATGAATTTAAGACGAGAGTTTCGGAATATACGATTGAAAAAGCAGCGCAAATGTCTGGTGTGCCGGCACAAGATATTGAGGCACTTGCAAAAGATTTCGCCGCCCCAAATAAAAAGATTGTCTCTCTATGGACAATGGGGGTTAACCAGCATACGAGAGGCACTTGGATGAACAATCTCATTTATAACATTCATCTCCTATCAGGAAAAATCGCCAAGCCTGGAAACGGACCATTCTCCTTAACAGGGCAGCCAAGTGCCTGTGGAACGGCTCGGGAAGTAGGGGTTTTCTCGCACCGTCTGCCATCTGATATGGTCGTAAAAAATCCAGAGCATCGCCGCTATTCAGAATTGATTTGGAACCTTCCGGAAGGTTACCTTGATCCAATCGAAAACCCGGGTATGCATACGGTCAAAATGTTCCGTGAATTAGGAAATGGCAAGGTCAAATTTTTATGGAGCATGTCTAATAACTGGGGGCAAACAAATCCGAAACTAAATAGATATCGAGGTCATGATGCGGACGGAAAAGGTGTAATCGATGGGTTTATTGTCGTTTCCGATGTTTACCCAACCCGTTCAACGGAAATGGCGGATGTTGTTTTTCCAGCGGCGATGTGGGTTGAACGTGAAGGGCAATTTGGAAATGCCGAGCGCCGGACTTCGATTTTTGAGAAATGCGTTGAGCCGCCAGGTGAAGCCAAGTGGGATTTATGGGCGATTGTACAGGTGGCAAAGCGGGTATTGGATGGAAAAATGATAAACGATCAACCAGCGTTTGATGTTCTTTTTGGAATGGTATGGGATAAAAAGAAAAATGATCTCCTTGAAGATCAACACGAAGTGAATCGCCTTCTATGGGAGGAATACCGCCTATTTACAAATCCGCATGAACACCCAAACAAAGCTGCCAAAGAACTGGGTGCTAAATTGAAAATGAAAGCAAAACAAATGGCACCTTATGATGAATATTTGAAGCAGCATGGAATTTGTTGGCCTGTTCGATATGTGAATGGGAAATGGCTTGAAACAAATTGGCGCTATTCCTATGGTAAGCAAGAGGATGGATTTGACCAGTACGGTGTAGAGGAATTCGGACAAAAAGGCAAATACAAAGACTTAGATTTTTATAAATCTGCTGATCATAAACCAGCGATTCTATTTCGGCCATTTGAGGAAGCAGCGGAAGTACCTGATCAGGAATATCCATTCTGGTTGTGTACAGGTCGGGTGTTAGAACATTGGCACAGCGGGACGATGACGAGGAGGGTTCCGGAACTTCATAAGGCATTCCCGGAAGCACTTTGTGAAATCCACCCTGATGATGCTAAGGAAATGGGAATTAAAACAGGTGATATGGTAAAAGTGATCTCACGACGCGGTGAAGTAAAGGTAAAGGCAACGACAACCGGGCGCGGGAACCCGCCTAAGGGACTTATTTATGTACCATTCTTCGCCGAAGAAACACTGATTAATCTCGTTACCTTGGATTGCTATTGCCCAATTTCCAAGCAGACAGATTTTAAAAAATGTGCAGTTAAAATTGTAAAGGCTTAATGGGGGTGGGATGATCATGAAGGAAAAAGGAATTCTTTATATCTTTGGTTTTATCATCGTTCTGGCGGCTGCAATTGGCGCGACCAAGATGCAGTGGGATTTAGGATCAACCGAAACAGCAAGTACGGTAAAGGCCAAGCCGGTGCTTGTGCAATTGACCGAAAAAGGAAGACCTGATGCCGAAACTATGGGTCTATTAAATGCACCGCCGCTGCAGCCAGCGACCCACGTGGATCGTTGGAATCCGAAGCTCCATCAAGATAGCTGTCTCGCCTGTCACGGAAAGCCGGACACAGGGGCACCAACACCAACAGCTGGCCACTTCTATGATAATGATACAAAAGGAAAGGTTTTTAGGGATAATTGTATTCAATGTCATGCTCAGCAAAACGAGACAAAAACAAAAACTGCTTTCAATAAATAAGATGACATTAGGGGCTGTGGCTCCTTTTTTTCACAGGAGGGAAGCCAAGATGGTTATTTCGGGAATTTACATTGAAACAATCCCAGGGAAAGCAAAGGGCGCCGCAGAAAAACTGGCTTTATTAAATGGTGTAGAAATCCATCATATTCATGAGGATAAAAAGGTAATCCTGACGATAGAGACTGATACCGTGGATCAAAGCTATCGAACTGCTGAAAAATTTAAAAATATCGATGGTGTTCTGACCATTTGTCTTGTGTATACAAACTTCGAGGATGAACCCTATTATCAAGAGGCAGCTGGTGGTCAATGACCGAGAGATTAAATAGACGAGAATTTATCAACTTAAATTGGGAATCGACAATTGGCTTTTTAGGGAATTTTCTTGCACCCCAAATGGAAGTTGAACGGGATTTTTTTCGCCCGCCAGGATCTATTAGTGAGTTGGAATTCCTTACAACGTGTACAAGATGCGGGAAGTGCAAAGAAATCTGTCCCGAGCAGAGCATCCGATTGTTTCCTTTATCGAGTGGTGCAAAGCTAGTTAATACACCAGTTTTAGACCCGAATGACTCACCGTGCACCTTTTGCCAAAAGTGTATTGAGGTCTGCTCGGATAATGCATTAAACCTGGATGCTTATAAAAAACAACCCTTTCTTGGTTATGTAAAAGTGCATAAGAACAGATGTCTAGGGTTTCAACAAGTCATGTGCGATTACTGTGTACGCGCATGTCCAGTTGATGGTGCCCTAAGGATTGATAACGGGGTTCCCGTCATTTCAAAGGAGCACTGCACTGGCTGTGGAATTTGTGTTCCAAGCTGTATGGCAGACGGCAGTGCATTACAGGTAGTAATAAAAGAAGCATAGTTGAAATAATACACCTTCCTGTTTTGTTTAATTCGGAAGGTTCTTTTTCTGAAATAATGTGTAATAATTAATTGAAGTTAGCATATGAAGGGAGGTCAACAAAAAATGAATAGATGCGGATGGGTGAATCAGGATCCATTATATATCGATTATCATGACCATGAGTGGGGTGTACCTGTTTATGATGACCGCTTGCTTTTTGAGTATTTAAATCTTGAAGGGGCTCAAGCTGGCCTGAGCTGGTATACTATTTTAAAAAAACGTGAGAATTACCGCAAAGCATTTGATCATTTTGAGGCTGAAAAAATTGTACGCTATGATGAGGAAAAAATCGCAGAACTTTTACATAATGAAGGAATTGTCAGAAATAAGCTAAAAATTAATGCCGTTATTACGAATGCCAAGGCATATTTAAGGGTAGTCGAGGAATTCGGTTCCTTCCATACCTATATTTGGTCATTTGTCGGTGGGAATCCAATCCAAAACCATTTCAAAGAAATGAAAGATGTCCCAGCCACAACTGAAATTAGTGATAAACTAAGCAAGGATCTAAAGAAACGCGGTTTTAAATTTGTCGGCTCGACGATTTGTTACGCGTTCATGCAGGCAACAGGTATGGTGAATGACCATATTGTCACATGTGATTGTTATAATAGAAAAAAAGAAGTGAGATCATAATGGCGATCTAAGTCATTACTAAATAATAGAAAGAGCCCATCACAAATGTGATAGGCTCTTCTGCAAAACGAACATATAAATAATTATTTCGATGGTTTTTCAATCAAGAAATCAGAAGCAGGTATAGGAATAATTTTTCCCCCTATTTGGACGTGAACGGTATCGTTGAAAATGGCTTTCACAATTCCCTTTAATGAAATTGTGGAATTAACAGAGATTTTCTTCGATTCAGATTGATTGGCCAAATTAATCAACACCTTCCAATTGTGGTTAAACAATTATGAGATAAAAGTATTTATTAGGATAAAGATACTTTAAATTATTCGCAAAAAAATAATAAATTCCTGCTTTTCAGGTCATAATTTATGGAAAAATTGAAGAAAAAATAGGTCATGTTACGCTCATTTATTTTGTAAGGGGTGTTAAACAATAAAATGATTATAACATGAACCGTAGTTCAAGTATCACATGTTTTTGATGGACTGTCAAATGAAAAGTGAACTGTGGTTCAAATTATAAAATCATGTTATGATAGCACTGAGGTGATCAAATGCCAGAACGTGACGATAAGCTTGTTGGTGAATTTCCGTTTGTCCCGAAACAGGAACGCGCGCAGCAAAAAAGAAATGCTCTGATTGAAAGCGGGTATGCTTTATTTAATTCTAAAGGATACGAGCAGACAACAGCAAAGGAAATTGCCGCCCATGCCGGTGTAGCAACCGGAACCTTTTATCGGTATTTTTCAGATAAACGGCAGCTGTTAATGTCACTGTTAGAAGATAAATTAGAGAAGTTTCTACCACCAGAACCAAGCTGGATTTCGCGTGACCCAGAAGCAGTATTGGCTGCGCTATTAGAAGCACATTATGAACGGCTTAATGAGGTCGGACTTAAACGTGTACTTCCTGAGTTGTTGTCCAAAGAACCAGAGCTAGCAGAGGTGTTGGGGGCGGCACGGAAGAAACTCCATGCCAGGATTCATTTAGGTTTAAAACAAGCGAGTGAAAATGGATTAACCTGGTCGGATTTGGATTTAGATACAGTCTCATGGGCAATCATGGTTTTAGTGGAAAATGGACAGGAAAAAGAGAGCCAAAGTGGAAAAAGAGTAGATTATCGGGAAGTGGCAAAGGTGATTTGCCGCATGGTTTTTCCTCCTGAAGCAATAGAAGATTTACAGAGTAGAAAAATAGATTAAACTAAATAATGTAGAAAAGATAACAACTAGAGAGGAAGTTAAGGCTTGGATACCGAAACAGTAATTAACATGAAAGAACTTAAATCACTTAAAGTAGAACTAACAAGGTTTATGATGGCCTATAAGTTTGCGATAGACGAAATGAGTACGAAAATAAATATTTTAAAAGAGGAATTTAATTATGTGCATGACTATAATCCAATAGAGCA
>NZ_JBALPG010000135.1:0-1767 GCF_036965245.1 Neobacillus drentensis
ATTTAAGTTTATTATTCATAGTAATGCTGGAGTATAAATGTAATTGAGGTTAATATTGGAACCCGTAAGTAAAAACGACCATTGCCACCTAACCACTTTCATCCAAAAAGTGGATAAATAGTAAAATTATGATCGCACTGGTAGATCTCCACATATCTCATGGAGGCGTACCCTCCCAAGTCTCACAGAGTCATAGCTCCAAAATTCCTTCGTCCAGCCTTTCCATGAGGTGGATGTCAGTGATGCTGCCCGACAGGGTCCTTGCCCGTATTTTAGTTGAATTACTGACTAATCCGTGCTTCAAATGTCTAATAAACTTTTTATTCTTGAGCCTATAAAACAGTTTTGAAAGTAAGGGTTATTGAGATTAAGCCGCGATCTTTAAGATTGCCATATGTGGTATATCCTGCAACATTCTTTCTTCACTAAACTCACATTGTTTCTTTCCAATGGCAAATAGGATTCGTATAACCTTATTACATATAGCGGTAAGGGACTGCATTTTCTTCAATGGATTATTTGGACGCTTTGTATAATATTCATGTAAAGCTTTAAAAGCTGAGTTCTTAGCTACAAGGGGCATAGCTACTCGGAAGAGGAGAGCTCTAAGAGATTTTCTACCCCGCTTTGTTATTTTGGTTTGCCCTTTGTGCTTTCCAGATGTATTTTCCTTTAAACTTAATCCTGCTAGTTTTATGATTTGTCTTGGATGAGTATAGTTACTTAAGTCTCCTACCTCAGCTAAAAAGCCTGCAATAGTGTCCTTACCTATACCTTTTATGGCGATCATTTGAGAAACACCAGGGATCTGATCTAAAAGTTTATCTATATTTGATTCTAGTTCTTCGAACTTTTCCGTGATCAATTCATATTTTTCTATTAATGTACTGAGCTCTAATTTAAACCCTCACGGATTCCAATTGAAACTTGAGCTACTCCTGTTAGGTCCTTTATTTTGCTGATCCCAATTCCACGTTTAACAACTTGTCTAACATGAATCAATATCTCTTCATTAGATAGCTTTACTAACTCATTGGGTAATAGATTTAATTTTAACAGCTGTAATGCAGCTTTTCCTTCCCAGTCTTTAAAGACCGTTAGAAACTCTGGAAAGTAGCGATCTAACCAATTGTGAATTTGACCTTGAACTACTTGTCGGTCAACGGATAATAGATCGCGTATTTTTCTCGCCACACGTAGTTCTGCATAAACTCCTTGTGGGATGTTTGGTTCGGCGTATCTCCCATCCTTGACTAACTGTGCAATGACTCTGGCATCTTTCACATCATTCTTCGTTGGTGAATTATCGTCTAATTCCTTGCTTTTCTTTACGTGCATTGGGTTTACAACAACAAATTTAATTTTATGTTCTTTAAGGAAATGAGCTAGGTTCAGCCAATAATGACCAGTTGGCTCCATTCCTACAATTGCCTTTTCCATGTCAAGTTGGATAATTAGTTTGTTTATCCAATCTAAAAAATGATTAAATCCAGATTTACTATTTTCAAAGTACAAAGGCTTTCCAAATTCTAATCCTCAAAAGTCTTGGGCACGTGCAACGTGCTTGAACTTAGCAATATCTACTCCTATGATTAGAGTATGAGAAGTAATTTGAGCAATCTTTTCATTTTGGTTATAATTCATTTAAATAGCCTCCTGGTATTTGTGATTGTTGTCCTTTTTGCCTGCAAGCTTTGGACACTCATATCATACCAAGGGGCTTTTTTATGTTCAAACCCCATTTTTCTTCATTACAGGAATGCTGCC
>NZ_JBALPG010000136.1:0-309 GCF_036965245.1 Neobacillus drentensis
GTGCCGTCCCATTTAAGACCAATGGTATGCCAGTCACCCGCCGCGACCGCGACAATATCATGCCAGCCACTTACATTGCATTCACCTTCATAATTTCGGCCTACAGCTACCACCGAACCATCCGACTTAAGCCCAATGGTACGACGCCAACCCGCCGCAACCGCTACAATATCGCGCCAGTCGTTTACATCGCATTGGTCATGCTTATTCCAACCCACAGCCGCCACAGTACCGTCAGATTTAAGACCGATTGTATGAGAATTACCCGTGTTCGTCGCTAAATGAACATTACCCGCCGCGACCGCCACA
>NZ_JBALPG010000136.1:333-14767 GCF_036965245.1 Neobacillus drentensis
ACCGCCACAATATCGAGCCAACCGCTTACATTACATTGGCCATATTTATTATCACCTACCGCCGTAACCGTTCCGTCAGATTTAAGACCAACGGTATGACGACGACCCGCCGCTATGGTATCTTTAGGCCACCGTTTCACCTTTAACGCCGCTTCTTTCGGTGAAATGTAATTCATGTATTGCCTCCTTGAAAACAAGACCTATTTTATTATTGTATCACTTTTGCTTGTTATACTAACCTGCCCCGTTACTTTAAGTGTAATTCTTCACAAATGTATTATTTGTCCCAATAGCTACGGTAAATTTCAGAAAGTTCATTTAAAGGAATTGCTGATTTTACTTGGTTAAAAAGTTTAATCCTTTGAGTTTTAATATGGAGATTACCACCGATAATTTCTTCATTTCGGCAGCTAACGATTAGTTCCTCACCTGATAATTTCGCATCAATTATCTCTAATTCATAGTTCTTTATTTCCTCTAAATCCGTACATTTATTATTGTCACTCCAAAACCTAAAAGAAAACTTTTCACAATTGACTAGTTCACAATAAAAACAATTAAAGTTTTCATTTATCATTTCAGCTAAATATTCAATCTCGATTTTAAGCATTAAAGAATTTGATGTTCTATATAAATCATTTATCGTTCCATCGTGAAAAATATTAAATACATCTTTTTGTTCATTCCTATCCATTTTTTTCACCTTCTTTTATTACTCAAGCACCCGTCTTTTTATATGTATTCTAGGCTTCGTACAAAGAATCCTTTTTGCACCTGCCCGGTAGCTCAGGAAGAAAGCCGCCAAAATTGGCAGCTGGATCTTTAACTCTTGCACCCAGTTTAAGTAGAAACCTTCACAATCTCAATAGAGTAGAAACTATTGAGAAACATTCAAAGTACCTCTAAATTAGGCTTTATAATGTCTAATAAGACTTCTATCAAAATGCGTTGTAAATGCGCATTTTCCTGACTCTACCCTGACGATACCCCTATAAGTGTTGTTTTTTCCTTCTACCCATTGCCCTGTAAAATTATCACGAATATCTACCAAATCTTCCAACTTTCATATTGTAAAATTTTGCTATTCCGTAATTGTAGCTTTTAAATAAAGGTTAATCAAATATATCTCGAAAACCCAAATTTTACGATAAATAAAAAGAATCTATTTTGAAAAAAGATCGATCAAAATAGATTCTTATTCAGTATATTTAATTTTGGTCTTTATAAAAAAGTTCAATCACTTTCAAAGTATCAGAGTTTATTCTCGACAACTATAACTCATATTAAAACAATAGAATGATATAGACAAAGCAAAAGAATAAACATAATGGACTATAGAACCAAGTATCGTATCTAGCAAACTGAGAATGTTTAATTTTTTTAAAAAATCCAACAAACTTAAAATCACCAATTGCCCTAATAATGAAAACTAAAGCACAAACAATACTTCCGATTTCAAAAAAACTATTTGCTTGGTACCCCTGCAAATAACCTCCTTGAACAACAATAATGAGACTAGCCATTAGAATAAGAATGGCTACGAATAATGTTCCCCATAATCTCGGAGTAAAAGCAGGTTTATGCTCTCCCTCTTTTACTGGGAGAACAGCGGCAGAACCCCATCGACCTCCAAAAGCCCAATAAATATGCAAAAAACTGATAAACCAAAGAAGCCCTACAGCTACTAATATTAATAGTAATTTCATTTATTCGCCCCCAATGTCGTAACTTCAAACAAAACATACACCACCGTATGTTATAGTGAAAATTTTGTCCCTTCAGGTTTTATAACCATATTAGGGACATTTATTATCGTTTATTAAAAGCTCAACCATTTTATCAATATCAAAATTAGGATTTGCTTCAAACCTTGTCATCCAACCTACATACGTTAAATAGGCAAGTCTCGCTCGATCAATTGATTCATTTTCGTCTATACCGATTTTTTGATACAATTTTGCAACACAAGAAATTCTTTGTTCTTCCATATCTACTAAACGTGCTGCCACAACAGGATCATATTTAGCCCAAGTATAAATGCCAATCTCCATTTTTTTATCTCGATTAAAACTAATCTGTAATAGCTGTTCTAATGAGGCATCCTGTTGCTCCATACTTTGAACAATCAGTTTTGTTGCATGTATTTCCCAATAGTCGAGCATAGAATCTAAAAGCTCTTGATGGTCACGAAAATAGTGATAGAAGCTCCCTTTGCTTATTTTTAGCAATCGAGCAAGTGCTTCAATGCGAACTTTATGTATTCCTTCATCAGCTAATTGTTGTAATCCTGCTTTTATCCAATCTTCCCTCGTTAATTGCATGTCATCTCTCCAATAAAATACGGTAGCGTATGTTTTACGTTAGATTACTACCATTCTCATTTTTTGTCAATTATTCATTCTAATTATTTTTATGAACTTTAATGTTGTTGTTGATCGTAATTGTAGCTTTGAAACAAAGTTTGATCAAATTAATACAAGAAACCTTGATAAATGAATAAATAGAAAGGGCATGTTTTGAAAAAAGATTGATCAAAACATACCTTTATACTAATTAATTGGATTATTCTTATAAAAAAGATTGATCATTTTTGTGTTCCTTACGCAACTAACGCACCCATTAGTTTAAGTACATAATTTCACAATTTGACTATAGAAATTTTTTAAGTTATGATTTTTTTACTTTATAAGAAAGGCTGAAGATAATGATTCGTCGTTTGAAAAAGTTTAAAAATGTCGCTGTGTATTAAGCTTCTAAGTAAGTCGTAGAATCTACAATACTTAGAAGCGAGGTATATAGTTATGAATCATTCATTATTTAATCATTGGTCTGAAACAAAGTATTTAAAAGATATAGTGACAAATCCACTCATTGAAGTAGGGGAGTATTCCTATTATTCAGGGTATTATGGTAATCAAAATTTTGAAGATGGCTGTGTAAGGTATTTATGGGGTGATGCTAAATCCCAAGAACTCTTCAATCCAATTGAACAGTTTGGTTGGCATCTAGATAAACTCATTATTGGAAATTATGTTTGTATTGCAAGTGGAGTTGTCATTTTAATGGGGGGTAATCATAACCACCATTCAGAATGGATTACAGTTTATCCATTTGTTGAGCAAATAGGACAATCATTTGAACCAAAGGGTGATACAGTCATTAAAAGCGATGCCTGGATTGGTATGAATGCTATAATAATGCCTGGCGTTTCGATTGGTGAAGGTGCAATCGTTGCAGCAGGTTCTGTGGTCTCTAAAAACGTTCCACCATATACAATAGTTGGTGGTAATCCTGCAAAAGAAATAAAGAAACGGTTCACAGATTCAGAAATTAATAAGCTAATGGAAATGCGTTGGTTTGATTGGGATAGAGAATTGGTTGAGAGAGCGATTCCTCTTTTGTCCACTTCATCCATTGATCAGTTATATGATTTTTATAACATTGAAGTAAAGAAAAGATAATCCAGTTAGAAAAGCTACATTCTATATAGGATGTAGTTTTTTGCATACACCGCATAATTGTTCTATAAAAGTCCCCTCTCTTTTAGTTCATACTTAATACGTATTGCGTATTAAGTCTTGTTAAAAACAATTTCATTAAGCAATTCAACATTAGTCCAATCCGATACTAAAATTTTTCATAAAATAAAAATTGAATAATGGTTTTATTCATAAGCTTTGACCTCCACACTACTGAAGCGTTTGACCAACGCTTCATTTTTTCGTCTTTTGTGTCAAATACGCATTAAGCGTTATTTAGAAACATGTCCATAAAAAAGCCATGGGGAAAAACCCCAAGGCTTTCATGCAAATAGATGGTAGGTTGTCCATTCCCTTTACACACTTGGAACGTTAGGAATCAAACTACGAATAGCTTCGAGTAGTCCGTTTACGGCAGCTGTTTGATCAGATGTAAGTGGACTAGAGCCATCTGTAAATACGGTAACACAGATTGGGCAAGCTTCGACATGAATGCCCAATAGGTTAATAGCAAGTCCACCAGGTACGCTGACAGTAAGAATTGGTGTTGAACCAGCAGGAGGAGTACAAGTAGTACAGTTTGTTAGAAGACCCATAGAAATCACCCCCTTTTTTAAAAAGATATTATATTAATATGATGGAAGGCAGCCCTCGGAAATAGACATTTGGACAAACTTTTTAAAAATGGGTAAAGGTATACTTCTTCAAATCCATTATAAAATAGAATACTCTTTATAACTTCTCACTTAAATTACAAGTATTTGTTTGTTAATCCATAACATTTCAAAATTATTTTCGTATAACACTAATGATTGTTTTATCATATATAAATAACACCCCCATACACCATTTGCTACCTTTGAAACAAAATGTGTGTTGTTGTTGTGGTTGTAGTAGTTGTTGTGCTCTCTTTAACAACTGTTCTTTATGGACGATTGTTTTACAAAATATTGGTTTAAGGGGAATTAAAATATCCTCGGTATTGTACTCTTTTAACTACACTAATCTATAAATTGGACATAGCATGTATTAACTTTCTATTCCCTTCTAAAAAGTGGCTCTGTGCCACTTTTTTCTTTGTAAATTGGGTCAAGTACGACATAAAAAAGAGATGGATTATCATCTTTATTCTGCCACCAAACTGCCCTTTTAGTGGCATAAGAAAAAGGGCTGCAACAGTCCCCACTCTGTTCAACTAAAGCACCCTTTAGTTTAAGTGCAATCCTTCACAATATATTGTTTATATAGAAAAACCGATGTTCCTAATAGGAAATCGGCTTTTTGGTTATCCGTACTTCATTTACTTGTGTTGTGTAAGATAGACATAAAATCATTGTCCACTATCCAGTTTCTATTCCATTAACTTTATACTATTTTAACTATTTAAATAGTCAATCATCCCATCAACTATTGAATTTGTTGTGTTTGATTGAAATTCTTCTGAAGTCATTCGTGCTTCATCAGATGAATTTGAAATGTATCCAAGTTCAAGTAAGATTGCTGGACTTGAGTTTTCTCTTAATACATAGTAGTCCCCTAAACTTACACCACGATCTCTTGCATCCAACCCGTTTTTAAAAATATGATCTTGAATTAATGCTGCTAAAGGCTCGTCCGATTTTTTCTTATAATACGTTGTAATCCCCTCAACATCAATCGTAAAAAATGCATCAAAATGGATACTAACAAATAAGTCTGCTTTCTGTTCATCTGCAACTTTTACACGATCTGCAAGTGATATATTTACATCATCATTTCTCGTTAATATAACATTAGCGTCAGTACGTTTCTCTAACTCATTTTGTATATTTTTAGCCATTGTTAATGTTACATCTTTTTCATTTGTTCCATTTTTTCCACTTGCACCTATATCTATTCCACCATGACCTGCATCAATTACAATTGTTTTACCAGTTAATATCTTTTCAGAAGTTGTATTTACTTTATTTCTATTTACAGTTGATGGTTGGGCTGAATGTTCTTTATTTATTATTAGTTCATTCTCTTGAAGGTTCATGATTAAAACTATCATTAAAATTGATATTATCAATAATAAAAAAATTCTTTTCCACTTATCTTTCTTTCGATTCATGAAATTTCCCCCTAAGCTTTATATTTATCTTGCTGATATTTAATAGTCTAATAGTTGTGAATGAAGACAAAATCAAAATTATATAAAGATGAAATGAAGATTTATCAATTTTAAAGACGTTGTTCATTCCAAAAATTTAATGAAAAGTGCTCATTTGGGTTATATACCTTAAACGCATATCCATTAGCTCTTAAAAAGAGATAAAGATGAGATGAATAATCAATCAAGATTGATAAAAATTGATAAAAAAGACTAAAATTCTGTCTGTTACTATTCATAAAAACTAAAAGATAATTAATTTGGATATGAAAAAGAGACCATTTTAAAAATGGTCTCCAAGAAATTTCTTATCCTTCTACTCGTTTAAGTAGGTCATTACTCTGTTCTGTATAATATCAGCAACACTTTCCGCAGATTTTTGACCACTAAAATAGCTTTTCGATTCTTCTGAGATAATCGCTTTAATCTTGTCATTCGATCTCACTTGCGTATTTGCTTCAGTAATCATTTGCTTAAGTGGTTGAAGAGCTTCTTCTGAAATCGTTACCTGACCACCTTTTGGATTATCAAGTTTTGTTCCATTTTTCAATTCGGCAAATTCCTTTTCATTGGCAGCTTTATTAATTGGAAACATACTCGTTTGTGATTGTAGTTGCATATCATAAGACATTAAAAACTTTAAGTAATCCCATGCTTCCATTTTCACATTCGAGTTCGCATTCATCGCATATCGATCGTAACCTACAAACGAAACACCTGATTCTTTGTCAGAAGAATGTGGCATTTGATAAATTGTTGCATTCTTATAAAAAACTGCTGAGCGTAAAAAGTAATCCTTTGGAGAATAGATTTGAGAACTTCTGAAATAAGTACCATCCTCTGAATACTGTTCCGTTAATACATTTTCGTCATACAATTCCTTCACTTGCATTAATAAGTCGGTGAAAAATTTCGAGTTAAAATATGCTTCATTTTTTCCTATATTCACAAGCTGACTAAAATTTTTATCCTCAAATACTAAGGTATTTAAGATTGTGTCGGGTGTATCTTGCATTGCGAATTCAAGTGTTCCTTTTTGTTTTAACTGCTTACTAACTTCAACAAACTGGCTCCATGTCCAATTATGTTTATCATCTATTTTGACACCAGTTTTCGAAATCGCATCTTGATCCACAAATAAAGCATTCAAGAAAAAACGAGTAGGTAATACATAAAGTCCACCATTCATTTTGGAATTTTGAATGATATTCATATAATATTGATTTTTATCAAATGAAGTATCGATATTAATATAGTCATTTAAGTTGACAAAAGCTTTTTTATCAACAAATCGATCCACAGGTAAACTGCTTTCATTCAAAACAAATAAATCAGCACCTTTTCCAGATAAAACTTCTGTCGATGTCGTTTTAAGATATTTCTCCAATAAAACTGGTGACAACATATTTTTTGTCGTAAATCCTTTTATCTGAATCGTAATGTTGGGATGCTTTTTTTCGTATTCTTTTTTTGCCATTTCAAAGAATGGTGTATTTCCCATTACTGAGATGACTATCGTTTTTTTCTCGTCTTTACTTACCTTTAACGTTAGATCTTCTCTATTCTGTTTTTTACCATTATCATTAGTACTATTTTTTGAATGATTTTGTTCGGTGTTTTTGCTTTCCTTGGTTTGTGTGTTTCCACTACTGCATGCGGACAGACTAAACATTACGATTAAACTCATCATTAAAGGCAATATTTTTTTCATTACTTCATCTCCCATTTCTCTTTGTCATTGAATGTAAGATACCCACCTCAAATAAAGATTAGATGAAGATGAAATAAAGATTATTAAAAGATTGATAAAATTTTCGGGAACGCTAGCTATAACAAAAAAAATCGCCCTCGTCAAAAGGGCGATTAATCAGAAAGAAACTAATGAGCAGTTTTTTTAACTATTTTTATTTAAGGTAAAGTAAAACAGTACGCCATCAGAAGTATTCACGACACCATACTGCGCACCATGTAGTTCCAATATATTTTTTGATATGGCAAGACCTAACCCAGTACTACCTTCTGATCGTTGACGAGACGTATCACCACGATAGAAACGTTCCCAGACTTTATCTAATTGGTCATTTGGAATGTGTGTTCCTTTATTTTCCACACACACTTCCACTTGATCATCTTCTATTGTCGTTGAAATATAAATATTTTTATGAACAGGGGTATAACGGATCGCATTTGTTATATAGTTCGTGATGACTTGTTCAATTCGATGTTGATTAGCGAATACTTCAATTGTTGCTAAATCTTTATGAACCGTTAGTTCCTTTTTCTCAATTTCTAAAGATAATTGATTACAAACATGATCAATTATTTTATCAATAAAAAAAGGTTCCATTTTCATTTTATACGTTCCAGACTGGTATTTTGCTAGTTCAAGCATATCGACAATTAATAGATCCATCTTGTCGACTTCTTTTTCCATCGCTTCAAAATAGTAGTCCTTCTTATGACTAGCAACACCGTCTTTCAGTATCGAAATACAGCTTTTCATAATACTTAAAGGTGTCTTTAGTTCATGCGAAACACCTGAGATGAATTCTTTCCTAGTGTTTTCTAATTGTTTTTCTTTCTCAATATCTTGTTGTAGTTGAGTAATATGTGAATGTAGCGTATTTGAAAGCAAATTAATATTCTGTGATAAATCACCAATCTCATCTTTGGAATGATATTCAATTCGTTCTGAAAAATCTAAGTGTGCTATTTTTCTAGTTGTATCGTTTATTCTTAATAATGGTTTTGCGATTTTTATTGAATAGTAAATGGACGCCAAAATTGTAAGAAGTAAAACAAACGCAATCATATAGACAAAATAATCTTTTACCATCCGCACAGCTTCATCTACTGGTTGTAAAGAAGCCATTGAAAAAATATAATTTGTTTCACCATTTTCATCTTTAATCGGATCGATAAACAATTTATATTTGATTCCATTTTGTTCATAATCAAGCGTTTTAAACGTTTCGTATTGGTTTTGTTTATCCATGAATAAATTCGTTTGGAATTCATTAATACGATCCATAAATAAGCTATTACTGTATATGATGCTTGAAACGTCATTACGATCAGGAATGCGTACATTTTGTACTGTTCCTTTTAATTGATGGATTCCCTCATTATATTTTGTGGATAAGTCCAATTTTTCTTTTATAACGTATGGCTCATTATCAACTTGAAAGGAGTTATCAATATTTTTCCACATGGATTGATTGATCCAGTATGAATCACGCTGAACCACATAAAGATAAAAAGGGATTGATATATTATTTTTATCAATCGTTTTAACATCCACTATATCACCTTTTGAAATAGGTGGAGTATCTTGTAAAAGGTCGTCTTCTTTTAATAAATGATACAAAGGAATCTTTATTATTTCATTTGTATTTTTAATGGTTCCTATCTTAATTTCTACATAAAAATCATTTGCAGTTTTCATATTTCCATTGTGATCAAGCGTTGTAATCCATGTATTCTGAGCACGATAAAAGTCTTGTTCTAATTGCTGGATTGTTTGAACATCACCATTACTTTTTAGGTATTGTTTCTCAAACGATTTGATACTTGATTTCAGTTCATTAACTTTTCGATTTGCATAGTATTGTTTAAAAAAGATTGTTTGACCTATATAAATGGATCCAGTGATTAACAAACACAAAGTTGTTGTTAATAAAAACAGTTTTAAGACAATCCCGAATTTCATACGGTTTCCTCAAACTTATAACCTGTTCGAATAATCGTTATAATCACTTTTGATTTACTACCTAATTTCGTACGTAAATTCCGCATATGTGTATTGATTGTCCGTTCATCACCATTGTAGTCATAGCCCCATACCTTTTGCACGAGTTGTTCTCTTGTAATCACAATCCCATGGTTTTGCATTAAATAAGTTAATATTTCAAATTCAGTATGGGTTAAATTGATATTGTTTCCATCTACTTTGACTGTCCGAGAAGAAAAATCGACTGAAATACCATTTTTGGTTAATGTTTCGTTTGAAGGCTCATTTATTTTATATCGACTTTCAAGTAATCGTTTAACTCTGGCAAGCAAAATTGGTGGACTATAAGGTTTTGTAACATAGTCATCGGCGCCTAACTCAAACCCAAGCAGTGTATCATCTTCATCAACCCGTGCTGTTAACATGATGATAGGAACATTTGAAGTCTTTCGAATTCTTCTACAAACTGCCCACCCATCAACCTTCGGTAACATAATATCAAGAATAATGAGATGAAAATCTTGTTCTTGAAATAATTCCAATGCTTGTTCACCATCAATCGCTTCAATTACTTCATGACCTTCATTTACTAAATAATCTTCCGCAATTTCACGTAAAATCGTTTCATCTTCCACGATTAAGATTTTGTATTGCATGATCTATCCACGCTCGCTTTCTATGCTCTCCCATACTACTATTTTATCAAACATGGAACTTTATTAATTAGTAATGTAACCATTAATCCTTAGCACCTGATAACTGAATTCCTTTGATTAAATATTTTTTTGCAAATCCGAAAATCAATAACATTGGTGCCATATAGAGAATAGATGCAGCGAAACCAATGCCTCTTGTATCTTGTATGATTTGCGATAAATAAAGTGACAACGGGAATTTTGATGGATCATCTAGAAAAATAAGTGGTTGTTCAACCATGTTCCAATAATCAGCGAATAATAATACGACTAGTCCTGCAAGTCCTGGGCGAATCAGTGGCAAGATGATCTTCATAAAAATCGTAAAATGACCTGCCCCATCTATTTTTGCAGCCTCGATATATGAATAAGGAATCGTCATGACGAATTGTCTGAGTATAAACACACCAAACGCACCAAATACCCCTGGAAAGATGATCGCTCCAAAGCTATTTAAGAGCCCCAATTTGTCTGCAATAAGATAATTAGGTACAAGTGTTACTTGAAATGGCATCAACATAGTAACCATATATACCAAAAATAGCGTATCTCTTCCTTTGAACTTTAGTTTTCCATAGACATATGCTGCAAGGGATGCCACAATCAGTTGACCAAGTATGATTGGGATCACCATTAGGGCAGAATTTCCATAAAATTTCATATTTGATTGTTCCTTGTCAATGAAAGATTGTTTCTTAACAAAGAATGCTTTATATTGTTCAAACGAGAACTGGTCAGGAATCAACTTCAAATGGATGAAGGAATTTTTATGCGCATTATCTTGTTGACTCTCACTTTCTGAAGGATAGTGACGGCTAATTTCATTCTCTGTCATAAAAGAATTTGATAATGTAAAAACGACTGGAAAAACCATGATTGCCGCCATAAGCAATAAGGAAAAGGTTAAAATCCCTTTGCGAATTAACGTATTTCTTTTCATCTTATTCACCCCTCGTTCCTAGCTCATAAATTTTCGATAGCGACGTTCGATTGCGAAGAAAATAAACACTAAGATTAAAATACATAAGACCATTAATGACGCAGCAGCGGTCAGTTTTTGAACATTTAATGAAGCAAACATATTGTTCATATAGTGCTGAATCATATAAATTCTATCATATGGATAATCTCCTGCGATTAGATAGGTTTCACGGAATACTTTGAAGGAGTTAATAATGCTCATTAAGAGTACAAAAAACATTGTTGGTGTTAAGTAAACCAGAGTGATCTGTCTAAATTTAAAGAAACGACCTGCGCCTTCCATTTCAGCTATTTCATAATAATCTTTGGGTATATTTTGGAGACCTGCTAAGAATATGATCATGTTGTAACCAATGTTTTTCCATAAATAAACTAGAGATACAACGACGATCGACCAATCCGATTTCATCCAATCAATTTGTGAAAAACCCATCTTCACCATCCATAAATTAATTGTTCCGTTCCAATCGAATAATATCTGCCATAGCATAACAATCGAAGCAACTGGTACAACAATTGGCAAAATAAATGAACTAATAATTGCATTTTTAAACATGACGGTTTGATGCAAGCAAAGTGCCAATATTAAAGAAATGCCGATTACTAGTGGAACATTGATTGCTGTAAACCAAAATGTGTTTGTGGCTGCCTTTAAAAAAGAAGCACTAGCTAACAACTCTTTATAATTAAAAAGACCAACAAATGAACCACCAACCGCCCCATCTTTAAATGAATAGATAGTACCCATTACAAAAGGGATTAGATAGAAAAGGGAAAAACCTATCAAACTTGGTAATAAGAAAAATGCTGCAACCTTACCATCATTATTTAATTGTTTACGTATTTTCATGTACTCACTTCTTTCTATATTTGAGTATTTAATTAATTGATTGATTAATAATTCTGTTCGAAAGAAGTATAGCCTAATGAAATAAAGATGAGATAAAGATTAAATAAAGATTAAGAGGAAAAGTGATTATTATAAAAACAAAAATAAAAAGCTAACGGATTTGTTAGCTTTTTAAACTTTATTTTGAATTTCTTTTTTCTTTTTCTTCATTACAGGAATGCTGCCCGTTAGCACAACAAAGCGATACCATTGTTGAAGTATCGCACCCCGTTTGTTTAACTACATTGTTTCACAAATTTTCTTATTCGGTTTACGTCTGTCATTTTGCTTTAGGATGCAGCGTTGCTTTCGAGAATTGTAAAAGGCAACAAGGTTATGACGATAAACATGTCTCCGTCAGGGTTGATGGCATTGAACGAAAGGCAGTTGTCATTTACGAAAAATGCGATCCTTTGGGTTGTATTTTTTATTGTAAGATTTTCTTACATGATTGTTGAAAGGGCAGTGGGGTTACACTTAAGATTTAAAATGGGAGGTTTTTTTATGATGATTAAAAAAGATGATTTAACTGGAACCGAAGTGGCTGAATTGATAAGAGAGCACCTTCATGGCATGACCTTGAATTCTCCACTGGAAAGCATCCATGCTTTAAATTTAGAAAAGCTAAGACAACCAGACATCACCTTTTGGAGTGCTTGGGAAGGCAGTGAATTGACTGGAATGGGAGCGCTAAAAGAACTTGATAGCTCTCATGGTGAGATTAAATCAATGAGGACTTCATCCTCATATCTAAGGAAGGGTGTCGCCAGACGAATGCTCCAGCACATTCTTGGGGAAGCCATGAAGCGAGGCTATAAACGGGTCAGTTTGGAGACGGGGGCGATGGCTGCCTTTGACCCGGCAAGAAAACTGTATGCGAATTTCGGCTTTGAATATTGTAAGCCCTTTGCAGACTACATCGAAGACCTGAACAGCGTTTTTATGACAAAAGAGCTGGGGTAAGTTCTCTCATGAACTTATCCTTTTTCTCTCTAATCAAAGATCCTCGGAAGACATTATAATTCCTCCTTTGCTATCATTTCTGTATTTTTAATTTACCATAAATTTCATCTATTACAATTCTTCTTTGTTAACTAGTCGAGTAGAAAGGAACCTCTCTACCTTACGGTAGATTGTGTTCCTCCCCCTCACAGAACCGTGCTTGCGCTATTAACGCACACGGCTCCTCCTAGTTACCATTCACAAAACCTTGCTAATCTCTTAGGATCAGATTTTGCTAATTCTGCTATCCTTACTAGTTTTGTCTCCATTTATTATTCCTACCTCTGTGTGTAGTAAATGTGTCCCTAGCAAGGGTGATAACTGGTAGCTAGCCTTTCCTCCATCGGCATTACCCAACTTCATTGGTACTACGCTGCTATCCGACTCCCTACACTGGCATTTGGTTTCCTTACTTTTTATCGCTTGTACACCATACTCTTCTAACAAGAAAAGACCGGTAGGGTCTCCCGAGTTGCCGTATCATATCAATGTGTGACGTGCCAAGGTCTCTGACTCCAGAGAGGTTTTATCCATCTTGCCTTAAACGAAGGATAAAATGTAGCTTTCTGCTGCAGGTAAAGCATCAGCCCTCTCGATTTACTAACATTATGGAGCTCAATCCCTTCAACCATTTGGCTTTCGGCCCGCCGTCGGGTAGAAAATAGGCGCGCGCATTCGATTGAATCACGTTTCCTATAGCCCCCCTACGATCCCGGACGGTCGGATTTCCCGAGTCCGGTTCTGACCTTGGACTTCATCACATACTCGCCTTCTCAAATAACCGCAGGATTAAATGTTGGTACACATATTCCCCCATCAACTATTGGTTTACTAGTATGCTAGTCTATGAACAAGTAAACAAAGCTCAGTGTCTTTGAAGTTCTGACTGTCCAAGTGCCCAGAGGTCCTTCGCTCCATCACAGGAGTTACCTTGATGGAAGTACAATTTCCTTACACTTAAGAAGGCATTACCCTTCCCTCATCGCTACTACGACCTCATGCGCCAGTCCTAAATCATCCTACCATTTTCTATCAGCCTCATATATGGTAGGTCCTCATTGGTTAGTACCTTCCCAAATTTGAAGTAGGACCTTCCCGTCGTTATCTCTGAAAATCTTTCCACAGATGCCAGAACCCGTACCCCGGCTGCTCCTACAGTGCTTTTGACCGTTTCTTCCTGTAAGACATCGGTCTTCCCCCGTTAGACAAAGGTCGACGCTAAGCAAAACATCCCTCGAACAGTTTCTTTGAGGTGCGTAGATTTCGGGATTGCAGTATTCGTTAATCCTTCTGGCCTCTGTGTTTGCTCGCCACACAGACTGTTCCGACCTTATTCTCTCTGTGTAGAATAGGCCGCCGTGACTTTTACTTCCAAGCAGAACGTAGTTTGTTACCTCCCTACGCATTGGATATGCTAGTCATCCGAATCGGTCAATTGATGACAGGAGACTTTCACTCCATAAGATTCTCAGCCTTGACGGCTGCTCCACCTAACTGTCTACGCTTAAAGACTAAAGTTACCTTTAG
>NZ_JBALPG010000137.1:0-2183 GCF_036965245.1 Neobacillus drentensis
CATTACAGGAATGCTGCCCGTTAGCCACCCATGCAGCGCAAAACCGGCGCTGCACCACAGAGAATGAAAATGGGTCAGGCAGTCTATACTGATTTAATGCTGGCGAAGAAGGTCTTTGAACTATGGTGCCTTTGAGCCCATCCGTTAGTCTGACTCCAACGACCACGGTGTACCACCGACTGTCGCACCCTTTAGGGGTAGCACTCATGAGAGATTAATCCTTTTTCTGGTTGTTGCGCCAGCTTTACCTATTTCATTTTAAGTAGAAGGGTATGACAATTCGATACATCTGCCAACTCTATATTCGATCCTTTAAGAGGCTCAGCCTTTTTTTAAAAACTGGTTTTTCTGGGTCTATTTTTGTATGCACTTTTTCAGTTTTTATTTTCATGGGTGCTAAAGAAGAAAGGGTTGCTTGTAGCAACCCTTTCTTCTTTAACTAAACCAGCACCCGTTACTTTAATAACTAATCCTGAGTTTCTACCGTAATATTTAGCTGTTTTAACAAATTATTGACAACCTCAATCGCTTCTTCTCTTTGCTTATAATCGGAAGTGCAAAATCTAATCATTTCTAAATCGTTCTCTGCCTTTTTAACAATTTCTGTTATTTCTTTCGGAACACCAATCCAAGATAAGTTACGTTCTAAATCTGCAATATTATATATTCCTTCTTTAAACTTTCTACATGCAAATTTCAATTCAAACAAATCATCGTAAAATATCTTCCAATTAGGATCTCTTTTATCTTGTAAATTAGGTTTTCTAACATTTTTAACAAAACTCATTTCACAAGCACCATATCTAATATAATTTTTTTGAGCTTCTATTAGAGGTATTTGGTTAGCACCTGTATCATACTCATTTTCTTTTTGGAATGGGTCATCCTCCCAAAAACAAATTGGACATATATCGTAGTTGCCATCGCTATCCATAGTTCTATAACCACAACAAGGGCATGTGTTTTTGTTCATAAGACACCTCTCGAAATCCTTTACTATAATCATAAACCACATTATTTCTTGTTGCACTAACCTGCCATTTATTTGAATAACAAAAATAGCCTGCAATGGTTGCCGGCTATTCAAGTAATGCACCAGTTAGCTTAAGAAGAAACACTAAAGATTAATATCATAAAGAGTAATTATGTCTGTTTCAACTCTTACATACGTACCAGTTGTATATTCTTCGCCAATTAATTCAAAAGCAACAATACTATCTCCAATTCTAAGCACAGCAAACCCTTCATCAACGGACTCCAGTTTCCCAGATAAATAAATCCGATTTTGATTACTTTTTATCTGGCTTATTTTTTCATTAATGGGTATAACCTGTTTCCCCCATTCACAAATACCAGGAATATCAATTTCTATATAATATTCACCATTCAAATTTGGTTCAGTGCCAACCCATTTGCCTTCCGCTGTACCGTATTGAGAGTAAAAACCCACTATAAATCCGTCTGCTACTTGCTTTACACATTTCAGTATTTTTACATTCACTTTTTATCCCCTATAATTGGTTTATTTTAAAGAGTTCTACAAATTATCTACACAATCCTTCTTGAACCTGCCCGTTACTTGAATAAGAAAATGGCATTACCTCATTGTTGAAGTAATGCACCCGTTCAAGAAGGAACTTATTTGTGATTCAATTGTTTCTTAAGTTTAATAATACACTTTAAAATAGATTCTCTGTTCTTAGCACTCTTTATCCAGTTAGGAAGCCTACTTGCCAAACTTTGATTTATATTAGGTAATCGTTCTCTAATAGATGCAGAGACATAACCCTCTAAAAAATCGAGATGTTTTTGATTATAAGCCCAAAGGGTATTCCCACAGCAACCAGTCTTTAGCCATAAGCTTAGTCCACAATACTCGGCTGAATCACCATAACTTGTTATTTGCAGAATATCCGTTAATCCACACATTTCACAAACCAACTTTGGATTTGTTTTGTAAGGATTTCCAGTTATCTTAGCACAACCACGGCAGCGAGGACATTCAACAAGTACGCAATCAGAAAAATCAAAGATGGTTTCTCCAGTATCTTTAAACCTTGAGTTTTCCATTTATTTCATCCCCTTATTATTTTGTGACCACACCGAACATAACACTTTTTCACTTAATTATAACCAATAAGTTTAGTAACATCTTCAAGTAACCTGCCCGTTAGCCATCCATG
>NZ_JBALPG010000138.1:0-2310 GCF_036965245.1 Neobacillus drentensis
GATCTACAGGAATGCTAAAGCAACCTATAGTTTAAGTACATTTTTTCACAATCTTTACATTCATTATATAAAAGAGTCTCCATGGGATATAGAGATCTTTTGTACTCGGCACCACTATTTTCTTATTTACTTAATACCAGTAGCGGCCCATTAAACTCCATAATAGGAGTATATCCCTTGTTTTTCCATAGTCAATCCATATTTTCAAGCTGTATTGTAAAAGGATGAAGTTAAAAAACTCCATCCCATACCAAAAGTTAAAAACTTTCATCAAATTCTCTACGTCTACGTCTACTTGTACGTCTACTTGTACGTCTATTTGTACGTCTCTCTTCTTCAACATCAACATCAATATCAATGTTTTGATCCTGGTCGTTTTCTTGTTCTTGATCAGTTTTAACCTTCGCATTACTTCGGCTGTTTAAACGAACATCTACTCTTGAATTACCTGAGTTAGATACTGTTGTACGAGCTATATTAGTATTCCTATCAACGTTCCGTACTTCTGCTTCAGCCTCCGATTCATTTCTATTTCTTAATTCATTATCGATATCTGTATCGACATCAACATTTGTATTATTATTCCGCCTTGTTGTCATTCAAAATTCCTCCTTTTATTTGTACTTTCAAAATAGGATATTCTTTATCAATAAATAAGCTTGGTCACATGTCCTAGCACAACTACCCGTTTTTAGTAAAACGAAATACTTTCGAATCCGTATACCGTATTATTTTTGCGTTGAGTTGAAAAAGATGTTTATAAGCCCAATGCTACTCAAAAAAACGAACGCGTTCAAAAAAGACGATTATGTTTCAGGATTAAAAAGTAAAAAGCCCCTTCTCTTAATTGAGAGGGGCTTACTTATTTAAGCTGATAGGTAAAAGAAAAATGTTAAAAATTCATCAATATATAAAGATTATGATACGTAAATTATTGAAATTCTTCTTTATACAGATAGGTAAGGGGTTGAAGTTATCGCTCCCTTTTCCCCCCGTCCACACCGTACAAGCGGCTTTCACCGCATACGGCGTTCCAACTATACCAATCCACTTTAACCATAACACTGTTCAGTATTGTGATACTCAATGTGTTTCATTTCTTCCGTTTCAATAAGTTGGTGCCTCCCGTGGGAGGTGAACCTCTTTTAGTCATACGAGAACCTTATTAACCGATAAAGAATTGCCTTGCATGATTAAAGGAATCTTTAATAGTCTTGTGGCTATCCCTCCATGTTGATTAGACACTTCAACGGTACTGTGCCACTACTTTCACTGATATAAAGAAAAGTTATACGGCAACTATTATCATTACCTCTTTCCTTTTCTACGCTTCGTCGGAAGTAAGCCCTCCACGTTATCAGCTTACAATGTTGAATTATATCTATTATAGGATGAACTTAGGTGCTTCCTCTAAGCCTGTTAGCCGTTCATATGCCTGTAACATATCATGGACTTTCATATAAGTTATTTTTACTCATCCACTGCTAACCTCACGCTGTGGTGATATACACATTTCTATGTATCGTGCTTGTAGACCCGTACATTCAGAAGTTCGTCAGCTTAACCTTTTCTTGTAGGTTTATTTGCATTCTCACCATATTCATTCAACTCAAGCATCATGAATTACACCACTCCATCGAGTAGGCTTTCGGCAGCCGCACTGCTACGGTAATTTCTCACGCCTTTTTGCCGAGCTTATAACACTATCATTCTTACTAAATCCAGTGCTATTCGACTAAGAGAGAACCCTTCAGGGCGTTACCCCATCATTTGATTCTTCGATATAACCCTTCAGTTCCGACAGGCACTGCCTGACCTTTACCTGAGCATTGTATGACCAATCTCAATTTAAGCCAGGAACATTTCGCACAACTATAGCACCCGTTAGCCACCCATGCAGCGCAAAACCGGCGCTGCACAACAGAGAATGAAAATGGATCAGGCAGTCTATACTGTTTTAATGCTGGCGAAGAAGGTCTTTGAACTATGGTGCCTTTGAGCCCATCCGTTAGTCTGACTCCAACGACCACGGTGTACCACCGACTGTCGCACCCTTTAGGGGTAGCACTCATGGGAGATTAATCCTTTTTCTGGTTGTTGCGCCAGCTTTACCTATTTCATTTTAAGTAGAAGGGTATGACAATTCGATACATCTGCCAACTCTATATTCGATCCTTCAAGAGGCTCATCCTTTTTTAAAACTGGTTTTTCTGGTTCTATTTTCGTATGCACTTTTTCAGTTTTTATTTTCATGGGAGTTTAAGTACCTTGCCATGACTTGTCCGAAATGAGCCCTGTATTCAGACAGGA
>NZ_JBALPG010000139.1:0-1533 GCF_036965245.1 Neobacillus drentensis
ACTCAACTTTCGCACCTAAAAAAATGTGATGAGTTTAAATGGCTGTAATGTTCGGAGTAGTTGAAATATGGTGCTTGACCTTAAAAATAGGCATGAAAAAACACCTCATGGTTTGGTATAGTTGATTTGACTAGAATCACAATATCCAAACAGAAGAGGTGCCTCCTATATGATATCGAATAATGGTCAAAATAAGCAACTACCAAATGAACTAACATCCACATTTAAAGAATTACAGGTGCTAAAACATCTAAGAAAAGCTGGTATTACAAAGACTTTCGGCTTTTCTTGTGGTTTTCTTTTTCAACTGATCTTTTGTTTAATCTTTGAAAACAAGAACTGGTTTCGGACGCTTGAAAGTAAAAAATCTGTCGATTTTCCTACTAAAGACGCAGTCTATCGTTTCTTAAATAAGTCTACCTTTGCATGGCGTAGATTTTTACTTTTTCTTAGCGCTCACACGATTGGCAAAGTAACGAGACTCTCGAATCATGACAGACCGAAGGTCTTGGTGTTAGATGATTCTTCGTATGATCGAAATCGTAGTAAATCCGTCGAGTTACTAGCTCGTTGTTTTGATCATGCTTCTCAAAAAATGCGATTTTATAAAGGCTTTCGTATGCTTACCCTTGGCTGGTCAGATGGTGCCACGTTCATTCCTGTGGACTTTTCTTTATTAAGCTCAAAAACAAGCCAAATTAACGGAATAACAAGTAAAATCGATAAACGCAGTTCAGGTTACAAACGACGACTTGAAGCATTACAATCTGCACCAGAACAAATTCCAGACATGATTCAACGGGCTTTGAATGCTGGGATTGATGCCTCTTATGTGTTAATGGATACTTGGTTTACCCATCAACCACTCATTAAGAACATCAAAGAACTAGGGATAGATGTAATTGGCATGGTTAAGAATTTAAAGCAACGTTACTTTGTAGATGGTGAGCGCGTTAGCTTGAATGATCTCTATCGTTTAGCAGCACCCATTCAAGGAAAAAAAGGGCTTCTTCGCTCCATACAAACTACTCAAGCCAACGGAGTTCTAGTCAAAATGGTCTTTGTTCGTAATCGTAATAAAAAGAGCGAGTGGCTAGCTATTTTGAGTACAGACTGTACGTTAGATGACCAAGAAATCATCAGAATATATGGTATAAGATGGGACATTGAAGTCTTTTTCAAGACAACGAAATCCTTATTAAAACTCCAAAAGGAGTTTCAAGGTCGTTCCTATGATTCCTTAATTAGTCATACAACGATTGTCTTTACACGATACATGGTGCTGTCCTGGCAAAACCGATGTAGCACGGACCAAAGAACACTAGGCGGTATGTTTTATGAACTCTGTGATGAAATTAGTGACCTCGATTGGGCTATTGCGCTTCAGCAATTAATCGAGCTTCTTGAAGATACCCTTAAAGAGAGTAACAAGAAAATTCAAAAGTTAATCAAAAGTCAACTACAACATTGGGTCGCTGGCTTACCCAACTATATCAAGGCATATCTGCCTATTTCAGTGTGCGAAAGTTGAGT
>NZ_JBALPG010000140.1:0-4202 GCF_036965245.1 Neobacillus drentensis
ATGAATAGGTAACATTGAATTTAATAGAATTGTATATCTGTTAGATTGGGGTGACAAAGGGGATCTTTTCGGATTAACCCCCTCGTAATTTAAACCGACCCGTTCTATATTCAGAATATACTTATATTATTCTTAATTCTTAATATTGTAAATATTTTTTCGTTAGGTCCATTTTCCCTTTTTTACTTACTTAGTACTGGAGAAAGGTAATAATAAATATTTGATTTATTATCAATATGAGGCTTAACATCATAATCTGTACGAGTTTCAATACTTATATTAGCGTTCTTGGCTACACCTGCATAAAAATCATATAATTCCTGATGCACTTTTAATAACTTTTACTACGGTTGTATTTCCTTTAGGTTGCTATACTATTACGCCATTTCCGTTAGTGATCCAACTTACTTTTTTCTTCTTTTGAATTAAACTCGCTATCCCTAAACCTTCCCCTTTTTTGGTATGGAATAAATAAACAATTATTTTTGATTCTCCAAGAATTTCTACAATTTCAGGTGATTTTTTCATACCATATTCTAGGGCTTCACTCTCCGAAGTTTGAGTTATTTAGTAAATGCTGAATCTAACAAAAAACCTTCCAAACGTAAATTTAGGAAGGTTTTTAGCATGCAAGTATTTTGCATGAATTATTTTAAGTTTTATTTGAAAAATGATGACAAACTATTAGCTCGTTTGTTGAATTAGAAGGATCTGAACTTATTATTTCCCCTAAAAATCTTTCGCTTCATATATTTTTATTGTGCCTAGCCATGATAATAAAAATAAAAGAACTGTGATGACACTTCCAGTCAATATTAATTGGTTGGCTGTAAATTGACTCAAAAATAATTTAATTGTTTCGATTTTATCTTTAAATAAATGCATCATTATATTACCAAAGACAATAATAGTAAACCCTATAAACATCATTATGATTCTAGTATATTTCTCGCCAAATTTATATAAAATTGGATAATAGATAGAGGTAAATAAAAAGATGCATAGCATACCAATTAATAAATCATAAATCTCAGGAAAAGGCTGGGTATAAGCATCAAAAACAAAATAAAAGACAACTTGAAATAAAGATGCTAAACAAACAGTAACTATCCCAAAAATCAAAGCTCCAATATATTTGGAGGAGATGATACTTTTCCGATTAATAGGTAAACTGTTTAGCATGATATGAGAGTTATTACGATCCTCGAAGCTGCCAGTATTAGAAATAAACAGAAAACCTGCAAGTGCAATGATAAAAATAGAGGAAAACTGCAGAATATACCAAAGAGTAATTAATCCCGTTATAATTAATAACATCTTTTTTAACATAAGAAAATCTTTCAAGATTAAAGAGTACATTTCAAATCCCCCTTATTTGTATAATACATGATGTCTTCAAGGCTGGGCTTTTCAATTAAAACCTCATCACCAAAAATATCCTTTGTTTTCTTCACACAACTTGTTAATGCTTCAAAACCTACATTCGTCTTCCGAATACTTACAAATTCTTTTTCTGTATCTCGATCTAATAAGTCATTGCTTCCTTTGACAATTCCATATTCCGTTAGCAGTTCTTCCCTTTCCTTTGAAAAGAGAATTTTTCCTTTGTGAATGTATGTTATATAATCAGCAATTCTATCTAGATCTGTTGTAATATGGGTAGAAAAGAAAATCGTTTTTTGGTCATCTAACATGATTTCATGCAAGAGTTCTAATACTTCTCTTCTAAAAACAGGATCAAGCCCAGATGTAGGTTCATCCATAATGATGAATTCCGGGTCATGGCTGATCGCAAAAAGAATCGCCATTTTCATTTTCATTCCCTTTGAAAAGTTCTTAATTGGCTGTTTCTCAGGTAAACTAAATTGATCTAAGTACTTATAAAAAAGGTTATCATTCCATTTTTGATACATTGGAGCTATTATTTTTCGCAGTTCCCTAATGGATAAAGTATCGTAAAAGCAATTTTCATCATACACAAAACCAATTCGTTCTTTAATCTCTTGATTATGTTTGTCTTGATCAAGACCAAAAATAGCAATGTTGCCGCTATCTTTTCTTAATAATTTCATTAATAATTTTATCGTTGTACTTTTACCAGCTCCATTGGCCCCAATAAACCCAGTGACAAATCCTTTTTTTATCGAAAATGAAACATCATCCAATGAAAAATTCTTAAACGATTTTTTCACATTATTAAATTCAACTACATTCGTCATTTCAAATCATCTCCATACAAAATTAAAATCATTTCCATTAGTTCCTCTTTTGAAAGTTGAATGAGCTTACTTTCTTCAATGATTTCGATTAATTTTTCCTCGATTATTTTCAATCGCCGTTCTTTTAACAACTCTTGATTTTGACTAGCAATAAATGATCCCTTACCAACAATTGAGACGATAAACCCATCACTCTCTAATTCCTCATAGGCTCGCTTTGTCGTAATAACGCTAACTTGCAAATCTTTTGCTAATTGGCGAATAGAGGGGAGTGAATCACCTTCTGATAGCTTTCCAGTTAAAACAAGCTCTTTAATTTGCTTAATAATTTGCTGGTAAATGGGATCTTTCACGGAATTCGAAATAATGATATCCAATTAGTCACCTTCAATTCCTATATCGTATATATACAATATATACATTATACACACATTAGTCAATAGAATTATCCATTTTTATGGTACATTGGATTAAATTTGGATTGAAAACACTAAGGCCGTTTTCGTAAACCTTGTTGTTTTTTAGTAGTGAAAGTATCATGCTATAATAGGTTATACGAAGGGAAAAATTTACAGTTTTCAAGACGAATAATATTGGGGTTGAGGTAAATGAAAAAAGTATTAGGCATTATATCCACTATCCTATTTTTTATTGGATTAGCGTCTTATATTGCTATGTTTTTCGGTAATGATAATTTTCTATTAGGTGGAGTTATTGTTTCAGCAATTGGGTTAATTTTGGCATTTTTCGCTGGAAAAGGGGTATATAAAAGGATTGGTTTAATCGGTAATGCAATTTTCATAATTGTTGCATTCATTTTTCCTCTTATAGTCACCACTTTTTTCTGGAATAAACCTTAAAAAAATAAAGTTAAACTTTATTGGATTGAAATTGCAATCCCGAGACTGTAGACAAAAGGCATCCAAATGAGTTCATTCGGGTGCCTTTTTGTTTTATTTTTTACTTGTAAGTGCAGAATTTAGAGTTATCCTATTCATATTATTATTCCATTTCTGGACTTTTCCAATCCATCTGGCCATTTTTTTAAATTCATGGAGCAAAGTAAGCATTGCTTGCATGGACAATTTTTTTAGGCCTCTTAAGGTTCCTTGGCATCTGCAAAGACACGTTCAATCGTTTCTTCACGTCTTGGGTAAATGCTTTTATTCTCTTGTGTATGACGAAGATGATCGGCTTCCCCTAAATAGTTTTCCACACACGACGCTGAATCAGTTTTTTATGCCCTTTACTCTGAACCCCGAACATTTCAGAATAACTGGAAATGTGTCAGGCCGGATTTCTAAGTCAATCTTGAATAGGCTAGTAAAGAAAAGTATTATAAGTTAAACTTACTATATATTTTAATTAGTAAATATTTTATTAGGCTGTGATAACATGTCAAAAAATAGTCAAATGCACAATGTAGAAATTATTATGAGAGAAATGCTTGAAATACAGCAAAAATCAAAAATGTTTGTAAATTTACTTTCTGAGGGTGAGTCACTATCCCAAAACCAGCTTATTCTTCTTCTCCAGCTGAAAATCAATGGTGGAATGAAAGCAACTGAGATTGCTGATTTTTTCAGTGTAACCCCTGGAGCAATTACATCGATGTGTGATAAACTAGAAAAATTAAATTTAGTACAACGGGTAAGAGAAAGTGACGACCGACGAGTAGTTAAAATGATCTTAACAAATAGTGGTGAATTTAAAGTTCAGGATTTATTTTTGAAAATTCCACAAGAAAAATTAGCAGATATAGCAAAAGTATTAATCAATGTTAATAAGTTAATGAGTACGATTTTTTAAGGATTTCATAAAGTTGAAATCCTTTTTTATTGTCTAAATAAGTATTTAGGAGGCTTAAGTTCCTACTGGAGTTACTTCATTAAACCACCCCCTTTTAAGTGATTGTTCCATAGTACGTTTATTCTTGACAAAATAAGAATGAATGTATTTTAATTAATATATATTTTAATGATT
>NZ_JBALPG010000140.1:4213-6469 GCF_036965245.1 Neobacillus drentensis
TTATGGATGGCAAGTGAACAAAGTCAGAAGCTACATAGTATTACCCTTACAGGTGGCAATATCAAGAAGTTAGAAAAAGAATGTGAACTATTAAAAATTCGTGGTTTTGTTACTTTATACGAAGAAGTACGCTTAAAAAAAATCTCCACTCACGGATATAGTACTTTTCATTCTCATGTTGAAGCAGATGTTTTAAAAAATACAGGAACATGTGTCATAAAAGACCATTGTGAAGTTAAAGAAATTGTGAGTGCTGGGAATTTAAAGATGAAAAACGGACATATAACAAAGATTAAAAGTTCAGGAAAGCTGTCTATCGAACAAATTCTTCAGTTGGAACAATTTGATTCAATTGGCTTTGTTCAAGCGAAAGAAATACATGCAAAATTCTTTCAGTTAAAATTGTCAGGTAAAAGTAAAATCGAACGTCTTATAGCGGATGAATTATGTGTAAAAAAGCATAGAGAAGCTATTTCTTTAATGCAGAAAAAGCTGACTTGCAAATATATCAAAGGAAAAAACTTGCAGCTTTCCTATACAGATGCGGATATTGTTGAAGGGGATGTAGTGGTAGTAGGCAATAATTGCGAAATACAAACACTTTATTATAAAGAAAACTATACAATCTCTCCAAATGCTAAAGTCCATCAAATCATAAGAAGTGAAAAGGAATGAAAATAAAAATAATGTTATGCACTTTTTTAAACTTGCTAACAATCCCTGTCCTATCCGTCCTATACTTAGGATTGTTTTTGAGTGCAATAATCTCAATGTTAGCTGGCATATTACGAACACTCGGCTTTGAACAAATAAAAATGAGTATTTGGCAGGGGATTGATCTCCCAGTCGTTTTTAGTATTCCATTATCACTCGTTATTTCTTTCTTTCTAATAATAGTTTCGCTTTATGTAAAACGTTCACTAAAATTTTGTGTATCGAATCTTAGGTTTAAATGAGAGATATTTTTTATGTATATCTATAATCTTATCCAAATTCAACTAAAGCAGTGTATCACTTGGCTTACCTAACACAAAATTTTTTCTACTTCACTATCTAGTCGCTTTATTCTAAGTGGTTAATGGCATAACTTGCAAAAAGTGCCTGACCCCCATCCGTTAAAGCTTTAACACACTAGGGGTCAGGTACCAACACATACTCAATTTTTCCTAAACGATTACAATATCTTTTATCTTCATGATCTAACGAAGACTCATTCGCCAAAATAAAATAAATACAATAAAACTAACCTTTAAGTTCAATGCATAGAGGCAGAAATTTCTTGCATTTTACGTGACACTAGCGGATAAAAATATGTTTTTGCACTAATTGTGGAATTCCCCCCAAAGAATCCAGTACCGGGGCAAGTTTTAACTTCATACTCTTTACTGTTGTCTAACACTCTTTCCTTTGTTCTGTAATGCCACCAATGATGATAAGTAATACTGTCAACGGTTGGAGTTAACCCGAATTTTATACAAAGCAAAGCAGTGATATAAACAATCGTTTCCTTTTGTTCCTCAGACATTACATCATGACCTATATCGAAGTTGCCAACATTTTCGATGGCTATCCCTACAGAATTGGCCTCATCTCCAATTGAACCTTCGGGAGCTATGTTAAATGGCCTAGAAACGGCTATTTTTCCATCAGGAAATGTAGTGATATTTTGAGCGATATTCTTCCATCCCATTTTATTTACATGATAATTCTCCATACTCTTCAACATTTTAAAATGATTGGAACTATAAAATTGCTTGTATGATGGTAACCATGTGTGGTGTTGTTGGATTAGACTTATTTTTCTAGTAAATATGTTGTGAAACAACCAATCCCCAAATTCCTCCCTCGTCATAAGAATATACTGTCCTTGCATTGTCATTTTTTTGGGAATAATCTTCAATCTTTGCCCTACATGTATTTGCTCAGATGAAAGCCCATTTGTTGTTTTTATCATATCGACTGTTGAATTGTATGCTGATGAAATCTCCATAAGTGTATCCCCAGAAGCAACTTCATACATAATCGGAACCCGCAATTTCTGACCAACTAACAAAGTATTGGATTGTAATCCATTTGTTAGTTTTAGCTCTTCTACAGTCGTATTAAATTTATTTGCAAGTCCAGGTAATGTGTCACCTGATTTTACTTCATAAATATTGCTAGGGTTATTTCCAATTGCTTGAGCAGGAAATATATTAAGCAGCATACTTAATATCAAACAAAATACAATCAGAAAAAATTTTTTCATTTTTTAAA
>NZ_JBALPG010000141.1:0-6150 GCF_036965245.1 Neobacillus drentensis
GCTTTAAGGTGAGTGAGGAAGGTGTAACGAAGGTATCTTTCTATAGTGTAGATAAGGCAGGTAACATCGAAGATAAAAAGACCGTTGACGTAAAGATTGATAAAAATGCGCCAATTGTCGTCTGGAATCTTGATGATGAGTATGCACTAGGAACATACTTGCCGGAATATTCGGCTATTGATACTGTTTCGGGTATTGCTCATGAAAAGGTTACAGTAAACGGACAGGAAATCTCAGGTCCTATTAAGTTTGATAAACCAGGATCTTACACTGTAGAGTTAACCGTAACTGATAAAGCAGGGTGGACAACAATAGTGAAAAAGACAATAAATGTATACGTTCAAGCAACTATTGTTGTAAATCCAGGTATCATTAAAACCAACACGGGAGTGTTTACTGTTCAAGTAACAGTGCCAAAAGGCATTGACATGAAAAAATTCGATCTACACAGTGCCACATTAAATGGAGTTTCCGCTAATTCAGGAACGAACGGATTACTGCAGCAAGCTAAAAATGGTCAATTTAAGTTTGATCGTGACCAATTTACTTGGCAGCCAGGAAAAGTAGTGGTTGAGTTCCGTGGATACGTAGATGGATATCTTGTTGTCGGAAGCACGACCGTAATAGTTAAATAGGTAAGATAAGTTTGGTTTTTGATTCTAACAATCTATCTACCCAAAACGAAAGAGACCTTAGGTATTCTAAGGTCTCTTTCTGCTTAATTCCTTTTTATTTCCAAAAGCTCTAATCATTTTTGCATTATTTCCGATAATACTTATAAATAATCATTTATTAGGAGGCAGAGGGTATGATTGAAAAACTGTCAAGTTCTAGTGGTGCAGCAATGGATCTTTCTAAGAATAAAAATTCATTTAATTTAAAAGGAAATTCAGATAACCAGCAAGATCAGTTTATGCAGCAACAAGAGAAAGAAAAAGCTGAAAAAATAATGAACAGTATGAACGATTTTTTAAAAGCTTCGAATACTCATTTAAAATTTGAGTTCCATGAGGGGTTACAAGAATACTATGTTGCGGTTGTTGATGATATAACGAATGAAGTCGTGAAAGAAATTCCTCCCAAAAAATTCTTAGATATGTATGCGGCTATGACAAAGTGTTTGGGACTATTAATTGATAGAAAGGTATAACACGATTTTTACTTTTTAAATAATATTGTCGCAACTTGACATCAATTTTGATACCATTTTTATATAATAATATTAAGCAACAACAATTTAAGGAGTTGAAGTAATGCAACTACCTCAAATACGAATGCATCAAACCTATGCCCAAATTGGACTACGTACAGTTGAGCCTGTGCAGGAAATCCAACAGATTCCTGCCGATCTATCGATAAAACAGTATCCGTCAAAGATGAATATTGACCGTAAACCATCACAACTTGAAATAGATCAAGAACAGGCTTGGAATGAGTTGAATCTTAAAAAGATTAGTGTGTTAAGTGCTGACATGGCTGAATTTTCCAGACAAGAAGGGTTAGAGGCGATTGCTCAAATTTCTCAAGAGGGTGATCAATTAGCGAGAATTGAACATAAGTACGATGCAATTGCGTCAATTGCCGCAGAAAAAGGTAACCCTGAACCGGCCGATTTCAACGTCGCTTTCATCCCGAGTTACGGCTCAGTGAAAATTCATTATACCCCAAGTGAGGTGTCAATCAACTGGAAACAAGGGGGAGCTGAGATTGAATTTACGCCGCATAAGCCAATACACAACTACACTCCGGGAAAGACGAAGGTATACCTTCGCCAAATGCAAGATCTTCAAATCGATTTTGTCGGATTAAATGTGAATTATAAATTGTAATTAAAGAGAATAAAAATTAAAGTTAAACAGCAGTGGGAGGCGATGAAAACTACTTTCCGCTGCTTCTCATTTTTTTTGATACAAAAATTGTTTTAATAATTTTTAAGGAATTAATTATTAGATGATTCCGCGTTAGTTTTTAATANNGTTTTTAATAATTTACTAATTTATTATTAATTTTGCTAAACTATTTTTTAGTACGGCCGATTATATATATTAGAGGAATAGGAGGTCAAGGCTCATGCGAATAAATGATACGAAATATGGTTTTTATTCCTATCAAAATCAACAGAATCGTTCTAACATAGAAAATAATATAAAAAAATCAAACTCTTCATCGGAAGTGAAAATATCTTCACTAGGGAGAGAAATTTCTCAAGCGATGAAATCAGAGCAAGCACAACGGCCAAACCGGGTGGAAGAATTGAAAAAACAGATTTCTAACGGGAATTATCATGTTGATAGCAGTAAAATTGCCGATAAACTAATTGAATTTTGGAAGAATAACTCCATTTAGGAGCTGAGAAAATGGAATATCTAAAAATGTTAAAGCACACAATGGAAACTCTTGTCGATGTCCATAAACGCTTATTGGATTTGGTTAGAGAGAAACAACACATCCTTATTAAGGGTGACACTAATGATCTTCAGAATATGGTCAATCGAGAAAGTTTATGCGTAGCCGAAATTCAAAAACTCGAAAAGAAAAGAAACCTATTAGTCCAAGAGTTTTTGGAACAGAAGGGCATTAAGGGTTCGTCTTTCTCCCTTGAGGAAATAATGAAAATGGAAGACGATTCTGATACAAATGCCACTATAAAAATCATAGCAAAGCAGCTTCGTGTATTGATTCAGGAAATTACCCAAATAAACGAAAGTAACCAACAATTAATCCATACATCCCTTTCATATGTTCAATACTCTATGGGGATGTTAGTTCTAAAAGAACCAGCTATTGGATATGGACCAAATGCTGTCAATAGATATTCAAACCTGTTAGATGCAAAAGTTTAGTTGTATAATTTTAATAGAAGGAAGGAATGGGTATGGCTTCAACTTTTCATGGATTAGAATTAGGGAAAAGGGGCCTTTATGCACAGCAATCAGCTCTTAATACCACTAGTCATAACATTACCAATGTAAATACGATTGGATATAGCCGTCAAAGGGCAGAAATGCAAGCAACAAATGCGATTCCTTATCCAGGAATGCACGGCGATAAATCTCCTGCCCAATTGGGAACTGGTGTTGAGGTTAATAAACTGATTAGGTTAAGAGAAGAATTTTTAGATGTTCAATTTCGTAATGAATACAAAAATCTAGGTTACCATGAAGCAAAAAGTGGTACTTTTACTAGAATTGAAGAACTTCTGAACGAACCATCTGAAGATGGTCTAGCGCATACAATGGATGAATTCTGGAAGGGATGGCAGGAGCTAGTGAAAAACCCTGACAGTGCCGCTGTCCGCTCAGTAGTTAGACAAAAGGGAGTAGCCGTTGCCCAAACTTTCAATCAAATAATGGATTCTCTTGATCAGATGCAGAATGATCTCCAAAACATAATAAAGACTAAAACGGAAGAGGTTAACTCTTTAGCTTCACAAATTAGTATTTTAAACGAACAAATTTCTCGAAGGATTGTAAATGACTATCAACCAAATGATTTACTTGATCAACGAGATGTCTTAATCGACCAACTTTCTAAAATAGTGGATATAGATGTTAAGAATTCTTCGAATGGCATGGTAGACATCAGTGTAGGTAATGGTGCTTTAGTTACTGGCAAAACATCTAATAAGCTAACAATCGGCTTTGACCAAAATAGCGGATTAGTAGATCCAGCTGAGATAAAAATTGGTGGACAAACAGTAGATTTGGGTTCAGGGGAATTGTTGGGAAACATTGAATCGTATGGAATCATGGGAGGAAATCGAAATTCCACTATTCCTTATTATAAAGATAAAATCAATGAACTGGCGATGACATTCGCAAATGCAGTAAATGAAGTTCATTTAAGTGGTTTAAATTTAGATAATATTTCAGGTGTCTCGAACACAAAGGTGGAATTTTTTACAGGTTCATCCGCGAAAGACTTGAAAGTAAATCCAGAAATCATGAAATCTTTAAATTTAATTGCTGCTGCAAAAGACGAGGGCGGAGGGCAATCATCTAAAGGTAATGGTGAACTCGCTCAAGAAATTGCAAATATCAAATTCAAAGATCTTAATTTTACGGGTACTACTTCTACTGCAGATGACTTTTATCGTAATATCATTGGTCAACTAGGTATTGATTCACAAGAATCTCAACGGATGCAGAACAACTATGAAGGGATTATAAAGCAGGTAGAGAATCGCCGCCAATCCGTTTCCGGTGTATCCTTAGATGAAGAAGTAGCCAATATGATAAAATTTCAACAAGCATATAATGCTGCTGCACGAATTGTTACGTCAGTGGATCAATGTTTAGATAAAGTGATCAACGGCATGGGCCGAGTAGGATTGTAGGAGGGGCGATATGGGTTACCGAGTTACTCAAACTATACTCAATCAAAATTTTTTGTTTAATTTACAGCGAAGTAATAAGGCAATGGAAAAATATCAAGAACAGGCATCTTCAGGAAAGAAAATTAATAGACCCTCAGACAATCCAATTACAGCGGTACATGGAATGTTTTACCGTTCTTCGCTTAATGAAGTCGAACAATTTAAACGAAATACCGAGGACGGACACTCTTGGATGAATACGACAGATGAAGCGATGAATGAGGTAAACTCTGTATTACAGCGAGTTCGTGAGCTTACAGTACAGGGACTTAATGAAACGAATGATCCAAGTGCACTTTATGCAATTGGAGAAGAAATCAAACAGCTAAAAGAACATCTAGGTGAAATCGCCAATACGCAAATTTCAGGTAAATACATTTTTGCGGGAACTGATGTAAAAAACCCCCCTTATAGGACGGATCCAGCTGTTCCCGGGTCACCAAAAGAGTTTAGAAGCACAAACGAAGAATTGATAGAGTTACAAGTGGGACAGACAAATTATGTACAAATAAATACTAAAGGAACTGATGTATTCAATAATGACGGTATGGGTGGGATATTTAAAGTGCTCTCAGATATCGAATCCGATTTTAAATCTTCCAATAAGATTACTACTGATCACTTAGGTAAATTGGATAATCAGATGGATAATATCCTTAAGGAACGCTCAGAATTGGGAGCACGCATAAACCGAATGGAATTAAGTATGTCGCGGATCGATGGAATCGAAATATCAACAACCAGTTTATTATCAAAGGAAGAGGATGTGGATATTGCGAAAGTAATTATTGATTTGAAGGCTCAGGAAAATGTGCAGCGTGCTGCATTATCCGTAGGTGCTCGTATTATTCAAACATCCTTAGTAGATTTTTTACGTTAATTTTTTTCTCGGGTAACACAGGCAGCTTTTGTGTTATCCTTTTTTAGTTTTATGATATAAAAAATGATCCACTTTCTATTTGGTAAAGCATTTCCAAAATTCAGTATCTTTTATCCTGTTATTTTGATAAAATTAAAAAGAAAATTATAATTTAATAATGACGATAGCAGGTGTAGTTGATGTATCCTAAAGTAAATCAGAATATAATGATTGATATAAAAAGTCATAATCAGACATTTCGGTCAATTATTGCCGAGGTTGGAGAAGAAGAAATTCTAATTAGTTTTCCTTTAGATAGGAAAATAATCGGGCTGTTACCGGAAGGATCGCTTGTAGATATCATCTATATGGTGGATGAAAATCAATATAAGTTCCTATCAAAAATTATTGGCAGAAAAACAGATACAATCCCTTTATGTCGAATATCGAAACCACTGGAAAAAGAGATTATCAGGATTCAACGAAGAGATAATTTTCGTGTGAATTCCCATTTATTGCTGATGATAAATGAAAATAGGCTATACACTATCAATATAAGCGCAGGTGGAATATTGTTTAGCTGTGGATTGGAAATGGAACTGCAGCAAGGAGAATTGGTTTTGGGGACTTTGATACTTCCGTCTATAAAGCGAAAGGACACGGCCATTATACCCTTTCAAGGCCAAATTCAGCGAATCAACGTATTAAAAAATCTAGATAGAAAAAATATTGCTCTAAAATTTACTGAGATGGATAACCGGGATCAAATGAAAATTGTTCAACATTGTTTTGAAAGACAAAGGCAAAGCAGATTGACACGGTAATCAAAATTATTTCAAAATATAATTAAATATTAACTTGGTCTGTTCTAATCTATAATGGTTAATAAACTATATAAATCTATTCTATAAGAATC
>NZ_JBALPG010000142.1:0-3063 GCF_036965245.1 Neobacillus drentensis
TCATTACAGGAATGCTGCCATTTAGTTTAATAAGAAAATCCGCATAATGGTTCTATAAAAGTCCCCTCTCTTTTAGTTCACATTTTATTCGTAGTGCGTATTAAGGCTTGTTCGAACAATTTGTTTTAGAAATTCAGCATATATCCAATCTAATACATAAATTTTTAATAAAATAATATTGCCAGATTTGCATATCTCCACTTTTGAAGCGACTCACCAGCGCTTCTTTTTTTTCGTCTTGTTCGAACAATTTCTTCAATTAATCAACATTTGTCCAATCCGATACTAAAACTTTTCATAAAATAAATATTGAATAATGGTTTGATTCATATTCCCTCCAACTTTTGAAGCGTTTAACTATCGCTTCTTTTTTTTGACTTTTTGGTCAAATACGAACCCTGCGAGCAGATTTACTTGACTCTTTCTTTCACATGTGACAAATTCTTTTATACTCCATCACAACCGTCTTGTTAGAAGGAACAACAGATCTACACTTGCTGCAGCAGTGCCTTCAACTAAACATTCTTCACATTCTGTCCAATCGGTTCCAGATTGATTTTGGAAGTATTCCTCACCTTTATATTCCGGACATACCTTTTTCATTATCCATGTCCTCCATTACTCCTAATCTATTGAGATAAAAGAACAGTTTTATATCTACATACTCAGTTTCTTTGTAAAGTCCCTCCATATTAATAGTTATTTCTACTTAATGTATTCGCTCACACCATCGTTCATTTTAACTGTTTTTTCCATATATTATTGACTCAATAATTAAATCCAATTAATATTTAAGTGTATTATTTGAAAATTGCCAAAAAAAGGAGGACTGTCTTTTTATTGTTGTATGGTAAAAAATTTTAGGAGGTTAAAAGTTTATGAAAAAACTATTTATCAAAGTATCTTCTCTACTCCTACTACCATTCCTTGTATTCGGAACTATAACAACTCATGCTGAAGATCATTCTTACGATGGGAAGAGCCCTTACTACAATGATTGTGCTTCTAGTGCAAGTACAAAAGCATCAGCCAATTTAGTTAATGAAAACAATAAAAAGATAGGTGTCGTTGAATTAAAATTCAGTAGTACTTGTAAAACAGCTTGGGCTAAAATTACAATGGACAGTACTGTGCCATCTGGTTTTGAAGCTAATGCTGAAGTAACACGTAATACTGATGGTAAACGATTTAGTTGTGCTTCTTCAGGTGGTAACGGTAAAGTCGTAGCTGGTCAAACTTCATGTTATACTCCAATGGTTTATGATTTAGATCCAAGAACATCTTATGCCTTTGGTAAGTATTATGGCTCTAATTATAATGTCTGGGCTTACACTGCATCATATTAATTAATTTAGGTAGGCATGCTATATGTATGCCTGCTTTCATTATTTAAATTAGTTAATACCAAACTCTTTATAAATAAATTCTTGTATTCATTCGGTATCTTTGGAATGTTCATCAAAGCATATTTGAATATTTACGATAATATTGATAAATTTCGTGACTATCTTCAATAACTTTAAATTTATTTTCCATCACTCCATTCTCATTATTTTTCCATTTTTCCTCATTATCATACGCTAGTTCAATAATCGTAATTATAGAAAATGACAGTTCTTTCAAAGTTTCCACTTACTTTCTTACTGCACATTTTGTGTCAATTGCGAAGTTAATAAACAACTTCTTCTTCAACTATCCTGCAACGTTAGCTCAACAAGAAGATAGATCGCCGCAACGGTCCCCATCTTTAACTCTTGCACCCTATAGTTTAAGTACAATAATTCACAAAGTTTCGGTTCATTTAAATAAGGTGCACCTGTTTTATTAATAAGAATATCTACTATTTGTCTTTGATACCCCTCTAATTCCAACTAATTTGTAAATCAAATAACCAAGAACATTTAATAAAACAAATATTATTATCCAACCAATATTTAATCGCCTATGATGATAAGCGTTGATTATTGCCCAAATCGTAAACAAAGCTGCATAAACTGCAACTCCTACTAATAAAACCAAACCCATTATAGAGTCAAGATATCTTACTTCCATATTGACATACCATTCTGAATCTCCATTTCCATTTGGATATAGAGCAAAAAGCCACTTAGGAGCCCATATTTTTCTTTCAAACTGATAATTTGGTTTTGCGTTTTCTACATATTCAAATATTGATGTATAACTTTCTCCGTCTTTCTTTATGTCCCTTACATTATAAATTTGGATTTTTGAAATATCATCTGAACCATTCACTAAGCCTTCTAATTCTTTTTTCATATCTTCAGAAATACCATCTTTATTATGTAATATATTAAATATTTCTTTTGCGTCATTAGAAATTTCGTGAGAATTTTGTTCTGCTACTGCCCAAATAAATCCAAATCCAGCTGAAGATATTACAAGAAAAAATAGGGCTATATACAGTACCCATTTTGCAAATACCTTTTGTGCTTTAAATAATTGCCCAACGATAGAACGCATCTCTTTTTCTCCGCCAAAACGTTCAATAGCTATGTCTATTGCTTCTTGATCTGATTTCCCTTCTAGTTTTAATTCGTAAACTGCTTCCATCAAATGACTTTTCATTTCAGCTTTTAACTCTTGGATTTCTGTATTATTACCGCCTACATTGTGATAAACAGAATCTACATATGCTTCAATTTGCTTCATTTTTTTCTCTCCCTTCTAAAAACGAATCAATAATATTTTTCACAAATTGCCACTCCAAACGTTTTTTTTCAAACCCATCTTTACCTGTTGAAGTAATTTTATAATATTTTCTTCTCCCGCCTGGACCTTGTTCATCTCCCCAATAGGATTCTATCCATTTATTCTTTTCAAGACGCTTTAAGGACAGATATAATGTCCCTTCTTTTAGTTCGAATTGGTCTTCGCTTTTCTCTCGAACTAGTTTAGCTAACTCATATCCATACATATTTTTAGTTTGTAGTAAAGACAGTATTAACGTATCAATATGACCCTTTAAAACCTCTTTATTAACTTCCAAATTTGCCCACCTCCTATTATATTTATTATACAGATTACTCTATAATGCAAGGTATT
>NZ_JBALPG010000143.1:0-9519 GCF_036965245.1 Neobacillus drentensis
CTTGAGGAAAAGTTCATTTGTTATATTATTTTAATAAAGAATATTCTGAAATCACAAAAAACTAATAAAAAACCCAAACAAGCTCCATGCATTGTTTGAGTTTTATTATGACTATTTCCTTAAGGACGCTTCGTGAAGTGCCGATAATTCTTTCTCTAATTGATCTAAAATCACTTTACCATCCTTACCATCAATTAAGCCTAATCGAACAGCAAAGTCTATTTCCCTTGATAGGCCAAACATTTGTGTATCCAACACCTCTTCATAAAGAGGGCATTGAGGCATCGTGAGATTGTCCATTTGCACTTTGATAAGCTTTAATATTTTTTCAGCGTCAGCCTGCAATAACTCATAGGCTTTTTCCTGGTGATTCACGATCATATCAGACGCCAACATTGATCCCCCCATTCAGAGCGATAATTCAACTTATCTATAAATTTTACCGTTTACAAAGGAAAATTGCAAGAACAATAAAGGATATTACCAAACATGAGTTACTTTTATCCAGCATTAACTGGCAATAAACTCCCTCATTTCAAGACCTTTAGAGAACAAAATAGGAGAAATGGAAGATTAACTGCCAATAAATTCCAGATTGGTGAGATAAAGTGAAACTTGACGAGGCGCTTTACATCGGCTTAGTTGAACAAAACGGGTTCTTCCTGCCTTTTAATTAAGACAGTAACATTACTATTAGAGACAGTCTAACGGGACTACCAAACAACGGGTTGAAAAAAACTACTGATTGAAGATCCACCTTATGACATTCCAGATAAAAAAAGCTATACTTAATCATGTTAGACTTTAGGGGGTATGGAAAATGGAAAATATTTTGAACATATCAGGAAATGTGAAATATTCGATTACACTCGATCCAGGTGTCTGGATTTTTGATGACCGCCGTATTGATTTAACCACTTACTTTTCAAAGGAAAAAGAAAATGCAGATTCAATAGAGGCATATACTAAATCTGTTTCAAAGCATTGGGATCGAGAAATAATGGAAGGGGCAATCTATCCGCCGACATTAAAAACTGAGAAGAAGTTTGAAAAAGAAAAAGTACTAACTGGAACATTCGGAATCCCTTTCAAACCCTTTTTGTTAAATGCTGAGCCAGATAATGATGCAGACACGCTTATCGTTCATACGACAAATGGTGAATACGAGTTTTCACTAGAAATGGCTTTTGACTTAATTTTAGGATTTTCAAATAATGGACAACCATTATCTTCTGATGGACCAGTCCACATCTACAATGGTGATGGCTCAAATCAAGAAAACCCTATTAAAAATGTAACTGCCTTTACAATAAAATAGACGGGTGCCATTTGGCGCCCGTTTATCATTCTATAATAAATCCGCTGCCAGCCTCGCCAACCCAGATCTTTCTCCTTTTAATAGTTTTACATGACCGGAAACATTTTGATCTTTAAATTTTTCAACGACGTAGGTTAATCCGTTGTTATAGGCGTCAAGATATGGGTGATCAATCTGTTCCGGGTCACCCATTAATACAATCTTGCTGCCTTCCCCTACCCTGGTTAGGATGGTTTTCACCTCATGCTTCGTTAAGTTTTGTGCTTCATCGATAATAATAAATTGCTTCGGTAAACTTCTGCCACGAATATACGTTAACGCCTCTACCTCAATCGAACCCATCCCGGCTAATATGGCATCAAGCTCACCTGGCTTTTTTGTATTAAAGAGATATTCCAGATTATCGTATATTGGCTGCATCCATGGTCTGAGCTTTTCTTGTTTTTCACCAGGCAAAAATCCTAGATCCTTACCAACTGGCACAATCGGCCTTGCGACTAATAGTTTTTTATATTCTCTAAAATCCTCCGTGTGCAATAAACCCGCAGCGAGTGCAAGCAGTGTTTTTCCTGTACCTGCCTTTCCAGTTAAAGTGACTAGAGGTATATCTGTGCGTAATAATAATTCGATTGCCATCGTCTGCTGTACATTTCTTGAATGAATGCCCCAAACATGCTCTTGATTTAATGTTAATTTCTTTACCTTCTTACTTGTTTTATCTACCATCCCGATAGCTGAGGCAGAGCTGCCAAGGATATCTTTCATTAACAAGAATTGGTTTGGATAAAACGGGTGGTTAGCAACCTCTGAAAGAGAGAGCTCTCCCTTTTCATAAAAACGGCCTAATAATTCAATTGGCAGTAGTAACTCGAAAAATCCCGTATATATATGTTCTACATCAACCACTCGATCGTTTAAAAAATCTTCAGCAGTCAAACCGATAGCGTCTGCTTTTACCCTTACTAATGCATCCTTGCTTACAATTATTACTGGCTTACCATTTTCCTTTGCTTGCTCCTCTAAAAATAAATTTTTTGCCACTGCAAGAATGCGATTATCATTTGTTTTTTCAATAAAAATATCCTGTAGCTCATGAAAGGATCGATGATTTAATTCGATTCTAATGGTCCCTCCGCGTTCAAGAGGGATTTTTTCATAAAGTTTTCCTGAGGCCCTTAAGCCATCAATTAATCTTGATACATGCCTTGCATTTCTTCCAACTTCATCCATGTATCTTTTCTTTGAGTCCACTTCTTCTAGAACTACTGCAGGAATAACAACTTCATTATCTTCAAAGGAAAAAATGGAATACGGGTCTTGTAATAAGACATTTGTATCTAACACGTATATTTTACTCAAAGCGACGCCTCCTGATTCCCTTGGTGTCAGGCTTGTGAAATCATTTCAACAACCCTTTTGCTAGATTGGACTTTGGTAAAATATATGTTTATTGGAATAAAGATAGAAGGCGTTTCGCACAATAATTGTTAATGAGACCACATAATTAATCTTCTTGGAGGAGGGTTTTAAATGAAGAATATATTATTAACTATGGCAATATGTATACTTTTAGCAGGATGTAATACCAATAATCAAAAACAGAACGCCAAAAGTGATAACCAATCATTAGTAAATGTTAAAAACAGTTATATTGAAAGCGTCGACCGTAAATCAGGGCAGGAAATTTCAAAGCGCTTAGTTAATCTCGCAACAAGTATACCAAATGTTAATGATGCAACGGCAGTAGTTTTAGGGAAATATGCCATTGTTGGTATTGATGTAAATTCAAAAATCGACCGCTCTCAGGTTGGTTCAATTAAGTATTCTGTCGCAGAGAGCTTAAAAAAAGACCCTTACGGTGCCAACGCAGTAGTGGTAGCTGATGCGGACACAACCGAGCGTTTGAAAGAAATTCAGGCGGATATAAAAAATGGCAGACCAATACAAGGTATAATGGAGGAGCTCTCAGATATAGCAGGTCGATTAATGCCTGAAATCCCAGGAGATTTGATTACACCAAGCCCGAAAAATGCGACAGAAAAGCCAAATAAAAAGCTGCCGCAAGACGAACAAGAAAAACTGAACAAAGAACAAGAAGACCAATCCAATCACTATAAATAAAAGGCAGGAGTACCTACTAGCTTTTATTAAATGAAAAAAGCTTAGTAAATGCACTAAGCTTTTTTCATTGCTTCCATCACTTGTCTATCTAATTTTTCAGCAGCATTTTTATCATATGTTTTATCATACTGTACTTCAGTGACTATTTTGGATCCATAAAACATTACATCCCGTACCTCTCTAATTGTTACTTCAACTAGTGCGAGTTTTAATGGAACATCCTGTAGTCTTTCTTCTTTTACCAGTGCTTCACCTTGTATCGAATATGTAGATTCATTCGCAATCAAATTTATGACTACGTTGTTATTCTTATTAATATTCTCTAATATCCGGGAACGATTATCAACAGCAAAATAAATGATACTATCGTTTTTCGCTAAAACCCAGGAAATCGCACTAACATTTGGTCCGCCTGTTTCATGATCAACTGTTGCTAACGTTACAAAACGTTCTTTTTGCATCACATCATATAATGGCTTAATTAGTTTTGGTTCCACTTGATTTGCCATTTTCACAACCCCTTTCATTCTCCTTCATTCTGTTAAAAAACAGATATTCTCATATTACTACTATCCCTTTTTTTCATCAACTCTAACCAATTGATTACATACAGGTGTTTAGTCATGGTATACTATAATACAAACATTCTGTTATTTAGAAAGAATTAATGAGGTGCTTTAATGAGAGTAAAGTGTGTAATCTGCGATAAAATAGAAGCGATTGAAGATGAATCGTTTACAGCCAAGCGTCTTCGTAATCGTCCCATTCATACATATATGTGCAATAACTGCAATACAAGAATAGCAGAAAAAACAAATGCCCGAATCAACACAGGGAATTTCCGATTGTATAGGACAAAATCTGAAAAGGATGAATGGTAGAAAAAACACTGGTCTGTTATGATAACAGGCCAGTGCTTTTTTTAGTCTACTATTGGATAGTCCATATACTTTTCAGGTTCTTGGTTAATTTGGTTCAGCATGATTTCAATTAATTCACGAGGATAACGTGCTTTTTTAGTTTCTTCACCCTGTTGATATGAAACATAATACATCATATCATCTTTACTTGTATCAATGTTTGAAACATGATGCTGAGTTGTGAGCATCTCTTCAAAAAAGTCTTGTGTCTCTTTAGCTGCTAAATCATCAGGCCGCGCATCACAAACAACCTTAATCGTAAGCCAATTATAGAGTGCATCTTGTAAGGATTCCATTTTCTCAACCCCCCGTTATTTCACTTCAGCCTCATGCTTTTTCAATTGGTGAAGGCGAATTTTATAAATAATTAATAGCAGTGCAGCAACCGCAAGTGCTTCTGCAATTGGCAATGCGTAAGAAAAAATAAGCATCACCAAGCACCCAATCATGAGACAACCATAAATTACTATATTTTTCAAAAGAGGCAATTTTTTTGCAAAGCCTAACTTATATACAATCGTCGATAAAATTACAATAAAAATGTACTGTAACCATACAGCGGTTTGTGTATTTGTTAGTTCAATGAAAAATCTAAGACTAGGGGAGAATCCTTCCATCTTTACATGCACTCCTTTTTTACTTAACTCAATTCAGCGTATTTTTTCTTCTTTGCCGCTTTTTCACGTTCATTTTTATCAAGAATTTTTTTACGTAGACGAATGGACTCAGGTGTAACTTCACAATATTCGTCATCATTTAAATATTCTAATGACTCTTCTAATGTCATGATGCGTGGTTTTTTAATGACTGATGTTTGGTCTTTGTTGGCTGAACGAACATTTGTTGCCTGCTTCACTTTTGTAATATTGACGGTAATGTCATTTTCACGAGTGTTTTCGCCAACAATCATCCCCTCATAAATTTCCGTACCTGGTTCAACGAAAATTGTTCCACGGTCTTCCACTTGCATTATACCATATGTGGAGGCTTTACCAGATTCCATTGAGACGAGGACACCTTGGTGTCTTCCTCCAACTTGACCTGCAAGCATTGGCTGGTAGCTATCAAAGGTATGATTAATAATCCCATATCCGCGAGTCATGGTTAAGAATTCTGTTGTATAACCAATTAAGCCACGTGCAGGTACATTAAAGATCAACCGAACTTGACCTGTTCCGTTATTAATCATATCAAGCATTTCACCTTTACGAGCACCAATTGATTCCATTACTGAACCAGTATGCTCTTCTGGGACATCGATTTGAACTCTTTCCACTGGCTCACAACGGACTCCATCAATCGCCCTAACAATTACTTCAGGTTTTGAAACTTGTAGCTCATAACCTTCACGGCGCATATTTTCAATCAAAATGGATAAATGAAGTTCACCACGACCGGAAACAATCCAAGCATCCGGTGAATCAGTGTTTTCAACACGTAAACTTACATCTGTATGCAACTGAGCTAAAAGTCTTTCTTCAATTTTTCTTGAAGTTAAATATTTACCCTCTCTACCAGCAAATGGACTATTGTTTACGGCAAAAGTCATTTGCAATGTTGGTTCGTCGATTCGTAAAACTGGTAACGCTTCTTGATGTTCAGTTGGGCAAACTGTTTCACCAACATTTATATCTTCCATTCCAGAAACAGCAATTAAGTCACCTGCTTTAGCCTCTTGAACTTCCTGCCGTTTTAACCCGAAGAAACCGAAAATCTTGGTCACACGGAATTGTTTTACACTACCGTCTAATTTCATTAAAGCGACTTGTTGACCAACATGCATCGTTCCACGAAAAACACGTCCAATTCCGATTCTCCCCACATAATCGTTATAATCAAGCAGAGCAACTTGGAATTGTAACGGTTCTTCATGATTATCAATTGGTGCAGGGATATATTCAACGATTGCATCATACAATGATTGCATGTTTTCATCCTGCTGATCCGGATTTGTACTTGCTGTACCATTAATTGCTGAAGCATAAATAACAGGGAACTCAAGCTGATCTTCTGTGGCATCAAGTTCAATAAATAAATCGAGTACTTCATCAATTACTTCTGCTGGTCGAGCAAAGTCACGGTCGATTTTATTCACGACTACAATTGGTGTTAAATTTTGTTCCAAGGCTTTTTTAAGAACAAATCGTGTTTGCGGCATACAGCCTTCGTAGGCATCTACCACAAGCAACACACCATCAACCATCTTCATAATCCGTTCCACCTCGCCGCCAAAATCAGCGTGTCCAGGTGTATCTAAAATATTAATACGGGTATCTTTATATTGAATGGCTGTATTTTTTGCAAGGATAGTGATACCGCGCTCTCTTTCTAGATCATTTGAATCCATCGCGCGTTCTTCTACATGTTCGTTAGACCGAAATGTTCCTGACTGTTTTAACAACTGGTCAACCAAAGTCGTTTTCCCATGGTCAACGTGGGCAATAATCGCTATATTACGTACATCTTCTCTAAGTTTCAAAATTCCACTCCTACCTATTTTATAAAAATAAAAGCTAATTTTAGTTTCCCAAATACAACTAAAATATTATACCATATTTAAAGTGGAAACCTATAAGCATTTTTTGTAGAATAAAAAATATACCAAAAAACAGATGAGTTTAAACAATTTATAATCAAAGGGGTATGAAAATGAATAATGTAAAATGGCCTTTACTTATATATGCAATTCTTGCTGCAGCCAGCATAATGGGAATTGGAATTGCTATTAGTGAAAAAAGCCTAATTGGGGCTATCGGCAGTATTTTTGTGTGTTTTGTGATCATGGGGATGGGCTTTAAAACAAAAAGAAAGATGCGTGAAAATGGGGAACTTTAAAAAAGAAGCCTTTGCTTGGCTTCTTTTTTATTATTGACCTCTTTTTAAGTAGTCATTTAATATTTGTTGATGTAATCCAGGCTTCGCTGTGAAAAGTGTATCCTTGGAAAGAAAATCAAGTTTTTCTCCCTTTAAATTTGTTACTTTTCCGCCTAATTCTTCAACAATGACAGCTCCTGCAGCAAAATCCCAAGGCGATAACCGCATGGAAAGATAGGCATCCACCCTTCCAGTTGCCACAAACACCATTTCAAGCGCAGCAGTCCCATATGATCTTGTCCCTCTTGCGTCTCTTACTAATGGAATCATTAAAGTGTGATCGATACGATGATTTTCCATTACCCATGTCGCATTTAGGGCAATAATGGATTCCTTCACCGTTGTTTCCTTAAGCAACGGAAGAGGCTTTCCATTTAAATAAGCACCTTTACCACGAATTGCGTGGTACAACTCATTATGAGCAACATCATAAATGAGTCCAATTCGGCCGATTCCATTTTCATAGATCCCTATTGAAATCGCGAAGTTTCTTTGCTGATGGATAAAATTCATCGTTCCATCGATCGGATCGATTAACCAGACAATTCCCTCATGGCTCTTAAGTTCGTCTCCAAATCCCTCTTCACCCATAATTTTATGATCCGGATAAACACCCCTAATTTTATCGATAAAAAATTGTTCTATTTCCTTATCAATATTTGTAACAAGATCATTGGGGTTTGATTTTGTTTCAATATTTAACGTCTTTTCGAAGGATAAACGGATCTTGTCTCCTGCTTCCTTAACCCATTCCTTTGCATGGGTATCAATGTCTTCCCATTTCATAATACTCCTCCACTTCGCCGTAGCCTTATTCGATTCCAATGTATGTAGTATTTAGCATGATAAACCTTTTGATGTACCTATAGCTTAATCAAATTGATGAACCACATCAACTTTTAGTCTCTTTTACGTTCAAATTATCCACACAAACCTTATATAATTTTACATGCTCCATCAATTATGGATCTATATCAAGAACAATCCTAACCTAATAAAGGCGGTGTAAGTAAACTATGATTCGCCTATTCAAAGCGAATAAAGTATCTTTTCATTCAAAATGGGATAAATTTTACATGCCTTTGCGGTGCTCCGACCCTTTTCCAAAATTCACAATAATAAACGAACCCCTCTCATTGCTTTTCTGGAGTCCGTTCTAGATAAGATAATAAAATACTCTTTTTTGGTTCATTTCAATTTGTTACTCCTTTGATTAAAAAATATCTTCACTCAATCAAAGAGCTTTTAATCGTAATAATTCCTGGCGAATCCTTTCTAATTTTTGTTTACATTCCTTCATTTTCTTCTCATTCTTCTCTTCAATTGCTTCAAATAGTACAGCCAATTCATAATCCATTTCCAATCTTAATACTGCTGTCCTTTCCTTCTCGCCTGCTTTTTTAAGAGATGTATTCATCAATTGCTTCACTTTTTTCCTCCCCTTCCTCATATTTAACTAATTTTTTCCAATTGTTTTTTTATGTATAATATGAGGCATCTCGATGTGTTGCAACAAATATGTGCTTTTACCTAGTTAAGCAACAAACTTCTTGAAGTCTCACCAATATGCTACAATTAGTGACAAATAGCTTGGTGGGGGTATCTCAATGGATTTCACTGGATTTACAAATGAAGATTTCGATGTTTTTTTAATAGATGGTCTAGAGGCAAGAATGGAGGCAATTAAAAGTACAATCCGGCCAAAATTAGAAGGTTTAGGAGATTACTTTGCGCCGGCCTTATCCGCTTTAACAAGCGATGAAATGTTTGTTCATGTGGCAAAGCATGCCAGACGAACAATCAATCCGCCAAAGGATACATGGGTGGCATTTGCTAATAATCCTCGCGGCTATAAAATGCTTCCCCATTTTCAAATTGGCTTGTGGAACACCCATTTATTTATTTGGTTTGCCGTTATTTATGAAGCACCACAAAAAGAGGTCATAGGGGGAAGATTTACAAAAAAGGCAGCTAAAATATATAAAGAAATTCCAAAAGAGTTTGCCTGGTCTTTAGATCATACAAAGCCAGATACAATAAAGCATGGTGAATTGTCTAAGAATGAACTGCTTTCAAACTTTGCGAGGCTGCAAAACGTAAAAAAGGCAGAATTATTATGTGGATATACCATTGACCGGAATAAAACCATCCAATTGGGTTCTGAAGGTTTAATCGAGCAAATTGAGGATGTATTTAAAAGAGTAGCTCCGTTATATAAAATTGCCCAAAATATTAAATAGAAAAAACTCCAAATTCAATCTTTCGGGAGTCAGGCTGTCGAATAAC
>NZ_JBALPG010000144.1:0-9971 GCF_036965245.1 Neobacillus drentensis
ATCAAACGTTTGATTAAATACGAAATATTTATGTGATATACTAATTAATCGTTTGATTAAAAAGTAAAGATAAATAGAAACTCCCAACCATTGGGCTAAATTAAATATCAATCATTAATATAGTATACTAATCAAACGTTTGGTTAAAATTCAATCAAAAATGTATTATATTAATTAATCGTTTGATTTAATCACAGTCAAAATTACGATATACTAATCAATCGTTTGATTAAATGTAATGGGTTTAAATCGATTACTATAAAAGGATGTCTCGAAAGGGTATGACCCTTACTCTTGAGACATCCTTTTTCGTTAAATCCTTACCTACTTTATTGTGATGGAAAAAACAGATCTTTTCTACCCACCATCCAAACTTTTATGAACCTGTTGAACGATAGTGCCTGACACCCAATTGCCAGATGAGAAAGCAAGGCAGGATAAATAGGCTTCCCATTACAGGAGTCAACATATGAACTAGGTCACTTCCGCCTGCTTTTCCGAGAATATACTGCAGCGGCAAGTAATTTACTGTTCCAAAAGGAATGACAAAGGTGAAAAAGCGGGCGACCCATTTTTGATAAATATTTAATGGGTATTGTGCCATCTCCCTGCCGCCGTCAGTAAAAATATTCGCTACCTCGAGTCCCTGCACAGTCCAAAAACACATAGTGGCAGCAAGCATATAGATACCTGTAAAAATAAACACACCGCTTGTGATCATCAGCGCAAGGGTAATAGCTTTAGGTACACTCCACTCAATGGGAAGATTGCTTAAGGCCCATATTAAAACAATGATACTCTGGAGCAGTCTGCCAAATCTCGTAAACTCAAACTTTGAGCCGAGGACCTGGATAAAGGTACTGCGCGGCCGGACAAGCAGCCGATCAAAATCTCCCTTAACAATTAAACTAGAAAAAGTATCAAATCCGCGGGCAAAACATTCGCTCAAGCTGAAGGCCATATGGATGACCGCGAAGCAAAGCGCCACCTCAAAAAATTGCCAGCCCTTTATTTGCCCAAACCGCTCAAACAAAAAGTAAAGACCAGCAAAAATGGAAAAAGGAATAAAAAATTGACCAATAGAAAGCAGCCAAAATGAGGTGCGGTATTGCATTTGTGATTTAAAGTGGATTAGCAGATATTTAAAATATAGGCTCAACCATGTCAACCTCCTTGGACCACAACTTTTTTTAGTGCACCGTTAAGAGCCGTCCTTCCTAGCAAAACAAGAACAGTGAGATAAGCTAGCTGAATGAGAATACCAATGACCGCATCGTCCTCTGGGATATGCCCCGAATAGACCCGAAACGGGAAATCCGCCGTCCAGCGAAATGGGAGTAAATAAGCAATTTTTTGCAGCCATACTGGCATCAATGGAACAGGAATAACTAATCCGGCAAAAAATTCACTAAGGACTCCAAATACCAGGAGTGACCCCATAGGCGACAATGTGATGAAGACGGATATATATAAGAACATGGATATTGCGACTAACAGCAGCAAGCCCAATAGCTGTGCGCTTAAAAACAATAAAAATGTGGTTATACTAGTCGGGGGTTCTAAGTTGTATGGTTTAGGCAAAAGAAAGGCAACGATTAATATGGGGAAACAGCGTAAAAACACACTTGACAGCCGCTGGGCGAGGAGCTTGGCATACCAAAATCCGTAAAGTCCGCTCGGCCGGCAAAGCTCATAAGCAATATTCCCGCTTGTAATGAGATCAAATAGTTCATTATCGCGAAACCACATCATGACAAAGACAAGAAATGCCTGCTGGAGCCATATGTATTGAATTAATTCTTTTAAGGATATCGGCGGTGTATGGGAAGCTTGTTTATAGAATGCTTCAAATACCATAATACTGATAAATCCCCAGAAAAATTGCGTCGCCACCCCGGCAAGTGCTGCCGCCCGATACTGCATCCCCATGCTAAGCCGCAGTTTTAAAACCGATATATACACCTTCATATTTGATACTCCTTGTAAAGCTGAACGATAATATCCTCTATCGGCAGTGCCTCAATCGCGACATCCATCAGCTCTACTTGGTTCGATAATTGGGTGATGACATCAGAGGTTTTTAACTGATCTGTATCGATGCTTAGCACTACGCGCTCCGGTGTCCACGATAGTGTAGCGGCCCCGGGGATTTGGATGGGGTTTGTATTTTTTCCGTAATCCGCTGTGATGGTTTTATGTGTGCCAAACCGCTGCCGTAATTCTTCTAAATAACCGCCGTATAATACGCTTCCTTTCCCTATCAAAATAACACGCTCGGCCAGTGCCTCAATATCATTCATATCGTGGGTCGTAAGGATGACGGTGACTCCCTTTTCCTTATTAATCGTTTTGATAAACTGGCGGACGGCGATTTTCGAAACCGCATCCAGTCCGATGGTCGGTTCATCTAAAAATAGTATTTGGGGATTGTGAATGAGCGAAGCTGCAATCTCGCAGCGCATCCGCTGACCTAAACTTAATTGACGGACGGGTGTATTCACGATTTCTTGCAGTTCTAGCGTTTCGATGAGTAGGTCGATCGTAGATTTATATTCTTATTGCGGAACCTTATAAATGTCTTTTAGCAGTTCAAAAGAATCCATCACCGGGACATCCCACCATAGCTGGGAGCGCTGCCCGAAAACAACTCCGATATTTTTTACATACTGGGCTCTTTCTTTCCAAGGTGTAAACCCCATAATCGTACACTTCCCGGTGTCAGGCACCAAGATTCCGCTCATAATCTTAATCGTCGTCGATTTTCCTGCCCCATTCGGGCCGATATAGCCAACAATCTCTCCTTGATTAATAGAAAAAGAGATGTTCATTAATGCATCAACAATCGTATGTTCCCGAAAAAAAAGAGCCTTAGCTGCCTGCCGCAGCCCGGTTGAACGCTTGGCAATCTTGTAGGATTTAGTAATTCCCTCTAAGTGTATCAATTCGATTTCCCCCCTGCCTTTTTTAAGTCACAGAGGAAAATAATAGCATTCAACCTCACTTGCGTCAAGAATTTTCAAAATATTTTTTAAAATATACCACTGTTGGTATTTCAATAGAAAGTCAAAAAACATTTCCCATTCTCTTTGAATTAATTATCAATATCGCTATTCTTCAGATCTTGCGGCACATCATTTTGTTCATGTGAGGGACCGCCATATAGTTGAGAAATCTCTTTTGCCAATTCATCTAAAAATTCATCTGTTAATAAGAGGTTCTTATTGCTAGACATAGTATCCATCCTATCCTGATATGAAATACCATTATTATTGGCTGATCTCCAGATTACATTCATGGATTTACATTGTTTCAATCGTAAAAAAATTGATTTTTTCTTAAAAATTTTTATTTACTTTATCTACACACGGGAGTATGATAAAAAACGGTTTCAAATTTCTAAAATCGCTGAATCCTTATGGTACGGGGGAACCTTTTTATGGGCTGATTTTAATATCCCAAGGGGTGAATCCTTCTAGGTAGGGCTACTCAATGGCCCGAATCCGACAGCTAACCTCGTAAGCGTTATATGAGAAGGAAGGTGGAGCTTGTGCGACATAAAAAATAATGTCTGCAGGTCTATTCATTAATGACTTGTAGACTTTTTTATTTTTTTTAGAAAATCCCTTATTTTCGGGGTTTTTTTAGATAAAAAGAGAACAATATTTTTATAACTATTCGGCGGTGAACAGCTTTGATTACTTCTATAAAGAGACTATTAATTGGCCGTCCTTTAAAATCAACGGCTTTAGGGGAACAAAAACTTTCTAAAACAAAAGCATTAGCGATCCTTTCTTCGGATGCATTATCTTCCGTTGCCTATGGTCCGGAACAAATATTGATTGTCCTTGTTACATTGGGTTCCGTAGCCTTTTGGTACTCCATTCCAATTGCTATCGGAGTCTTAATCCTACTAGCTGCATTAATTCTATCCTATCGCCAGATTATCTTTGCCTATCCACATGGTGGAGGAGCGTATGTGGTTTCAAAGGAAAATTTAGGGATTAATCCAGGACTAGTAGCAGGAGGATCATTATTAGTTGACTATATTTTAACGGTCGCAGTGAGTGTCTCTGCTGGCACCGATGCCATTACATCTGCTTTTCCAGCCTTACATGCATATAATGTAGCTATTGCGATTTTTTTCGTCCTGCTTATTACAATCTTGAACTTAAGAGGGTTAACGGAGTCTGCCTCGATTTTAGCCTACCCTGTTTATTTATTTGTGTTTGCCTTATTTATATTAATTGGAGTCGGGCTATTCAATGTCTTAACGGGTAAGGTTTCACCTGATTTGCATGCTCCTCTTGGTACACCTGTAGCAGGAATCAGTCTCTTTCTTCTCTTAAAGGCCTTTGCATCTGGCAGCTCGGCACTTACAGGTGTCGAGGCCATATCCAATGCCATTCCAAACTTTAAAGACCCAGCTCCGAAAAACGCGGCCAAAACGTTAATGGCCATGGGGACTTTGCTTGCTTTACTTTTTTCTGGCATCGTATTTTTAGCCTATTATTATGGGATTGCTCCTAGTGCTAAGGTGACGGTCGTCTCACAAATTGCGGAGGACACCTTTGGACGGAATCTAATGTATTACTTTATCCAAGGGACAACGGCGTTGATTTTAGTCCTTGCTGCCAATACAGGGTATTCGGCTTTCCCATTACTGGCTGTGAATTTAGCAAAGGATAAATTTATCCCAAGAATGTTTACCATTAGAGGTGACCGATTAGGATACTCCAATGGAATTATCATCCTTGGAGTTTCCTCAATCATTTTGATTTTGGCTTTTAAAGGAAAAACAGAACATCTAATCCCGCTTTATGCAGTTGGAGTGTTCATTCCTTTTACGCTGTCGCAAACAGGAATGATGTTGAAATGGCTTCGTGAAAAACCTAGCGGATGGATAGTAAAGCTAGTTATTAACACAACAGGGGCATTGATTAGTTTTACTGTTACCATCGTATTCTTTTTAACCAAATTTACTCAGGTTTGGCCTGTGTTAATTTTCTTACCAATTATCATTTTTGTCTTCCATAGAATAAGGACGCATTATGATGCAGTAGGCGACCAACTACGGATCACCACTTGTGAGCCTGCTGTCCCAATTGAAGGGAATGTAATCGTTGTACCTGTTGCTGGTATAACGCACGTGGTAGAAAACTCAATCAATTATGCTAAATCTCTTTCACCTGACCAGATTATTGCTGTTTACGTCTCCTTTGAAAGAGAGGATGAAAAAAAGTTTGAAGAGAAATGGAAGAAATGGCAGCCCGATGTGCGGCTTGTAACACTTCACTCTCATTATCGAAGTATCATTCAACCATTAACCAAATTTGTCGATACGGTTGAACATAAAGCGAGTGAATCAAATTACCAAGTCACAGTGATCATCCCACAATTTATTCCAAAGAAAGGCTGGCACAATATTCTCCATAACCAATCAAGCTTACTGATACGTGCATTCCTCCTATATCGGAGAAATGTCATCATCACGACGGTCCCTTATCATTTGAAAAAGTAACATCAAATGGTTATCAGAAAGTCTGTAGGCTGGGTCCGTAAAAAGATTTTATTTGTAATTGAATTTAAAAAAAGCTAACGTAACATTTTTATAAAGTGTTACATTAGCTTTTTTTATAATAATGAGTCATTGTTTTTAACAAAGTTAAATCGATTTGATCGTTCAATTCTTTCTCTAGCTTTTCCAGGTCTTTATCAAAGAAGTTCGCATGACCTTCTCTTCCGTCTGATAATGGTTAACCGGCTAAGCTGCCCCACAGCCTGCCATTCCAGCTCAGAAGCGATGATTTACCTGGAAAAATCAGCGTGAGACATGGTGCTGCTGATTTAATGCTTATATTGCCGCTTTTCCGGATGATCTTTTTTCCTCTAATTCCTCACAGCACCTTTCATTCTTAAAAATCACTTTGTTAATTTTCTTTTAAATACGAAATAATACATACTAAGCGGCCACCATAGTACACAAAAAATCGGGTAAACCGCCCAGATAGTATCTGGTGTGGATATCACATTCACGCAGATAAAGAAGACACTGATGAGCAGGCTCGCATGGATGGAGAATTCAAAAAATGTCTTTTTCTTTGTATGAAAAATGGCAAGCGGCCACCACAATACTACAAACGCTGGATAGATCACCCAGGGATATGCTGGTGATAAAAGAACATTAAGAATGGAATAGTATAAAATGATGCTTATACTTCCTGCCAGTGCAACGGTCATTGTTCGTGCACGCTTTTCTAAATGAACAAGGATTGGCCACCAGAAAATTGGATATATAGCATATATAGACCATGGGTACTGCGGTGAATTAATATAATTTTCAACAGTCAAAAATGCTATAATAAGTGCACTATAAGTAAGGGAAAGTTGTTTGTGTTTCCCATTCTTCACACTGTACAACCCGATTGGCCATAACAAAAGCACAAAGGAAGGATAAATAAACCAAGGATAATCGGGACTGGTTAAAAAATTGACTAGCATTAAAAAGACAATACTCATTACACTTCCGGCTACCGCAAAACCTACATCAAATTTTTTCATTGGTCTCCCTCCCCCTTACTTTGAACGTAACCAAGTAAAATACATCGTTAATGGCCACCATAATACCGCAAATGTTGGATACACAAACCAAATTGTATGTGGTGAATATGAAAAATTAATAAAAATAAACAGAGCAATTATAAGCAGACTGCCCCAGATGGAGAACCCTAAATTTAATTTCGTCATGTTTTTTTTCGCTGGCTGCTTTACACCCAGCTCCTTTTTTAAATCTTCAATATCCCCAAAATCTACGATTGCTTTATTAATCGCATCCTCCTCTTCCTTACCTTGTTCCATTAAATCCAACACTTTTTCTTCAAGGTTTTCCAAAACTTCCTGCTTAAGGGCCTTCTTTTGTTCACTTTCCGGTACATCTTTAAATAGATCGTCCACATGATTTTTTAACTTTTTCACTTTAATCCCTCCATAAATAAATCGATTACTTCCTTGGTTTCTATCCATTCATCAATCATTTCTTTTAAATATGCCTTTCCGAGCGTGGTGATCCTGTAATACTTCCTTTTCCCACCTTGAGAAACACTTCCCATGTACGACTCAATTAATTCCTTTTTCTCAAGTCGCTGAAATACAGCATAAAGTGTTGCCTCTTTTATCTGGAATCGATTGTCTGTACGTAAGCTAATTTCCTTCGATATTTCATAGCCATACCTGTCTTGTTCAAAAATCAAGCGTAAGATAATCGAATCCAAATGACCACGAATAATATCGCTTCTAATCATGTTTTCACTTCCTTGTTTCATTCACTATTCTACCTGATAGAGTAATTTTACTTGAAATTACTCTATCTGTCAAAGTAATATGTAAAAAAGTTTTTTGTTGCTGTTTGGGTATTTCAGTGAGTAAAAATCGGGGATATTCATTGAAAAACTGGTATGAAGCACCGCATTGAATAGACAGGCACCCATCCCTTTTCTTTTCACAAAAAAACACCTCTAAATATTAGGGGTGTTTGATCAATATTTCACTTCATTTAGTTTTTTCTAAATTGAAGCTAATTGGCCTTTAACATCTGTCATTTCTGCTGTTATTAAGCGTTATTGCTGGGCTGACTCTTTTGTAAATCGATCGAATCAGCAGCGAGTGCAATTGTAATTTACGATTTTTATTTCTCCATAACACATTTTACAAATTCTATATTGGCTGAGCTATTGGCTTCCCAATCATTTATCTTTTCTTTCAGATTTTCGAGGAGCATTTGCATTACAATTATCAATTATGTAATGCATAAATTCTAGAGTGTCACTGATACGTTGTTTCTTAGAATCACAGTAATGGACATTTAACCCTTTTCGAACACTGATCGCTTCATTTATGAGTCCATGCCATCTTTTTGGCATATGGTTTATTGCATATTCGCAGGCCCCAACTTTTGAAATGACTTTATGTTCTTTGATTGTATAGAATTGTCGCAACATCCCTGAAACTGACCATTGTATTTCCCAATCTATTATTTTGTTAGGCAGTAGAAATACCATTTTTTTATACTTTTCATTTTTTTTCATCCTATTTAACCAATAAGTATTCATATTGCTTAAACAATAGTCAACCAGAATACGATCATCAATCTCAAAATCGAAGGAAGGTATCTCTTGGCCAAAGATGGTAATTCCCTTGTTTTTTAGAATCCACCACGTAATTGGATTCGTAACCTGTTCACTCCACTCCACCTTGCCATCGTTTGTATATAAACGTTTGTGGAGATCTGCTTTTCCCATGTCTTCCCACAAAAGATAGCATCCGTCCATACCAGTCTTTTTGTACTTCGCAGCTAGTTCTTGATGGAGTTTGGACAAAGCTTTTACCTCTGCTTCGCTCAATTGACGGTTAATGATCGCAACGAAATCAATATCGCTAGATTCATGAATATAGGCATCCAGAGCAATTGATCCGTGTATATAAAGTCCCTCAAGAGTATTGGGGATCCGCTCATGAAAAACAGCAATATAATGACGAAGAATATTTTGAATTGGCATTGGGATTTTTGTATCCATACGGTCTGCACCTGCCCATAACTTATTTTCACATAAATTAATCTTAACTAAAAATATGTCAAAAGTAACCAATTTTTAAAATGGGTTCTATTATGCAACGGGGACTGAACCCAGAATTTTTGGAGCCTGATACAGATTCATAAAAAAGTTAACAAAATATTCATTCCTTTAGGACAACCTCGACCGTATTTTTTAATAAGATGAACTTGAAGTTTTGAAAATTAAGAAAGGAAGTGGCATATGTCGTATAAACCTCGTACTGAATCCACCGAATTAATCATTTTGAGATTCTTAAACACCAGAATGACCTTGTCTGAAAAAGACAAGCATCACTATTTCAGCCTTAAAAAGGGCTATGAAGGTGAGATAATGTTTGATTCCTTGACCGAAAAGCTTTCATGTGAATGCTTAATCTTAAACGATTTGCTACTTAAGGTAAACAACACTACTTTCCAAATCGACTCGCTGATTATCGTTTCAGAAACGATTTATTTTTACGAAGTGAAAAATTATGAAGGAGATTATTTTTACGAGTCAGAGAGATTATACAAAAAACCCAAAACTGAGTATACTAATCCACTGCACCAATTGAATCGAAGCGAATCCCTGCTCCGCCAGTTACTCCAGAAACTTGGGTATAAATTCCCCATTGAGGCTCAGGTCGTTTTTATCAATCCCGAGTTCACTCTTTACCAAGCACCCCTGAACAAGCCGATTATTTTCCCAACACAGGTAAATAGTTATTTAAAAAAATTAGATACGGCACCATCAAGACTAAATGGAAAGCACAAAATGCTGGCTGACAAATTAATTTCCCTTCATATAGGAGAATCTCCTTATACAACCTTTCCTGCTTATGATTATGAGCAGCTGCGAAACGGGATTACTTGTGCTGCATGCAACTCGTTTTCGATCTCTGTCAGCGGAAAGAAATGTGTGTGTGGTGATTGTGGGCACGAAGAGTTGGTTACATCTGCCGTTTTGCGAAGTGTGAAGGAATACCAGCTTCTTTTTCCTGGTCGAAAAATTACTACGAATGATATTTTTGATTGGTGTCGAGTGGTGGAGTCCAGGAAGAGAATAAGCAGAATTTTAGAGAAGAACTTTAAAATTGTAGGGGTCGGTCAGTGGGCTTATTATGAGTGAGGATTTTTACATTATAAAAATTGTATTTTGTTGACTTTTTTTCTAAAGAATTTTTTATAGAGGACAAAGTTTTCTATTCTCTTATTGAGTTTTGTCCTCAATAGCACTTATTAAAGACATTACTACTACTTACCTGGGTAGTTTTGTCTTTAATGGGGCTTTTTAAAGACATTTTCTTCTCTTACCTAGGCAGTTTTGTCTTTAAGAGCACTTATTAAAGACATTTTCTCCTCTTACCTGGGCGGTTTTGTCTTT
>NZ_JBALPG010000145.1:0-8923 GCF_036965245.1 Neobacillus drentensis
ATGTTTTGGAGGTCATTTTGTGAATTTCCGTTCAAAGAAAAAACTTTATATTCTAACTTTTACCCAGTTGGCAATTTTCATAATCTCATTTTTTTACTATCGGAATTTTTCGTTAATTAGCTATATCAATATATCTTTTCTAATTTCTGCAGCTTTGCTTTTAACTGCTTTACTGCTTTATACTATTCATACAGGCTTCTATGATGCCATTTCTAGATCCTTTAATCTTGTCTTTTCACGAGGTAATGAGAAAAGACAATTCGAAGATATTCCAAGATTATCCAAAATGGTTACTATCGATGAAAAGCCACTCCTTTTTCACGGGCTTATGAATGGACTATTTATGCTAATCGCCCTTATGGTTTATTATTTTTAACTCACTTGAAATTAAATATATTAATCCTTTATAATGTGATTAATCAAATAAAAGATGCTAAGCAATGATAAAGAGTAGTACGTATTTTCCTTCGATTCAGAGAGTTTGTGGCTGGTGGAAACAAACACGAAACAATGCGGAATGGACTTTTGAGCTTCTTTCTGAAACTTATATCCAATAGATATAAATAGTAGGACTAGACGTTTTCCTTACGTTACAAGGACTCTAGATCATCCTAGAAAGATGATTTGGAACTGAGTGACTCTTTTTGAGTAATTTAGGGTGGTACCGCGAACCATTCGTCCCTATAAGTTTTTGGGGATGAATGGTTTTTTTTATCTACATTTTAGGAGGAAATTTGCAAATGAAGACAATCTTTTCAGGAATTCAGCCGAGTGGCACGATTACACTTGGGAACTATATTGGGGCGTTATCACAATTCGTGGAGCTGCAAAACGAATACAACTGTTTCTTCTGCATAGTTGATCAGCATGCCGTAACCGTACCTCAAGATCCGCAAACACTAAGGAAAAATATTCGAAGCTTGGCAGCATTATATCTTGCTGTAGGAATCGATCCAGAAAAGGCTACCTTATTTATCCAATCTGAAGTTCCGGCTCACGCTCAAGCTGGATGGATGATGCAATGTATTTCTTATATCGGAGAATTGGAAAGAATGACACAGTTCAAAGATAAATCTACCGGAAAAGAAGCAGTCTCAGCAAGTCTTCTAACCTATCCGCCGCTAATGACAGCTGATATTTTATTGTATAATACAGACCTTGTTCCCGTCGGTGAGGATCAAAAACAGCATATGGAATTAACACGGGATTTAGCTGAGAGATTTAACAAGAAATATAAAGACATTCTTACCATTCCAGAAATCAGCTTGCCAAAGGTTGGGGCACGAATTATGTCGCTCCAGGAGCCAACGAAAAAAATGAGTAAATCCGACCCTAACAAAAAGGCCTTTATCACACTATTAGATGAACCGAATCAGATCGTGAAAAAAATTAAAAGTGCAGTGACTGACTCAGATGGAATTGTAAAATTTGATACGGTCAATAAACCTGGGGTTTCTAACTTATTATCCATTTATTCAATCCTTGGAGGAAAATCAATTTCTGAACTTGAAGAAATGTATGCAGGGAAAGGATATGGAGATTTTAAAGGTGATCTTGCCGAAGTGGTTGCTGATTTCTTTAAGCCAATTCAAGAAAAATACTACAATTTGTTGGAATCAAGTGAGCTTGATGACATTTTGGACCGTGGTGCCGAAAAAGCAAACCTAGTCGCTTACAAAACACTTAAGAAAATGGAAAATGCAATGGGACTCGGCAGGAAAAAGAGATAGCATGAAAAGCTGAAGCGACCAGCGGAGTTGTCTCGCCGCTGGTTGCTCCTTGAAAAAGCTAACGCTTTTCCTTTGTATGAAATATTTCTGCCGAACCTTATTCTTTTGGAGCTGGACAATTTTCAAGCTTGAACTCAATAATTACTTAACCAAAATAAAAAGCCTGTCCGCAAAAGGTCTGCGATGCATACCCTTTGGGTCAGGCTTTTAGTTTACTTTTGGGACGTGCTCCATTTCCCAAAGCTTTTCAAAAAATGGCTGCCCTTTAATTATATTTTCACAGAAAGTTTCGTGCCGCTTGGACCATCCATACTTTGTTTCCTCAAATAATTGTTCCCAAGCATCTTCAAAGTTCAATTCTTGAATTGTTGAATATTGCTCTGGACACCATTCAGTATACCAATATCGTACCTCTGCTTCGTTTTTGGATGAAAATAGTTGATCAAGAGCCATAAATAACAACTGTTTTAGTTGTCTTTCTTTTCTAGTTAAGCCTCTCATCAGTTCCGGTTCGGGTGATAAAATATGGAAATCCTTTGTTTTAGGCTGTGCATAAAAATGATATTGTTTTGCATCATGCTGACTAATCATCTCGTACACAAGCTGTTCCTGTCTCGGAATTAATCTGCTTTTTCTAATTGGAATATTATATCCAATAGTATCTATTGCTAATATTCCCACTCCATCTGTGACAACAAAGCAATAGTCAAGCTGAACTCTTTCATGGTTTTTTCTTAAATAGGCTTTCTGATAAATATCGTCTAGAAGCTGCTGAGGCAACTCTGACAGATCATTTTCAATATAATTAAACAAAATCGGATCGACTTTTATAAGTGGTGCCTGATCAAGCAGCTCTACTCCGTCATCCTTACGCCATTCATGAAAGTGACAGACATTATATCCGTTTTCTTCCCCTTCAAACCAATTTGCCCAAACATCATGAAGATACAACATTGTACAACCCCTCACTTCAAGAAACTGTTTGTCAATCAGTATGGGCAGACCTTAGTTAAATTATTCCTTAATATATATTTTGCTCCAATTCCTAACTCTCTGTTTATTTACCAATGTGAATATGGGGTTGTATCATTTTTACATCCGAATGGACTTATATCAAAAGTCAAAAAAAATCTACCATATCAGGATGGTAGATTTTATCTTCTCGATTTAGGATTGAAGGCATCCTTTAAGCCTTCGCCAATAAAGTTAATCGATAAAATAGTGATGGTAATAATTAATGCCGGCGGCACCCATATCCAAAGCTTAAATTGGAGTACATCGGGCTCATTTGCCGAACTCAACATATTACCCCAGCTTGGAATTTCTTGCGGCACACCGAAGCCAAGAAAGCTTAAACCTGTCTCAGCAACTATCATCGTAGCAAATGTAATCGTTGCTTGAACAATAATGGTAGATAAAATATTGGGTAATAGGTGTTTCACAATTATTTTGGCCGGTGAACAACCAATAGAAATAGCAGCCGTAATATATTCATTTTCTTTTTCAGCAAGAATTTTACTTCGGACAATACGGGCAATACCACCCCAGCTTAATATGCTAATGGTTCCAATTAAAACCCATAATCCACTTACTTTCCCAAAAAAAATTGTATTTAATACAATTACGAATACAAGAAAAGGAAAGTTTAGGATAAAATCTGTAAATCTCATTAATAAGCTATCAACTGTCCCCCCGAAATAACCTGAAATCGAGCCGATTAAAGTACCAAGAAAAATAACAAATAATGTACAGCTCATACCAACTAGCAAAGAGATGCGGCCGCCATACAGTAATCTAGTAAATACATCATGTCCACCTTTATCCGTCCCCAGCCAATGCTTGCTGGATGGCTCTAATGACATTTCACCAATATTAATTCTTGTAACATCCGCCGTCGTAATATACGGTGCAAGGAAGGAGATAATCGCAACAAACATTAAAAAGATCAGGCTAATCATAGCCAGTTTATTCTTTAAAAACTTTTTCCGAGCAATTGCCCATGGTGATAAACTTTTTTTTAGGGGTGCAGCGATAATATTAGTATCCTTCTGAGTAATAATTTCCATCTTTTTTCCCCCTAATCTAGCCTAATTCTCGGATCTACAACACCATATAATATATCTGCCACCAGGTTGCCGATAAGTGTTAAGAAGGAGAATAACATTGTCAACGTCATTAATACTGCATAATCTCTGGATCCTACTGATTGTAAAAATAGTTGTCCAAGACCTGGATAAGTAAAAATTGATTCCGTGATAATTGCACCGCTGATTATAGCAACTAAATCAAAACCTAAAAAAGTAATAAGCGGAATAATCGAGTTCCTTAAAATATGAACATTGTAAATCTTTTTTTCTGACGTCCCCTTCGCACGTGCAGTTCGGACAAAATCTTTTCGGCTATTTTCAATAATATCATTGCGTAAGAATTGGGTATAACTTGCAGTACTTAATAATCCAAGAACCATCGCCGGTAGAAATACATGGTGAAGACGGCTTAGCCAATATTCTAATGTACCTTCAGATACTCCAATACCTACAGATCCATTGGATGGAAACCAGTCTAACGTAAATGAGAAGAAGAAAATGGCAAATACCCCGGCGATAAAAGATGGAATGGATAATCCCAAATAGTTCAATCCTCCTATTAGGTTATCACCAAGTGTATATGGTTTTCTTCCAGCATATGTTCCCATAAGGAATGCGAGAATATAGGTAATTAATATGGAAGAAAATCCGAGTAATAATGTGTTCGGAATACGTTCTCCAATTACTTCTGCTGCTGGAATTTTAAATCGTGTTGATTTACCAAAATCCCCTTGTACAAAGTTACTAACCCAGCGGGCATACTGCTGTGGTAACGGGTCGTTATAACCATATTTTTCCCGCATTTCTGCAATATATTGCGGATTTGTGTTTGTTGGATCAATTTCCCCGCCGAGAGAATCTCCAGGCATTAATTTTGCCAAGGTAAAGACTACTATGGAAATGAGGAATAACATCGGAATCATGCCCAAAATTCTTCGAAATGCATACTTTAGCATGTGCATTCTCCTTGTCTATAACTATGTTAAATTCGACAGGTCTATGTAACTCAATTCGTTAAAAATAGGAGAGACTTGGAGAACAGTTTCTCCCTGCCCCTCCAAAAAAACAAAATTGAGCTTAAACTTTATTAATATAAGCATTTAACATAGTCTATTACATGTTAGTCTGCTGTATTTATTGCTTAATCCACCATTCATTTGGACGATTCATCCCTGATACGTCAAATTTAGTGCCTTGAACTCGCTTGCTAACTGCCATTGTTTCTTCAATCTCAGCAATTGGTAATCCAGGAAGTTCTTTCATGAAAAGTTTTTGCCACTGTACATAAATATCTTTACGTTTTTTTGCATCAGTGCCGACAACACTCATATCAAGTGCTTGATCCAATAATTTATCGCTCTCTTCACTCACCCAGCGCGGATGATTCCAAAGTGCTTTCGAACTCCAGAGTCCAGTAGGATCTGGATCCGTACCAGTTGACCAGCCGGCAAAGTATACTTCCATAGATTTATCAGCCTTGTCAAGCATGTCATAGTAAAGGTTAAAATCTACCATATTAAGTTTTGTTTTTAAACCAACTGCTTCCCAATATTGAGTCATTGCTTTTGCACGTTGTTCAAATGTTGGGTTTTGTGTTGCATAGTGACTAAAGTTCACAACAAATTCCTTACCATTTGGATCCTCACGGAAGCCATCGCCGTTAACATCTTTATAGCCTGCTTCATCTAACAATGCTTTTGCTTTCTTAGGATCATATTTGAATTGCTCAAGTTCTTTATTATCTGCTGCAATCCAGTGATTTGTTGGAATCGGACGGTTTACTGGTTTACCTACACCAAAGAAGAACGCTTTAACCCATTCTTCACGATTAATAGCATAATACATTGCTTGGCGAAGTTTTAAGTTTTGATATTTTGGATCATTCATGATATTTTTCTCGCCTTCATAAGTGCCTAAGCGGAAACCAACATAGTAGTAGCTTAAGCCTGGATATGTTATTACATTTACATTATCAAGTGCCTTTACTTGATCGATAATGCTTGGATGGAAAGAAGTCATATCAAGTGTGCCATTTTTTAATTCCCCAACGGAAAGAGATGGGTCGATAACTTTAACTACAAGCTTTTCAATATGTGGCTTACCACCAAAGTAATCATCAAAGCGTTCCATTTCTACCGATTCACCTGGTACCACTTTTGTAACCTTAAATGGTCCTAAACCTACTGGCTTTGTACGAACTTGTTCAGCAGCCGGCATGTCTTTTACAGCTATACCTTCAAATTCCTTGCGTGATAATGGATATGTCCAAACATTTTCCAAATTGTTTACTCGTGCCTTATCAAAAGTAATTTGGATGTGGTAATCATCAATTACTTTAATGCCTGAGATTTTATCCGTCTTTCCATCGTGGAAATCTTGCGCACCTTCAATTGTTTTTACATTTTCAAAGCGAGAATTCTCATAATCTTTGTCAGCAAGCGTGTATAATGCGAATTCCCAGTCTTTCACTGATAACTCTTCGCCATTATGCCATTTAATGCCTTTTTTAATTTCAAAGTCAAATACCTTATTGTCTGCTGTTTTCCATGAGGCAATATGTGGTTGTGCCTTCAAGTTCTCATCATAATCAATTAAGCTTTCATCAAACAAATCGAGCACTTGATGATCGACAGCATCATCGTAGAAGGCCCAGTTGAATATACCTTTCGGTGATGAATCAAGTGCATATACTAATGTTCCACCATCCTGCGGCTTACCTGCTGTTTCACCAGTCTTAGTTCCTTCCTTTTCCTTTGTGCCTGCTTTTTCTCCGCCGCTGCATGCCGCCAAAAATGCCGAAAGGACAAGCATTAATGCAGCTAACATAAGCATACTTCGTTTCTTCATTTGTTTCCCCCCTATAAGATTTGTTTGGTAAAATTTGATTACAGTCTAGCTCCAGCTCGCAGCGCTAGTGTACAGCCCCTCTCCTCCATACGAAAAGTCAACATTGAATCGACTTTCTTCTTTCACATACAGAGCGGTCCTGTCCATTCGTCGCTAAACGGTCGCTTCCGCTTTTCTAATAAAGGTGGCAAGCTACTCGATGAGAAGGCTTCACCTCCTTTAATATGGGCTTTGTCTTAGAACATTCCTCCATTGCCATTGGACAGCGCGGATGGAATGGGCAGCCTGATGGCGGATTGATTGGACTCGGCACATCTCCTTTTAAAATAATTCTTTCTTTCTTTACCCTCGGATCTGGAGATGGGATCGCCGATATTAAAGCCTGTGTGTATGGATGGAGAGGTTCTGCGTAAATGAGATCCTTATCAGCAATCTCTACCATGTTTCCTAAATACATAACACCTATTCTGTCACTCATATGTTTAACAACACTTAAATCATGAGCGATAAATAGGAATGTTAAATCAAATTCTTCTTGTAAATCTTTTAATAGATTTAAAACCTGTGACTGAACGGATACGTCAAGTGCAGAGACCGGTTCATCAGCAATAATTAATTTTGGTCTTAGTGCAAGGGAGCGGGCAATTCCGATTCTTTGGCGCTGTCCGCCAGAAAATTCATGTGCATACTTATAATAGGCTTCTTCTGGTAAACCTACTTTATTCAATAAATCCATGACTTCCTGTTTCAATTCAGCTTTACTCTTCTTTGAAAAGTTATAAATGGGTTCAGCAATGATATCACCTACCATTTGCATCGGGTTCAAAGAAGCATATGGATCTTGAAACACCATTTGCATATCTTTACGAATCTCTCGAAGTGATTTACCGGAAATTCTGGTAATATCTTTACCATCAAAAAGAATACTACCTTCTGTTGGTTTTAATAATCGTAATATAGTCCGGCCAGCAGTAGATTTACCACAGCCGGATTCTCCTACAAGTCCTAGTGTTTCCCCTCTCTTAATCTCAAAAGAAATATTATCAACCGCTTTTACATTCCCTACAGTGCGTTTAAAAAATCCGCCTTTAACAGGGTAATAGGTTTTAAGATTCTGAATCTCTAAAAGGTTTTTAGATTGTGAGGAAGTTTTTTCTTGGTTCTTATGTACGGATACTGTACTCATTACCTCACCCCTTCTCTTGGTTTACTTGTTTCAAAGAGTAAACAGGCAACCTCATGGCCTTGTTCAACGTCTTCGAGTACAGGGGTAACTGTAAAGCACTCAGGCATTGCTTTTGGACACCGGTTTGCAAATCGGCAGCCAGCCTTTGGCATATTTGTTAATGATGGAACAATACCTTGGATTGAGCTTAAACGTTCTTCCGTTTCTTCCATCTTAGGAATTGCACCCAACAATAATGTTGTATATGGATGTTTAGGATCATGAAACAAAGTATCAACATCTGTTCTTTCAACAATCTTCCCCGCATACATAACGATGACTTCATCACACATTTCCGCTACTACTCCTAAATCATGTGTTATGAGGATAACGGACATATCGTTTATCTCTTGTATCTCTTTTAAAAGCTCCAAAATTTGTGCCTGTACAGTTACATCTAGGGCTGTTGTTGGCTCGTCTGCGATTAATAATTTAGGCTGGCAGGCAATGGCAATAGCAATCATTACCCTTTGTCTCATACCGCCTGATAGTTGATGTGGATATTCATCAACAATTTTTTCGGGACGGGAAATTCCAACACTCTTTAATAAGGCAATTGCTTTCTGCCGTGCTTCTTGTTTCGAAATTTTTAAATGGTTAAAAAGAACCTCTTGGAGCTGATATCCAATTGTAAATACTGGATTCAGAGAGGTCATTGGCTCTTGGAAGATCATTGAAACATCCTTACCACGGATTTTATTGATTTGGGATTCAGACATATTCGCAAGATTAATTCCATCAAAAATTATTTCGCCTGATTTGACTTTTCCAATTCCTTTTGGAAGCAGCTGCATAATCGACAGACTCATAACAGATTTACCGCAGCCTGATTCTCCAACAACTCCGACAATTTGCCGTGGTTTTACCTGAAATGAAACATTATCTACAGCATTGTAATCAGTTCCATCAATATCAAAGGCTGTCTCCAAATTCTTCACTTCGAGCAGCGGTATCTCTTTGAGACGTGACTTTTTAGTGCTCATAGTCCACCTTCTTACTTTTTTGAATTATTCTGTTAGCTATTTGTCGTCTTT
>NZ_JBALPG010000146.1:0-6713 GCF_036965245.1 Neobacillus drentensis
TAGAATTTAATTTTCATGGAAGTGAAATAAGACTAACTTTCTAAAATTTCAATCAATTTAGAATTTCCTACCTGCTTTGCAAAATCTAGTGGCGACATCCCTGCTTTATTTTTAGTGGTTATATCTGGATTGTACTGCATAAAAAGTTCAACCATATCGTAATACCTGCCCTTACAATTAAAAACTGCTGACCATAATGCACTATTACCGAATTTTTTGTCTCTAATGTTTATGTCTCCACCACATTTAAGAATTTCTTGTGCTACTTCTAAATTTGGTCGTTCACAAATTAAATGTAACGCTGTATGACCATCTTTTGATGTAATATTTACATCAATACCGTTATGTATTAGGAACAAGGATATATCAAAATTTTTTCCAGCAATAGAATAGTGTAATAACCCTGACCCGTTCTTATCTTTTTTGTTGATTTCATCTAATAAGAATTTCTTCTTAAATGACTCAAAATCCCCAAATCTTGCCAAAGTAAATAAATCTGCTTTTTCAGTAGGCATATTTCCCCTCCATTTTTTTACACTGTAAAATTATATTTCTCCTTGTCACTATCGGTTTCCTTCTTCAAGTAAACTGCCAGTTAGTCAAATAAGAAAATTGACCTCATCAGCGATCCATCTTGAGCTCAAGCACCCGTTAGCCATCCATGCAGCGCAAAACCGGCGCTGCACCACAGAGAATGAAAATGGATCAGGAAGTCTATACTGTTTTAATGCTGGCGAAGAAGGTCTTTGAACTATGGTGCCTTTGAGCCCATCCGTTAGTCTGACTCCAACGACCACGGTGTACCACCGACTGTCGCACCCTTTAGGGGTAGCACTCATGGGAGATTAATCCTTTTTCTGGTTGTTGCGCCAGCTTTACCTATTTCATTTTAAGTAGCAGGGTATGACAATTCGATACATCTTCCAACTCTATATTCGATCCTTCAAGAGGCTCAGCCTTTTTTTAAAAACTGGTTTTTAAGAGTCTATTTTCGTATGCACTTTTTCAGTTTTTATTTTCATGGGAGTTTAAGTGAAAATCTTCACAAACTTTTTTTATCTTAGGCTTTGTTAAATAGTATTGTTGTTTTTCAGGTATAAAATATGGGAACGTCCGATTTGGACGTTCCCGTTCTTATTCCATTAAAGCCCCCTATAATGGAATAACTGTAAAGCTAATGAAGCTTTTTTAAAAGCTGCGTTTCTCTGGCCAAGCTCCTTGCATTTTACTTAGGAATACAATTTGCCCAATATGATATGCGTCGTGCAATGCTAAACTCTTCAGTTCAAGCACTAATGAATTATCTTCTCCTGGAATCTGTCTATACAAATCTTCATGTTCTGATTTTGCTAGTATTTTTCCAAGTTCACGATGAACATAAAAGTATTCTTGTTTTGTTTCCTTCCAATTTTCTAACGTCTCAGTAGGTAATCGAAATGTAGATTCATTATTTTCTGCCTGTGGTTCATTAGCTGTTTCACCAAGAAATCGCATCAGAAATCTCTTTTCATAGAAAAGTAAATGACAAACTAATTCCCAAATGGAATTCATTGCCCCATCAGCTGGTTTCCAAATTGCCTGTTCAAAAGTGATGTCCTCTAGCACTTTTTCAAGTGGTGGAAACCAGTCTTCTTCATCTAAGCAGCTTGCCCATTGCTGTAACAATAGTGTTTTTACATCCATTTTCTATTCCCTCCAATTTAATCCTAGATTGAATTTATTATTGCTTACCTTACAATAGATTCGCTTCAGTTAAAGAGTATTCCTCTAGACAGAATTTCTTTTATTACTTGTTCCATTATTTCACCTTCTAAAAGATTAGGTTATCGTATTAATTATTTTTCAACTATTCTGCCAGTTACTTGAAGAAGAAAAGAGCATTACCGTTGTTCCAGTAATGCACCCGTTAGCCATCCATGCAGCGGAAAAATCATCGCTGCACCACAGAGAATGAAAATGAATTAGAACCGTCAATACTGATTCTACGGCTGGGAGAGTAAGGTCGATAAACTATGGTACGTTAGAGCCCATCCGTTAGTCTGACTCCAACGACCACGGTGCACCACTGACTGTCGCTCCCTTACGGGAAGCACTCATAGTAGATTAATCCTAATTCTGGTTGCTGCACCAGCCTCCAATAATAAGTGCCGTAGAAAGGAAGTTTTCAATGGATGTTATCATTGAAAGAGCGTGTGGAATGGATGTCCATAAAGATAACATTACTGCCTGCGTTATGACAAATGAAGGAAAGGAGATTAAAACTTTTTCCACTAAAACAGTATTTTTACTTCAGTTAATTGATTGGATTAAGGAACATAAATGTACCCATGTTGCCATGGAAAGTACAAGCGTATACTGGAAACCTATCGTTAACCTACTAGAAGCTGAAGGTATTGAGTTTTTAGTGGTGAATGCCCAACATATGAAGGCACTCCCAGGTCGCAAGACCGACGTTAAGGATGCAGAGTGGATTGCTCAACTTCTACGTCACGGACTACTAAAACCTAGTTATATTCCAAATCGTAACCAACGAGAGTTACGAGAACTTGTACGTTATCGTCGGAGTATTATTGAAGAAAGAGCAAGACAAATCAACCGAATCCAAAAAGTGTTGGAAGGTGCGAACATCAAACTCGGATCGGTTGTTTCTGACATTATGGGAGTTTCAGCCAAGGAAATGCTTCGTGCAATAGCTGAGGGTGAAGAAGATCCTGAGAAACTAGCAAGCCTTGCTCGACGTACATTAAAAAAGAAGAAAGAGGAACTTGAGCTATCTCTTAATGGATATATCCATAATCATCAACGCCTGATGTTAAAAACGATTTTGAAACACATTGATTTCCTTACAGAGCAAATTGATATGTTGGATCAAGAAGTTGCTCAAAGGTTAAGTTCTTAACAAGAAGATATAGACCGACTTGATTCCATTCCTGGTATCGCAACTCGAATGGCAGAACAAATGATGGCTGAACTAGGAAACAATGTTAAGGATCAATTTCCAACTTCAGCTCATATGTGTTCCTGGGCAGGATTGGTTCCTGGTCATAACGAAAGTGCCGGAAAAAGGAAATCATCTAAGACAAAAAAAGGAAATAAGTATTTAAAATCGTCATTAATAGAAGCAGCTCATTCAGTTAAAGGATCAAAAAACTATCTCGGTGCACTGTATTGGCGTACAGCATCCCGAAAGGGAAAGAAAAAAGCTGGAATCGTTGTAGCCCACGCGATGTTAAGAATCGCTTATTATCTTTTAGCCCGTAAAGAAATGTATGTAGATTTAGGCGAAGACTACTTCGACAAACAAAGACAACAATCTATTGTTCGGCATTCCTTAAAAAGGCTTGAAAGCTTTGGTTATGTTGTATCAATACAAGAACCAGAAGCCTCTTAATCCAACTCTCATACAAACATTAGATCGATGAATTATCGCTCTCTTCCGTTTTAAAAAAATGAATGAGCTGCGTCTTCTTCAGTATTGCCTTTTTTCGGGTATTACAGAAGTGAATTTTCATAGTAGTTGAATATCATTCATACATACTTGAAGCGTAAAGAATGTCAGCAATAGTCTTCCAAGATGGTTGTTTTGGAACTGATTGATTGGAATTCGAATAATATCCTTCCATATCATTAACCCAAGCCTCCATAGCTTCTAAAAAATCTTCAAGTGTTATATTCTCCCACTCATCCTTATTTGTTTGTAAATCCATTCTCAAGTGATTTATAAATTCGATTAAATCTTCTCGACTATTTACGTTTTCTACTTTTTCATATAATTCCATCTCTAAACCACCTTTTTATAATAAATTTCGTCAAAAGTTACGCTTTCCCTTCTTTCACTAAACTCCCGTTACTTCAATAAGAAAAGCCGCCAAAAATGGCAGCTGGATCTTCAACTCTTGCCCCCGTTAGTGTGAATAAGGAGGATTCAAGTAAACTGGAGCTATCCCACTAAATTACTCCAAAATGGAATTTCTTTAATGTTTTCATAGTCAATCTCCTCGTGTTTCTCTATATCGAATTCAACCATAAAATAATTTTCTAAGTTTTTACCATAGAAAATTATATCGGTTTGATGTACGGAATATACTGGGTTCCCACTTTCACAAGGGATAGCAGGAATATATCTATGGAAATATATCGGTATAAGTTTAGGAGCTTTATAATATTCCTTTGTAGCAATTTCAATGGATTTATTTAATAATTCAGGCTTTTTACCCCAATTATCTATCCAAAAACTGTTGTTTTCAATATCAAAAATTATTCCTTCTAACGGACTTTCCAAACGCTCATAAATTTGTTTTATGTTCTTTCTACCATTGTCCCTCCAATTTATAAACCCTTTAGAAACAGGTAATGAATACATCAAAAATTCTTTTAAATCTGGAGGGAATTTAAAATTGTAAAGTGTTTCAATATCAATAATTTCGTCATCTTTTAACCCCTGCGAAAACTTTACACCCTGATCTTTTAATGTCTTTACAATATAGGCACAATCCAAAGTCATATACCCTCCTAAAATGATCACTACTATTGAACAATTACACTTCTCAATGAAGCCTTCTTCAACCAACTTTATGGTAAGAAAAAAGGGAAAGCCTCATCAGTCCGTCCTAAACTCTTACACCCGTTACTTTAATAAGCATAAATGCTAAAAATTTATTTTTTCCTTCATTAGGTTAATCACATTTAAGATCGTATCGTTTACTATTTCAATGCTATAACTTTCAGCTATACATTCAAAGGTAGAATCGTGAAATGACAACACATAGTGTTTATAATCATTAAATTGTGTTTCATTATGATAGGGATGTACAGAGTTCATTTCAATCAATTTTCTTAACCAAGAAGAATTTTCTATTATGAATGCAGAATAAGGTCTTAAGCCTTTTGAATATAAAGGATGACCACTAAAAGTCTCATCATTAGGAGGTCCAAACATTGTAGAACGACATCCTTCAAAAGAAATAATTGCAATTGGTTCAAACTCACTCTCAAAATCCAATTCATTATCTTGAATATAATATGCAACTACTGTCTTTGACTCAACAGACAAAACAACAGGAATTGGGGCACCGACAGATGATTGGGGCATTTCATTTAATTCTACAACCTTATCATTGCCATCAATTGAATACATTTTTTCCCCTCACTTTATTATTGATTTTTAGTAAAATTATACCACTTCTTCTTCAACTATACTGCAACCGTTAGCTAAAGAAATGGGGTTTGACCATCCCAGTAGCTGGGCCAAAAAGAAGATTCAAACAGCAGCAAGAGAAAATCCTTCTTTCTTTATCGAGAAAATTCATTGTCTACAACTAGGGTCTCCGGAATTTTGGAGATATCCAGAATTATAGATGCGAAGAAGCCATTCATATGAGTGGCTTTTTTATATACAATTTCCTAGGAAAACATCCATAAATAGGAAGATAGTACTATAATGTACCTGCCAGAGAGAAAAGAACGGTGGGTTCGATGGAGGGAAATGAGATGGGGAAAAGGGTAAGCGTTTGGTTGGTGGTGATGATTTTTCTGTTTCTGCATTCTACCAATCTCGTATTGGCGCATCCCGGAAATACCGACGCAAATGGCGGTCATACGTGCCGGACCAATTGCGACGACTGGGGGCTGGGGTATGGAGAATATCACTATCACAACGGAAATTCAAATGGAACGGATGACTTTACTAAAGGTTACAATAAGGGCTACGAGGTAGCATATAGTTATACGTCTCAATGCGAGGAAGATTACAAATGGTGGTGGGAGGGGTCACAGACATACGGAGATGGATTTGAAAAAGGCATTAAAGAGGGGCACGACGCTGGGTTGGAAGTTTGCTATGAAACGAGCAAACAGGAAGGATATGATCAAGGCTATGCCGATAACCAGGATGGAGTTGACTTCGATTCCGGCAACTCAGAGGATTACGACCCCGCCTCCTATGAAGAGGGCTATCAAGAAGGCTGGGACGAAGCGGAAGCTCCATCTGAAGAGGAAGAAAAAGCGGTTTCGATAGAACCAGCCAGTACGAGTGAAACAGAAGATTGGAATATGTATTCGGACAAACTAATCTATGAAATGGGATACGACGAGGGATACGAAGCGGCGCAGGAAGGTTACACCTACGATGATTACGAAGAGAAAATCGACAGCAGCCAGTTAGGCTCTTACAAAAAGGGATACCATAAAGGCTATATGGAAGGCGGTGCAGGTAATCCGCTCGATTATACCATCTACCTTGCGTTTCAAAAATATTGGTGGGCCACTACTGCCGTAGGAGTAACTGCGGTGCCTTCTTTCATTTTTTATAGAAAGAAGAAAAAGAAACAAAAAGTAGAGACCCCACCACAATGATTACGCGGTTCTAGGGCTGAATATCCAGCTAGAAATGAAGTTCAAAAACAAAATAAAAAAATGGCTCAGTTCAAATTCTGAGCCATTTTTTATATCAAATTTTATATGCTTTATTCAACAAACGCACCCGTTAGCACAACAAGAGATAAATAATCTTTCTATATAGTTTTCTGATTTTATTTGATTAAGTAATGGTTTTTGCCCATACCCAAAAAACACTCGTAATTACAACGAGTGAAAACAATTAATTTGCTTTTTTTAGTTGTTTATCATAATTAATTTGCAACTCTTCTAATAATTCATCTGCGTTATATATCGACCACTGTTTTTCGTCTAGCGTCTTTACCCACATCTTATTG
>NZ_JBALPG010000147.1:0-2424 GCF_036965245.1 Neobacillus drentensis
TTTATTCTACTATTTATCATCAAGGAACACCCCTCTTCATTTTTTCACTCAGCTGACAGTCAAGAATGATCATTCTCAATTTCTCCAATTCTTTCTGTCAATTATACGCTCATAATTATTTCCGCCAAAAAGTTGAACAGTCTGCCTTATCCAAAATATTATACTCGATCATTTTCTCAAGTAATGAGAAATCAACCAGACTATCCCATTTGATACGTACCAACTGCTTGGTGTGATCATAGCCAGCCTGCACAATTTCATCAGAAAAATGATTAATCCCTGCCTTTTCAGGGGCAACAGCCAAATGATGTTTGGATACGCTAAAGCCAATAATAAATGTGCCGTGATCGGTAAACATAGGCTGATTCCACGCAATTTTTGGAATTAAATTTGGAAATCTCTTAGTTACCCAAGCCAAAACTTCTTCCGTTCGGGCCCGATGTTGCGGGTTATCAATATGCTCTAAATATTCTGCGAAAACTTCCATGTTGTTCCCTCCAAAAATAAAAATTATGCCGTTCAGAGAAATTCCTCAAACCCATTCATTAGTAACTTTTTAAACTTCTCCAAATAATACACAAACTCCTTCTTCCATCAAACTGCCCTTTACTCAAAAAAGAAAAAGCGATCCTTCATTATTGGGAATCGCATCCGTTAGCCATCCATGCAGCAGAGCTGCACCACAGCGAATGAAAACTGACCTTAATCCAGTCAACCCTAATCCATAAGCATATTAATTAACGCTCTCCTCTTTATTTTAACGATTGAGCAGGGTCTTCTTTAGATAACAAATTATTATTTACACTGGTTTATCAAGATAGACTATTAACTTTCTTTGAGCTTCCTTACTACGAATTATTCTTTTTACACGTATTGTGCTTTGTAGATAGCCCCTAACGTGCCTATTTACAAAAAACAATCGATGATATCTCTCGTCTTCGTATATCTTTTTAAACCACACTTGATGTTTCAATAATTCAATATTACTATCAATTTTTTTCGTATTCATACCTTCGCCATATCCAATACAGAGGAACAAACTCTCAATAAACTCAAATAAAAAACTAAACATTTATTTAGCCCTCTTTATTTAATGTACTAATAATGTATTCTATCAAGCTAACGGGTAAACCTTCTTCAACATCCCTTCCCGGTAAGTACAATAATAACATCTCCATTAATAGCAACTAGATCTTCGACTCATGCTACCGATTAGTTCAGGTAGGATTAGCTTAAATTATCTGTTCATAATACTTTTTAGGGTTACTTATTTTGTTAGCAACGAAAAATTCAGCCTGTTTTTTAATCATATCAATATAGTCGATATCTTTTTGACCCTTACAAGTATTCTCAATACTCCCTACAACCTTTACAGAATTAGATTGTAAATTTACAATTACTGTCATACATATATTATTTTTAAACGAAACGGTACCAGTAACTTCTTTTTTCTCTAAATCAACAAAAGGATATTCCAGTATTAGTCTTGAGGATTTGTACACAGTAAACCCTGGTAATGGCAACATATACCTAATGTATTTAAATGTAATATAAAGACTAATGAAAATAAATAGTATCAACAAAATGTTCATGACAAGCGTAACACTCATTACTGTTCCCCTAATAACAATCCCTAAATAATAACATAAAATTGTAGTCCTATTAAACAAACCTGCCACGTTACTTAAAAAAGCAAATAAAGCTGCCGAAGCCGCTTGCGATTTTAAACACTTTCACCCGTTTGAATAACAAAAAAAGATCGCCATAACAATCCCCGTTCTTCAACTCTTGCACCCGTTAGCTTAAGTATAATGTTTCACAATCGATTTTAATAAATAAAAAAACTACCTTTTCTTTAAAGAATCGTACAAGTCGATTTATTTGGCACATTAAACTAACCCTCAATATCAAGAACAGTAACTTTATCTGTTTTCACTTTAAATGTTATGATAACTGGACCTTCTGGTGGATTATGTGGACCAGTGTAAGTATCATACTTAACTTTCACCATAAAGTCATAATTAGAAAATCCCCCAGTAATTCTTTTTACCTCTAATATATCTGAATTCCACAGTGCATAACTACGGGTAGGGTATTTTTTATTTATTACTTTTCGGGCATAGGGGTCTAATAAAACTAAAAATGCATCATAAAAATCACTATGCTTTGCTTGCAGACAATCTTTTTTGGTTTCTGCCTTTAATGGAGTGGATATGGATAATCCCAAAATGGAAAAAGTTAAAACGAGCCCGATTATTATGTATTTCATATCAGCCACCACCTTGTTTTAAGGTAGAAATGCCCACATCAGATAAGTCTTATACATTATTCTTGTGTCACTAACCTCCCTCTATAAAGAAACGATTATCTTCAATTTCCTCTTGTTTTCTCACGTTTTCATAATCATTTAAGTTTATTATTCAT
>NZ_JBALPG010000148.1:0-12220 GCF_036965245.1 Neobacillus drentensis
AATTAGTATTATGCTGATATACTGCTTGGTTCTTTATAACCAGGCTTTTTTTATAATTAATTTCTGTTTCATAGGAGAATGGCTATGTTAGATAAAAGAGGCGAGAATAAGTAGATGTTAATATTAGGATAATAATGTAAAATATTCATAGATGCCTTATACGAGGAGAATTCTATTTATGGATAAAGACGATAAATATTTAGCAAGAATGGTATTTTAGAATAAGATATATTCTAGTGATAGTCAAAATTTTGAGGAAGAAACGGTTTAGGTGCATCCTTGAATTAAAATGTTACTTGTGAAGGATTGTACCTAAATTCCCATGAAAATAAAAACTGAAAAAAGGCATACATAAATAGACCCAGTAAAACCAGTTTTTAAAAAAAGGTTGAGCCTCTTGAAAGAGCAATATAAGGTTGGATGGCAAACCGAGTTTGAAAGACTACCTTTCACTTAAAAATAAAATTAGTATAAACACAAAATTTGATTGATAATTTTTGTATATTTGTGATGATATAATAGAAATATATCAAAAGTTTTTCAGGGGGGAGCCCATGTCCAGACCAAATTATGACCTTTTTCAGCCTTCGCTTAAAGATGGCTGGAACGAAACAAAATCGTATGATATCAACTTCTTTTTTCTGGTTGCCTTTTTCGGTGGCCCGATCCCAATGATGGTACTTGGCACAAGGAATACGAAGTGGCTGAATGTACCGAAGTTGAAAACTTATTTGTTGCTAGCTACCAGTGTCCTTGTGCTGCTGACGGATGTCGTTATTTTTTACATGTATGTAGATGGCGCTTTTGCTGAAGGAAATCGTATGCCTCGTTATTCGATGCAGTTTCTTTCCATCCTTTTGTTCCTCCTTTACAAATATGTTCTGAACAAGCCATTTCAGCAACATTTGCTTACAAATGGCGAAATTAAGCCTTTATTTAAGCCAGCACTCCTTTGGATTATCCTTGGGGGCATCATCCAGATTGCGATATTTGTGATGACATTTACCCTTGCTGGTGGTAGTGGGGAGTGATAAGTATATGACAATCCATGCAAAAGAAAACGATGCTACTGTTATCCAGCATTATTTTAATATAGGCAGATATGAAGCGGCTGCTCCTATAATTGAAAACCTGCTAGGACAGGATCCTGAAAACGCTACGGCATTGTTTCAAATGGCAGTAGTAGAAATGTCTCGGGAGGACTTTTCTGAGGCGAGGGAATTCTGCCGGGAAGCGTTGAGATTTGGATATAATGAAGTCAACGGATATCACTTTATCGGATCGACCTTTCAACATGAAGGTAATTATGTAGAAGCAGAGGAAGCCTTTTTGGCTGCTCTTGAAAAATCCCCGCTGGATGGCGAATTGATGGCTTCCTACGGACATTTGATGCTTCAAGCCGGCCATGATAAAAAAGCACTTGCTCTGCTGGAACAAGCTAGAGAGCTCGAACCTTACAGTCCCAGAGTCAATCAGTTTATACTGGATTTTTATTTTGCAAAAGCCGATTCGAAAAAGCAACAGAAATACATCCGGAATGTAATGGAGACTTCAGCTGATGAGGTGCAAAACCTGACAAACGTTGCCTTGTTCCATGCGTTAAAAGGGGAAGTGAAGGAAGCGAGGGAATGTTACAGGCAAGCTTTCCTGGTTAATCCAGAGGATCAAAATATTGTTGCTTTGCTGGGACAATATGATTCTTTAACCCACCCCTTGTTTGCCCCTCACCGCCTCGTTGATAAAATCGGCGGGCCGGCAATGGTTTGGATTGCCTTTATGGTGATTGCATTGCTGCTAAAAGCTTTTGAGCTTTACATCCCGCTTATACTCTTTGCCGGGATATATATATTGTTTGCCATATATACGTGGACTGCACCTTTGCTTTATAAATGGTTTGTGAAAGGTAGGCTTTAAATGGATAAAATAATGATTTACAGGTCGATTTTGGAGCGGGAAACGGACAATCACGAGGTCTGGTTTTTGCTCGGAGAGGAATATCTTAAAAGCGGTCAGTTTTCGGAAGCGCTGCACTCCTTTTCGCTAGCGCTAAAGGAGGATGATACAAATCTTAAAGCGATGGTTCTTTCTGCACTAAAAGGTTGCGATTATCCTAAAGAGACAGCAATTGAATCTGTTAAACCAAACGGAAGCCCAGTAGACCATGATGTGTTAACTCCTTCTCATACAAAAGAAAATACAAAAGGCTTTAAAGTAATTCAGGGGCAAAAACAGAGTAATGTAGTTTCCCTGGAAAATCGTATCCAGAAGAAAGTTACTTTTGACGAGGTTGGCGGTCTTGGTGATTTAAAGAAAACAATCGAGATGAAAATTATTAAGCCATTCATGAACCCCGGGCTTTTTGCCAAGTTTCGGAAGAAGGCTGGCGGCGGAATTCTGTTGTACGGACCCCCAGGGTGCGGGAAGACTTTTATTGCCAAGGCAACAGCCGGAGAATGCCGGGCCAATTTTTATCCAATCCATATTTCGGAGATTTTAGACCCATATATTGGAGTAAGTGAGCAGAATCTCCATGATGCGTTCGAAACGGCACGAGGCAACGCCCCTGCTGTTTTGTTTTTCGATGAATTGGATGCTCTTGGATTCAGCCGCTCGAAGTCCCGTTCCGATGTGATGCGTCCATTGGTAGATACGATGCTGAATGAGCTCCAGAGTGTTGAATCAACAAATGAAAAATTGCTTATTATCGGGGCTACAAATATGCCATGGGATGTGGATGATGCCTTTAAGCGCCCTGGCAGGTTTGACAAGCTCGTCTTCGTTCCGCCACCGGATCGGGAAGCAAGAATGGCGATTTTTGAATTAAAACTTCACGGCAGGCCGGTCGAAAACGGGATTGTTTATGAAGTGCTTGCTGATCGGACCCCACTCTATTCAGGTGCTGATATTGAAAATATTGTAGAAATAGCGGCTGAAAAGGTGCTAGCAGAGATTATGGAAGGTGGCAGTGAAAGGCTTATTACAATGGAAGATTTACTGGATGCGATCAGCGAGACGAAACCAACGACGATTGAATGGCTGTCCACCATTAAAAATTACATTAAGTATGCGAACCAAAGCGGCATTTACAGTGAAGCTGCCGCTTATATTAAGGGGAATTTGTAGAAGTCGGTCCCAGACCGGCTTTTTTTTGTAGAAATTTGCTTAACGTATGTTTTCTGCGTTTTGGTGGTAGGACCCCTAATATAAAATCAACGTTTGTAGCTTACTTTTAATCAAACTTTATTATAAAGAACAACAATCAATAACTTGAATAAAACATATAAGTAATTTATTATATAAGCAGATGCTTATATTTTTTTAATAGGAGGTATAAAAATGTTAAAATCAACGGTTGAAATAGAAAAAGCTGCTAATGTTTTAAAATTATTAGGCGATAAAACACGTTTGACCATAATAGGTATTTTAAAACAACGAGAGTGTTGTGTTTGTGAATTCCTTGAAGTATTTGATATGAGTCAGCCGTCAATCAGCCAGCATCTGCGTAAATTAAAGGATGCAGGGATGGTTAAGGAAGAACGAAGAGGACAGTGGATTTACTATTCCCTGAATCAACAAAGCGAGCTGTATGGACTATTACAGGATATTTTGGAGCATGTACCAGACCAGACAGATAAAATCAAAATGATTGAAAAAAGCAATCCTACTCTTCGTTGTGGATGTTAGCTTTACTTTAAATAGGAAGTGAGAAAATGAGTAATACAGAAAAGAAAAGTCTATCATTCCTGGATCGATACCTTACGATTTGGATTTTTCTTGCCATGGCAATAGGAATTGGAATAGGGTTTGTCTCTCCGGGATTTGTAGACAGTATGAACAGTTTGCAGGTAGGAACTACATTGATTCCACTTGCTATTGGCTTAATTCTAATGATGTATCCTCCATTAGCAAAAGTTCGATATGAGGAAATTGGGCGCGTTTTTAAAGATGTAAAAGTCTTGGTATTATCCCTTGTACAAAACTGGATTATTGGACCAATTCTTATGTTTTTATTAGCAATTATCTTTCTTCCTGATAAACCGGAGTATATGGTTGGTCTTATTATGATTGGCTTAGCTCGTTGTATTGCAATGGTCATTGTTTGGAATGATCTTGCTAAAGGAGATACGGAATATGCAGCTGGTTTAGTGGCATTTAATTCTATTTTCCAAATGTTATTCTTCTCCGTTTATGCTTATGTGTTTGTAACCATAATCCCAAAATGGATAGGAATCCAAGGGGCAGTTGTAAATATTACGATGATAGAAGTGGCTAAATCAGTTTTCATCTACCTTGGAATACCTTTTATAGCTGGAATGATGACACGGTTCACGTTGGTAAAAGCTAAAGGCAGACAATGGTATGAAAAAGTGTTTATTCCTAAGATAAGCCCAATTACATTGATTGCTTTACTATTTACAATTATCATTATGTTCTCTTTAAAAGGAGACGTTATTGTCAGCTTGCCATTAGATGTAGTTCGTGTAGCTATTCCATTATTATTTTACTTTGTATTAATGTTCTTTGTTTCTTTCTTCCTTGGAAGAAAAATTGGAGCGAACTACCCTGTTACTACTACGCTTGCATTTACAGCTGGAAGTAACAACTTTGAGTTAGCGATAGCTGTAGCTGTTGGTGTATTCGGTATCCATTCTGGTGCAGCCTTTGCAGCTGTTATTGGACCACTTGTTGAAGTACCTGTCATGATTGCGTTGGTCAATGTGGCATTATGGTTTAAAAGAAAATATTTTAAAGAGCATGCTGCTTAAAACAAATAAAAGGTGGAATTCAACATGGAAAACAAAAAAAGAATTTACTTCTTATGTACTGGAAACTCCTGCCGTAGCCAAATGGCTGAAGGATGGGCCAAGAAATACTTAGGTGATAAATGGGAAGTACGTAGTGCTGGTATTGAAACACACGGCTTGAACCCAAATGCTGTAAAAGCCATGAAAGAAACTGGCATTGAAATTTCAAACCAAACTTCCGATCTTATCGACCCAGAATATTTAAACAGCTCTGATTTAGTCGTTACTTTATGTGGGGACGCTGCTGACAAATGCCCGGTTACACCACCAAGTGTAAAACGAGTACATTGGGGATTTGATGATCCAGCAAAAGCTCAAGGAACAGACGAAGAAAAATGGGCATTCTTCCAACGTGTGCGTGATGAGATTGGAGATCGTATTAAGCGTTTTGCTGAAACTGGTGAGTAACAAAGAATTTAATAGCCAAGAGTAAAAATGCTCTTGGCATTATATTTGGTTTTTACATAAGTAGATACTTATATTTATTAGGGAGGCTGTGTTATGAGTAAAGTAGAAATCTTTGATCCTGCATTATGTTGTCCTACGGGTGTGTGTGGACCAAGTGTAGATCCTGAATTAACCAGAGTGGCAACTGCTATCTTTTTATTAGAGAAAAAAGGTTTTGATATTAAACGATATAACCTTGGAACTGAACCTGCCATATTTGTTGAGAATAAAGAAGTAAACAAAGTTCTTCATGAAAAAGGACCAGATTCCCTACCAGTAACTTTAGTTGAAAGCAAAATTGTCAAAATTGGTTCTTACCCTACCAATGAAGAACTTGCCGAATGGTTCGGTGTGAATGCCGAAGAACTGACTGTTAAACCTAAATCTGGTCTGAAAATTGACCTTAATTCATTGAAATAAGAAAGAAGTGAGAAGCATGTTTCAGTCTTTTGATACGAAATATGTAAGTAAAACAAAATTTTTGTTCTATACCGGAAAAGGTGGAGTAGGAAAAACATCTACTGCTTGTGCTACAGCTGTATCTTTAGCAGATGAAGGAAAAAAGGTGTTACTTGTTAGTACTGATCCTGCTTCAAACTTACAGGATGTATTAGAAATTGGTTTAACGAATACTCCATTGGCAATCCCAAATGTCCCAAATTTATTTGCTTGTAATCTTGATCCAGAAGAGGCAGCAAGAACTTATCGAGACAGAATTATTGGACCATATCGTGGCAAGCTTCCAGATGCAGTAGTTGCGACAATGGAAGAACAATTGTCTGGGGCATGTACTGTAGAAATCGCTGCTTTTGATGAATTTACAAATTTACTTGCAGACTCCTCTATTGTTGATACATATGAACATATCATTTTTGATACAGCACCAACTGGACATACACTCCGATTACTACAGTTGCCAACAGCATGGAGTGGATTTTTAGATGAAAGCACACATGGTGTCTCTTGCCTTGGACCTCTTTCTGGTTTGACTGAAAAGAAGCAGATTTATTCAGCAACAATGGCTGCTCTTTCTGATTCAACCACAACAACATTAATTCTAGTGGCAAGGCCTGATGAAACTTCTTTATTAGAAGCGAATCGTGCATCAAAAGAACTAAAAGAAATCGGTATCAAGAACCAAGCTTTGATTATTAATGGTTTAATGCAATCCTTTCTGCCTGGAGATAAAATTTCATCTTTGTTTTATCAACGACAACGGAATGCAATTAAGCAAATACCAAGTGATTTAAAACAAGTGGTTAGCTATTCATTGCCGTTTGTTTCATATTCCTTAACAGGTGTAAAAAACCTGCGTTATTTATTTAAACAATATACATTGCCTGCCACACAATCAGAGATTGAAAGGTCAACCATCACTCTACCAGGCTTAAATAAAGTGGTTAAGGACTTTTCAGTTAACAACACCAGAGTCATTTTTACGATGGGAAAGGGTGGAGTCGGGAAGACTACGTTGGCGTCTGCCATTGCAGTTGGGCTTGTAGAAAAGGGACATGAAGTTCACTTAACAACAACAGACCCCGCAGCACATTTAGAGTTTGTCTTTAAAGATAGTGAATTGAATGACAAATTAACCATCAGCCGTATTAATCCTAAAGAAGAAGTTGAGGCTTACAAGGCAGAGGTACTTTCCAAAGTAAGTAATGAACTCGATGAAGAAGCAATCGCGTATATTCAAGAAGATTTAAACTCACCTTGTACAGAAGAAATTGCCGTATTTCGTGCATTTGCAGAAGTAGTTGCAAGATCAGAAGATGAAATTGTTGTGATTGATACTGCACCAACAGGACACACATTACTCCTTTTAGATGCTGCTCAGTCATACCATAAAGAATTGGCTCGTTCAACAGGGGAGATACCAGAGAGTGTAAAAATGTTGCTTCCTCGATTAAGAAATCAAAAAGAAACTAGTGTTGTTATCGTAACATTAGCAGAAGCAACCCCAGTTTTAGAGGCTAGTCGATTACAGGATGATTTAAAACGTGCAGATATTGTTCCAAAATGGTGGGTAATAAACCAAAGTCTTTATGCTACAGAAACAAATGACCCCGTTTTGAAGGGTAGAGCGCTAGCTGAAATAGCATGGATTCAAAAGGTGACCAATGAATTAACCAATAAATGTGCAATTGTTCCTTTAATCAGTGAAGATAACACAAGATCTAAACAGTTAATAAAGATTATTGACTGACTTTTGGAGGGGAATCAGGGGCAGTTGGTACTTTATTGTCATTAGGTAAAGTTAAAACAATTGATGAAGCAGAAGAAATGGCTAATTCAATTTGCCCTAAAGCTAAAGTAAAACCAGAACTTAATTTCCTATTTCTTAAAAACGAAATGAATGAAGAAATTATTGATCCTTATTTGAGGTCACAGTAAAATTAATAAGTAAAATGTTTGAGGAGATGAACAAATGAATATCACAGATCAAGCTCGTGATGTATTGAAGCAGTTGCTCCAACAAAACGATGCCAAAAATATTCGTGTATATTTTGCAGGATTTGGCTGAGGAAAGCCACAAGTAGGACTGGCTCTGGATGAGCCGGATGAAAATGATAAAGTAGTTACCATTAACGAAATATTGGTAGCAATCGATACTAACATCGAGCCGTATACGGATAATCTTATTTTAGACTATAGCCAAGAAGCGAATGGGCTCGTTTTATTAGGAAATGAAAGCGACTGTTGTTAAAACAAAAATGCTATGAAAAAAGGGTCTCACAGTGAACTGCACCCAATTGTTAGTTGTGTCTAATAATTGGGGTGCAGATCACAAGTGTCAGACCCTTTTTTCGTGTATTTATGGAATTACATTCTTCCTAAATTCTTTAAGAACAGCAAGTGTCAGTGATTTTGGCATTTGTTGTTGTAGTATAAATCTCAACATTTTCATCCTTAGAATCCGTAGTACAACAAGTTGATGTATTTGAGTTATTCTCATCAACATCTGCCTTTGTGTAGAAAAACTCCCATTCGTTCCCATCAGGGTCCTGAATCCAAAATTTATCTTGGAGGGCATAACAACAAGTTGTATTGATTTCGTCGTATTGGGAGCGGATTCCGTTTTCCGCCAGTCTATTTTTATGAGATAAAACTTCTTCTGTACTTTCAACTTGGATTCCAAAATGGCCAACTTGATTTCCTTTTACTTCATCACGAAGATTAAGTGTGAAGTTTAACCCAGGTGTTTCAAGAAGAAACTTTGCATAATCAGACTTTACTTTAACGGGTTCAGCTCCAAATATTTTGCTGTAAAACTCGATGGATTTTCCCAAATTTGTTACGTTAAGACCAATATGTGCGTATTTCATTTTGGTTCCTCCTAATATCAATTTTTTGATTTTCTAACTGAAATTTAAGATGTAACTGATTATTTACAGCAACTATTTTTTTTGCTTTCCTGTGGTTTAGCTTTAACTTCTTCCTTTACTTCCTCTATTTTAACATCGCAGCAAGAACTTTCTTTTTTTCCAAATAGACTTTTTAAAATACTCATAGTTAAATCTCTCCTTTTTAAATAATGTAGAAAAGAAATCCGGATATTGTAGACATCGTAAATACCGAACCAACGAAAGCGAAAACAAGTTTCTTTTTGAAAATGCTATTCAATAACGTTAATTCAGGCAAACTTGCTCCTGCAGAGCTAATCATGAGCGCCATGACGGGACCTAAAGCCATGCCTTTGGCAATCATAATTTGCGAAATCGGAATCATGGTTGAAAGTCTAATATAAAGGGGAATGCCAATAATTGCAGCGATAGGAACAAGCCACCATTTATCACCCCCCATAAAAGTGGAAATCCAACTGGTTGGAACTACACCATGAATAAAAGCCCCTATAAATGCACCAATTAACAAATAAGGATAAACAGTCTTCATTAGTTGTTTGGTTTCAATTAATGCTGCCTTAAGGTTAAACTTCATATTTGGGTCATGGTAACCTGTTACCACAACATTTTTTAGCTGCCTTTCAAAGCCAAACTTTTCAAGAACAAACCCAATAATTACTGAAAGTATTGAGGTTATAACTGTATAGGTAGCAGCCACTTTAACTCCAAGTACAGCAGTCATCAATGTGATAATGGTTGGATCGAGAACAGGAGAAGCAAATAAGAAAATCATGACGATCCCAAATCGGACTCTTTTATTGAGCAGATTCACTACGACTGTATGGTTGAGCATGAACAAAATGGCGTAATAAAAGCAAATCCTAGAGCGACCAGTGAACTTACTAACGGATGACTCTTTTCCATTAGCTGCTCCATCTTTTCATATGGAATTAACCCTTGTAACAGGTTGATTAGAAAGGAGATTCCAATGAACAACAGGGTTAGTTCTAATGCAATTGAAACAAAACTACGAAATACTTCTGACCACATGATAATTCTCTCCTTTGATATTATTTGCAAAATGCAAGTATTATTTTTTATTAAAAGAGCAAGTATTTCTTGCTCAAAGTAATGGTTTACAACAAACGGTGGACTTTGCCATGGCTTCGTTTAGTAGTTTCACTGATTTTATCACCATATCTCGTTCAAACTCACTCATATTTGAAAAAACTTCGTTAAGATATTGGTTCATTTCGGCATCGATCTTCGCAGCAACATACTTTCCTTGCGTAGTTAGGGATAGTTGATATACGCGTCTATCTTCAGGAAGTGGCGTTTTCAAAACCAACTCTATTTTTATTAAAGTTTGTATCTGCCGGCTAAAAGTAGTTATATCCATCCCTAGCGTTTCTGCGACCTGTTGCATCGAAGGTTTGTCTCGGCGAAGTAGTTCATAAAGGATATGGCTTTGAACGAGGGATATCTCGGTTCCACCTACTTGACAACAGTTTTTATCTAAAAGACCAAATCGTCTTGTCATAACTTGGAACAATTCTCGAAGGTTTTCCATTTATTTTCACCTCTTATTTATTTATATACAAATTATTTGTAATTTGCAATCTTTTTTCTCCCTAAATTGAAAACTTATTTATATAATGGTTATAAAAACGTAATTTATATAAAGAAGGATTACCGAGGAAAGGGTGTCGGTTCATTATTATTAAAAGAGATAGAAAGTACTGCGCTTAAGAATCAGTATAATAAAGATGTCCTTTTCACATTTCCTTTCAATAAATTGGGGCAGGGACTTTACAGAAAAAATGGTTATAAATAAAGTGGGTGTATTCAGAAACCAAGGGAATATAATCTAAGTATTAAAACTAGGCAGCGAGTTGCGTCACTATACGAAAAGGTCAATGAAAATAACGGAAAACCTGATGCTGTACTGCTGATGCTCAATACTTTTTAATTTGGGAGCAGGGAGAACAAAAATCTTTTCATTCTATATTCTGGCTTTTTAAGAATAACGGAAGAAAATATTGAAAATGCTACTTAAATGGGAAGGATTGATCAATGTCAGGGGGGGCTACCTTGTACAGTCAGATAGCAAAAGCTATACCCAATTTATTTACGATTGGAAATTTATTGTGCGGTGTTCTTTCAATTACCTTTAATATGAGTGGCTTTTTGGAAGTAGCCTCCATTTTAATTTTCTTTTCGGCTATTTTAGATCTTTTTGACGGAAGGATCGCGAGAAAATTAAAAGTAAACAGTGAATTTGGTGTAGAATTGGACTCCTTAGCTGATATTGTTAGTTTCGGAGTTGCTCCTGCGCTTCTATTTCATTCGATTGCAGCACCATCGATTTTAACTTCTATGGCATTTATTCTTTTTCCAACAATGGGGGCATTAAGATTAGCTAAATTTAGTGTTAAACCAACCATTGGGTATTTTAAAGGATTACCTATTCCGGCTGCTGGATTACCTTTGGCTGGTATGGGATTATTTTCATATAGCAATGCATGGATTACCTTAATTCTCGCATTCTTAATGGTAAGTCCAATTAAGGTTAAAAAACTTTAACTTTAAGATTGAGTGTAAAAAAACTATTCCCTTTTTCGAAAAAGGAGAATAGTTTTTTTTTAACAGTCCTGTCCACTTCTCTTAATTAGAGTAGAGCCCAAACAAGACTACTTTCAGGTTATTTCTGTCATTAATCCTTAACAATTACCACCGTTTTGAACTTCTTTTACTTGTTAAAATAAAGATAATTAATTTAATACCAAATGGGGTGAACATACTGAAGAGATATACCGGCTTTGTCATAACTGGTGCCCTTATTATGGGTATTCTTACAGGCTGCGGTTCTAAAGAAGAGCTATCCTTAGATCCAAAACATAAAGAATTGCCTGATTATGTGCTAAATGCTTCTGAAAAGGTTCAGGAAACCTATGTTATGGCTGCTCAATACCCTGAAGCATTGGCATCTGTTCCTTGTTATTGCGGTTGTTATGCAGAAGATGGGCATAAAAGTAATCTAGATTGCTTTGTTGACAGTCTTGGACCTGACATGCAAGTTACTGAATGGGATTCAATGGGAATATCATGAGACATCTGTGTCGACATCGCCCGTGAGGCGACTGAAATGTATCAAGATGGAAAAGAGTTAAAAGAAATTAATAGGTTAATCACAAAGAAGTATGAATCATACGGAGAGCCAACACCAACTCCTGTACCAAAATAAAGGCAAAGAGAGCGACAATTCTTGCTAGGCATTAAATAGACCATGAATACTTTTTCTCCCTTATATTTTTGTTTATGCAAATCAAAAATGGACTGATGGTGAATGTAAGACTCACATCTGTTTCATGTATGATCAGGTATAGCAATATTAAGGGGAAAAGTGATCATGGGTCTATTTTTTTTGTCCAAATCTATTCGATGAAAAATTCTTTGATGGTTTAAATAAATTTTATATGCTAATTTTTCCTTATAGAGCTAAGAAAATATAATGCATTTTTATTAATAAAATATTGGAAATGGCAAACTATTTATGATATCCCTATAGTAGGAATGTATTTGAAAAAAGAGAAATCAAATCTATAAGATTTTATTATTAAGGCT
>NZ_JBALPG010000149.1:0-28258 GCF_036965245.1 Neobacillus drentensis
AAGTTAATTTTCATGGTAGCTGAAGAAGGAAATTAAAAGTAAACAGATGATAATTTGAGCAACATTTAATCAATGACTGACCTCCTATAACATCCTCGAAATCAATCTGCTGAAACTCGCCTCCCAGCAGTTCAATCCGTAGCTGGTATGATATGGGATCTACGTAATGAATGCGACCGGTCATATTGGATGTAAAGCCGTTAGACCATGTCGTTATCTTTACCGACAGGTTATACTCCATCGCATAACAGATACGTTGGTCAAACTCTTCCTTCTCGTATTCATCAATGATTGGCTTTATAATTCGCTCTTGGTCGGTCCATAGATCTCGCTGTGCCTTAATTAACTCCGGCATCCCAAACGCAAACTGCCATTTCTTTTTATCGCGGTCTCGTATCGCCATTTAACTCACCTCGTTATTATATACGAACAAACATTCTGTATGAAAACAAAAATAAAAAGGACCATTTAAGGTCCTAATTTTAACTTCTTCAAGTAAAACACCCTTTAGTTTAAGTTAATATCTTCACATTTATCACTATTTCGTTAGATTCTATACGTAGCAGAACTTTGAGTTTAGGTGATGGAAATTAGGAATTCTACAAATTATATGTTACAATTGTGTTTACCATTTGATTTACTGTTTTCATGTTCCCTACTCATAAGTGAGTGGGGTTTTTTGTTTTTTTATGAAAAATAAAAAAACAGACTCTAAAAAAGAGTCTGTCCATGTTTGGCATTATAATTAAGCCTTATGAACGTTAGCTGCTTGTGCTCCACGTTGACCTTGCTCAACATCAAAAGTCACTTCTTGACCTTCTTCTAATGTTTTGTACCCTTCGCCTTGGATAGCTGAGAAATGAACGAATACGTCTTCTCCACCTTCACGTTCGATGAATCCGAAGCCTTTTTCGCCATTAAACCATTTTACTTTACCTTTTTCCATGTTTGTTGCCTCCTAGTGTGTTAGCACACACAATGTATTACTATCCTTGCTCTCAGTGATCATCAAGACGAAAAGTTCTTACTAATACTATCCTTTACACCGAACAAAAATAATTCTTCATTAGAATAGCATTTTTTGAAATTGTTTGCAAGGAACCCAATTTTTTTAACTAAAGCATCCGTTTAGTTTAACAAGGAAATGTAGATTAATAAACAGTTTCTTCCGGATTCGACATAAAAAAAGGCCATCGTAGTTTTGTTAACTTTATCATTTCTTAGTTTCATCAAGGTGTTGCGAATAGTATACAATACCGCGTTTGAAATACTGAAGCTTTTCGTCAGAGGTTGTCTCCATCAAATTGGTCAAAAGGATTTCTATCGCTTCCTTGTAACCCTGCGTATTATACAGGGCGATCGCGAGATGTACTTGGAGGGCCCGGTTTTGAGGAAATTCTTTTACACCTTGACGTAATGTTTCCTCAGCTTGATTATAATATCCTAAATAACGATAAGTGCTCCCCAAGCCAAGTAAGGCTCTTTCAAGATCTGATTCAGAAAGCCCCAGCTCAAGAGCCCGCACGTAGAAAGGAATAGCCTCTATCTCTAATCCGGAATTATCAAGAGCCACTGCAGTCTGAAAATTGACCTCGGCGTCATCTGGGTAGGCTGCTGCCAAGTCTAAAAGGAGCGTTCGGGCTTCCTCCAAAATAGCTGGATCTTGCTTGGCCCGCCCAGCTTCACGTAGTATAATAGCTTCTGCCAAACGTTCTCGCATCATTTACTTCCAACACCTTTCTTGGTTTGCTTGTATTCTCTTATCCTAATCGTGTGTGAAAATAGGTTGTATAAACCGACAAAATGATACTGGGGAATATCCATCTGATCTTGACACACGTATTCTACATTAATTTTCCAGATACTCATAGTCAAATAGACCATTGCTACTGGTGGTGTTGAGAAAAAAAATGCACTATTAAACTGCTTCGTTAGCACAAGAAAAAAGGATCGCCGTAGCAATCCCCGTTCTTCAACTCTTGCACGCAGTTACTTTAAGTATTATATTTCACGTAGTTAAATTTCCTTTTTGGATATGCTAATTACCCTTTACTTAAACAAAAATCCGTTTAATGCTTAACATCTAAAAGTAATTTTATCTCTTTTATTTGTTCAATGTGTCGCTGTTCATGCAAATATATCTGTTCAATCCATTGATCAAGAGGTAATTCACCAAAAGCAGGATGCTTCACTGATTTTTTCGCCAATATGGATATATCTTCTATGGCACTAAGAAAAGTCATCAATTTTTTTCTCGAATCGTTTAACAAATCAATTATTTTCTGAACTTCAAATGGATCAACATCTGGTTCAACGATTTTTGGAGCTTTAATCTTTTTCGTTCTATCCAATAATATAAGGTGAACTTTTTTACGTTCTTTTTGAGTAATATCAATCTCTTTTAATCCCCATGCAATAGCCTTTATAGATGCCTCTTCCACTAAAACTAAGTGATGGCAAACTTGTGCTATACTCCACTTATTCATATCAGGCTTACTATTAAATTGAGCATCACTTAATAAAGTAATCTCCTTAACTAAGTTATTTCTCGTTTCATACAGATTGTCATTTACTAATTTATTCATGAGATTTCTCCCTTCACAAAAAAGTGCGTACTTAGATTCCTATTCTGTATATATTCTCTACGATGAAAAGTATTCCTGAGCTTTCCGAGTTAAATGCAAAAATTCCAAGGGAATTGGAGTATTGATGAAAGCTATAAGTTTATAACAAATATGGTCCACTTTCATCGGATAAAGCTTTAAATAATTCATTGATGGACAACCATGTTTACTTCATACTATACACACCTTGAGGGGGGGCACTAACTGTGTCCCTCAAGTATGTGGTGGTTAATCGCAAGTTAGAAGTGGTTAATCGCAAGTAGGAGAGGGTTAATCGCAAGTAGGAGAGGGTTAACCGCAAGTAGGAAGGGGTAATCCGCAAGTAAATGGAGCGTATCTGCAAGTTATAAGCAATAAGTGGTGAAATACCTACCAAAATCGCCAAAAAAAGTAAAGTAAACTTGACATCCACCACAAAAGTAAAGTGCACTTTACGTAAAGTGTACTTTACTTTTGTAGAGAGGGAGTCATTATGAAGAATTCAATTCGTGAAAAGCGGACTTCGTTGAACATAACGCAGGAGGAGCTGTCGGAAAAATTACATGTTTCGAGGCAGACGATTATTTCGCTTGAAAAGGGCAAGTATAAGCCATCTCTAGTCTTAGCACACAAACTTGCGCAAATCTTTGATTGTATGATTGAGGACTTATTTACGTTTGAGGGGGATGAAAATATTGACTGAACCATTTATAAACAATTTAGGCGTCATAGCAGTTTTGTTGCTGGGGGTTTTGATGTTAATTGTTGTTCATATCGTTACGTATCGAATAGGCAAGAAAAGCATATGTTTGATGAGCGGCAAAAGTATATCAGCACCAATGCAAAAGCAATGTCTTGGAATATTACGACCGTTGTGATTTTGATTGCTTGTGCTTTGGTTATTATTTTTGAAGGGATTTCGTTATCGTTTTTTATCATGACTGGAATTTACGTAGTTCATAGCATGACGTTTATTTTTACAAGTACGTATGTTGCAAATCGTAACTAAAACATAGGGGAGATGATGAATATGGTGGTTGAGAAAAAATGTCGGGTATGCAGCGGTGTTGAGTTTGCCGAGGGGACGGATTTTATGTCGATCAAACCTTGGATAAGAAGCTTGCAATCGGGGTAAATAAAATTTATACGTTTTGCCTTAACTGTGGGGAGATAGTGTCTACCAGGGTTGAGGATCCTGGGAAGTTTAGAAAGTATATTTGATGAAATAAAAAGGGGAAGTTAATGAGGACGGAAAAGAAGAAAAAACAAGCCACTTATCCTCATACCAAAAAGTCAGTCCCCGCACTGGGGACTGACTTTGGTAACTGTAGTCTTTTGCCGGCGAGCCGGGTGCCTGACACCATTAACAATGCAAAGACGTTACAATTGGTGCATGCCCACCAATTCGACAAGATTCATACATTTTCCACAATTCTAACTGGAAATGTATTTACAATCCAGGCTCCTTCTAGTAGAATATGTAACTAGTACACATGGGAGGAGGATATTGGGATTTGAATCGGGAAGCAAAGAAGAGTAGCTCGAACACTGCTGATTTTTCGGAGATTGTGAAAAATGCTTATGATAAGGGCATAAATGAGACAGAAATAACGCTGGAAAAATTGCTTGAAGATATAAAAGCGGATTTAAGACAAATAGTCATCTGCTAAACATATATAATAGATACATAAGGCTGTTGAGGGGATTACTTCTTAATGGCCTTTTTTTATTTTTATATAGGCTATTACGAAAATTAACGAAAAAAATGCTCTGAAATGGTTTGGGAGTTCATAAAAGAAGGATATAATCCTATGGACCATGAGCTAATCTCCGAAATCGGCATTGAAAAAACCTCAGCAGAGAGAGTCTACTTGAATATTGTGGGTAAAACCGGCAAAAAGCCTAAGTAAAGGGCTTCTACTTGGACATTCTGGGTCGAAGACGCCAAAAAAGCTTAATTAGATGAGTTCTACGTCAAAACACTCGTCTTGGATGGACCAAGGAGTTCTGATCTCAGCCATTAGCCATCCATGAGGAAGGCCTTCACCACAGAAAAATTAAGAAAACTACGTTCTTACATAGTAGTTTAACAAGCCCCTTCCTATATACTGCAAATTTTGTTCGAAATTTGCAATTATTATTAAATTTCTGTTAAAATTTAGCTATTAAATTACAGAATAATAGTATACATGTTACAATTTAAAATAAATTTCTAAAATAAATCTGACAAAGGCAAACCTATTGAAAAATAGGGACGCAAAGTCTCAGATCTAAGGTAAAACTAAGATGGCTGGACTGCCGGATTGATATTCAAAGGAGTGGAATCATTTGAGTATTAAGTCCATATTTTGTTTGCTTTATAGGAATCATAAAGTTGATTATTACACTGGTAAATGTATGAGATGTGGTAAAAAGATTAGAACTCGGTAATTCGAGTTCTTTTTTTATCTCGAATAGATTTATCCAAGTTCGCATTATGGGTCATAAAAGACCAGTTCATGTAGCTTTCGCTCGTAGTGCTTTTTTTATACATATCCCTTGTAATCTTGGCAGCTCCGTTAATCTGACCATCTGTATCACGTAATGGAGAAACCGAGACACTCACGTCTACGAAGGAACCGTCCTTCCATAAGAATTTCACCTCCCAGTTGTTAATTGCGTTCCCTCCAATTAAGGATTCCTTTCCGCTCTTTTCCTCTTCCCAAAAGCCGGCGGGAATGATCGGTAGCTGCCTCCCGATTAACTCGTCTCGATGCCAGCCGTATAATTGCTCAAAGGACGAATTCACGTACATCAGCTCGCCATCCATATTCGTGATATTAATAGCATCAGACGTTTAGGCAAAAAAGGAAGTGAGTTTCTCACTTGTTGCTTGTAACTCCAAACGATCATTTTTCTTTCGAAAGAATCTTCCTATTAAAAAGCTAATAACCAAAAGAATGAAGATTATAAACAGATAATATAAATGAAAAACGTCCATTATTTATAAAATTCTTCCCATAGTGGTAACAACTATGATTGTAGTAACCATTTACCATTTATAAAAGGTGATGGTCGTGAAAGGGGGAGAATGATAACTGAATAGGATAAATACCAATTTCTTATGTCATATTTTAGGCAGAAAATTACAACCAATTTCGACAAAGTTCTACCATTATATGACAGAATCCGATACAATATAATATAATAAATAAAATATTTTTTTCAAAAAGAAAGGGAATGAAAGGTGAAGCGGATAAAGATAGTAGTGGCCGTTGATGATCAAGCTTCTATTGATATGATCAAATCGCTTGTAAAAGACCTAACAGACTTTCAACTTATCGGACAGTGTGTAAATGGAGAACAGCTTATTGAGGAAGTCATGGTAAAGAAGCCAGGCCTTGTCCTGACAGCGGTTACAATTTCGAAGAAAAATGGCATGCAGGCGATCAAGGAGTGCCTATCTTTTTTTCCGGCGATGAAAGTCATTTTTATTGCAGACAATAACGAATACGCGATTGAAGCCTTTGAAATCGCTGCTGTTGATTATATCGTAAAGCCAGTTTCTAGGGAGCGTTTAGGTCAAGCGCTGGAGAAAGCAAACAATATCATTTCCTTTGAACGTGACAAGACAGGAACCGAGCACAAATCCAAGCAGAAAATCCTGCCGTTAAGGGACCAAAACGCGACGTTTTTTATCCCGTTGTCTGATATTTGCTTTATTGAAAAGGTAGGGAAGAAGTGTCTTGTATATACGACTACGGAAATCTATGATACTTACGAAACGATGGCACGAATTTTGGAGCGTCTTGATGTTTCTTTTTTTCATGCCCACCGTTCCTATATTATTAATTTAGCAAAAATATCACAAATAACGCCGCAGAAAGAATCATTTATTGTCCATTTTAATGATACGGACAAACTAGCGAAAATATCGAAGTTAAAAATCAATGAACTAAGAGAACGAATAGCGCTGTTATCTCATGGCTAACCATCATATGGTTAGTTCTTTATTTTTTTTCATTTCGATTTCCATCAATAGGTTTAACAGCAGATCTAATTGTTGACTGCATTCAACCGTTTCCTCCGAAGTCGGTCCATACTTATCGGCCAGATCAAACATTTCATTGCGGTAAATTTCAATCAAGTTTAGTAAACAAGACATGGGGGCCACTCCTAGTAAGATGTTTCAAACACAATTGGGTATATAATACCATTTATGGAACAAATATTGAAGTTAAGTTGTGAACATTTAAAGTAGTTTTTTGCAGGGAGGGGAGAATGGTATGATCGATTCCGGTTCCTATGATTTAAAGATTGTGGTTATTATCATTCTAGTCGCTATCATTTCTTCGCTAGCATCATTGATCGTTATGTTCAAATATAATGACCGCTTAAAACATGTTGAACTAAATTCAAAAAATACGATTCCTTGGCAGCAGGGAATGACCTTAAAATATATCAAACAAGGAGACCAATATATCCATACTTTAATGGAGGGTCAATTGTTAGCAAAAATGGGCCTTACGCTCGACATGGTAATGGGAAAAAATCTCCATGAATTTTATTCCAAAAAGGATGCGGCTGCCATAGAACATGCCTATTCCAAGGCTTGGAATGGCGACATTACCACTTATGAAGCCCATCTTAACGGGATTGATTACTTTGTTACCTTGAGTCCGGTCAAACAAAAAGGAAAAGTAATTGAGGTCATTGGTTCAGGTGTCGATATTTCCGAGAGGAAAAAGGCCGAACAAATCCTTCACGAGTCGCTGGCGTTACGGAGAACGTTGATTGATAGCTTGGAGATCGGGATGGTGGTCATTGATCATGACCGGAAAATCATGGCCGTTAATCGACCGTGGTGCCACATGTTTAAGATTGAGGAGCCAATCCGGGACATCATTGGCAGGGATATTTTCGAACAGCTGCATGTTCATTTTCAACATAAAGAGGCGGTAGTGAAAAAGTTGGACGAGATCATGGTGAATAAACTGCCATACGTCGATGAAGTGAACCAATTTGAAAATCGCATCTTTAAAAGAAGCTATTTTCCTTTTTATATGGATGGAGAGCTAAAGGGCCATATATGGGCGCTTGAAGATATTACCGAACGGAAAGCGATGGAAAGAGGAATCATCGAAACAAAGGAAGAAGCAGTGAAGGCGAGTAACGCCAAGTCGGAGTTTTTATCACGAATGAGTCATGAACTGCGAACCCCATTAAACAGCATCCTCGGTTTTTCGCAATTACTAGAGCTAGATGAAACGCTAACGTGCAAACAGCAGCAGTTCGTCCGCGAAATCATAAATGGTGGCACCCATCTGCTAACGTTAATCAATGACGTATTGGACCTTACAGCGATAGAAGCGGGTAAATTGAAAGTAGCTATCGGTCCACTCAGGATAGGTAATGTGATTAATCAATGTATCCAGTTTGTTGCCCCCTTGGCCGAGAAAAACGGAATCAGCCTGACCATCGCGGTAACTGCCGAGGAGAAACACGTTGTTTCTGCTGACAACATTAGGCTGCGACAGATTCTCCTGAACCTCTTGGATAATGCCATTAAATATAACCGGGAAAATGGAACCGTGTTGATCCAATGCGAGGTACAGGATGACCTTCTGTACGTCCATATCATTGATAGTGGGATTGGGATCCCTGTTGCGGAACAACAGCAGGTTTTTGAACCGTTTTACAGGAGTGGTCGTGTGAATGTGCAAGGAACAGGAATTGGCCTGTCGCTTGTCAGCCAATTGATTCACTTAATGGATGGCAAGGTGGGTGTTAAGAGCAGCAATGAGGGAAGTGATTTTTGGATTAGCCTGCCGCTTGTGCATGCTCCTGCAGCCAATGACCAGAAATTTTATAAAACAACGAGTCAGCTTCAGCTGCAAGATCACAACATTACCATTTTATACATTGAGGACAATCTATTAAATTTCCAATTAGTAAAAGAAATACTGGCAACGATCCCAGGGATAGACCTGATTTCGGCAGCGACAGGGAGCGAGGGCGTTACCGTAGCCGCGGAGCGGAGACCGGACGTCATCTTATTAGACCTAAACCTTCCCGATCTCAATGGTTATGAAGTGCTAGCAAAGATAAAAGCGAATCCTGGATACGAGCAGACTCCCATCATAGCTGTTAGTGCGAATGCCATGCCTGAGGAGATTAAATATGCACTGGCAAGCGGTTTTGTCGAATATATTACCAAGCCGATTGATATTCCCGCATTTTTAAGCCTGCTTGCCAAGTATGTAATAAAGAACGATACGCTCATCTAATAGGGTGGCTTTATAGTTTGGAAAAAATGGAGCCGAGCGAAATGTATGACTGTTTTTTGGAAATGTCAGACCCATACGTTTTTTGGAAATGTCGCGAAATGTCGAATTCTGTGTCGTATTCTGTCGGATTGACTATCCAATAGGTCTATTTACTTGTTTATTAGGTCCTGAATCAATTAGACGTATTTGTTAATAATGGGTATATTTGGTTTGAAAAAGGGGTGCAGGAAAGACTCGTTGATATCCGTCTTTCCTATTTCTTTATGAAAAAATGGACAGAAGAAATGGCGGGTTGTGTATGAGAGTGGGCTATATTAGTCCGATTCAGATGCAAAAAATAGAACATGTCTATCAACCGATGTGGAATGTAACGAACGTATGTAAGTTTGGCCACGAAGCCCTCTTACGGTTTCCCGAGGGCAGGTTCGAAGGGAATATTGAAGCAGCCTTTGCGATGGCAAGAACAGAAGGGACGTTGTACGAACTGGATACGAGGTCGATCGCTGAAGCCATTATTAAATTTCCCTTTGAAAAATTGGCTGGTCAATTGCTGTTTGTCAATATTTATCCGTCTACCTTCATTCATCCTCACTTTCCACTTTTCCTTGCCCAGTTAGTGGCAAGCGTTCCAGGGCTTCACGGCAATGTTGTGTTTGAAGTAAATGAAACAAAACAGGAAGAAGACTTTTGGGATTTGCCGGAGATGAAGGAAAGAATGAAGCTAGTAAGGGAATATGGCTTTGCCGTCGCCCTTGATGATATTGGTAAAGGGGCGGCAGGATTACAGAAGATCATTGAATATGCTCCTGATTACATCAAGTTAGACCGCTACTTTGCCGATGGACTATCGTCTTCAACTGAAAAACAGGAAATGGTTTCATTATTACTTCACTACGCCAAGGACAAGATGGGTGTGATTTTAGAGGGGATCGAAAAGGAAGAGGATTTCGCAGCTGCAAGGGCTATTCGCGTTCCATTTATTCAAGGCTACTTGTTGGGCTTTCCTGAAAAACCGGCAGCACTGTTTTGCTAGGATTATCCTGCACGGTAAACCTTTACCATTTTCCTCATATATTTTCTGCTGTGAAAAGTATAAAATAATAGAATCGAGATGGTTAAAATGTAAAAATCGAAGCGAGTGATCCTATGAAGAAATTGAACGTAATAATAGCGGATGATGACTGTTCTTCAAAATCACTTCTGTCACATTATATAAAGCTGCTCCCTGATTATCAGATAGCGGGGAAGGTGTCGAATGGAGAAGAGCTGATTCAGCTGGTGATGAAGGAGAAGCCGGAAATTGTGCTTGTCGATATCAATATGCCCATCGTCAATGGAGTCGAGGCTGCCAAGGTGTGTAAACAATTGAATCACTCTGTGCAGATTATTTTTACCACGGGTTATGAAGAGTTTGCTGTCGAGGCCTTTAATCTTGCGGCAGTAGATTATCTGGTCAAGCCGATTGAGAAGACGCGTTTCTTTATCGCCTTAGAAAAGGCCAAATTAGGTCTGCAATTGCAAAAAAGAATCGAAGAAAAGCAGCATATTTCCAGCAAACTAGCGATTAAGTCTTATCAAAAGTTTCTTTATTTTGCGATGGAGGATATCCTTTTTGTGGAAAAGAAAGACAGAAAGTCGCTGGTACATACTGTGAATCACACGGTCGAGACCATCGAATCGCTTCAAGAGATTGAAAAACGCTTACCGCAATACTTTTATCGGACTCATCGCTCGTACCTGGTAAACCTAAGGAAAATTGTCAAGATTGAATCGTTCGGCGAAACCTATCTTGCTTACTTTACCGCTTCAGAAAGCATCGCCCATATATCCAAATTGCAGATTCAACAGGTGCACCGGTTATTGGGGCAGTAAGCTAGGTTAATGCTCTCTTTTGTTGGGAAAATTCAAAATAAATGCTAAATTTTACTTTCATCTGAAAATTTCTTACAAACTAGTCACCTAGTGTTGCATAAATTTAATTCCACTATTAAAAATACTCAAAAAGGCTGACTTTTAACGTCAGCCTTTTTATGCGTAGTGTCACGACTTGTTTGACAAGGAGAATTAAATTAGCTCTTTATACTAAATTTTGCGAGATTAGAACCCATTAAATAATGATAAGTATAGGTTTTGGTTATTCTCATATGTTTTTGTGGAAAAAATTACAGATTTACTTGCTAATCAAAAACTCTAGGATAAAGTCACTCCATACTTGATTCCCTTTGTCACTAGGAGCATTTTTGTCCGGCTGAAGGTATTCCTTAATCTCTTCCGTGTTGGTGTCTGGCCAAGCAGACCAGTGATCCAGATAGGTAATTTGGTTCTGTTCAGCAAACTTTTTTAGTTCAGCTACCTGATTAGGATAAAACTTTCCTTTATATACCGGATAGGATGGCTGAAGCATAAAAGTAGTCTCTGGCTTTTTTGCTTTTATATCTTCCATGATTTTCGAGATATCATTTAATGTCTGAACAACTGATACTAAACCAGCGTTATTCTCTAGGATAAAAGGCTCAAGTATAATTAAATCTGCTTCTTCGGCAGCAATTTCGTCTTGTTTATTTGATTTAATTAATTGGGTAGAAGTGGATTTGAAGGTTTTAAGGCCAACCTGGATGTTGTTCTCCCCGAATGTTTCAAGCAGTTTCTCTTTTACAGTCGGGTAAGTACCTGCTGTATCGGAGCCGATGGCAGGAGATCCAACAAAGAGTATCTTAAAAGGTTGCTTTTTACTTAGTGTTTGCTTAAAGCGATCAATGGCTGATGTCGGCCAATTAGTCGTATAAGCAAGGACGTCCTCATCTTGTGCTGCGTTCTCAGCAGTCGTTGTTGAAGCCTTATGTTTGTTGTCTGATACGTTAGATGTGCTCTCTGGTGCTGCTTTGATTCTTTCATTCCAGTAGGAATGTCCGAAGAAGAGAACGGCTACGCAGGCAACCCCTAATAAGAAAGTAAAAAAATTCTTCATTATATATGATACCCCCAAATAGTTTTGCAAATCTAATTATAGCAGAGAACCATTGAAAATAAATTCCATTTTTATTTTATATCTACAAAAATTTACAAAAAGCTGTGAAATAATAAAAGGAAAAACGACAAGATTTACACATATGTACAAAATAATCCAAAGCATGACAAATTTTATGGTATACTATTTGTTAGTTTGATTTTTTTATAATATTTGATTTTTTACAATATAGGGAGGACCAAATGGAGGAAACAATTAGCTTAAAACAATTGCTGCAAACATTGCGTAAACGACTACGTTTAATTTTAAGCATAACATTCATAGCCATTTTAATTAGTGGTGTGGTGAGTTACTTTTTCTTAACACCTATTTATCAGGCGTCAACACAATTATTAGTTAATCAATCCAAAAATGAACAATCTGCCTACCAATATAATGAAGTACAAACAAACCTTCAATTAATTAATACATACAATGTTATTATAAAAAGCCCGGCGATTCTTGAATTAGTAATTAAAGAATTAAAGCTAGATATGTCAGCCAGCGAATTAAACGAAAAAATTACTGTTGGAAATGAAACAAACTCACAGGTTGTCAATCTATCTGTTCAAGACACTAATGCAAAAATGGCAGCGAAGATTGCCAATAAAACAGCTGAAGTATTTCAAAAAGAAATTGTAAATATTATGAGTGTCGATAATGTTAGTATCCTTGCAAAAGCTGAAGTCACAGACAATACATCTCCTATTAAGCCAAAACCATTATTGAATGTAGCGATTGCTTTAGTTGTTGGTTTAATGTTGGGTATAGGGATCGCATTCTTATTAGAATACTTTGATACTACGATTAAGAATGAAGAAGATATTGAAAAGCTCATAGGGGTACCTGTTCTTGGTACAATTGCGGTTATGGATGAATCACAAATCAGGAAACTTCAAACGGATAAAGCAAGGATTAATGCTAGATTAAGAGGTGAGAGAATTGGCTCTTAAAAAAGGGAATAAGACAACAGCAAGTAATAGAAGAAACCTAATTACTATGGTTGATCCAAAATCACCGATATCGGAGCAATATCGTACTATTCGAACCAATATTCAATATTCTACAGTAGATAAAAATGTAAGAACGTTAATGGTCACTTCTTCAGGACCGGGGGAAGGGAAATCAACAACAGTAGCAAACTTGGCTGTTACATTTGCACAGCAGGGAAAAAAAGTCCTATTAGTGGATGCTGATATGAGAAAGCCGACCGTTCACTACACTTTTAATCAAACGAATACATTTGGAATGACGAGCGTTTTAACAAAACAGGTATCATTAGAAGAAGCGATTTCTGAAACAAGTGTAGAAAATCTATATGTACTGACAAGCGGACCGATTCCGCCGAACCCATCTGAACTGCTCAGTTCAAAATCAATGGAGCAATTGTTTCAAACGTCTGAAAACCTGTTCGATATCGTCCTTTTTGATACACCGCCATTATTAGCAGTAACGGATGCGCAAATTTTAGCCAATCGTTGTGACGGTACTGTTCTAGTCGTGTATAGTGGGAAAACGGAAAAAGATCAATTGTTAAAAGCAAAAGAACTCCTTGATTCTGCTCAAAGCAAATTACTAGGAGTGGTAGTAAACAATAAAAAAATTCAAGATACGAATTATTACTATTATTATGGTACAAAGTGATATGTTTTACATTTGCATAATTGTTAAATAATGTTAACATTCTAGAAATCACAACTAATTACATGAGGAGTGGACTCTGGTGATTGATATTCATTGTCACATATTGCACGGGATTGACGATGGTGCGAAAAATGTAGAAGATAGCATCACAATGGCAAAGGAAGCTGCAAAAGAAGGAATTCATACCATCATTGCCACTCCTCATCTAAATAATCATTATGATAATCGAAAAGTAGAAATTATTGAAAAAGTAAAAGAACTTAATCAAAATTTACAAGCAGCAAATATAAATGTAAAGATTTTACCCGGTCAAGAACCAAGGATCTTTGGTGAAATACTAGCAGACTTTGAAAAAGGCGACATTCAAACATTGAATGATAGTCAGTATTTGTTCGTAGAATTTCCATCCAGCCATGTCCCACGATATACAGAAAAACTATTATTTGATCTTCAAGTAAAGGGACTTACCCCCATCATTGTTCACCCGGAGAGGAATGCTGAACTGATTGAACGCCCAGATGTACTTTATAATTTGGTAGAAAAGGGTGCATTAACACAAGTTACAGCTTCTAGTCTCTGTGGTTACTTCGGAAAAAAAATCAAAAACTTTTCAATCCAATTAATAGAAAATAATTTAACTCATTTCATTGCTTCTGATGCACATAATGTGATTAATCGATCATTTAAAATGGAGGAAGCATTTGAATTTATAGAATCTAAGTTTGGCACGGATTATGTCTATCTTTTTAAAGAAAACGCAGAGCTTTTAATAGATGGGAAAAGTATTATGAGGGAAATCCCAACCTCCATTAAAAAGAAAAAGAAATTTCTTTTCTTCTAATTAATTAGTCTTTATGTAAATAGTACACAATCAAACTATTTTTTACGGGCATTATCTCCTGACCAGTGAGCTCCTTGTCCGTTATACATGGTGGTACTTGGTTATGCTGTGGGTCTTTTTACATGTGGACCTTAGACATGTGTTGTCGACAGTGTGATGTTAGGGTGGGTTAGATGCCCAATTAAAATAAATGATAAATCTCTAATGAAAGAATAAGTGTAAAAACACTTGCTACTCCATTAGATATTTATTTTTTTGCCTATACGCTTTAATGGGTAAAAGAGTTTAGTAGATTAACAAAATAAATAAAACAAGTGGGGATTGACGGATGACATATAGGACAAGATTGACCGTGCTTGCTGCACTGGATTCGATCATCGTGTTAACTGCGGTATACATAAGTTTTTTTACGCTGAACCCAGAAGTGCATATCTTTAAAATTCCAATGCTGCTCGTTACTTCGCTTACCTTATTAATCAGCCATCATTTATTTGCTTCTATTTATAAGTTATATAACAAGGTGTGGGAATATGCGAGTGTTGGAGAGCTAGTTGCGATTGTGAAAGCCGTCACTTTGACCATTACGGTGACAGCTATAATGCAGGAGCTAGTTTTTCATAATATATATGTCAGGGCATTGATGATTACGTGGATGCTGCACGTGTTGTTAATTGGAGGATCAAGGTTTTCGTGGAGGATGTTCCGGGACAATTTCATGACGAAGCAGAAAAATGTCAAGCGGACATTAATTGTTGGCGCAGGGGCCGGCGGCACGATGGTGGCACGGCAATTGCTTAATAACCACGATATTGACTTGAAGCCTGTTGCCTTTATTGACGATGATCCGAAGAAGTTTAAATTAGAGATCCTTGGAATATCGGTCGTCGGAAATTCCGGTCATATAAAGGAAGCAGTGGAGAAATACAAAATAGAAAATATCGTGATAGCGATTCCATCTTTAAGCCAGAAAGAATTGAATCGGATTTTTGAAGAATGTGCGAAAACAAAGGCGATGACGCAGATTATTCCGAAGCTGGAGGATTTAATGACCGGGAAAGTAACGGTTAATCAATTTCGCGATGTCCAGGTGGAGGATTTATTGGGCAGAGAACCGGTTGAGTTGGATATTGCCGGAATTTCAGAAATTGTTACCGGGAAAACCGTTTTGGTTACAGGTGCTGGCGGGTCGATTGGATCGGAAATATGCCGGCAGATTTGTAAGTTTCATCCGAGCAAAATTGTCTTAGTAGGACATGGGGAAAATAGTATTTACTTGATTGATATGGAGCTGCGGAGAACATATCAAAATCAAATAGAGATTGTTCCTGTCATTGGAGATATTCAGGATCGGACCAGAATTTTTGAAGTAATGGAAGAGCATCGGCCGTTTGTGGTTTATCATGCAGCAGCACATAAGCATGTTCCGTTGATGGAATATAACCCGAGAGAAGCGGTAAAGAATAATATTTTTGGAACGAAGAATGTCGCGGAAGCGGCGGATTCCTTTGATGTACATACGTTTGTGTTGATTTCTTCTGATAAAGCGGTTAATCCTCCGAATGTAATGGGGGCGACAAAGCGGTTTGCGGAGATGATCATTCAGAGCCTAGCACCGAATAGTAACACGAAGTTTGTGGCGGTTCGGTTTGGGAATGTGCTCGGCAGCCGAGGCAGTGTTATTCCACTATTTAAGAAGCAGATCCATGCCGGTGGGCCGGTGACGGTGACGCATCCTGAGATGACAAGGTATTTTATGACGATACCGGAGGCTTCCCGGCTGGTAATTCAGGCAGGGTCTTTAGCACGCGGCGGAGAAGTATTTGTGCTTGATATGGGTGAGCCGGTAAAGATCGTTGACTTAGCGAAAAACCTTATTAAAATGTCAGGATATTCTATTGAAGATATCGGGCTCCAGTTTACAGGCCTTCGTCCTGGGGAGAAGATGTATGAGGAGCTGCTGAATGAGAATGAAGTGCATCCGGAGCAGGTGTATCCGAAAATTCAAATAGGGAAAGCAAAGGTTATACATAAGGAACTACTTGGTGATTTAATTAATCGACTACTTGTAATGCCGGAAGTGGAGATGCATGATACGTTGATTGCAGTAGCGAATAATAAGTTTGAGCGTGCTTCGGTTTTTGCTAAGGTGGATTAGATTAATTGATTAAAAGATTAAACCTTCGGTTTGATTTTGAATGTAATAGGTGAAAGGTACATAATAATACCAGCTGCTGGGCTAGGAACAAATTTCTTCCAGCTACGAAAGCAAGGCTAAAAGAAATGCTGCCAATTATTGAAAACCAACAATTCAATATATTGTAAAAGAAGTAGTTGTTTCGGGGATTGAAAATCATTTTCATTCTGTACCGGAATTAGAGCAAAACCTAATCCTAAAAGGAAATACGATTAGCTGGAAAAAGTCCGTTATTCTATAGCTGATATACATTATATTCGGCAGAAAGAACCAAAAGTTTAGGGCATGTGGTATGGTGTGCAAGAAATTTTATTGGAGACGAGCCGTTGCAGTTTTTTTTGGTAATGATATTGTGCAGAGTAAAACGCCAATCCATTAAGTATTAAGCGCTAAGAATTATTATTAAATTCCAAAAAACCAAAAAACCAAAACCTGAATAAAGCGAGGAAAATAAAATGATTGATACGAAATTTAGGAATATCCCTTTCTCTCCTCCAGATATTACTGATGCAGAAATTGAAGAAGTTATAAAGGCAATGCAGTCTGGCTGGATTACAACCGGTCCTAGAACAAAAGAGTTTGAAAGGCACATTGCTGAATATGTTGGTGTAAACAAAGCGGTATGTCTTAACTCTGCTACTGCTGCTATGGAACTTACTCTTCGAATTTTAGGAATTGGCCCAGGAGATGAAGTCATTACTTCAGCCTATACCTATACAGCATCTGCTTCGATTATTGATCATGTTGGTGCAAAAATTGTCCTTGTTGATACTGCACCAGATTCTTTTGAGATGGATTATACCAAACTGGCTGATGCGATTACAGAAAGAACCAAAGTAATTATTCCTGTTGATCTAGCAGGAAAGATGTGTAATTACGATGATATATATGAAATAGTAGAAAGCAAAAGAGAACTCTTTAAAGCTAATAATGAACTTCAAAAGTTGTTTAATAGAGTAATTGTAATGACTGATGCAGCTCATGCTTTTGGAGCTGAAAGAAACGGTTTGAAATGTGGTCAAGTTGCAGACTTCACTTGTTTCTCCTTCCATGCAGTAAAGAATTTGACCACGGCTGAAGGTGGGGCTGTTGTTTGGGGAAGCGGTCTTGGATTAGATGATGAATGGATATATAAACAATTTATGCTTTATAGCTTACATGGCCAGTCTAAAGATGCCTTGGCAAAGACTCAAAAAGGTGCATGGGAATATGATATTGTCTATCCTGCTTACAAGTGCAATATGACTGATATTATGGCAGGGATTGGTTTGATACAGTTAAAAAGGTATGATGGTTTATTAAAAAGACGTAAAGAAATAATTGAGAAGTACGATCAAGCACTATTACCTTTGGGTGTTCAAAGCTTACAGCATTATGGAGAGGACTTTGCTTCTTCTGGACATCTTTACTTGTCACGAATACCTGATATTGAGGTAGAAGAAAGAAATGACATTATTACGAGGATGGCTGAAGCTGGTGTAGCATGTAATGTTCATTACAAGCCATTACCAATGTTCACAGCTTATAAAAATTTAGGTTTTGATATAAAAAATTTTCCGAATGCATATAAGCAGTATGTTAATGAAATAACACTTCCACTTCATACTTTATTGAGTGATAAAGATGTGGAGTTTGTAATAGAAACACTTATTAGAGCGATGCGGGAAAGAATTTAGAAGGGCGGGTTACTATAATAGTGTTAAGACAGTGGAGTGATTTACCTGAAAATATGAGAAATGATAGTGTAGGAAGGTACTATGACGCTCTATATAAAAAAAGATATAGTTTATTACTTAAGCGTATATTTGATATTGTATTTGGTCTTATTACGTTTATTATCCTTTCACCTGTTTTTGTGATACTTAGTATTGCAATAAAAATGGATTCTAAGGGTCCTGTAATGTTTCGACAAGTAAGAGTAACACAATATGGAAAACAATTTCGTATATTTAAATTTCGAACTATGGTAAGCAATGCAGAGAAGATAGGGACGCAGGTAACAACCAACAATGATAATAGGGTCACTAAGGTAGGAAAGTTTCTTCGCAAGTATAGATTGGATGAAATTCCTCAAGTTTTTAACATCATTTTAGGCGATATGAGTTTTGTAGGTACTAGACCAGAGGTTGTCAAATATGTAGAGAGTTACACAAATGAAATGGTGGCAACATTATTATTACCTGCTGGGGTAACTTCAGAAGCAAGTATCAAGTATAAGGATGAAGAAAGGATATTAACTACATCTGAAGATGCAGATAGAACGTATGTTGAGGTTGTTCTTCCAGAGAAGATGAAGTTTAATTTGAAAAGTATAGAAAATTTTAGTCTTTTTACGGAGTTTAAGACTATGATAAGGACTGTTTTAGCAGTGGTTAGTAAGCAATAATAGATTAAAGATATTACTTTAAGGGGAAAGAAATGAGGTATCCAAGCGTTGGAAAGTACAGAAAATCTAAACTCTAATAATATTACTTCAAAAAATAGCATTTCGGATAGGAATCAGGACATTATTGTTTCAATGGTAATGCCTGTCTATAATGAGGAAAGATATATTGATGATTGTATACAATCATTGATGAAACAGGATTATCCTCAAGAATCTATTGAGTGGATTTTCGTAGATGGCTGTTCTAAGGATAGAACAAAAGAAATTATAGAAAAATTTAAAAAAAAATATCCATATTTAATTAAGGTGTATGAAAATCCGAATAAAACAGTACCATTTGCTATGAATATTGGAATTAAAGCTTCTGTAGGGAAATATATTATTCGTCTTGATGCTCACTCAGAATATGCTTCTGATTATATATCTAAATGTGTTTACTATCTTGAAACTACAGATGCTGATAATGTAGGAGGCGTTGCCGAAACAAAAAGTAGAGGTTATATAGGAAATGCAATTGCTCTTATGCTGTCATCCAAATTTGGGGTTGGAAATTCCCAGTTTAGAACAAATGGAAAAAGTGGATATGTTGATACTGTACCTTTTGGAGCATTCCGAAGAGAGGTATTTGATAATTACGGTTTATATGATGAGAGATTAACCCGTAACCAAGATAATGAAATGAATTATCGTATTAGAAAAAATGGGGGCAAAATTTATATGGCAGAAGATATACACCTTGCATATTATTGCCGTGACAGTATTAAAGGAATTGTAGATATGGCTGTTAAAAACGGTAAGTGGAATGTAATCACATCTAAATTGTGTCCAGGTGCAATGGGAGTAAGGCATTTTATTCCGTTTGTGTTTCTATTGTCGATATTTATAATGCCTTTACTTACAATAATGGTACCCTTTATTGGTTGCTTGTTTGCGATAGAAATAGGACTTTATTTTCTTTTAAATATTGCATTTTCAATTAAAGCAGCCCCACAAGTTAAATTTACACCGTTACTTTTTATTCTATTTCCTATATTTCATCTATCATATGGATTTGGTTCCTTATTAGGATTAACTAAGGAAGTTTAAGTAAATAAGGAGAGGAATAATAAAATGAGTTTATATGAAAAAATTATAAATAAAGAAGAAAAAATATCTTTAATTGGACTAGGATATGTAGGTATGCCTATAGCGGTAGCTTTTGCCAAAAAAGTTGATGTTATTGGTTTTGATTTGAATAGTGATAAAATTGCTCAATATAAGAATGGAATAGATCCAACAAATGAGGTTGGGGATAAAGCTATTAAACAAACCACAGTTGAGTTTACTTCAGATGAAAAAAGGCTACAAGAAGCAAAATTTCATATCGTTGCCGTTCCTACGCCAGTAAAGGCAGATAAAACACCTGATTTAAGTCCTGTTGAAGGAGCAAGCATTATCATTGGTAGAAATCTTACGAAGGGTTCAATTGTGGTATATGAATCCACGGTTTATCCAGGCGTTACCGAGGATATTTGTATCCCAATCCTTGAGAAAGGATCAGGGTTAAAATGCGGAGTTGATTTTAAAGTAGGTTATTCGCCAGAACGTATTAATCCTGGTGATAATGTTCACAGATTAGAGAATATAACAAAAATAGTTTCCGGTATGGACAAAGAGTCATTAGAAGAAATAGCAAAGGTTTATGAGCTAGTAGTTGAAGCTGGTGTTCATCGTGCAAGTTCGATTAAAGTAGCTGAAGCAGCTAAAGTAGTTGAGAATAGTCAGCGAGATATTAATATTGCATTTATGAATGAACTTGCAATGGTATTTGATAAGATGAATATTGACACTCAAGAAGTAATAGAAGCCATGAATACAAAATGGAATGCATTAAAATTTTACCCAGGATTAGTTGGTGGTCATTGTATTGGTGTAGATCCATATTACTTTATATATGAAGCAGAAAAACTTGGTTATCATTCTCAAATTATCTTATCGGGTAGAAAGATAAATGATGGTATGGGTGAATTTGTGGCTGATGCAATAATAAAACAATTGATTCTTGCAAATAAGATTGTAAAACAAGCGAAGGTTGTCATATTAGGTATTACATTTAAAGAGAATTGCCCTGATACACGTAATTCTAAAGTATATGATATTATTAAATATCTTAATGAGTATGGAATTAAGCCAATTATAGTTGATCCACAAGCAGACCCTACAGATGCAAAGCGTGAATATGGTGTTGATTTAGTTCCCTTTGACATGATAAATGATGCAGATTGCATTGTATTTGCTGTTGCACATAATGAATTCAAGGATATGACAATTGAGTCGATAGATGGATTATTTGGGGAATTTCCAAATGAAGAAAAAGTCATTGTAGATGTTAAAGGTATTTTAGATAAAAATGAGCTTGAAAAACAAGAATATAGTTATTGGAGACTATAAGGAGTTATTAAAAAGAAATGCATAAAGTTGGTATTTGTGGACACTTTGGTGGAGGACATAATTTTTTAGACGGTCAGACTGTCAAGACGAAAATCTTGACTGAAGAATTGAAAAAAGAATTTGGAAACGATGAAGTACAAATTGTTGATACGCATGGCTGGAGGAATAATCCTTTTGCTTTATTATTTAAATGTTTCCGTGTATTTTTGCAGTGTGAAAACATAGTAATTTTACCTGCACACAATGGTGTAAGAGTTTTTGTACCATTATTTGTGACTTTAAATAAATTATTTTCTCGTAAAATGTTTTATGTTGTTATTGGTGGTTGGTTACCTAAATTATTGGAGGATAATGTAAAGCTTAGGTATAGTCTAGGGAAGTTTAATAAAGTTTTTGTAGAGACCCAGTCTATGTTAGAAAATTTGTTCAAACAAGGATTAGATAATGTGCAACATCTACCCAATTTTAAGAGGTTAGATATTCTTGATCGAAGTAAATTAGTTTATCCTGAAGGTGAGCCATATAAGTTGTGTACTTTTTCGAGGGTTATGGAGGAAAAAGGTATTGAGGATGCGATTAAGGCAGTAAGTGAGACTAATAGAATTTTAGGCAAGAGAGCATACACTTTAGATATTTATGGACCAATAGATGATAATTATATCGAAAAATTTAATTTGTTAAAACAAAGCCTTCCTCCTTATATTACCTATAAAGGCATGGTAGATTTTAATGATACAACTAGAGTATTAAAGGAATACTTTGCTTTGTTATTTCCAACACGATTTAAAACAGAAGGTGTTCCTGGTACTATAATAGATGCATATTCAGCCGGAGTACCTGTAATAGCTTCACAATGGGATTCTGCAAAAGAAATTATAGCTCAAGGCAAAACAGGGTTTATATATGATTTTATGCAAAACTCAAAATTGAAGGATTTATTATTACAAATATTTGATGACCCTATTAAAATTAATAATATGAAAATAGATTGCTTAAAAAAGGCAAAACAGTATTCTCCTGAAGTAGTTATTATGGAGTTTAAAAAATATCTATAGATGAGAGGAAACATCCATATATGGGTTTAAGCATATATAATATAAAAAAATGGACTAGAATGTTATCAGGCAGAAGCATTGAACATGTAAATCAGGGTTTGGAAAAATACTAAAGTTGTTCAAAAGTTAATTGAAAAATAATATGTTTGAAAGGTTTTTTGATATGGGCAAAATAAAAGTAATGCAAATCATGCCTGAATTTGGACTTGCTGGTGCGGAAATCATGGTTGAAAATTTATCTGTTGCACTGGCTAAGGATGGATTTGAAATATGTATTGTTAGTCTATACGATTATCATTCCGCTATTACAGAAAGATTAGAAAAACAAAATATCCCAATTATCTACTTGGGCAAAAAAAAGGGAATTGATATAAGTATTTTTTATAAACTATATAAAATTTTAAGGAAAGAAAAACCTGATGTTATCCATACGCACCTTTATATTTTGCCGTACGTTATTCCTGTTGCGCTACTTGCAAAGGTTAAAGTAAAGGTACACACTATACACAATGTAGCAAAGAATGAAGTTGGAAAATGGCAAAGGAAAATTAATCGTTTTTTTTATAAGTATTGTAGGGTTATTCCTGTTTCTATAAGTCCTCTTGTTAAGAAATCCGTAATTGAGGAATACGGTTTTGAAGAAAATCAAGTACCGATGATTTTTAATGGTATAGATTTGAATAAGTATATTCAGAAAAATGATTATACAAATAAAGGTATTATAAATATACTTCATATTGGTCGCTTCTCAGAGCAAAAAAATCATGCGGGGTTATTAGAAAGTTTTAAAATAGTTCATGAAAATGTTCCAAATACTAAGCTCAGGTTAATTGGTTTAGGCAATTTGGAAAAGGTTATTAAAAATAAGGTTAAAGACTTGAATTTAGACGGTTGTGTTGAATTTTTGGGCTTAAAGGCGGACGTTTATCCTTATCTAAATGAAGCCGATATTTTTATTCTACCTTCTTTATGGGAAGGAATGCCTATTACTCTAATAGAAGCAATGGCTACTGGTCTACCAATTGTGGCTACAGCTGTTGGGGGCGTTCCAGATATGATAAAGGATAATAAGACCGGATTATTGGTTGACACTAACAATGCCCAAATAGCAGAAGCTCTTCAAAAATTAATTAAAGACACCAATCTTCGTAAAGAAATTGGTAATGCTGCTAAATCTACATCTGAACAATTTTCTGTAGAAAAAATGGAGGAGCAATATGCTAAGTTATACAAAGGTTTCATCTGATATTGAATCATATAATTTATAGATAAAATTATTTTATTTTAATACAACGCCGTGGATTAAATAAGCTTATAATAGCTATCAATAATTTTAAGTATATATTAATATATTTTAACATTAGCATTACATAAAAATTTTAGAGATATGTCAAATTAGATTATTGTGGATAATCCACCATATAACTTAATATTCAGATATATTATTGTTCCTCCAAAATTAAAATGTCGTTAAGGATATAAGTAGTAGTCCTCATCTTCAATCGGTAATTTATTTCCATTTAATTTAGGTAAAGTAGGCCAAACATTAAGTCTTCTAGGTGGTCCACTTCACCTTCGTCAAATTGGCGTACAATTAAGACAAAATCTCTTTTCCCAATTAAATGTTCTTCTGCCCTTTGAGGGGGTAGTCGGTTTTCGGAAAAGAGAACGAATAAAGGCATCTAGACCTTGATAAAGACTGGTTTCCAAAGTCCTTTTTAGCTCTAACAGGCTGCCGTTGTGGCTAATTCTCAATTATTCAAATAAATTACAGATAGTTATTTTAAAAAATACCTTGACAAACAAAAATTAGTTTAATATAAAGCTAATGATATTTTGAGGAACACTATTAATAGTTTCTTCAAATTAGATTGATGTGATTTTGTATAAACTTGGGGATTAAAGAATAAACCTATTAAATTTATTTTTCCCTGGATAAACAAAGTGGTTGATAGTTGTCGGCAAAGGGTAAAGTAACTGTGAAAAACTTCGCAAGTCAGAGCTTTTTTAAAAAAAGGGGAAAAAACAAACAAAAAGCAATGGTTAGAAGGAGAAAAACGTGTTAGGAAATGTAGTCTTTTTTATCTTATTTATTATATTAGCGATTGAGTTATTTAAGAATTTGAAAAAGGGCATTATAAAATATATTGTTTTTGCTCTAGTATCTCCACATTTAAATATTGGGGATTTTCAAATTAGTTTCGAAATATTTTCATTTTTTCTAGTTTTAGTTGTTGTATTAATAAAAGACTCATCGGTATTTCTAATTTATCGGAAGTATTTATACCGTCAACATTTAATGATATATTTTATTGTTTTTATTCTGGCATCATTATTAGCTGTTATAAGATTTGGAAGTGAAATACCTTGGATTTCATTTATAGCAATTTTTCGTGTAGTTTGTTTAATTTATATGTTGCAATATGTAATGAAAGATAGTCCAGAAGAGACAATAGATCAAATAATTTCACCAATATTGTTTATTAACCTTGCCGTTTCGATTATCCAAATTACTGTTCCAGCAAGCACAAGGTTATTTTATGAATTTTACTATAAGACATCTTTAACCCCTCTTGAGGCAGTACTCAAATTAGGTTATTTTGATAGAGGATACGGGACTTTTGGGACCCCTGTATTACTTGGGGTGTTCTCATTGCTAAGCTTTGCAGTTTATTTTGGGTTTTTCGTAGAAAGAAAAAATTTTAAACGAAAATACTTAAAGTTAATATCTTCTATAATAATAGGTTTACTTGCACTATCAAAAACTGCGATTATAGGGATACCTTCTATTCTAGTTTTGTGTTGTATATTAAGCTTTTTAGGAGTAATAAAAGTAAAAAATAGGAAAGTTCTGCTCCTTCCTTTGATAGTTATTCCGATTTTTGGAATAACTGTTCGATTGCTAGAGCGTCAAGGGACGGCAATAACATGGTATTTATCATTCTTAAGAAATCCATTTAAAGCATTTGAAACAAGGTATGATACAACAAGCGGTATTTTAGCAAATACTTATTCTACTATAACTAGTAACTGGATGTTAGGGGTGGGAGGGACACCACTAGCAAATGATTTTATTGGTGATTCCATGTATACCGGAATTATTTACAGTACTGGAGTGTTAGGGCTTTTTATTTATTTTAGTGCTTTAATAATCTCAACTATAAAAAATTTAAAATTTAGAAATGCAACTGCTTTGCTATGCTTTGTTGTCATTTGTTTAACAGGTTTTGGGGCTCCAATACAACTACATATCATATCTGTACCATTATTAGCTTATATGTTTAGTAAAAGTGAAGAAGTTATCAATAAAGAACATAAGTTGGGAACTAATAACAAATTATAGTTTTAATATAGATAGTAGTGTACAAATAAAGACTAAAGATTTTATGATATTCAAGTTTGAGGGTTTATATAATATCTGCCAATTCTTCATGTAAGGCAGGTTACAACATTTTTATTTGAATATCATTTTAAGGAGAATAGTAATGAAAAAAGTAGCAATTTTAGATACATCCGTAGCAACTTTCAATAAAGGTGATGAAATTATTATGGAGTCCGCTAGAGATGTAATTAAGGATATTACTAAAGGTTGTTTTGTAGTAACTCTTCCTACTCATACTCCAGCATTCCATTGGTATGAAACAATTACTGATTTAAAATTTAATAACAGGTCTAAAGAAATTCATGAGATAGATTTAAAGTTTGTTTGTGGTACCAATTTACTTAGTACAAATATGTTTGGACCAATGACAACATGGAATATAAATATATTTAATAAAAAGCCATTGCAAAACAGCATTCTTCTTGGAGTTGGATGTGGCGTTAACAGTAAAAAAATCAATTATTACACAAAAAAACTATACAAATCTATTCTATCAAAAGATTATATGCACAGCGTTCGTGACGAGAGGACTAGGCATATGTTGGAAGATATGGGCTTTCACGCTATTAATACTGGTTGTGCGACACTTTGGTCGTTAACACCAGAATGGTGTAGTCAAATAGAAAGTAGGAAGTCTGATAAAGTAGTATTTACATTGACTGATTATAAAAAGGATCTTAAAAATGATCAAAAATTAATAAACATCCTTAAGAAAAATTATAAAGAAGTTTATTTTTGGCCACAAGGCATGGAGGATTATGCTTATTTTACAAAGTTTGAAAATATAAATGGAATAGAAATAGTTACGCCAAGTGTAGAGCAATTTTCTGAGTTATTAAACAGTGATATTGATTATATTGGAACGAGACTGCATGCAGGAATATACGCAATGAAACATAAAAAGAGATCGATAATATTAATCGTTGACCACCGTGCAAGAGAGATGAATAAAAGCTATAATCTAAACTGTTTAGAAAGAGATAACATTGATGATCTTCATCAAATGATTAATTCAAATTTTGTTACTAATCCTAATATAAACATTGAAGATATTAAAAAGTGGAAAAGCCAATTTTAATACAAAGTAAGATTTCTTTTGTAAAACCAAATTACGTTTGCAAGGGTTCTTTGATTTATCTTTTTCTTAAAATAGAATTGTAATTTAATCTATGATCAGGTTGTGTAATTACAAATGAATATATATAAAAAGTTAGTAAGTAACTCACTTGTTTTTGCTGTAGGGAACTTAGGTACAAAGTTAATTGCCTTTTTCCTAGTACCACTTTACACATATTATTTAACAACGAGTGATTTTGGATTGGTTGATTTATTAACAACCACGGTAAGTCTATTGATACCTGTTTTTACGTTGAGTATCTTTGATTCAGTTTTAAGATTTGTAATGGATAAATGCTATGATAAACAAACAATATTAATAAATTCTTTATTCGTAATATTAATCGGATTTACTTTGTTGTTAATGATTTATACTGTTTTGGTAATATTATTGCCGTTCAAAGATTATATACTTTATTTCTATTTATTATTATTGGTTCAATCCCTTTTTACAACTCTTACGCAATATATAAGAGCAAAAGGAATGGTTAAACTTTTTGCAGCTAGTGGGATTATCAATGCATTTATTTTATTGATATCTAATATTATTCTCCTCGTGATGTTTAACTGGGGAATTGTAGGATACCTTTTGTCTCTTATTGCTGCCAATGTAGTTAGTTGTTTTTTCGTCGTTATTTGGGGAGGGATTCAAAGGGATATTAACATAAAAAAAGTAAATTTCAAGTTAATGAAAGAGATGTTACAATATAGTATTCCGCTAATTCCTAATGCACTCATGTGGTGGATTATGAGTTTTTCAGACAGATATATTATTACTATTTTTCTAGGATATAGTGCCAATGGACTATATGCTGTAGCTAGTAAAATTCCAAGCATTCTAAATATATTAAATTCGATATTTTTCCAGGCGTGGCAAATGTCAGCAATAGAAGAGGCGGAATCAAGAGATAAATCAAAATTTTTTTCAAATGTTTTCAATGTATTTTCTTTAACAATGTTGGTATCCACTTCACTATTACTTGTATTTTTAAAGCTAATCATGGATCTATTAGTTGCTGATAACTACTTTGATTCTTGGAGATATGTACCATTTCTTTTGCTTGGGGTTGTATTTTCGAGCTTTTCGAGTTTCTTAGGTACAAATTATATTGCGGCTAAAAAAACGTCGGGTGTTTTTAAAACATCTGTTATTGGTGCAATATTAAATGTAGTAGTATGTATAATATTAATCCCAATAATAGGGCTAAATGGTGCTGCAATTGGGACAATGCTTAGTTTTCTTGTTATTTGGCTTTTAAGAATAAGAGATACAAAGCAATTTGTTAGCATAAAAATTAATATAAGGAAATTATTTTTAACAATAGTTATAATTC
>NZ_JBALPG010000150.1:0-3194 GCF_036965245.1 Neobacillus drentensis
CATTATTTATTTCAAGGTTTTTAAGGAGTAACCTACTCCTATTTAGATGGTACTTGTCAGCCGCCTTCTATACAAGTAGCACCTGAACTACCAACAACAGTGTTTAGTTCTGCTAGTAGGGCAGGAAGCACAGAATTGTTTACTAGTGCATCCAAAGATATTTCAGAAATTGGGACGTTAAATTTTTTAAAAGTATCTGCTGTATTTTCCCAAACATGAACAATAGCTTTTGAAGACATATTTGATTGAATCACCATAATTATCCCCGCCTTTCTTACTAATTGTACCACTTTATATTCCTATACCAAAAAAATAAAATCCTTACTTGTGAGGTAATTCCTTTATTGTAGAATTTGAATGTGGAATTGAACTTATTAATGCTGCTCATAAGGGTTTTTTGATATTCATTTTTAAAAATATCATTGCGATTTTGAAATAATTTCTTGATGTTCTGGTAGGTTAATATATAATATACATAGAAATTCTATGTATTTGTGTGGTACAATTTATGTGATAGCAAGTAATATCGTCAAACTCAAGTTAACAATGGAGGTGCTTATTTAAGAGGATTTAATTTAGCACATTAATTGATACTTGCCTGACCACAGTTTGCTATGGGGCAAGCACTGATTTATACGAAATCAATAATCATAGATAATGAAATTTTTACGAATAACCACAATCTTTACTATAACAGCTATAAAGAGGAGTTTTCCAAAATGAACAAGATTATTCTTGGAATAACCAGTGTAATGGTGATTTGCTTAATCATAGTTTTAGTCTTTTACCAAAATTCAACTAAAACGCCACCACTAAAGTTAGATCAAAACGAAGCGGAACAAAATCAATCTGATCAAAATGAACAAGCCCTATATGCTGATCAAACCATTGATTATTCTCTTCAAAACGACAAACTACAAATTACATACGATAAAGGGAAAAGCTGGACGACCGTTCCAATTGAAATAGGTAAATTATTTGAAGGCGATTTTAGCGGGAATAAACAAGAGCTCATTGATAACAGCTATATCCTTTCAAATAATCTTGCTGCATTTTTGTACTCAGATGGCCCAGGCTTGGCCGACAATAAAATTATCCTAAAGTATTCGCTTGACCAAGGTAAGAATTGGCAGGATGCAGTTGTCACGGAACATTATCCATCCCTCCGGTTCCGAAAAGTGAATTTTTTAGAAGAGAATTTTGGTTATGTCATTCTTTCCGGAGATCGTACGATGTCACAGGAAATGTCAAATGTCTTTGTAACCCATGATGGGGGTATTTCTTGGAGTGAAACGAATTCATCAAATGTGACAAGGTTAATTTTAGATGGAGGCTTTGTTGATGAAAATACAGGTTTTTTATCCTATGGAATTATTAATCCAGATGAACCTGACCTTTATATGACTCAAGATACAGGGAATTCCTGGATGAAGGCAAATATTAACATTCCCGATCAATATAATGAAATTTTCGTACAGGCTGAAATGCCCTTTAAAGAAGAAGACCATTTAGCAGTCTACATTAATCAAGGGCCAAACGGCGATTATGAAGGCGGAAAAGTAAAAGGGAAGTTTCTTTCGAACGATAACGGTAAAACATGGGAGTTTTCTACGGAGGTAAAACCGGATGAAACAGAATAAGGATAAAAATAGAAAAATTTACGGTTGGATCTTCTTCTTTATTTCAATTTGCTTTTTCTGTTTGCAGATGGGATACCTATTTATGCACAATAGATTTCAAGTTGAATATAGCGATAATCGGATATTTTATGTCGTCAATATATTTTGCGTACTATGTATAGGTCTAGGTATCTATTTCTTGCTTGCATTGGCGAAAAAGACGAAATTGATTGGTACAGGGATTTTGGTTCTTTTTATGATCGTTAATGTTGGGCTGCTATTTTATAGCAATCATCAAATAAAAAATATTGTCAGCCTTTCTCCTGATTATAAACATGTCCTATCCATCAAAGAAAATACGAACACTGGAGATGCGGTATTTTTTCGAACCTATTTTGGGATTCTAGCACTCCCTAAGGAAAGATTGCCTTATGCAACGACGGAAGAATTCAAGGTAGAATGGTTAGCAAACGATGTTGCGGCGGTTACCTATAAAGCAAGTGATCATTCCATCCACCAATACATAGGCACTTTTGGTGATCGAGGCGGGGGAGGGTATTATTATGTAGGCCCATCCATTTACGGTCACTGGAAGGGTAACGATACAGAGGTGATTAGTAACAAAGAGGGAATTTCTGTTTTGTCCAATGGAAAGAAGGAAACATTCGATTGGGATCATATCGTTCAGTTCGGAACACTTGCTGTTGTTTTAACTGCCAATGATCAGGCTGTTTGGACGATTTCATTAAATGAAAACTTTGAAGTCCATTCTGCAGCAGCTGTGCCGCCAACAGGTGAAATTAGTCTATATAAAGCGACGATGGAGAAAACCGAGCCAATCATATTGAATTTTAAATCTTCTAATCTCTAATTTTAGGGACAGGCCCTCAGTGAACAAAAGCTTAACGTTCCAGGGTACTGTCCCATTCTATTTGTTATTTAATGAAAATGTTTTTTAAAGCTTTTGTATATTCTTTATCCAGCATGCCGTAACCCTCTTTTTCATTAGTACTGATTATGGCTGCTGTCCCAGTATCCTCATTAAACCAAATTTCATATTCGGTTAATTTTTCAGGCAAATTTTTCTTCACCTCATAAAAGAAAACTACTTTTACATCTGCTTCTCGAGCTATTTTTGGAAGCGTGTTCGGTTCCCATTTTACATTCGCTGATATTTNNTATCCTTATCTTGAATGTGCGTTTCCTCTTGATTGCCGATAAACACATCAATTCTTGTTAATTTTCTTTTGCCTTTTCCTTTTGTTGTGCAGCCGACCATTAATAAAAGAAAAACAGAAATAAGGGCAAAAAAAGTCATTCTTCTTTTCATCCTGCACCTCCTATTAATTTTTAGACGGTTTTGCATTGCAAAAAGTTGCCATTTTCTGATTAGTGGTATTTATTTTTAATAATTTATTTAGGTTATTGGAGGTAGATTACATGGATGAATTCTCTAACAGTAATGTTCGAGGAATTTCCGTTTGTTGGTGTTTGATCGAAATATATGGACACAGATGGAAAGATAGCTCCGTTCGTTTGCATTGAGCCGTGGTACAGTATTGCTGATACATACAA
>NZ_JBALPG010000151.1:0-264 GCF_036965245.1 Neobacillus drentensis
AAATAAAAGTGTTGGATTTTGCCAACACTTTTTTAGTTACTAACTTATTTTTTACGAGCAACTATTGTAGCTTTAGGAGGAAGTTTGAAATACCAAAATACTGCTCTCAATATTAAATTTAGTTCTCAACATTATAAATTTTTTCAAGTTTAGATTGAATTGCTTTTTCAATCTTACTAGCATATTCTTCGAATACGTCTTTATAATGAGCGTACGGAGACAATGCACAAGCCCGTAGTACTGTTATTTTACCTTCTTTATCCC
>NZ_JBALPG010000151.1:452-34884 GCF_036965245.1 Neobacillus drentensis
AAAAAGTCATGGTTTAATTTGTTCATTTTTCCCAAATCCGTGTTCCCGTCTTCATTAAATACATAATCAACCATATTAAAGTCCGGTTTTGTTAATGGATAAACTGAAATAGTCTTATCTCCGACTTTAAATTTTTTGTTCTGTAAGAAGTGATAAAAAAGATAAGCTCCTTCAATACTTGCACCAAGTAATTTACCATAACCAGTCACGTTTAATGGTAACACCTTGTGTGCCGTCCAAACTGAAGCTGCAGTTGCTCCAGCTTTAGACCCTTCCAGGATATAGGCACCAAGCAATGCCGGAATATCTGCTCCCTTTTCAAAAACATATGTGGCAAAATATGAAATGACATCACGCATTCTGATATCTTTTACCACAATACCACCAGAAGAGTAAGGGATATATCCCATTTTATGTGGATCAATTGTAATGGTTTCAGCCTGACTCATTGCTTTAAATGCATGATAAATATCTTCATTCAACCAATCATTTTTTTCAGTAAAAATGTTATATTTTTCATATACTTCATCGATTTTATCATAATCAATAAATTCATTGTTTTCATCTAAGAAAATAGAACGAGCATATCCTCCATAAGCAGCATCGATATGAATGTAGAAGTAAATACCTTCTTTTGCTAATTTTTCACGTAGTGTAACAATTTTACCAATGTGGTCTACTTGTCCTTCTTCAGTTGTACCAATAACACCCACCACACCAAGAATAGGTATTTTTTCTGCAGCTAATTCCCGGATTTTTTCTTCGAGTTTGTCAATGTCCATACGATAGTAATGATCCACTTCAATTGCTTCTACACAATCAAGACCTATCCCGATAATATCGGCTGCTTTTAACCAAGAATAGTGTTTTGTTTGTGGAATCAACCATTTACCTAAACCCTGTAGATTTTGACCACTGCGTGCAGAATGCGCTTTGATATCCTCAATTTTTTCAGGAATTTGATCTAAAATATCTAAAATTTCTTCTGTAGACAGATTTAATAATTCCCACTCCGACTTACCTTCAACAAATTGAGGAGCTACTTCTTTAATCGATAAAGGAAGTGACTTCATGTTTCTCGCATACCAAAGACCCTCTAAGTTAGCAATGGAACCATCCGCACAAATATGCCCCCAGCTTTTGTCTTTTTTATAACCCATGAGGGCTGCAAATTCATGTCCTACTTCTTCTTCCATTTGAGAAGTAGCTGGAGAAGATTCATATGCTACATTGTTGCCATTCCATAACATTGCTACTGCATAAGAAATAATAGCCGGCATTAATGTTTCAGAGTTCATATGCCCCCAAAATCTTCCTGCTGAATGCCATGGCAATGAATTTGTACGAAGTTTCGAAGATAATACATTCATTACACTTCGGATGTGATCTGCTGTTTCTTGAAAACTTTTTGAACTTTTATCTTGCGGAGTAATAACCGGTAAATCTTGTGGTTGATAATTTTGACGCCATCCTACATGTTCATCTACCAATTTGATTAATAGCTCTTTAAATAAATCAGCATTTTCACCTTTATCTCCTAAGAATAATGCTTTTAAATCTATATCTGGCATGGTATATTTCATATTTCATTTCCTCCAATTTAACTCAAATACTTGCCAAGTAAATTCCATAGTAAATCTACGGTTGCTTATAATCTTTCTTCCACTCTGGTCTTTTGTATCTGTAGATAACAAGAGCAATACCAATCATCAATAATGTAGCGACTATTTGATAAATAATATATCCCGTATATTGGCTTGGTTTTAAAATGGATGGCGGAATAATACTGACAATAATCGTAAATATAATGCATATTATTGATAAAATGGAAACGATCCACATTAATCCATTCCCCTTATTCCCCAATCTAAATGGTCTTTTAATCTCAGGCATTATATAACGTAAACGAATCGCTGAAATAGCAATAAAAATATATACAACACAATACAAAATGGTTGTTGTAATTGTAATGATTAAGAATGCGCTGTTAACGTCTGGAACTACTACGTATAAGATCGATACTAAAGAAATGACAATGGCTTGAATCATCACAAATGTAATCGGAATACCTCTGTTTGTTCTTTTTTGAAAAAACTTTGGGAGGTTACCTTCTTCTGCAACTTTAATCATAGATTTACTTGGTCCAAGAACCCAGGCACTTAACTGTACTAAAACTCCAATTAAAATCATCAATGAAATGAGATTAACAAAAATCAATGGTATACCTAAATTTTTACAAAAAATCAAGTATGGTTGTGTGATATTAGCAAGCTCCAATTTACCCCTTGGTACTGCGTTTGATACAGTTAAACCAGCTATGATATTAAATATGGCTAATAAAATGACAGATGCAATAACAGCAATTGGATAGTTACGTTTTGGATTCTCAATATTATTCGCATGTACTGATGAAATTTCTACTCCTGCAAAAATAAAGATAATTCCTGATAAATAAGTTAAACTTCCTAAGTCTCTAAAATTAGGAATAATATCCCTTGGCTTAAAGTTACCTAAATAGCTATTAGGTTGAATTCCGTTTTTAATCATATAAATGATACCTAGAAGAACAAGAAAGACAAACGGAATATATACACCAATAACCGCTCCCCAGTTACCCGCAATTTTAACCATATCAAACTTAAGATTTAATAATGTAACACTCCAGTATGAGATGAGAATTACGATGAAAATAAAGTAATTATTTGAAGATAATCCGGATTTATTGATGACGTATCCAAAAAGAACACCGACAGTTGAAGCAACCATAACCATCCCAAAAAACATTTGAACCCATAATAACCAGGAGGTGACAAATCCCCATTTTTCACCTAAACCATTTTTCACCCAAACTTGAGGTCCTCCTTCTTCAGGGAATCCTGTTGAGAGTTCAGCTGACATTAATGCAATAGGTAATGCAAATATTACTGCAGCAATCAACATATAGAAAATCTGGGTCCAACCAGTAATGGCAAGGGTTGGCACACTACGCACCGTTCCGAAAAAAGCCATTGTAATACCAATCAATCCAAAAAGTGTTAATTGTTTTGTCTTGTTCATAATTAAAGCCTTCTTTCTATATTCAAATGAATAAATACAATGAACAAATAATCATTTTTTAATCAAAAATCGATTAGGAATAGCTCTTTTTTAGAGTTGCCATGGCACTTGATATTTATTTAAGGTAAATATTTGGTAAAAATTGTTGTACCTGAAATTCTTTATAAAAAAATGTCCATTCCCTTAAACAAGCTTTTTCGGGCTTCTGAACGCAAAAAAGAACCGAGATAACGTACCAAAGTTACGTTTCCCGATTCTTTACGAAGTCTGATTACTAGCTAATCATTCACGATTTTTTTTCATACGCTTAAAAACAACATCGTACATATCGTTTCCATAATGTAACGATCTCTTCACACGAGAAATGGTTGCTGCACTCGCTCCTACTTCTTCTTCAATTTTATGATAAGTACTGTTATTATATAAAGCTTTCGCTACTTTAAATCTTTGAAAGATTGTATTCAACTCCTTCACTGTGAATAAATCATCAAAGAATCTATAGCACTCCTCTTCATTTTCTAATGTTAAAATTGCTTCAAAAAATTCATCTAAATCTTTTCCACGTAATTGATCTATTAGCATATGCCTACCACCACTTTCATTAGAGTAGCCTGTGCCGCACAAAATCCACTTCTTATGCCGAAGGATAAGAAAACTCTTCTACAATAATATTTCGCTTTATTCAATTAATTATTTCACATAAAAATACGTTCACAAAGACACAATTAATGGAATTAATCACAAATATTTCAACTTAAAAATCTATAGAATTATTAATGTTGTAGGAGGAGCATAAAGTATTATATCACTATTTTAATATCATTAATCCTATCCTTATATTAAAAATTAGTGGCGGATTTTTGTCTAAAATATGGACTATATCAGAATAATTTCATTAATGCAAAAAGCTGGCATGCACCAGCTTTTTTGTAATTTCTGTAAATTACCAATATTTAATTCTAACTAGCTTTTCTGTATTCTTCCACTTGTTTTTTGCCATTGCCCATAAATCCTAAAGCAATATGAATGACCGGTATGATCAAACAAAAGATTGCGAACGGTAAATAGTGAAGTGTAGACACACCTAGAGTACCTGTGATAAACACACCACTCACTCCCCATGGAATTAATGGATTCACAGCAGCTCCGGCATTCGCTAAGATTCCAGATAGATTTTTCGGATCTACATGAATGGCCTCATATTGTGATTTAAATGCTTTTCCAGGCAAAATAACGGATAAATACTGCTCTCCTAAAAGAACATTGATCCCAATTGAGCTTAATGCCGTCATTAGCATCAAGTTTCCTTTCGCACTTACCACGCCCGAAATTCTTGAAATGAGCTTTTCAATAATTTTAATTTCTACTAATAATCCGCCTAATGCTAAAGCAAGAAGGATAAGAGAAACAGACCACATCATGCTTTGCATTCCACCACGAGTAAGCAATTGATCTACCGTCTTGACGCCTGTTTTGGAAACAAATCCATCCTGCATATAAGCAGCAATTTGGCTAAAGCTAGTATGCGGGTGGTAACAATAAATGATCCCAATTGTAACGGCGATACTAAGTAATAACGTCGGAATAGCTGGCACTTTTTTTATTGCACAGATAAATAAAACTAATACTGGAATTAAGGTAAAAACTGAAATGGTAAAAGATGAATGAAGTGTTTGAACGAGTTCGTCGATTTTATTCCCTGCTGATCCTGACGCCCCGTGTCCCATAATTGCGAAAAAAATAAGAGATATTATAAAAGCTGGAATAATGGTTCTCATCATGCTGCGAATATGGTCAAATAAATCTACTTCGGCAATAGCAGATGCTAAGTTCGCTGTATCAGACAATGGGGAAATGTTATTCCCTAAAAAGGCACCTGAAATAATGGCACCTGCAGTCATCCCTGGGTTAAAGCCCATCATTTGACCCATTCCTAATAAGGCAATACCCACAGTGGAAATGGTTGTAAAGGAGCTGCCCACTGTTATCCCTACCAATGCACAGATGACAAAAACAGAAGGTAAAAAGAATTTGGCAGATAAAACTTTAAAGCCGTAGATCATGATGGTTGGAATGGTTCCTGCTGCAATCCATACACTAATTAAAATCCCAATTAACATAAATATGATGATCGGAATTAAACCCGGTGTAATTCCATTTTGAATGCCATCATGAATGGTCTCCCAAGAAAAACCTTTCAATTTTGCAAATAACACAACCAATCCGATGGCAATTAAAATCGGCACTTGAGGAGGTACACCTAAGGCTATGATACAGGTTCCTATAATGGCTAATAAAACGACTAAAAGAAAGATACTTTCTTTTAGAGTGACTTCTTTTTTCATTTTAATATGCTCCTTATGAGTCAAATGTTATAGAATTCTACCTTTCTATTTTTGTGAACGATTGAACAATTAACATCTGAACTCTATAGTAGACAATCTATTAATGATAGATAGAGGGCATAAACAATGCTTTAGATAGTATAATGAATACTTTCAACTTGTTCCAGCGGATGTTTATGCCCTACTTTATTCACCTAGCTATTAAACGATTAACGTACTGCAACCTCAACTTTTGCATTTGCTTCCATTTCACTGTAAATCTTTTCTAATTTAGATTGCATCGCTTTTTCGATTTCACCAGCATATTCTTCAAATACATCTTTATCATGGGCGTATGGAGATAGCGCACTAGCACGTAGTACCGTAACTTTGCCTTCGCGATACCATTCTCTTTCGCTAAATCCAAGACTCTTCACAAATGGAAGTGGGCTGTTGCCATAGTCTGGAATAGCGAAGTCAGTATGAGAAGTAATAAACTCATTATCGTACAAGCCGCCTTTCACATAAGAAGCTTGATCGAAAAAGTCATGGTTTAATTTGTTCATTTTTTCTAAATCGGTATTGCCTACTTCGTTGAATACATAGTCAACCATATTGAAATCTGGTCTTGTTAATGGATACAGACGGATTGTTTTATCGCCCACTTTGAATTCTTTTCCATATAAGAAGTGGTAGAAACGATAAGCTCCTTCAATACTTGCACCGATTAATTTACCATAACCAGTTACATTTAGCGGTAATACTTTATGGGCTGTCCAAACGGCTGCTGCGGTAGCACCTGCTTTAGATCCTTCTAACATATAAGCACCTAATAAAGCCGGAATATCTGCACCTTTTTCAAATACATAGGTTGCAAAGTAAGAAATGGCATCGCGCATTCTAATATCTTTGATGACAATTCCACCCGCAGAGTAAGGGATATATCCCATTTTGTGTGGGTCAATGGTAATCGTTTCAGCTTGATTCATTGCTTTAAAAGAATCATAGATTTCTTTTGTTAACCATTCACATGGCTCAGAGAAGATGTTGTGTTTAGCATATACTTCATCGATTTTTTCCCATTCGATAAATTCGTTATTTTCATCTAAGAAAATAGCACGAGCATAACCACCATAAGCAGCATCAACGTGAATGTAGAAATAGATTCCTTCTTTTGCTAATTTTTCACGAAGTTCTACCATTTTATCAATACGGTCTACTTGACCTTCTTCTGTTGTACCGATAACGCCAACTACACCTAGAACAGGAATTTGTTGTGCTGCAAATTCACGAATTTTCGCTTCTAATTTGTCAATGTCCATGCGATAGTTGTCATCAACATCGATTTCTTCTACACAGTCAAGACCAACACCGATAATATCAGCCGCTTTTAACCAAGAATAGTGTTTGGTTTGTGGGATTAACCATTTCCCTAATTTTTGTAGATTTTTACCACTACGTGCAGAATGAGCTTTAATTTCATCCATTTTTTCAGGAATTTGATCGATAATATCTAGAATTTCTGCTGTAGGCATATTCAGTAATTCCCATTCAGATTTACCTGCAACATATTCAGGAGCTACTTCTTTAATCGCAAGTGGTAATGATTTAATGTTACGTGCATACCATAGGCCCTCTAAGTTCGCAATGGAACCATCTGCGCAAATATGACCCCAGCTTTTCCCTTTTACATAGCTCATAAGTGTAGCAAATTCATGTCCCACTTCTTCTTCCATTTGAGAAGTACCTGGTGAAGATTCATAGGCTACGTTATTACCATTCCATAACATGGCTGCTGAATAAGCGATAATCGCAGGCATTAAGGTTTCAGAGTTCATATGTCCCCAGAAACGACCAGCAGAATGCCAAGGTAGTGAGTTCGCACGTAGTTTAGAAGATAGTAGATTGAACACACTACGCATATGATCAGCCGTTTCTTGGAAACTCTTAGAGCTTTTGTCTTGAGGCGTGATCACAGGTAAGTCTTGTGGCATATAGTTTTGTCTCCAACCAACATGCTCATCGACCATTTTTAATAATAATTCTTTAAATAAATCTGTATTTTCCCCTTTAACTCCTAAGAATAATGCTTTTAAATTAATATTTGGCATTTCGTATCTCATTTTCAATTCCTCCATTACTCTAGTAATTTTTAGTAATTAATTTGCTTGTTTTAAATATTCCACTTGGTCTTTTTGATCTTCTTTCTTCCATTCTGGTTTCTTACATTTGTTAATGATAAGAGCTATTCCAATCATAACGACAGTAGCGATCACTTGGAATGCTACGTAACCAGTATACTGACTTGGTTTTAAAATGGATGGTGGAATCAAACTTACAATAATCGTAAGGACGATACCTGCCATAGAGAAAAGAGAGACAAACCACATTAATCCATTTCCCTTACTACCTAATCTAAATGGTCTCTTAATATTAGGCATGTTATAGCGTAAGCGAATGGCTGAAATAGCAATTAAAGCATATACGATACAATATAGAATCGTTGTCGTAATGGTAATAATTAAGAATGCACTATTAATATCTGGAACGACTACATATAAGAAAGATACTAACGAAATAACAATGGCTTGAATCATGACAAACGTGATCGGGATGTCTTTCTTCGTTCTCTTTTGGAAGAACTTTGGTAGATTCCCTTCGTCTGCTACTTTAATCATAGATTTACTTGGTCCAAGTACCCATGCACTAAGCTGCACTAAAACACCAATTAAGATCATTAAAGAAATGATGTTTACAAAGATCGTTGGAATCCCTAAGTCTTTACAGAAAATCATGTATGGTTGTGTAATATTAGCTAACTCTAGCTTACCTTTCGGAACTGCGTTAGAAACGGTTAAACCAGCAATAATATTAAAGATGACTAACAAAATAACAGAAGAGATAACCGCGATCGGATAGTTACGTTTAGGATTTTTAATATTATTGGCATGTACAGATGAAATCTCTACCCCTGCAAAAATAAAGATAATCCCTGATAAATACGTAATGCTTCCTAAGTCCTTAAAATTGGGTACTAAATCACTTGGCTTAAAATGTCCTAAGTAACTGTTTGGCTGAATTCCATTTTTGATCATATGAATAAGACCTAAACCAACGAGAAGAACAAATGGAATATATACACCTATTACAGCGCCCCAGTTACCAGCGATTTTTACCATATCAAACTTGAGGTTTAATAACGTTACACCCCAGTATGAAATTAAGATGACTGCAAAAATAAAGTAGTTGTTTGAAGATAATTCTGGTTTATTAATAACGTAGCCTAGTAGGACACCAACAGTTGATGAAACCATTACCATCCCAAAAAACATTTGAACCCATAATAACCACGAGGTAACAAATCCCCATTTATCACCTAATGCATTTTTAACCCAAACCTGAGGCCCACCCTCTTCAGGAAATCCTGTCGAAAGCTCAGCCGACATTAACGCAATCGGTAACGCAAATACAACCGCAGCGATTAGCATATAGAAGATTTGCGTCCACCCTGTAATAGCAAGTGTTGGTACACTACGTACAGTACCAAAGAATGCCATGGTAATACCGATTAACCCAAATAGCGTTAATTTGTTTGTCTTAGCCATAACTATATCCTTCTCTCCCGTATTTAATTTTTTTAGAATAATAAACTGAATGAATACGCTAATTTCCAATGGAATAGCTCACTTTAAAAATTAGGGTATGAAAACATGTTAGCTGATACGAAGTTTGTAGATCTGATAGAATCATCCCTTTCTTCAAACAATGCTTTTATTTTATAGAATACATCCAAAAACAAGATGAATAATATTCATAAAATAAACATTTGTTTTGTTGAAAACCCATTATTAAAACTAGGATCCCTACTTGTGAGGCGCTTCACATTTCAACTTACGACGTCAGTCTACTCCTGTATTTTTGTTTTGTCAACATCACAAAAACCATTGATTTAATAGCATTTGTGACAAAAAATCAAAAACTTATTATTCAAAGCTTTAAAGGTTTTATGCTTTTATTGATTGAAGCATAAAACCTTTTACTTTAAAAAGTTAGTTTAAAAATTATTAATAATAATGAATAATAATACAAAATTTAATATAGTCACGCTTTCCTATTTTTGGTTTTTATTCATATGGTTGACATACCCCTTATGGGACATTTCATTCGATTTATCAGAACCTTCAGGTTTTTTTCCTACTGCCCAAAAGTTGCAGGATTAATAAGTACAGTTAAATTCAAAAAAAAAGGAAGAGTGGACTTTCTCCACTCTTCCTTCAAGAAGTACATAACCAATATTTGGATTGTTATACTAAAAAAGTAATTTTTCCTCTTCTCTTACACCTGGATGCCAGTCTAACATATGGAAAAACGCTTGATTGGCAACGGGATCATTTATACAAAATTCATCCACGTCTAAATGAAGTTTATTATCATTTCCCAAGTGCTCAGTTACATTTTTTAACAATTTACTGTATCCGATTAAACGTCTAGGTGTAATGATTTGACTTTCCCGAAAAGGAATTTCACTTTCTTGTTCACGAAAGTTTAACAATTTTTCTTGGATATTTTCACGTTCAGCATCTCTTCCGTTCACTACTTTCACTTTAACAAACAACCCATTTTCGATCCCAACTGCTCGACTCCACAAAGAGATCCAGTTATCATATTTGATATAGTATCTCCCTTGAAAGTAACTTTTGATCATTGGAAGTAAAATGTGAATTCTAGGATGATACCTATCGCCTTTTTTCACAATATCCAGCATCCTAAAATAACCGAGACTGGCTTGTTGAATAGACTTATACTTAAACAACCGATTAAAGCCAATTAACATCTTGTCTAAGATCTGATTAATCTGTTCCATGGTTATATTTTCTAAGCCCAAATCGACCAATAACCAATTCACTTGCTGCTTATTATTTACTTCTGTTATCACTTGGTGATTCAAGTATGCTAATTCCACTGCTCGTTCCCATGATAGAAGCATAATTAATCCTTCACTTCCACTTCATAACGCTACGTTTTTACAGAGTTTTATTCTCCTAATTTCACTAGGCTGTAATTCTTTTTACCTTTACGGATAATGATAAATCTTCCATCGAATGAATTTTCTACTGTAACATCCGTATTCACATCTGTTACTTTGTCTCCGTTCATCGAAATGGCTCCACTATTAATATCTTCTCTTGCTTGGCGTTTAGAAGGTTCAATTCCTAATTCCACTAACCAATCGACAATATTTTTTGATTCCTTTGAAGCATGGAAAGTCGGCATGTTTTTAAAGCCTTGTTCAATTTCATCTGCTGTTAATGCTTTAACATCCCCGCTAAATAGTGCCTCTGTAATTTTTAATGCTTGATGCAGTGCATGCTCACCATGAACAAATTTCGTCATTTCTTCTGCTAACACTTTTTGTGCTTCGCGTTTATGCGGCTCTGTTTCAACCTTCACGGCTAATTCGTCAATTCGATCTTTTGTTAAGAAGGTGAAGAATTTCAAGTATCTGATGACATCACGGTCATCTGTGTTGACCCAGAACTGGAAGAATTCAAATGGTGTTGTTTTCTTAGGATCTAACCAAATCGCTCCGCCTGCTGTTTTACCAAACTTCGTCCCATCTGCTTTTAACATCAATGGAATCGTTAATCCAAAGACTTTTGCTTCTGGTCCTTCTTTTCTACGAATAAGGTCGATCCCAGCTGTAATATTGCCCCATTGGTCACCACCACCAATTTGCAGGCGTACACCTTCTTCTTTGAATAAGTGATGGAAGTCCATCGATTGTAAAATCTGGTATGAGAATTCCGTAAATGAAATCCCTGTATCTAAACGACTAGCTACAATATCTTTCGCTAACATATTATTGATGCTAAAATGTTTCCCGTAATCCCGTAAAAAGTCAAGAATGTTTACTTGATGTGTCCAATCGTAGTTATTTACCATTTTCACGCTGCTGTTTCCGCCAAAATCAAATAGCTTTTGCATTTGCGCGGTTAATGCATCAACATTATCCTGTACTTGTTCTAGTGTTTGAAGTGTTCTTTCTGTTTGACGTCCACTTGGATCACCGATTGTTCCTGTAGCCCCTCCAATTAAAATAACTGGATGATGCCCAGCTAATTGGAATCGCTTCATCATCATAAATGGAATTAAATGTCCAATATGCATACTGTCACCAGTCGGATCTACACCACAGTACAAGGAGATCTCTTGCTCTTCTACTAGTTTGCGTAACCCTTCTGCGTCGGTTTGTTGGTTAATGGCATCGCGCCATTCCAATTCATCAATGATGTTCATGTCTTTCCAGCTCCTTTAATTTGTAAGTTATTCTCACCTAGTTTGGGTAAGATAATAAAAAAAAACCGCCCCTCATCCACATTCGTAGACATAGGGACGATTTTTAATCGCGTTACCACCCAAATTGTACAAAAAGGACTATGCCTATTCATACCACTCTTAGCAATAGTATCGATTGCCAATCCGCTTAGCATTACCTAAGATACTCCAGAGTGTAATTCACAGGTTTGTTTGTGCTAGGTTCCATCAACCCCTAGCTTTCTCGATAACAGTGACAACCTGCTACTGGGCTCTTTCAATGTATTTGATATATTAGATTGTAGCCAATTATAGTAAATTTAAATTACATTGTCAACGTCTGCACATAAACATTAAAAATGTTTTAAAAATGTTCACATTTTGTTTCTTTGCTTTTCATTATCTGAAAAGTTCAGATGCGTGACTGGTTTTGAGAAAACTATATGATTCTGAATTCTAATCCGGAAAAAAGACTTTAATAAACTGGCAAACAGAAATCCTGAATAGCGTTGTCTTTAATTATTCGAATGGTTTCTTGGAGGGAATCAACAATTTAACAAAGGAAATATAGAGGAATGCCTTTGGATACCGAAGTTTGATCGTTTTAAAAGTAGGGTTTTATTACATCATCAATTTAAGCATATTGGAACTCATATTGGTTAGGTAGGAAAGAATTCAATCCTCTCCTACCCCAACATTTGAATTAGCACCGATTAAAACGAGGTTATGTTCTTTTTTTAAAATTCTTGACAAGAACTTATTATTCTCGTATAGTACCAATATGCTTTAGCACTAAAAAGCGTTTAAGCAAAAAAGAAAATCTATCTGTTAGCAGAAAATAGTAGCTTTGTTTCATGCAGCGAGAAGAGATCGGATGGTAGCTGAAAATCCGAGCATACACAAATGTGAAGTACACCTGCCTAGATATAGCAGATATAAAGAGTGGGCAAGTTTATTCTTGTCAAGTAGGGTGGTACCGCGAAGCATCTTCGTCCCTATGTGGAGAAGGGGCTTTTTTGTATTGTGCAATCCTTTTCTCCTATATACAACGTAGTATTACAAATTGGGGGAGATTTTTACATGTTACAATCTGCAAAATTAAAGCTGCCAGTATGGGAAGCAGCAATCGTTATGCTCACAATTTTAGGGATGGTGAGTAGTGGTATTATTCTATTAGGTTTAACACCTCATTTACCAATGATATTTGCGATTATGTTATTAATGGTGTATGGAATAATAAAAAAAGTAAAAATATCTGATATGGAAAGTGGAATAATGAAAGGTGCTACAACTGGTTTGGGTGCAGTTTATATTTTCTTTTTTATCGGAATGTTAATAAGTACTTGGATGGCAAGTGGTACGATTCCAACGTTGATGTTCTACGGTTTTGAGTGGTTTTCAAGCTTACCATTATATTTTTCAGTATTTGTCGTGTGTGCTATAGTGGGGACATGTATTGGAAGTGCCTTTACAACATCTGCAACAATCGGTGTTGCATTTCTTGGAATGGCAACTGCAATGGATGCATCGTTAGCAATAACAGCAGGAGCAATAGTTTCAGGTGCATTTCTAGGAGATAAGATGTCACCACTTTCAGATACGACAAATCTAGCATCTGAGACACTAGGTGTTCCGTTATTTGATCATATTAAAAATATGTTATGGACTACGGTACCTGGCTTTATTATTACATCTATAATATTTTTCTTCTTATCGCCAGAAAGCAGTGGGAAAACGGAGGAAATATCCATTTTCTTAAAAGCTTTACAAGAGCATAGTTACATTAATTGGGTAGCATTAATACCATTTATTATTGTAGTAGTACTTGCTTTAAAAAAAGTATCAGCTATACCCACTTTATCTGCTGGAATTGTAAGTAGTGTAATTATTGCGTTCATTGCAGACGGTTCATTAACGTTTACGAAAATGTCGAATATATTATTTTCTGGATTCGTGATGGAAAGTAATGTAGAACAATTGAATTCTGTGCTTTCTAGAGGTGGAATTGAAAGTATGATGTTTTCCATATCCCTTGTTCTTCTAGCTTTAGGGATGGGAGGATTACTTTTCCTACTAGGAATAATTCCATCTTTATTAAAAGCAATTGAAGGACTATTAAAAGGTGCACCTTCCTTAATCGTTGCCACTGCATGCACAGCAATCGGCATTAACTTCTTTGTAGGTGAGCAATACCTATCTATTCTTTTAACAGGGAAAACGTTTGAAGGACAGTACGAGAAGCTAGGATTTGATAAAAAAACATTAGCACGAGCTTTAGAAGATACAGGAACTGTCATAAATCCGTTAGTGCCTTGGGGGGTTTCAGGTATCTTCCTTACTGGTGTACTAGGTGTCTCTACGTTAGAGTACGTTCCTTTTGCCTTTTTCTGCTTACTATCACCATTGTTAACAATTTTCAGCGGTATTACGCAAATCGGAATTTCAAAACATGAAACAAATTAATATAGATTAAAATAGAAGTCATCAAATATTTTACTTAAAAGTTGAATATTTGATGACGTTTTTTATTGTTTGCTTAATTGGCTAGTAATTTTGTTCTTAAGTTTGACATTTCTTTATCCATTAAGGAAGAAGCTTTGGCAAGCTCAATTAGCTGCTTTTGAGCATCCTCAGGAACAGTCTCTCCTTGATATTTATAATTTAGTTTATGCTCGGTGGATGCCCAAAAATCCATAGCGGAAGTACGAATTTGTATTTCTGCAGGAACCCATATTATTTCGTTGGATAGGATGACTTGGGTTTCTACAATCAGGTGCAAACTTTTATATCCGCTCATTTTCGGGTCCTGAATATAATCCTTTATGCGTATCATTCGAATGTCTTCACGTTGCTCGATATGCTCCTTCAACATATATACGTCATCAATAAAACTTGTGACAATTCTAACACCCAAAATATCTCTTATTTCATTCCTCACCGCTTCTTGTGTTAAAGGAATTTCTTTTCTTTGTATTTTCTCCACCAAAGATCTTAATGTTTTTAAACGTGTTTTCATATGTTCAATAACGGAATAGCCATGTTGTGTTTTCCACTCTAAGTCAATAATCTTGAAATCACTTTCTAATTCATGTAATGCCATTTGGTAAGGTAAAAAGAACCCCCTCCAATTGTCTAATACTTTTTGAATAACCTCGATTTTTATCTTTTCTTTCAGCATGTCCACAGCCCTCTCGTTATTATTCTGTTATCATAACACAAATGATTCAAAGTAAAAAAGGTGGGACAAAAGAATTAGTAATATAGATTAGTAGAGATATTTATGTTCTACATATCTAGGGTCATTTTCCATTAGGAGCTCTTCCTCTTCGTTTCGATAGGTCACCTTTACCATACCTTTAGGAATTGAATATCCGAATGTCTCTTTTACAATGTCAGTTGGTTTTGGTCTAATATCGTACATAAACTCATTAACTTCCTGTCGAGCGGATTTTAAAGCCCTTCCAGAGTAACTACCAATTCTTGATCCTATTTTGTAGTTTGCTATGTTTGCTACCATGGCTTCGTCTTTGTAAGCATAGAAATCTACATAAAAATCGGTGCGTTTTGACCATTCATCTTCGGTCACTTCACCTACTTTAACTTTCAAACCAATATCTTGTACCCTGTTAACATAAGCAGGGACATTCTCTAAAATTTCTTTCTTATCTAGAAAACCATACTTTCTAAAATCATCTGAAATATACATAGGCTGCGCAATAACCAACTCGTCATTTAAAAAAATACGAATAAGATTATAATTAGATTCCTCAACTACATAATGCCATTCCGTCTTGTCAATTCTATGATGCATAACATTTCCTCCTGCACTAAACTCCAACCCTTTCGATAAATAAGAAGGTACGATCAAGATATGTCCCTTCTTCATATCTTGCTTTTCTCCTACTAATTGTATCGGAAGCTGGCAATTTTCCAGCATCTGATGGATTCTTTGGCATTCCCTGTCGGTGCGTCCAATGATGGTGATAGAGTGAAGCTCTTCCTCTATCAGTGAAGCAATATCTTGTTCCAGCTGCAGCCTAACCTGTTCCAGACTCGAAGGATCAATCATTTTATAGTGTGGTTTTTGACCTTCTCGAATGACGGGTTCAACCTTTGGCAAGTCTTGGTCGATCAACTGAAGGATATCGTTTGCCAAATTCATAATTTCAACGGTTGTTCGATAGCTTTTTTGTAAGGCTTGATAATTGGCATTAGGGAAGATTTCTTTCAATACCGGTGTCCAACTATTCAAGCCACGATAGGAATGAATCCCTTGTGCTAAATCTCCCACAATGGTAAACAAGTCTGTATTAAAGCCTTCTTTTAATGCGGCAAATTGAAAATAGCTGTAATCCTGTGCTTCATCAATAAAGATACTCCGCATTTTATATTTTTCATCGATCCCTTCCAATTGCCTTCATATAAAATAATGGGGCTAAATCCTCCAGTTCGTATGCACCTTTGGCAAATATTTTCTGACAAAACGTACTTAGGATCGTACATTGTTGATCCGAAAGAGTAGTGGAATGCTTTTTTATCAATTCAGGTGAAGACATCAATTCATTGTATAAGGTAAAAATATCTTTCATAACAAGCGCTTGCATATATTTTTGTACCGCTGTCTTCGCCTCTTGCTCCACCTGCTTCAATCTTTCTTCTTTCCTATCCATCAGCATGACCACTTTTTGCTTTCTTCTTTCCGGATCGAGCCTCCTGCTGTAAAGAACCTGGTCTAAAGCATCATCGTATTTCTTATTAAGGTTTGTTAGCATAATGGCTTTCTTCTTTTTCAAATCATTTTCTAATAAGGATTTTATTTTACCTATCCTTTTATAGATTGGTAAGTATGTATATTCTTTTAAAAATAGTTTTTTAAGCTTTTGGCCTTTCAAAAGAATGGATTTTTCAACTCTTAAATCCTCTTTAGGCGCAAGATTTAATTCCAATTCCTTTACATAATGATCAATTAATGACTTAAATTCGAGTGAACCCTTATAACTGGAAACCCATTGCATTGACTTAGATGTTCGTTATCTTCAAGGAGTTTCATCAGCTTGGAATTAGGGGAAAATAGTTTTATTTTCTTTCCCAAGCAACTTTTCATAAAATCGATATAGGTAGTTTGATTAATTTTGTTGACCCCTAGTTCAGGTAAGACGGCAGATATATAATCAATAAACAGTCGATTGGGTGCAAGAATCATTAATTTTTCTGGAGGAAATCTAAACCCAAAGGAATAGAGAAAGTAGGATATTCTATGGAGTGCGATGGTTGTTTTCCCGCTTCCGGCGGCCCCTTGAACGATAATGGGGTGTTTCAGTGATGCCCGGATCACTTCATTTTGTTCATTTTGAATGGTCGCAACAATTTCTGTTAATCGATTGTCTGCTTTGCCTGACAAAGATTTCTGCAAAAGTTCATCGTGTGTAGTCAAATCGATATCTCGGATTTCTTTTAATAATCCATCGACAATTTCATACTGCCTCTTTAATGCTAAGTAACCGGTTTGTGTCTCCCCATATGCTTCATATGACACATCTCCCAGCCGGCCATCATAGTAGACATTGGCAATCGGTGACCTCCAATCCACGATAATGGGCTGCTGTGTCACACGGTCAAACAATGATACCTTGCCAATGTACAAAATTTCTTCCCTTTTTGTACTATCGCTCGTAAAATCGATCCTTGAAAAATAGGGTTTGCCAATCACGCTTTCTAACCTTTTCAGTTCACTTTCAGCTAATTCAAGAAATCTTGCATTTGCGAGAAGGTCCGTGTAGCTCGTACTACTATCCTTAGAATTCAGGTCGGCAAAAGATTGTTTCATATTTTCAACGAAAAATTCTTTATTCCCCTCAGAAATTTCTAAAACGGTGCGTATATATTCCTTTGTAAACTCTAAGCGCTCCACTTCTGCTTGATAATCTTTATGGTCACGGACAGACACTTGATCTTTGGTACTCATCCTCTTCACTCGTCATCTCTCTTTGTCATTTTGGAAGTATGGGATATTAAGACTAAACTAAATCTTTTGTACGAGTCAAGTTTTTTAGTACCTGATACGTTAAAGCTTTCGTTCATCAGGGAATCTGCCACTAAAAGCTGTTCCAGTAACAGAATAATATCTAGTAGAATACAGGAAATGTATAGCATATGTACAAAAAAAGAGTGATTTTCATGGACAAACAGGTAAATGACCAAGAAATAGCCAACCATATTTATAAGGACGGTGATGCCTTAACAAGTTTTGATGATTTTAAGGAATACCGGAGATGAAAAGTTGATTTAGGTTTAAAACTTGGGATGGATGAGGAGCAATTAGCAAATTCGGCACAGAAAGTGGCCAATTATCTTGCCGATAAGCAGTAACCGAAAAATTCTGAGGAGTGTTTATTACAGGAGCTGTGGAAAGTGGGTACGGAGGAAAAACAGCACAAGCTGGCACATATGCATGTACGATTAGTACAGGAATAATGGAATAGCGGTGATAGGAAGTGACCAAACTTACTTCATATGAGAGGACAAACAGGATGATCAAAATGGCTCAATTTCAAGATAATGTACTGATGAATGCTGCGCCCGCGCAATGAGCTTGGTAATTTATTAGATTCTTGAAGAGTATTTTCCATCTTTACGACTCCAATAATTTTATTTATGTTTATCTTAATCGACAAAATCTGGAAGGACTCCTTCCGATAAATCATTTGCTTTATGCATCATTCTAAACATGATTGAGGATTTTAATATTTTCTACTTCACTCTTAGGCAAACACCCAATAATTCCCGTATTCTTCACCTTAGAGAGTTTTTCATATACCCTATTTTTTATTTGAACATGTTGTAAAACTAGATTTTCAGGTCGTTTAAGACCCCGTAAACTAATAAAACCAGGACCAAAATATAATTGTCCTGGCACTCTTTATAATGATATATCCCTTAATTAAAATAGATCTATATATCAGCATCCATCATAATCCTTTAGATTCCCTCAAACCTTTAATCTACAAAAACGCCCCAACCGTCAGAATAACCACCATGTGGTTTACTTAAGTTATTTAATTTATTCTGTATGATAATTAATTCATTATAATTTAATAGCATTCTTTTAGAGCAACTACAAGCCCACTCTTCGGTTTCATCGTCCTGCTCTAAGAAACAATTGAACCCTTCTCCTTTTAGTACTTGCGATAATTTTTCACCTGTTGCTTGATCAGGTACGGCTACAAAAAATTCGACTGATTGTTGTTTTTTAAAATCTAATCCGTCTTTATATAGACTTCGTAAAGCATCTCCATCAGCATCATTAGGGAATTTCATTCGTTTTTCCTCCATATTCTAGTACATTCAATGTTGTCATTATAATTCACTTATTTCTTTTTTACTAACCATAAAAACCATATTGTTCAAATAGATGCTGAATTTTTATTAATTGGTTTTTATGTTCACCATTTCACAAACAAAAGCTCGCGACAGCCTTTACTTAATGAATGCCTTCGCGTTATTTTGTAGATAAGCAGAATAATTGCCAGGTTAAATCTCTCGGTGCAGACGTACCCCGAAACAGTCAATAAGTTGTGAGTGGTGAGGGAATCCGAGCCCATGTAAATAGTCCTGTTTCGATTATTGCATTAGAACGATTTCGGCTGTTGAAGCCTTTTAGACCAAAGTAAAGTTCATTTTCCAGATTCATTCTGGAGATTGGAAGAGCCCAGGTTATTTAAAGGTGGAACCCCCACCATTTATGGATGGGGAGAGCGTCAGGGTCCCCTATTCTCGAAAAGGATTCAATCGGAATATGGATAATTCATCCAGTTAGAAACAACTAAGAAACTAGAATTTAGGAGTTATCATCTTGTTGGGGTACCGTCAGGAAAATGCGGATTTACAACGTTAAGGAAATTACAATAATAAAAAACCCAATTTCTCAGTATTAAATTGAGAAATTGGGTTTTTTCGTTACTCCAGAAAAGCGCCCGATTGTGGAACAAGAAATGTAAGTTGTCTCACTATCTTATTTAATATTAGTTTTCCAGCCTTTTTGTAGTTGTTTTCGGATGTAAACAATTTGTCCAATATGGTAAGCGTTATGCGTGGACATATTTCCCAGTAACCCCCACCACTTTGCAGTCTCTGAGAAACCATTCACTTCACTTTCTACCTTTTCTTCAGTTAGTAGATCTTGCCACTGAAGCAGAACCCCTAGGAGGCACTCTTTTAAGTCAGCAAATTTTTTATTTTCTGGAACAATAAAGCTTTTATTATTATCACCTATTGGCGCAACAGCATTCACATGAGATTTTTCGTACCTCTTTTGCCATGTCTCATTCCAGTAAAGTAGATGTTGCACAATTTCAGCGATACTGTTACTTTCATCGTTGGGTTTCCAAAACGCTTCTTCCTCTGACAAGTTTGCAACTGATTCCGAAAACGGAACGTAAAAGCTAGGGTCGTTCGCATTTGCTAAAAACTGATCGACCAAAACATCTTTAGCATGGGACATATCAGTCACACTCCTTTTTAATTATATCTTTTCTATTTCGGTGCTCGTTTGAATTCTCCTGCTTTATTCCGTTAAATGGCCCGATTCATTAAGAAAAGCGCATTTTCTTGTTCTATAAATGCGCCCTTTAATTGAAATTAATAAATTCAGCAGTTAGGAGACTTCCTTGTACGTGAACGATATCATACCATGACCCTGTAATAAACACAGGGGACAATATAATAAAACTTTTTCTTATCTGCACTTTAATTTATCCACCTCCTGCGTCTCTTTTTGGGTCGAGAATGTGAGAAATAGGTTGACTGTAAAAATAAAATGCTGTATTTTTAATTTTGACTGACTTGATCAATATAAGGAATGTTAATGATATGAACTCGAAGGGGGCGGGTGCAGCGTGGCACCATTAAATGAAGAGCAGCTGATCCAGATCCGCGATGAGCGCAGGGAACAGATTTTGGCCGCTGCCTTAAGCGTATTTTCCAGACGCGGCGTTGCCGGAACCAAAATGAGTATGATCGTGAAGGAAGCAGGCATTAGCCATGGCCTAGTGTACCATTATTTCAAATCCAAGGAAGAGCTTTTCGTTACGCTTGTCAAAGGTGCTATAGAGGGTGCGCAGGAAGCCATGTCGTTCGTTACATCCCTTCCGGGAACCGCTTATGATAAAATCAGAAAATTGGTTGAAGAAATGATGGATGAGGAAGGAGCCCCGTATTTTCAGCTGATTTATCAGGCAAGAACGTCCGATGGCGTGCCTGAAGAAGCGAGAATATTGATCAACCAATACACGTTGGACGATTATGTTAGCACCCTTCGGCCTTTGTTCGAAGAGGGACAAAGGGATGGGACGATTGCACCGGGGGATCCGGGAGAATTGATTGCCGGCTTCCTGACGGTACTAACCGGAGTGATGATGGTGGGATCGGTGGATGAACGGCAGTTTCGCATCCCGGATATCGAAATGCTGATGAGGATGATCAGCAAATAAAGCACCTATCGCCTTTATTGCAGGCAGGTGCTTTATTTTTACGGAATGTACGGCTTCTCTTATCGTGGAATGATCTTTTCCAGTATTTCTTCAAGCGGCCGATGATGCTGCTCCAGCAGCTCGGCGAGGATTTCCTTTCCTTCGTCCGATGCTTCCAGCACCGCTCTGATCATTTGCGGATTGAACAGCTCACCAAGCGGAACAGACAATGTGTTTACTCCCCAATACATGCCGTAAAGCTGGAAGTTGCGATTCACCGTGCCCTCTTTAAGCAGCATATCCATCACCTTCCGGCAAAAATCTACCCCTTCAAGCGGTTCTGACCCGGCTTCATATTCAACGCCCTCCCACTGTAAATCCGCCGCACAGTTCAGCCACCAGGCAGGCGTAATGGCTTCACGCTGCATTCGTTTAAGTACCCGCTTTTCAAACTGCGACTTCGGATCGCTAAGCTGCTCCCGCAAAGAGGATTGCAGTATTTCCGCTTCGATTGCCGCAACCGTAATCCCTTGACCGAAAATCGGATCATAGATGCAGTAAGCATCACCAAGGACGAGCAGGCCAGCAGGCCAATGGTGAACCTGTTCATAATGGCGGCGGTATAATTCCGCTACACGAAAGCCCCGCGGGTTGCCGACAGGTTCCAAATCCTTGACGATTTCCGCGATCAGGGAAGACGGCAGCCCGGCCACCGTTTGTTCGAACGCCTCCGCATCTGTAGGAGGAAATTGCCCTCCGGGACGGTACAGCAGCAGTTCGGCGACTTGATTCTCAATGAAGGAGAAGACGCCTGTAAAGGTGTTGTTCTCCGGCTGGCCCATAATGTTGACGACATCCCACTCTTCGACCAGATGTCGCATTGCAGGCGGCAATGTATAGCGGCGAGTGCTGTACCCGATGGCCGTCTTCATCAGATCGGGCTTCGGTACTTCGTACCCCAGGCTCTCCAGCCACTCTGGCAGCCGGGAGGTTCGTCCGCTGGCATCGACGATCAGGTCGGCCATCCGGACACTTTCTTCTCCGGTAACTTTCCGCTCCCGGACCCGTACTCCGGTAATGGCTGAACAGTCTGGAGCTGCAATGAGTTCAAGTACGTCATGCCCTTGAAGAAACCTCACATTCGGACTCGCGCTCACGCGTCCGCGGATGACCCATTCAAGCACGGCGCGGCTGAATTTATAATCATTGCGCATATAAGGTCCGCTGACGATCCCATACGGATTCATAATATGCGCTGTCTTATTGAGCGAGGAAGGCGAGCCAAGCGCGGCCAACTCCTCTTCGTAGCCGGGAAACAGATTTTCCGTAATCATTTTGCCGCGATTTGTGAATCGATGCGGATGGAAACCGTGAGGTACGCCAGCCCGGTCAGCCGGATGTTCCGGATATTTATCTTTATCAATAACAAGCACTTCTCCATAAACATCCGCCAATACGCGAGCAGTCATCAAACCTGCCATACTGCCTCCGATAACGATTGCTTTTCCCATTCGAAGATTGTATTCCATAAGCTAACTCCCCTTTTTTATGATTGATTAAATCAGTCAACGTAAGAATAATACATTTACCACTATATGTCAACTCATAAAAGATATTGTTTTAAATCGAATATACGCTTCTTTGACATATTTATAACCAAAATATGGGGAAGTTTATAGGCGATCCTGCATAAAATAACAGAACACAGGTTGTCTTATGTCTGACAGACAAGAATTGTGATTTAGTCAGATCGAGAAAGACCATTACTTGCAGCAAAATTTTCTTTGATACTTTCGACGGACATATGTCCAAAATCCAGACTTTTGTGAACATGTCTGCGACCGCCGGCACCGTGATCGGGGTGCAATTTCGAGCAAACCAAAGAAAAAACAAAAATCGGCCCCCTTCGCACGCGATGCGAACAGAGGCCGATTTTTAGTTTTCAGTACAATTTAGAAAATCGCCGCCCTGGGCGGAATTTGGGCAAAAATCAAACTTGAAATACGAAGGCTTAGTTACTTACTTCCAACGTTTCCACCAAGGCTTATTTGCTTGTTCCTTTGTTGCAGCAATCTGCCTTTGAGCCTCGCTTAGTTGTTGCTTCAATTCCTCAACGGTCTTTTGCAGCTCTACAACCTGATCGGCCGTTTCCGTGATCCGTCCGTCCTGTCCATCCATCTGTTTGGAATACTCCAAAACCACTGATTTCACGCGGTTTATCCGTCCATCCTGTTTTCCGATCTCGGCGCCAGCTTGCCCCATTTTCTGTATGACAGTAAGCAATGTATCGCGTGGATCCGTTCCGGACAAAACACGCTTCACGTCATCGATCGCCTCTTCCGCGGTTATCGGAAACCCTTTTTGGGCCAGCAGCTCCATGATCTGAACCTTCGAGTGATCTTTCTCCCTCAGCTCACGGATCGTTTTTAGAACGTCCACTGTTTCCGGACGATAAGATGTAACCGCTCCATGCTTTACTACTGGAATATATACGTTAAAGTCCACTACCCAATCTACGATCGTCGATTTTGCAACACCAACCGCCTCGACGAGGTCCTTTTTCCGCAGCAATCCATCCATCCGTTTTATCCGTCCTTCCCCAGTCCGTCTGTCGTCCGTCTTAAATAATCAAGGACGGATCCGCTTCCTAAAAGGGTTTTATTCTCCGTCCGCAGCCCGTCTTCTTCCGTCCTCAGTTGTAAATTCGCGCCATCAAGAAGATTTCCTAGTGCCACCTAGGATCACCGCTTTTCAAAGTGCACTTCAGGATATTGTTTTGGTGGTCCATCAAGCAGTTTTGATGGAAGATCCTTTAGGTACTTATCAAAGAACGCCAATGTGTAAGAATCAATAATATTGTTTGCCCGATCTCCATCGATTGGTCCGGTTAGGCCTGCCCACGACATCAGTGGTGAGAAAAGTGGCGCATCGGAAAAGTTTACGTGAAAAGTGCCAGGTATCAAAACTAAGTAACCGTCTTTCGGCAGTTTCTTGTAAACCGACCTCATAGTTATTTGAGTTTTATCTATATCCTCTTTCGACCACCCTTCCATCTTCATCCACTTAGCTTCACGACTGATAAACATGGTTGGTTGCTTTAAACCAGAACGAACCACATTGGCAGGCATATGAACATCCATTGCTATGAAGGCACTCAAACGAGGTTCTAAGTAACTGGCTTCGGCACCTACAAGACCACCCAGTGAAGGTCCAAACATACCAACGTGCTCAAGATCCAATCGTCCAGTCAGGATTCCGCTCGGATCAGATTGGTTTAAGGCTGTGAGTTGATCAAGTGAAAAAATAACGTCCTTAGCGAGATAGGGTATAACAATGTTGTCAAAGAATTCGCGATCAGCTGGTATACCACCCTGAGGCCCGGGAAGAAGGCGAGAGTCGAGGGGTATCAAACGACCATCAGGAAATACTACTCCGCTAGAGGAGTAAGGATGGTCGATGGAAGCCACAATGTAGCCATGTGACGCCAACTCCTCAAACATATGGGTGCTTTCTTGACGAAAACCTCCACGCCCAGCTGAAAAAATTAGCACTGGATATTTAGACTCATATGTCGACACAGTTGCAGAAGGAATAGCATGAGTTTGAACGTATTTAAATTGCTCAAAGATAAACCCCGGAAAACCTAACATGTGGGCAAGTGATGCTAGGGAGTCCGTCTCCTGAATGTAGGGAGCGTACAGCGATGATAGATTTCCTTTGGCTGGATACCAAATCTGTACCATGATCTCACGACGATCATTGGGATCATCTGTGAAAATCTCCGGGCGAGTTTTATCTACCCAATGATAGGTCAATGTACCGATTTGGTTAGGTCCTGACGGTTGTGGTAAGTGGAATACAGGAAAAAGAATCGGTAGAGCGGAAGAAACTATCAGTCCCAGTGCTCCTAGACCAATAGTAAAACCGAAAGCAAGTCGCCTAATCATACTTGTTCCACCAAGTTTAGGCATTCGCACAATATTTTTAGCTAGCCAGGCCACGAAGAGTATCCCACTCATGATATAAGCTGGGATCATCCCCCAGCGCGAACCCTCCACCAGTACCTGAACACCGGCTATTGGCAGCAGGACGAGAGCCAAATATCGTACCCACTTTATTGACCGTTGCAATGGGATTACCAAGGCAAAAAAAGCTAGTAAATTGGCAAACAGTAGTATTATTTCAATAAGTCTCATCACATCACCCCATACTGGTTACTAACCAAAAAATTTTTGCAATAGTTCTGCAATATCAAGTTGGATGAAAGAAAAGTAAAATGGAGATTCGTTACGAAAAAAGCTTCCTTCAGGCTTATCGAACCAGGGCAAACGCATTAGGCTTTGAAAGCGAGAGCTAAGATTTTCAATAAATGCGTATCGTTCCAGTTGGCTTTTATTTTAGGCATTATAGTCGATACGCGTGCAAACGTTTCGACTTTGGTGCTGTTTCTAGGTGGGCAATAATTGACGCTTGCCTATGTGTCCCTATCGAATCCTGAATGTCGACATCACGCCTGCCGCATTAATAATATTCCAAGCTTATACACAACTAAGCGGCTTATCCCCATTCCGGGAAGGAAACAAATAATCCGAATCCAATAGTGTACGGCAATACTTTTGGATTTCGTTTTTTAGCGCATCCGTCATCAAAATGCGCCAGGTGTTTCCAGTCTTTTTCTCCCCCACCTTGAGATGCGTAGCCGACTTCACATCCCACACACGCAGCGGCAAAATGTCACTGATCCTAAGGACCGAATTTACCCCCATAAAAAATAGTGGAATATAATTGGTCAGTTTTCATGTTTTCCAAGATGACAGACACCCGCTTTCTTCCTGTCACTCACACCAAAATGGTATCCCGCCCACCCTTACGGCCTGCCTCCATATCCATTAACACACACCGCGCCGCACGTCTTCCGCTTGCCGCCGCAGCATCTGCCAAATTTTCTCCATGGGTGGCCCAATCTCCCGCCACGTAAAACCCTGCAATTTCGGGTACGGCTGGACCCGGAAATCGATCTTCCCTGCCTAAGTGCATATAGTCGTAGGCTGCAACTATGTTGGGGAGGTACTGCCTAGCGACGACTTCCTTCTGCCAGCCCGGTTGGATCAAGTCCAATATTTGTTCGAGGAGTTGTTCGTCAGCTGTTGGATCCGTTCCACCAGTACCATTATATTTAACAATGTGTACCACCGAAGTGCCATCTTCACTTAATCGAATAAATTTCGATTGATTCACGAAGTATATGGGTTGATCAACACCCAAAACGGAAAATCGATTTGGTACTGGAAGCCGCTTCAAAGAAAGAGTCAAACTTGCCGCCTGAATGACACGAGCCTGTTCTTTCCAACGTAAAACAGAATTGCAACCCGCATCTCCCAAGAGCTGGGAGGTTACTGCGGGTGGGGTGGCGGCAATCACATGAGTGATGTCCATCTCTTGGCCGTCAGCAAACTTTATTTTACGAACGGCTCCATCATGCTCGATTTTCGTTACGTTTGTTCCTGTCATCATGGAGACGCCTGCCCGAATTGCTTTTTCGTAAAGCTGATCAACTAAGGTTTGCCAGCCATTCTGCACATAGACAACGCTATTCTTTTTCATCGCGCGTGCCATAGAACGTATGACGGGGCCAGCCAATTGGTGATCTGGGGCTTGTGAGTACGTTTGTACCCTGAATATTGCGTAAAAGATATGACGAACCATCGGATCGCGAAGTTCTTGTTCAATCCAACTCCGCAGACTGATCGCCGGCACTGAATCGGCATCGATTTTTCCTAGTTTGGTAAAAAACTTTAACAACTCCATCTTACCTGACCAGCTTAGGTTTCGAGAGATTAAAAATTTAAAAATATGGGTTACCTTATTATTCCATAGAACCGATACGTTTGCCGAAGGAGATCCCCCTTCCATTCTTATCCCTAAATCTTGAAAGATTTCATCCACTGCCCCTCCCCTGACTATTGCATGATTGCCAAGATCGAAGATAGCCCCGTTTTTCTTGACAGATATTGCCCGACCACCAAGTTGGCTGGCCTTCTCGAAAAGGACAACGGACTTACCTGCTTGGGCCAACTCAATCGATGCCACCAAACCCGCAATGCCTCCACCAATGATTGCCACATCAAACTGTTTCATCCAACATACCTTCCTTCACTCGGCATAATTACCGATAGATCAATTTCCATTTATTAGACTGACTGACTCTTTAAAAAAGCAGTGTCGGTGTAGAAACTCAAGAGACCTAGTTGCCACTACTGATGTGCTGTCGTTACTCGTTTGAAAACGGTAATGCCTTGGATCGCCAATTAACGTGAAGAATCAAGGGCATGATACCGCATCATTTCATCTATCGTGATTCTTAAACGAGACTTGAAAAGCTTTATCTTAGTTTCCCGGTTCCTTATCATTATGAAAAATCTGCAGTCGACTACCTAAACCCGGGTAAGCTTATCCGGGTTCCGTACGATGTAGATTCGGGCAAGCTTTCCTCGTTGGCGTTGTAAAAATATAGCTCCCACGGTTTCGGCCCCCGAACGGGCTACTATACTGGTCTCACCGTTCAGAGCGGCAATCTCGAAGTGAAGATTTCCCTGATAATAGGGCTTTTTGCCCTCGTACGCTGTAGCCAGGATTCGGGCCACGCGATCGCACGTTTGTATCGGACGCGTGGCCGCGATTACTTTTCCGCCTCCGTCGGAGACGAGCATGTCATCTTCGGTCAGCAGGGACAGCACATGATCGATGTTAGCTTGTTCGAGGGATGTGAGGAACCGGCTAACCCATTCCAATTCAACCGCTTCGGCTGCGACCTGCTCCTCCTCGGATATTCCCATCTTGCTTCTTGCCCGGCTCATCAGCTTGCGGCAATTCGTCTCTCGGTTGCCGAGCAGTTCGGCAATTTCGGGATAATCGAAGCCCAGCGCCTCACGCAGGACGAAAACCGCCCGCTCTGTCGGCGTCAGCCTCTCCAACAGAACGAGCATGGCGTAAGACAGTAGATCACGGCGGACGACCGTCGTCTCGAGCGTATCCGCCTCCGGCGTCCGAATCGGCTCGGGGAGCCACGGACCGACGTACACTTCCCTCCTCCTCCGCGCCGACTTCTGCAGATCGAGGCAGTGATTGGTTACCATTTTGCACAAATACGCCTTCGGCTTCTCCAAACGTTCGGGATGAACGTCGCACGCCTTAAAAAACACGTCCTGCACCACATCTTCCGCGTCTGCCGCAGAGCCTGTCAACTGATAAGCCAGCGTGAACAGCAGTGCTCTAAATTGATCATATAGTTCCTCCATTCGCCGTATCACCTTTTCCGGGCTATTCGAAATATTGCAATCTTGGTCTCGTTCGAAGCTGACTGGCTAAATCCCATGTCAGTTTCTTGATTTTCCACCCAAGCTTCCCCGTTATGATAATATCAAGTCCCCATTTGCGTGCCCACATCAATCCGCGATTTTCCCCCAGGCCGATGGCGAAGGCATCCATCAAAGATTTGTGAACCGGCGCGGAACGGCCCTCCAGATCGGCAATCACGATTTTCCCCAGTTGGATCGCCTGAAATCCGCCTTCCTTGCACGTCATCTGATCCGCCTTGCCAGTCGTCGGATCGACGATTCTCGCACAGTCTCCAATGCTGTATACGCCCGGCATCCCTTGGACGCGATAACATTCATCCACCAGTACCCGGCCATCAGAAGTAAGCGGCAAGCCCATACCGCGAAGGACCGGATTCGGAATCAGACCTAACGTCCATATACATAGGCCAACCGCCAGACAATCGCCATTGCTGAGCGTCACCGCTCCTGCTTCCTCCCGCATCGCCTTACGATTGTGAAGCACTGTCACACCACATTCGCTGAGCGTCTGATCCAACTTCCGTCCAACTCTCTCAGGCCCTTCCGGGAACAGCCGCCCCTGTGCATTCAGCAAATAGACGGAGGTATCGGACGAATTCAGCCCTAGCGCCGATGCTTCCTTCCGCATGGCGAGCGCCAGCTCGGCGGACGTCTCCATACCGCTGATGCCTGCTCCCGCAACCGCGATTGTCATCAGTCGCTTTCGTTCCTGAGGGTTCGTCTCGCCGGCAGACTTCCACAGATTGGCACGCCAGCGCTCCCGGATGTCTGCCGCGGTTTGCGGGTCGGTCAAGGCGACGACGCCCTGATCGGGATCCGGTCGCCGAACGATGCTGCCGACCGCCACGACTAAAAGGTCATAACGAATTCGGGCATCATTTCCTTGCGCATCCTCATATCGAATCTGTTTTCCTCCACTATCCACGGACGTAACCGTACCTTGCACGAATTCGACTCCATCTGAACAATAATGCGTCCAGGGAACCATAATCTCTTCCCCGCCCGCGGCCGGCCGGAATAACATCACTTTTCGTACATGACCGGGCTGCTTGTCGAACAGAACAAACCGAATCCGCCGTCCGTTCGCCATGCCCCGGGTCGTTGCCTGTATTGCTTTGAGCGCTGCAAGCCCTGCATGGCCGCCTCCGATGATTATGCATGTCAAGTCGTTCATCATTCCTCAGCTCCTTTTACGTTTTGCACATATAACGATGTTAGGCTCTGATTTGTGACATCGGAAACGAATGAATGAGAAACCTTGCATGGGTCGTTTTAATCAGGATAGTAAAAGAAATTTATAGAATGTACCTTGAAGGACATTCTCGATTATCCATTTCAGAGTCGGCCTCGAGTAGGGTAAGTAATAGAACCATCGACCACAAAATCATTAGGGATATGCTAGCTAGGCCTGTATATAAAGGGAATTTGCATAATGCTGGCGCAATCGTCGAGGGCATACATGAGGCAATCATCGAGGAGGATGTGTGGGAGGCTGTTCAACGGGAAACGAAACTTCGACAAGAAGGCTCTTCACCTAAAGGGGAATTTTGAAGATTGAGGAGCAGTCAGTAAGCTGAGAAGGAGATTCTATAGCCATCAAAGGCTCCACCCAAACTAAAAAAAGAAGCCAAAAAACGCTTGTCTTCTTAGAATTGCCCAAAAACCAAACCCAAGATCAAATTGTGTAGGGGCCATTGACAGTTTCGTTCATATCGGTACATTATTTCACATTCCTGTCTACACTTTAAATGGTTTTGAAAGAATAAGTGTAGATCCTTGAAACAAATTTACATTATCTTCACAATTAAGTATTCAAGAATCTGACCCGATTCATTAAGAAGAGCACATTTCTTGTTCTAGAAATGCGCCCTTTAGTTAATAGATTGGATGAAACTTTATTTAAAAAATTAATTAAAAACAGAGGTTCTCCAGGATAATCCTAAGTATAAATAATTTTGTAAGTGGGTTTGACGACTCCATTAGAATACTGTTTCATGTCCACTAACCTTAATTTAAGACGTGGCTTTACGCTGCCGAATAGAGATATACCTTCACCGACTATAATTGGATTAACCTTTAGCACTAATTGATCAATGAGTTTATGTTTCAACAACGACCCAGCCAATTCTCCGCCCCCGCATAGCCAAATTTTACCGCTCCCTTGCTGTTTGAGATTCTTAATAAACCCTATAGTATCTCCTTTGATAAGTTCGACTTCCTCGTTCGATTTAAACTGCATGGAGTTTGAAAATATGTAATGTTTTATGCCCTTATAGCCAGGTTCACCCGGTTTAGCACCGAATTGAAATCCAAACTCATATGTTTTTCCGCCCATCAACACTGCATCGTATTGCTGAATATCTGATAAAAAGTCCGGGACATGATCGCCATCAAATAAAAAGAGAGAATTATTAATATTTCCATCTATCATACCTTGATCCGCAATAAAGTTGTCTAGTGAAACTGCAACATGATAAATTAATTCAGCCATTCAGTCATCCCTCCGAGAAAATGTATTACTTAATTAATTCTATAATACCTACCCGATTTCCTTTTCTTGTTAATCAACCTGCCCAGTTAACTCAATAATAAGGTCATCCAGAATAAGGGTCACTCTTTTCTGGTCGAACCCAGAACCTCCAAATAGTGCTGATTGTACATAATGCCTAGAATGTTCCCAAAGGGATCTACCACGGAAGCAGTGATGAACCCCTCGCCGCGTTCTGTTGGTGCCTCGTACTCTTTCGCTCCCATTGAAAGCAACTTCTTGAAAGTTGCTGTTACATCGTCGACGTGCCAGTACACTACAGCACCCGCCGGGCCGGCCGCTGAACCATCGGGCGCGTAGCTGCTATCGATTAGGCCCAGTTCGTGCTGGTAATCGCCGAAGCGGAACTCGGCATATCCTGGACGTTCGAAGTATGGTTCGATGCCCAATAGCTTGGCGTACCACTTCTTTGCTGCTGCTAGGTCATCCGTCCAAAAACTAACTGTGGTGAGTCCTCGTAATGTTTGTGTGTTGCTCAAATCGATTTCCTCCTAAATGTTTAGTAGTATGTTGTTACTCAACTAAATCAGATCTTCTGATTAACTTCTATTTACTTGAGATTAATCCCTTCTCTTATTCAAGAAAATGGTCCGATACATGAAAAGGCGCGTTCCTACATAAACGCGCCCTTTTGTGGAATAAAGTCATAATTATCAATTCTTTTGGAACACAGGGTTTATACCATTTCTTATTGTCAGAGAATACTATTCTTCATATGCCTCTAACCAATGAAATAGAACTTTGTTTTATTATCAATACCTAAAACGTAAAAAGTCATAAAAAATAAAGGGTGATACATATTAGTCGTGTATAATATGGATCACCCTTGTAATTCTTGTTCAACAATCGCGCCCGATTATGGAACAACGACCACTCCTAATAGGAATAATTTAAAAACAGTGATAGTATTGTTACAATAGATTTTTAGGCATTTTGAAAGTAACGACAAATGTTATGGGTGGTGTTTTTTTGAAAAAAGAAGTGAAAAAGGATTTAATTAAAGTTATATCCGTGACTGTTGTAGGTGAAATTCTTATAATAATGATTCCTATTCTTTTTTCTTATTTATTATAATAACTACTTTGACATCATTTACCATATTCGTGTTTCCTCCACAATTTGGCCCTTTCATGCAAAAAAGCGCAGATCCATACTCTGGAAATGCGCCCTTTAGCTGAATAAGTAAAATTTCTATGTTAGCGCCTATTTTAATAAAATTAAATTAGTGTTGCAATCCGTTAACCATTTTAGTCAGTTCCGCCTCAAGTCGATCCAAGTTCTGTTCATTGGCTTCGTAACAGAAACTTCTCACTTTTTCGCATTCATTAACTGATTTGTGGAGCATTTGCCATATCAGCTCGGTTTTGCCTTCTTTCTCAGCAAATGTAATGGTTAATAAAAATTCATGTATTGGCCCCAGATGGTGGATAACAATCTTTTCAGGTTCAATTATTTCGGAAAAGATGGATTTATTCTCATAATCTACACTATTGGGTCCATGCATAATGAAATGCCAAATACCGTTTGGTCGCATATCGAACTCATGAAACGTATTAGTAAAGCCCTCGGGTCCCCACCATTTTTCCAAATGATTCGGGTCACTGAATGCTTTGAACATGATTTCACGTGGCACATTGAATATACGTGTGTTGACAATCTCACGATCAGAGATTGGCTCAGGAGAGTTAATAATCTTCGATACCTCAGAGGATACTCTTAACTCTTGATTATTTTTCAACTGTTCACCAAGCTGATCCAGCAAAATACTTGTCCCGTGCTCACGAACTGCAGCTGTATCATGGCCGTCTAGGAATGCGCCTTGCTCGGTAAAAATCAGGTGTGTTCCTTCATCAATTTGTTTAAACTCGACCGTTGCTACAGAAACGGAAATCCGCGTTTCATCGAGATCCATGGTGTAAGTATAGACAATACGATGGTCAGGAATGATCTCCTGATAGTGAGCCTTAAATGTGTAAACAGGACCTCCTTGAGGGCCACCATGATTTTTCTCCTGTCCACCCACTCGAAAATCAAACTCTTCCGCCTCAGTGAACCATTTTGCTTTAAGCTCTGGGTCCGCCCATGCAGCGAATACCACTTCAGGTGTGTAATTATACACCTTTTCAATGACAAAGGTATCGTGTGTTACAAAGTGTTTTTTCATTCTCACTTCCTCCTTTTTTGGTGAGACGGATGATTAGAAAGGAATTCGCCAAGTCGATCAAATTGGCGCTCCATATTCTTTTGGCGCCCGTAAAAATAATTTTTATGACTTTTTTTCATCATTCCAATTGAATTTGTAAAATCTTGAACCGTCAATGTCTCTTTCGTTTGCAAAATTTCAGATACATTTTGCAAATCTTTTAACAGCTTCTGTTGAACTCTAATATTTTCTCTTAAATGTTCAATTTGAAGAGTCACTACTTCAATAGGGTTATACATATCGTCGGCCAGGATCGATTTAATTTCCTCTAGCGTTAATCCTAAATCTTTTAGACTAAGAATTTGCTGTAACCGCGAAAGATCTGTGGTGTTATATAGGCGATACCCTGATTCTGAATAGTCTGATGGTGAGAACAATTCAATTTGGTCATAATACCGCAAGGTCCGAATCGTTAAACCTGTTAACTTTGCAAGTTCCCCTGTCTTCCATTTCTTCTTACCTGAAACTAAAATAACCATCCCCTTATTTTCGCGCGAATTTTTACCGGTATCTTTACTATAAACCGTTACGTCACGTAAGAGTCAAGGGAAATTTTTTTGAATTATGAGAAAATATATATCCTACCTCGTTCGCTTAAGTGTAACTTTTCACAAACAATCTTTAACCAGTATTTTTACTGTTCATGATTCCTCAACAATCTGGTCCTTTAATGGAATAACATACTAGGTTTTTTTTACAACATCTACAAGAACATAAAAAGAAAAATTTAGTACAGGATTTTTAATCAAACTTTATTATAAATTATCAATCTTCATTTTAAATCTACAATTACAAGGAAAATAGGTGTCTGAGAAGGATTGAGAGACGGATTCGATTACACCGATCGGGTCCTTGATCGCTTCGACGAGTGCTTCGGTGTATTGATCGATTCTTTTATTCGCTGCTTTATTGATGAAGTCAGGCTCTATATTATCTGGAATCAGAGTGGATACGGCTACGATGCCCTCGTCTATTATGAGGATTGCCAATCCAGTTACAATTGAGTACAGACCAACCGCTACTCCTCTGAGGAGATCAAATACATCCTTTGACATATCCTCGATTGCATCCCACATGCCTTCAAAAATGCTCGTATACTTGTACTTCATTCTTAAAGCTTTAACTTGATATTTATCATCAACGATTTCAAATTTCTTCAC
>NZ_JBALPG010000151.1:34937-35285 GCF_036965245.1 Neobacillus drentensis
TTCCATTTTGTTGTCGAGAGATCTCTGTGATAAGGTTGCACGATGTCTCTAACGACCCTACCTTTCTTATCATAAACTGCCTCAGTATATCAGGGCCATTTTTGACTCGTTTTTTCTTCCCATTCACTTATCAATTTGTTTTTTACACTGTTAAGCTTGCTTCTATGTTTTATAGTCTCAACTGGTGTCATTCTATATATGCTTAAAGCATCCTTTAATTTTTTCCACCTTCGCTTTATAATCCTAAATACTGTTTTCAACTCTACATCTCTAAAATAATTTTTAGCTAAATCATAATCAATTTTACCCTTATATTGATGAGCTAAGAAAAAACCACAGAGGCAAATG
>NZ_JBALPG010000152.1:0-12020 GCF_036965245.1 Neobacillus drentensis
TTTAAGAAGCCTTTTGTTTACATACCCCATTGTTTTTCAACTTGTTTTTTAGCTATGAGTTTAATTTTTTTCCAGCTCATTTCTTTATTGGCAATAACATTGGTTTGATAATTTCTTTCTTTATATTTTACTGTTACGATTACTTCAATCATCGTAATTCATCTCCTTTCAAAAAATATTATAGCGTTTGTTCTTTTTATGCAATACTTCCCTATCGTCAGGTAAAACATCTTTAATAACCGGCAGCTTTTTGTGATTCCATTCTCATAAATGTACGAATGCTTCGAGGAAGAAAACTACGAATTTCTTCTTCGTTAAATCCTACCTGTAATCTCTTTTCGTCCTGGATAATGGGACGACGCAACATTTTAGGATTATTGATAATAAGTTTATACATTTCTTGAAGTGAAAGAGATTCAATATTTACATTTAACTCTTGAAAAGTTTTTGAGTTTGTAGAAATGATCTCATCCGTTCCCTCCTCCGTCATACGAAGAATAGATTTTATCTCATCTTGTGTAAGAGGATCAGTTAATATGTTTCTTTCAATATAATCAATGTGATGGTCCTCAAACCATGCCTTTGCTTTACGGCAAGAAGTACAGCTAGGTGTCGTATATAGGTTTACCATTTTCAAATACACTCCCTCAAAACGTTATATGAATGAATCAAAGCCCTATATCTTGATCTACCCTATTCCTTTCGAGATATACGAGCTAATTTTACTAAATGTAATCAAAAAATATACAGTTCAGCTACAATAGCACTGTTATTTCTAGTTTATTCGAGCCTTTTTATTCTGTTCAGGACATTGCTGATCGTTATTTGGTTTAAATAAGATTGCATATGCTGCTCAGCCTCTATAAAAATTTCTTCCATTACACCCTGAGTATTAGAAGATATCACACAATTTTGTTTAGGGTCACCTGTACACCAGTGGGGTTTAAGTGAACCAGATGAAATGGCCAAATAGATATGAGACATAGTTGTTTCTTCAGGATCACAACTTAATACATATCCTCCGCCAATGCCTTCTTTTGTTTTTACAAACCCACTTTTACGTAAAATACTCATTACCTTTCGAATTCTTGCTGGATTCGTACAAACATTTTCAGCGATTGTTTCGCTATTTGCCATATGATCAGGTATGTTAGCTAATAAAACCAGACTATGCATTGCTATGACAAAATCACTTTTCATGATGCTACATCTCCATCCATTCATTTTCAACTGATCATACTGTAAATTTAATATATACAGTTTAATAAGTCAACTGTAAATACTTGGTGAGAAATAAAAAAGTTTAAAAAAGGCTAATTTAATAATGCCTCCCGATCAAGAAACTTAAATTACCTCTTGCATTAAACTGAACCTTTGGCTAAAGAAAAATATAAAGTTTATAGTATGATTCCCGAAAAATTCCCTTTCATAACTGCTTTCTCATTCTGATTTCTACATAAAAAGGATGTGATAATAAATGTTCTATTCTCTTGTTTTTCGAATTTCTCAATTGTTACTTCACAAATTATTGTATCTCCCGTAAAAACTGGTCTTAAAAACTCAAAATTCATAGTACGAGCGAGAACGTTATGATCGCCCCCTACTTTTGTAGGTAATGTAGCAGTTAGTAACCCCTGGATGATAAGTCGTCCTTGTTCATCTGGGTTAATATGATGAACTCCCTCATCACCTGATAGCTTTGTAAACATTACAACATCCTCTGCTGTGAATGTCCGTTCAAACTTAATGATATCTCCTACCTGTAACGACAAATTAATCTCAACCTCGTTTTTTTATTGAATTATAAATATTTTTAATTTTAAATTAATTTTTATCCTTCTGCAATTTTTTTGCATAGAACAATTAGTAAAATCAAAACTTTATATCGTATTTCTTTCTTTGTTAACCATTATGATGATTTTCCAGCAGGCCTTGCCCGCGCTGCAAAACACAAGTTAGAGGGAGTTAAGCTAATCGGCATTAGCCCTATTCTCCTTTACCAAATAGCTTATCTCCAATGGAATTAATGAAATCCTGTGGATTAGGAAGCTGAATGTCCAATAGAACAAAAAGAGCCATGGTCAGATTGAGAATTGTCAGGAATGTATACACAGTTATTTCTTTCCATCTTGATTTTTTTTTCAATGCAGGAAGATCCTTTAAGCTAATTACTGTAAGAAATAAAATGGCTGCAAAAATCATGGATGCACCTACTTTTGTTCTTTCCGTTGGATTAATGTATTGTTTGTAATTTTGCTTTCTACTTTAATATTTACTTGTAATTCTGGGAATATCTCGTCCCAATTCTTCTCTATTTTTTTCCATTCTTTAGGGTAAGAACGATGAATGACTTCTCCAAAACCAAAAATATCTGTATTTAACTTTTGTGCTTTTTCCAGGGCTACTTCTATTTCTTTGGTAATTGCTTCCTTTTTCAGCTTTTCTACTTCCTTAATTTTGATAGGATAAATTTCGTTTTTTAAACAAGATGCTTCGGCAATGCTCCCTTTTTCTTTAATCTGGACTGTAATTACAAATTTTCCGTATCTTTTTTCAGCTTTTATTTTCGATTCGGCTTTAAATATTTCAAAAGCAATCCGGTCTTTTGTGCTTTGATTCAAACATCTAGTTTCTAAAATTCCGCTTTTTACTTTTTCTTGCACCCAGAAAGCTCCCCGAGTTTCACGAGGTGTAAGGTAAGAAATAAACTTATCTCCTTTAATAATAGCAGCTTTCGATACAGCGAACCCTTGTTTTCCTCCCTGATTTTTGACAAGATGCACAACGGGGATTAAAGGACAGGTCGTACCATGGTGATCCCGTAAGAAATCATTCAAATTAATATATGCTGTTTGGGAAGAAACTTTGTACCCTTCCAATAGTTGATGTAATGTCATGGACGGAATAAGTGTTGTTTTTACATCTGTCTTAATGATATCTTTTGCTTGCTGTGGTGTAATAACAAGTAAAAAATTTCTTCTTTCCTCTGCATCTCGAGCAAAAAATTCAAGGACAGGCATAAGCCCTTTCCGTGCTGTCTTTTCACTGATAATTAAAACTTTTGTATGTGACCAAAATAGTTTATTGGGCGAATTATGGGTTGCATCTCGAATCGCATCAAATATCGTTTTTCCAGGAGTAGAATAAACAAAAAAGTTCGGCGCGTTCTTAACACCTTCTTTCGTTAATGCAGCCGTGTTTGCAACCTGGGTACTAACTAAATATCCACTCTCTGAAGGGTCAATGCCTACTGCAATCACAAAAGAGAGGGTTTCGATTTCTTTACGGTTCCAACAGCCAACAGTAAAAAAGCAGAGAAAACAAAGGATACAAATCGATATCATTTTTTGAAGACGTGAACATCTCATATTGCTCTCTTCCTTTTTCGATAAAATGATACGGCTAATAAAATGCATGGAATCAAAAATTCAAGTGTTAGGCTATAGGCACCCGAATGCTTTGGCGTAGTAAAATATTTGAGTTCAGCAAGGTTCTTAAAAGATGTATAAGAAAGAATTAAAGCAACTCCTCCAAAAGGAATAATAAGAAATTTAGTCGTTTTTAAACGAAGCCATTGCCCGGTACCAAGTACGCCTGCATATAAAAAGATACACATTTTTATAAATAGTAAACCAATCCATACCGCAACCATAATTGCCTCAATTCTCTCAAGAAATTCTCCAATGGATATCATACGAACGAGTGAGTATACTGGTAATGTTAAATTTACTGCTTCTATCGGACCAAATAGACTCATGACGGCAGCATTTAAGGCAAATAGAAAAAATGTTCCGATTAGTACAGCCAGCATGCTATACCTTAATACTTTGTGTTGATCCTGGACATAGGGGAATAACATAGGAATCAATATGACTTCACCAAATAAAGAAATTGGAACGATACTTCCCACCATTATTGGTATCCATCCATTTTCTGCGATCGGTCTTAGCAATTCCAAATGAAATTCTTTCGCTAATAAAATTAAAATGATTAGAAGCGAAACTAAAGAGATTGGCAGTATAATCACACTTGTTCGTGCAATCGCTTCCAGTCCCCTATATACAGCAAAAATGACAGCAAGTATTACATATATAATAAAAACCTGAATGGGCGTCTCCGGCATCAACGCTATATTTAAAATTTCTGCAAATTCTCGAATGATAATAAGGCTCAAATGAAGAAAAAACCATAAGTAAAGAAAAGATAAGAAGCCACCGATCCATTTACCAAATAAAGCGATACATATTTGGATTAAAGTGTGTCTGGGGTACCTTTTTGAAAGCGTTACTACGACATAGGTAATCACCATGCCGCCAAAACCGGCTATAAGAGAAGCAATCCATGTGTCTTTTGAGCTTGTGGTCGCCAATATGGTCGGTAGAAACACGACCATCACTGAGACACGGTTAGCAAGTAAAATAAAACAAAGCTGTAACGCGGTAATTTTTGGCTGATTATGGCTTGTCCTCATCTCATTCACCCTCTATGTCAAATTCGTTTTCTTTATTAAAGAAGTGTTTGGACTTAGCCAGCTTTCTCCATGAGGCACGAATTAAGGTATCCTTTAGATCCGACTTTGTCATAGGCGAAAGCGGAGATAGATACGGAACACCAAACGACTTTAGGGATACCATGTAGACTAAAAGAGCAAGTATCGCTACCGTTATTCCCGGTAACCCCAATATAGAAGATATTATCATTAATGGAAAACGTAAAAGGCGTACGGTTAAACCGATTTCATACTTTGCAATAGCAAACGATGAAATCCCAGTCAGCGATACCACAATAATTAAGATGGGAGAAACGATTCCCGCTTCAACCGCAGCTTGTCCGATAATTAAAGCTCCCACAATACTAACAGCTTGGCCAGCACCTTTAGGCAGTCGTACTCCAGCTTCCCTTAGTATTTCAAATGAAACTTCCATTAAAAGAGCTTCAACAAGAGCTGGAAAAGGAATCCCTGAACGAGAGCCTGCTATTCGCAGTGCTAATTGTGTAGGGATCATTTCTTGATGCATTGTGGTAAGTGCAATGTATAGTGACGGTACTGTTAATGCAAAAATGAATGCGGCTAAACGAATCCAGCGAAGAAAGGAGGCAAAGTAAAAATTGAGGTAATAATCGCCGCTCGTTGAAAAAAATTGCATAAATACAACAGGGACAATCAGTACCAATGGAGTGCCGTCGACAAAGATTACGATTCTCCCTTCCAATAACATGGCTGCCGTCTTGTCCGGCCTTTCTGAATAGTCAACTAGAGAAAAAGGGGAATAGGGATGATCTTGAATCAATTCTTCTATGTATGCACTGTCCAATACACCATCTATTTGGATTCTTCCTAATCTTTCCTTGACCTCTGATACGAGAGCGGCATCAGCTATTCCGTGAATGTAACCGATACATACACCTGTTTGGGTGATGTCTCCGATTTGCAGATTGAAATAACGAAGGTTCTCATTTCTAATCTTTCTGCGAACCATTGCCATGTTTGTGTGCATATCTTCAATAAATGATTCTCTTGGTCCCTTTATCTCATTTTCAATACTGGGTTCTGAAATATTCCTTGTCTTAATTTGCCCTGTTCTGATTCCAAGGACAAGATCCTGCCCCTCAACAAAAAGTACTGTATCGCCATTCAATAAGGCATGAATAACGTTATCTTCGTCATTTAACTTGTAAATATTTGTAAATTGCAATAAATTCATAAAAATAAAATCGACTATATTCTTACTTTTAGATAAGCTAGGATCGTCTTCAAGCTGAAGAATAAATCTCATAATTTGATTATTTATTATTTCCGTATCCACAAGGCTGTCTAAAAAAATGAGCGCTGCTGGAGTATTTTGCAGATTTAAGGTAAAACGGTGATAAACAAAATCCGAGCTTTCACCAAATTTACTGTTTAACAACTGAATATTTTTATCCAAAGACGAAAAGAGATTGCTTTCAGATCTTTTTGGTTNNATACAAATTTTTACTATATTGGTCCCCGAAAATGGCGAAAATTGATTGGATTACAAAATACATATTCATTCCAAAAGAAGTTCTTCATATAGTACATCATCTTGATTTCTATTAGTGAATGAAGTAAAGTAATGTTTGATACTAATAAAACTATTTTTGTTTATTTAGTTTACATGTTCATTTGAGGGGGATTGATAATGCAAGTTCGGATTATGAAGGCATTTATAGAAGAGATTCATAATAAAGGTATGAAATTTACGATGGATGATTTGGCAAGAAGGCTCGGTATTAGTAAGCGAACGCTATATGAACATTTTCCCTCAAAGATAGACATTTTAGATACTATTATTGAACAGACATTAGCCGAGTTTGACGAAAAAACAGAAAAAATTATCCAGGATGACCAATTGTCTTTACTTGAAAAAATAAAAAGTGTAATTACTGTTGTTCCAAAATATAATGAATTTTATGATTTGAGAATTTTGGAACAGATGAAGCGTTTTTATCCTGAACAATGGGAGAGAATTCACAACGCGCTCAACCAGTGGGATGCATTACGTGAATTAATTGAACAAGGTATCCGTGAGGGTCTTATCGTTGAGAGGAATGTTCAGCTTATTATGAAATTGATTATAGATGCTACAAATTCGGCACTTGACCGTCGCTTTTTTTTAGAAAATAGTATCACGGTATCTGATGCATTGAATTCCATAGTAGATATTTTATTGTTTGGGCTCATAAACTCCTCGCCTGAAAAATAATGTAGGAATAGTACCCTAAATTATGTGAAATGATAATTTATTATTATTTTTACGTTTCGCGGGCGAGTGATTGGTCAATTCTTTGGGAAGTATCTTTGCACTGATGGAAGAAAAGCATGTACTATAATAATGAATCTTGGGAGTTAAAAAAATGAGTCAAGAACTTAAACTGCGTCCTTTAGAACGAGAGGATTTGAAATTTGTTCATGAACTTAACAATGATGCACATATTATGTCTTATTGGTTTGAAGAACCTTATGAAGCTTTTGTGGAGTTGCAAGACTTATATGATAAGCACATTCATGATCAAAGTGAGCGTCGTTTTATAGTAGAAAAAGATAATGTTATGATTGGATTAGTTGAATTAGTGGAGATTGATTACATTCATCGAAGAACAGAATTTCAAATAATCATTGATCCAAAGTATCAAGGTTATGGATATGCAGCGTGCGCAACCCGTTTAGCAATGGCTTACGCTTTTTCAGTATTAAATATGCACAAAGTTTATTTAATAGTGGATAAAGAAAACGAAAAAGCAACGCATATTTACAAAAAAGTGGGCTTTACAATTGAAGGTGAGTTACAAGATGAATTTTTCGTTGATGGTACCTATCATAATGCAATAAGAATGTGCATCTTCCAGCAACAATATTTAGATATGAAATAAATGATTTTTAGATTAGGGGACCCTCTTATAGGAATCAATATACCATCCTTATAATCATTAAACATAGAAAAAATCCCTGATCAATAAGCAGGGATTTTTGGTATTATTAATGGACTTAGTGAAAAAAATAAACTTAAACTAAGACTATTGTTACTTATTTTCGAAATTTCCTCGTCTTCGAGTAGCTTCATTTTCCTTACGTTTTTTTAAGGTTCTCCTTGACAGAAATTATAAAAAAAAATGTGGTCACGTAAAAAGTTTTTTACATGACCAATTGATATACTAGGACAACCCTATTATGTCATTACTTATTATTTCCTTTGCTTTCACCTTTGTTCCCTTGGCCATACCGCATATGGCCAGAATCACCCTCACCTTTTTCATTAGACTTTTTTCCGCCTAAACTTACATTCGGATAACTCTTCGTTTTTTCATCCATTTTTTTCACCTCCAAACCTTTATTCTGTTCAAATTTTTGAAAATTATTTTATTTTGGCAGAACACATCTTGTGTGTTCAACTGATGGATAAGATACCATTCATATATCAAACATTGATCTCAAATTATAATCTGGGACATATTTACGATTAGATAAACTTTTATAAATAAAAAAGGCTGCCAATATTTTGATCGACAGCTTCAAGATGTTAGTTGATAAAACCATTTTGTATTTTTAAGTAAGACTTCTGAAACTTCCGTAACGGAAAGCTTCTTTATAAGAGCCATTTTCCTTATGGATTCCCCCATCATATTCGGATGGATCATTTCCCCTGAAAATGGACCTTCAAATGGCCAAGGACCATCTGTTTCAACCATCATTAGCTCGAGGGGATAGACTCTGACAAGCTGCTCGATTTCTTGTTCATACACCACATCAGGGGTAATAGAAATATGGTAGCCGTTTCTTGTCATTCGATCTATTGTTTTCTGCTCGCCTTTAAACCAATGAAAATGCGCTTTGGAAACGGAATATTTTTCGAGAAGGTCACAAACGAGCGGCGCATCATCATATACAGCATGGAGAACGATTGGTTTGTCCCATTTTTTCGCCAGCCTGATAAAAGCTTCCAATACTTCAAGATAAGGAGCAATCGAAATCCCCTGCTCTTGCCTTAAGTAGTATGGCAGCCCCACCTCCCCTACAGCAATCATTTCTTCACGGTGGTCGTCCATCCAATTTAGCAGCACATTCAGCTCGCTTTCAGAAGGCAATGCTTGTTCTGGATGGTAGCCAAATGCAGGTTTTACCTTTTGATATTTTTGTGAAAGCAAAAGATTTCTTTTACTGGAATCCAAATGAAAGGATACAGAAATCACTGCCTCGATATGGGCAGAATCCAGTAAAAGCTTTTTGATTTCCTCATCATGATAGTGATCCAAATGAATGTGAGCGTCGATCATCTTCATTTGACTTCACCTACTAATTGGTAATATAAATCCCTTTTCCATTGAATAAAGCTTTCATCTAGCAGAATCCTTTCGTGCCGCGGCCTTTCAAAAGGAACCTCTAGGTTTGAAACGACCTTTGCTGGCTTACCAGACAGCATCATCACCCGATCAGATAGAAACAGTGCTTCCTCAATATTATGAGTAATAAATAGAATGGTCCTTCGATGTGATTCCCACATTTCCAATAACCATTTCTGCATCTCAAATCGGGTCAGCTCATCCAAAGCTGAAAACGGCTCATCAAGACAGATCACCTCTTGCGGGCTCAATAAGGCACGGATAAAAGCAGCCCGCTGCTTCATTCCTCCTGAAAGCACGTGAGGATAGGCGTTTTCATAATCAGAGAGTCCTGCGATTGCCAGCATCTCTCGTGCTGCTTTTACTTCTTTTTTCCCCTGAAGCTCTTGACCAAGAAGGACATTTTCAAGTATCGTCCTCCATGGAAAAAGAGAAGAAGTTTGCGGCATATAGCTAATAAAACCACGCTTTCCATTAATGGTCTTACCGTCTAATAAGATGTCCCCTTCATCTGGTGAAAGAATGCCGCCAATTAAATTAAAGATGGTGCTTTTCCCACTACCTGAAGGGCCAATAATAGAAACAAATTCATTTTTATGGATTGAAAAATCAAGGTCTTTCAATACTTCATTTTGCCCGAAACGCTTTGAAACGTTTTGAAAACGGAGATAGCTCATTTGTTCTCATCCCCTTTCGGCTGCCAACGAACCACTCTTCGTTCCATAAAAACGATTAAAGAGAAAAATAAGAGGCTCAAGAACATGATCGTAAAAATAGCAACGAACACCCTGTCCGTTCGAAAAGACGACGATGCGAATGTCATATAGACACCGATCCCCTGCTTAGCACCAAGCCATTCGGAAATAACAGCCCCCATTACGCTATACGTAGCAGAGATCTTTAAGCCTGAAAAAATCGACGGCAACGAAAATGGCAGCTCCAATTTCCAAAAAAGCTGCGTTTTTGATGCACCTGCCATCTTCATATAATGCTTCAACTCTGAAGGGGTTTGGCTAAATCCATCTAAAGCGGCCACTGTAATGGGAAAGAAACAAACTAGGGTGATCACAATCATTTTTGGCAATAAGCCAAACCCAAACCAAATTACCAATAGTGGAGCAAGAACTATAATGGGTACGTTTTGCGATAAAATCAACAATGGATAGAAGGAATCCCTCAAAATAGGAACTAAATGCAGTAAAATGGCGGCGGCCAGTCCAATGAATGCTCCAATCGCAAATCCTAATAGTGAGATTTTAACCGTCGAAAACACATCTGGATAAAAATCACGCCAACCAGCCATGGCCTCTGCGAAAATCTTTGAAGGCGGCGGAAGCAGCCATTCTGGCACTTCTGCTATTTTAACGACAATTTCCCAAATGACAAACAAAAGGAGGAGGACCAATATCGGTCTCCACCCTTTTACAAGATTCTTCCTCATGATCGATATTTCTCCGTTAAGTCATTCATGGAAATGCCTGTTGGCTGATAAAGGATTTTCACTTGAGAAATGACATTTTTGCTTCCCATTTCAATCATTCGTTCATTCATTTTTGAAATTACCGTAAATAATTCGTGAAGTTCGCCTTCCATTGTTGTTTCTAACGGGTGTACCTCATATTTCACACCAGATTCATCAATTACTTTAATAGCTTCATCAACGTATGGAATAACATCTTCTCCATCCTTGGTTTTTGGGATTATTTGAATGCTGATTAATGAATTCGCCATGTTTTTCTTCCCCCTAGTGTTTTGGTAAAAACTCATTTGTAAATGCTTTTTTAGCATCTAATTTCTTGTCAAGAAGCTTATTCTCATACATCCATTGGGCATAATTTTCCCAAACCTCTTGTTTTTGAATCCCCCATTCCTTAGCATCATCCTGATATTTCGGAGATAACCATTCTTGACTCTTCTTTACAAGCTTTGGATCTAAATCCGGTTCTGCTTTTATCAGGATATCCGCAGCTTGATCAGGGTTTTTGATGGCAAATTCATACCCCTTTGCAGCGGCTTTTACAAACGCCTTAACCGTTTCAGGATTCTCTTCGATCATTTTTTCATTTGTTTCTAAAACTGGTGTATAGTAGTCCAGTTTGTCAGAGTAATCTGTTAAGTAAACCATATTAATTTTTTCATTACGAAGCTCTGCTTCCACACCAGTCCACCCATAGTAAATCCAAGCAAAATCGATGTCTCTTTTTACAGCCGTAAAAAAGTCCGTATCCCCCATGTTCACAATATTCACCTTATTTGCATCGGCATTTTCCTTTTTCATTAGAGAAGTGATGACAGATTTTTCGACAGGTGAGCCCCATCCACCGTATGTTTTTCCTTCAAAATCTTTCGGTGATTGAATCTGTTTGGCAGCTGGTGAAGCGAATCCTGATGTATTGTGCTGTATCACTGCAGCGATCGATACTAGCGGCACCCCTTGTACACGTGCTTGGGTAATCGCTTCTTGGTAGCCAACTCCAAATTGTGCCTTGCCAGAAGCTACTAGTTGGTCAGCACCGGTCTCACCCGGCATGATAATATCCACATCTAAGCCTTCTTTTTTAAAGAATCCTTTTTCTTTTGCTACGTATAATCCAGTATGATTGGTATTTGGCGTCCAATCTAGTACAATCGAAACCTTTTTAAGCGGCTTCTTTGTTCCTTTCGCGCTTTCTGTTTCTTTTTTGGTGCTGCATCCAGTGATTAGAAAAACTGATAGGACTAAAACTAGCCATTTCTTCATGTTGAATCCCCCATATGCAAAATAAAATCTAAAGTGAAACAAATCAAATAGGCTGAAACCTCAGTGTCTGTTAGAAGGCAAAAACTTGCTTAAACAAAATAAAGCACCCAGGTAAAGAAACCTGAGTGCATATCAGCAAACAATTAATTGTTTAAGAATATGTTCCCTCCGCCGGTATCAACCAGATCAGGTTCCAAGGGTCATCGTCTCACGGACTAAATCTCAACCGGCAACACCGGTCCCCCCACATTTCATCGTATTCAACTTATTTCTCCACTATTATATCAGTCAAGGTAGTCAATGCCAACTTTTTTATCTATTTATGCAGCTCTAGTACTGATAGTAATTCATGAACACCAAATGTTATAATAAATGTAAATTATCGGAAATTTTATTTAATGAAAGGACTGATGTACATTGA
>NZ_JBALPG010000152.1:12032-16500 GCF_036965245.1 Neobacillus drentensis
TTAATGATTTCTCTTATTTTAATAGCGATCATTTATTTTTTATGGAAATGGAGTAAGGAATTAGACAATAGACGTTTTACTATTTTTCTATATTTCTTGATTAGTACATACATTGCGCCACTTTATTCACAGTCCACTAAAAATGACGGTCAATTTGTATTATGGTTCCCGTTAGGATTTGTCGTTATAATGTTTTACCTATATGCTAATAAGAGAAATCATCCAGCTAAAATGAAGGCAAGCTTATTGGGTTTGGCTGTTGCATTATATAGGCTAATTGTAATTTATATGAATTTACTTTTTTGATTTTATTACGATAATTTTATTGTGCAACAAAATCCACAATCGAACTATATCATTCCTACTTCTAGATTTATATATTGATTAGGAGAAAGGAGTGATATTAAATGACATCTCAAATAAATAATAGTTTAGGACAGGACTTCCTCTACATTGGTGACGACAGAGACAATACCGTGAAGCGTTTTGACGCATTAACTGGGAATTTCCTCGGCACTTTTGTGAATGGCCACTTGAAAGATCCTCGAGGACTTCTCTTCGACCGTGAGGGCAATCTTCTTGTCTGCAACCAAAATGTCGACAAGAAAAAGAATGGGAATGTAGTGAAGTTCAACGGACAGACCGGTAAGTTCCTGAGTGACCTAGTTCCTTCCAAAGGAAATGGAGCTCCATTCGCCCCACGCGGAATGGTCCTTTCTAGCGATAATGTCCTGATTGTCGCGGACTTCCAAGGGCCAACCAATAATCCTGGAGAAATACGGGCATATAATGGCACAACTGGGGCATTTCTTGGCAATTTCGACCACTCTGGTTTCAGTGGAGAGTTTTTTCCCCGTGGCTTGGTCATCGGTCCAGACAATTTGTTGTATGTCTCTGTAGTCAACTTATCTACGGGACTTGAAGGCTCGGTGCTTCGCTTCGACTTAGATAATCGGATGTTCCAAGATGTGTTCGTTGAGAGTAACAGCGAAAACGACCTCCAACGTCCTGAGGGCTTGGTCTTCGATCCCAATGGAAACCTCTACGTGACTAGTTTCCGAAGTGTCCCATCCAACACCAGTGCCACCGACAAAATTCTAGTCTTTAAAGGTGGTACAGGGGAGTTTCTTGATAAGATTGATCTTGATGCCGTCGGTATGGGACAACCCCGCGCCTTCGCACAAGCTATCCTGTTTGGACCAAACGGAAAATTATTTATTCCAATTACAGGCAATGGACCTGATACAGGTTCGGTACGGCGCTATAACGATGATAAGACGTTCGATGTGATCGTCCCTTCCGCTTTTGCGAAGGGGCCGTTAGGTTCACCATGGTATCTAACGTTTGGCAAGACCAATCCAGCAACACTTGCTTACGATGATGAGGCAATGGGATAAATCGGGTTAGAGAATAGGAGCTGAAAATCACAAGTTTGCCTCCTTGGTTGTGAGAAAATGTTCCTCAATTGGTAAAAGAATGGATCTTCGAATAAATTAAATGAGGCCACAAAATGAAAATCATATCCATTTTGTGGCCAGTTTTTCGAAAATAAAATGAACCTACTCTCTTTAGTACTTAGTCTTAAATATCTTCATATTTACTCCACCATCAAGTATTTTGCCATTAGTATATACTCAATTATGCATTATCATTTTTTCACAACTAATGCTAACCTGCTTTTGAAAAAAAGTAGAAATAATATTTTTAAACATATTGAGGATAAACAATAAGTCCATAAATACCCCTCCCATATCAAATGATATTTTACCATGAATAACCAATTCCTTGTTGGAGTACCGTTAGAAAAATGCGGATTTACAACGCTAAGCCCATTTCCCCGTTTTTAACAACGTTTAGAAAGTTTTAATGATCTTAAAGAAGCTAATGAGACCATCTTCTCTGAATTAAAATGGTATTCTCCCAGTAAATTAATATGCTTCCATCCTAAAGGGGCCGTGTAGAAAGAATAATTTAGGTTTTTTGAATTTTTTGTGACAATGACAAATGTAACTATTAGAAGAGGAATTATTATGACATCTTATAATTAATAAACAAAATAGTCATATGAAATGAGGAATTTAATTTGAACTTTCCACAACTGAAAATCTCGCATATGATGCCTACAGTTCCAATCTTCCAAGGTGGAATGGGCGTCGGAATCTCATTAAGCAATCTAGCCTCAGCTGTAGCAAATGCAGGTGGTGTTGGAATTATATCTGGCACAGGAATTTCAGTTGAAGATATGCGTACACATATTAGAAAAGCTAGAAGTCTCTTAAAGGATACAGGGTACATCGGAGTCAACGTATTGTTTGCCATGAATGATTTTGCCGAAAAAATGAAAGCTGCACTTGATGAAAAAGTTGATTTCATTATTTCAGGTGCTGGAATTTCAAGAGACATGTATGCTTGGGGAAAACAAGCCGCAATTCCAGTCATATCAATTGTTTCTTCTGCTAAACTCGCAAAAATTTCTGAGCGACTTGGAGCTGCTGCTGTTGTTGTTGAAGGTTTTGAAGCAGGAGGACATTTAGGGACTGACAGGCCTCTTTTTGACATACTTCCTGAAGTTGTAGAAGCCGTTTCCGTCCCAGTTATTGCTGCAGGAGGAATTATGACTGGATATGATATTGCTAAAGCTCTTAGAATGGGTGCATCAGGTGTTCAAATGGGAACAAGATTTGTTGCAAGCGAGGAATGTGATGCCCCTCTTTCTTTTAAGCAAAAATATGTTGATGCTCGTAAGGAAGATACAATTTTAGTTAAAACGACTGTGGGCTTACAAGGAAGGGCAATTACCAATAATTTCACTGATTTAATCAGTGGATCAGAGAAACTTAAAATTACGAAATGCCATAATTGTCTTAAAAATTGCTCTTATCGTTTTTGTACGCTCGATTCTTTGGTTAAATCCGTAGAAGGTGATGTCGAAAATGGTCTCGTTTTTGCTGGTGCAAAAGTAGATGAAATCAAGGAGATTCTTCCCGTCCAAAAAATCATTGAAAAACTAAAAGGAGAATATCAAAAAGCAATGGAGCATTAACATTTTATTTTACACTTTTATTTTTGGGGAATCGTCTTGAAAATGGCCTTATCGTTGTAAATCCGCATTTGCCTGACGGTACCCCATCGCTATCAAGTTAAGGTTGCGCTAGGAAGGTTTAAAAGAATTCTCCCCCTTTTTATAGAGAATTAGGGTAAACTATTTAAAAATTGGCATACGAAATAAACCCTAACGTTTTTTTGTTTTTTTGATTAAGCCGCTTGATTATCAAAAATGGTACAATTATAAACGACACCTAATATATCAAAGACTGTTTTTTTCTCGTATCGGTGAGATTTTCGTCCGTTGCGCTGTAGGAGGTTAAACAGACGAAGAAGAATCTTTGATAAATCTTGGGTGTCTATTTGTATGGCTCGAAACAGAAGAGAAAAATAGTCTTTAATCATATATATGGCATTATATTCACTTAGCTCTTGTTTCTTCTTCATGAGAAGTAACTTCAGCATTTGAAACAAAATAGAGGAACAGAGTAAAATGGCAATCAGTTGCCCATACAAATGGCATTCCAATCGTTCTCGTTTTATCTTTTTACAATGATGAATATGAAAGAATGATTTCCATGTTTTAAATAAAATTTCGATCTGCCAACGTAAAGAATACCAATCATGTACTTGTCTCATCGGGACTATATCTGTAGGAGTGTTTGTCATATATACATTGATACCACTAAGTCGTTTACTACGGGGAGAATACTTTATTCCTTTCTTTTTTTCTCTTACAGTTTGATCTTGTAATCGGTTTTTTTGCTGTTCTTCTGCTAGTCGACGAACAATCACACGAGTTGGCACTTTATCATTCATTCCTACATAAGCAGGGTTGGGATTTTTTTCCCTCGGGTACTTACTGGTTCGTTGTACAAAACCAACATCTCTAGCAAGATTTCGTAAGATATTTGGGGATAAGAAGCTTTGAACTTCTTGAGCAAATAATTTAAATTCATCAGATACAGACATAAAAAAAGCGCCATCCTTTCCTATAATTATACAGATAGGATAACGTTTTTTTTGCTTTATGGATAATGAAAAAACTAGATTGATAGGGATTTGTTGTGACTCCTAGTACACCAATTAATCAAAAATAAAATAATTCTTCAAATTTTTTATCTAGTGCTATACAAAGTACTAATGCTAACTTTGCAGTTGGACAAAATTGTCCTGTTTCAATAGAACTAATTGTTTGCCTAGATACTCCTACCATTTCAGCTAATTCTCCCTGTGATATTTTTTTCTCAGCTCTTGCTACTTTCAAACGATTTTGCAGTACTAATTTATCTTTCAATTATTATCCCTCCAGAAAGAAAGCTATGGCACTTGCAATTGTACTCATTATTGCTAAAATGCTTGCAATAAGAAATTTTTGTGCTTTCAATTTTTTAAACTTATAAAAGCTTGTACTAGCTATATA
>NZ_JBALPG010000153.1:0-16079 GCF_036965245.1 Neobacillus drentensis
ATATCGGGGTAGCAAAAAATGGCTCTATTTGGATTCTCGACATCAATTCAAAACCGGGAAGAAAGGTTGTTTTACACACCCGTCCATACTTACAGAATACCCTTTACCTAGCACCACTTCTCTACGGGAAATACCTTTCTCGGATGGAGCAAATGGAAAGGAAGAACATTTATGAGAAAACATTATCTCATTGAAGTTGCTCAAAATGATCAATTAATTGTTTTCTGCCCACCAGCGGTTATACAGAATAAACAGATCAAAAGAATTGCCTTTGGGTCAAAATCTATGGAGGTGGAATTTCGCCCTCATCCTGACCAGGAAGACCGAATTGTGATAAGCAGGAAAATTAAAGAGACTATCCAGTTTCCACACTTCAAAATCCCGATGCATGCCTTTTTAGAAAATGAAATCCTCTATATCGGTCCTCTTGTTGGGATTTTTACCTCTGGGTTTACGTCCCTTCCCAAGCAGCCAATCGGTGAACGGACATTATTTTTTTCAAAACTTCTTTCCGTTAGTAAAACAGTTGGAGCCCTGCCTTTTGTCTTTGGGGAGCCGCATATTGACTGGGAGCAAGGAACCATTGAGGGGTACTTCTTTCTTGATCATGCTTGGCAAACCATTGAGGTCCCTTTTCCAAATGTCATTTACGACCGGCTTCCAAATCGAAAAAGCGAAGGAAGTCCTAAATTAATCAAGGTAAGGGAAAGACTGCAAAAAGAATATCTCATCCCATGGTATAATCCCGGTTTTTTTAATAAACTTGATATTTATGAAAGACTGCAGCAGGATACTTCGGTTACGAATTACCTTCCTGAAACTTATCCGTTTATATCCTTCTCCTCTATCGAAACGATGCTTTCTAAATATGGCCATATTTTTATTAAACCAAAAAACGGCAGTCTCGGGTTAGGTGTTCACCAAGTGATTTATGACAAACATAAGGACGATTATTATTGCCGTTTTCAAGACGATAAAGGTGTAAATCGCTTACGGAAATATTCTAGCTTGGAGAGTTTGTTCCAATCAGTATTCGCAAACCAATCGTTAGAAAAAATGCTGGTTCAGCAGGGTATTCATTTGCTTAGAACCGAACAGCGCTCAGTCGATTTTCGTGTTCATACGAATAAAGACGATCTTGGAAAATGGAATGTAACTGCGATTGCTGCGAAAATTGCCGGCCAGGGCAGTGTAACAACACATGCCAGGAGCGGCGGGGACATTAGAACCCTTAGTGAAATTTTCCCTAAGGAAGAGTGTGAGTTATATACTGAGAAGCTATCAAATGCTGCGCTTCTGCTAAGTACTGCCCTTGATGCCAATGTTGAAGGAATTATTGGTGAGATTGGCTTTGATTTAGGGATCGACCGTACTGGTGATGTCTGGCTTTTTGAAGCTAATTCCAAACCAGGAAGGTCTATTTTCAGTCATCCGGAATTGAAAGAATTTGATTACCTAACACGTAAATTATCGATTGCTTTTGCCGTTTTTCTTACAGAGCAATCCTTATTGCACCCTGAGGAACTATTTAAATGAAAGACAATAATCCATCTCCACTGATTGGCATTTTGACAGTACGAAAGGCAAATGGTGCAATCGCCGGTAATAGTTCGCTTTTTATTGAGCTGCAAAAAAGGCTTATTTCTCTAAAAGGAATAAGCTTTGTCTTCATTCCGGAAGAAGTTGAGAGTGAGTTTATTTTGGGCTATACGTTTTCACCCGACGACAATCGTTGGCTAAAAAAACGTTTTCCATATCCTGACCTTGTTTATAATCGGATTCCTTTTCGAAAATCAGAGCATGACGAACAATGCCAGCATTTTTTTTCTATTTTAAAAGATAAAAACATCCCCTTTTTTAATCCTTGTTTTATCGATAAATTTGAACTATATGAATTGCTGAAAAACCATGATATTCTGCAATACTATTTACCGCAAACCATTCTTGCCGATGATAAAAGGAATTTGTTTTCCTTTTTAAAAAATCTGAAAACCATTTACTTAAAACCACGGCAATCTTCAAAAGGAAAAGGAATTTTTCGTTTGAGGATGAATAGCCCTTTGCGAATAGAACTTGAAGGTATTAATAAGCATGAAAACTATAAATCCTTTGACCATTTTTGGGAAAGCTGGAAAGAAAAGCTACTAAAAAAATACTATATGGCACAAGAAGAAATTAAATCTGCTGAGTATAATGGAGATCGTTTTGATTTTCGAATCCTCGCCCATGCAAATCTTGATGATTATATTTTAACTGGGGTCGGCATTAGGCAATCCAAGGAACAGGAGATCACAACCCATATTCCAGCTGGGGGCAGACTCCTCCCTTATCAACTTTTGCAGGCAGACGAGCACGACCAGTTTTTTCAAACAATTGTCCCACAGGTAGGTAAAGCCCTATCCAAACAGTTTGGCTATTTCGGTGAATTTTCTATCGATGCCGGTGTAAGCAAAACAGGTCAACATTATATATACGAAGTAAATTCGAAACCAATGAGCTTTGATGAAAGGGAGATTGAGGAAAAAAAAATCGAGCAGGTTTGCCGCTTATTCCTACAGCTGACGGATATTCAGAAATAAGAAAAGTGCAAGCTTACTTTGCGCGGTGTATAGACTGGAACGCTTCGACTGAGATAAAGGAAAATCGAAATGCAGAAGCGCCTTCGGAAAAAGCACAGCTTGTTCCTGCGAGGATTATTCTAAGGAGCTTTCCTTAGTGCTCAGGGGCGATATAAGGTGAATGATCGACCAACAAGCGTAGAGAAGCTAGAGATTGAACCAAAATATCATTTAAATAATTCCTCAAAACAAGTAAGCTATAAGTATGCTACATGTAATAAAGGAGGATTTGACAGATGTTGATGCACTTCCAATTCAAACCATTATTTGAAAATAAGAATATTCCCGGCTGGAATTTTTCTTTTTACTATAAAAAGAAAAGGTTTACAGGAATCTACCACCAAACAGGTAAAATTGAATGGACAACAAATATTCCTGAACAAGATATTGAAGCACTAACTAGTCAAATCCATGAATTAATGCTTTACCATGTTTACGAGTAAAACAAATAAACCATAAATGTGTATGAAAATTTCTCCTTTCCACAAACTAAAATAGAAATGCGTAAGCGCCCGCTGAAGCTGGACAGTTTTCAGAGTTCATAAGCTTAAACTATTCTAGCCGAAAGGATGGATGGTCATGAAAAAAGGAAAAGAAAAGCTAACGAATGAAGGTCCTGCTTATGAAGGCAGAGATATGGCCTATTTTGATATTGATCGTATGATTAATGAAGGTATGTCCGGTGGCTCCGTACATGCCCGTCATGATACGACAAATATCGAAGAAGCTCGCGACCTTGTTGAAGAACAACCGCCATATGAGTGCGATTAAAAATTTCAATACAATGATAAACTGGTTGGACACAATATAAAGAGGTCCAGCCTTTTTTATTTTTATCCCTTTCATCACTATTGGTATAATAGAACCTATATGGTATAAAAATTTTATTTAATGGGGAATTGAACCATGCTTAGAAAATTATTGTCTATCTATGAAAATTCCATCTTGTTTCCCAGCCAACCCGATAAGCTTTCAGAACAATATTATTACTTCTATTGCGAAGCAGAGAATGAATGGATTGGCATTCCAAAAATAGAAGTGAGTGAAAAAGAATTAAACCTGCTTAAAGCACTTTACAAAACAGGTGAATTTCAAGTATCCAGGGTGACTACCGCAGAAAAAGCATGGAATGATTTTTTATTTTTACATGCGCCTGCACCACATATTCATACTGAAACATTTATTAGATTGATCCAGTTTCATATAAAGGGCAATGATGTAAATCAATCGGAAATTGAATCTGCCTTAAAAGGATTTTTTACTGAAGATGTCATTATTATTTGGGAGAGCGGGAGCCGAGGAATTGTTATTGAAGAAAAAAAGCAGATTTCTCTTTCAGAAGAGGAATTAATATCAATGTCGGAAACATTGGAAAGCGATTTCTACGTAACAATATCCTTTTTCATTGGAAAACTGAATCTCCTTTCAGAGCAGCTTCGCTCAAAATTTATTCTAGAAAAAGAATACTTTTCATTCGCGATTACAAAACTTGGAAATCCTACAATTTTTACATTTGAACGGGTTCTCCCAGCCTATTTAGCACATTATTTACCAAAGGAATTAAAACAAAGGGGCAGTCAAGAAATCATAGAGGTATTTCATGATGATCCAGAAATGTTTTCAACGATTAAGGTTTTTCTTGAAAACAATTTAAATGCCAGTCTGACAGCTAAAAAATTATATATCCACAGAAACACACTTCAATACCGCATTGATAAATTTACTGAGAAAACAGGAATCGGATTAAAAGACTTTTACGGAGCCTTTACTGTCTTCTTGGCATGTATGCTTTTTGAACAAAATCAATTTAAGTGACAATGTGCCCAAAAAAGCGTTTTCAATCTTTGTGCAACTTGTCTATATGGATTTCGAGCTTATCCCTGTAAACTAAACGTAACAAGATAAACAGGGAGGAAATACAAATGGCAGAATTAAAATTAGATCATATTTATAAAATTTACGATAATAAAGTAACCGCAGTTCAAGACTTCAATTTACATATTGAAGATAAGGAATTTATCGTGTTTGTCGGTCCATCTGGCTGTGGTAAATCCACTACACTTCGGATGATTGCCGGTCTTGAAGATATTTCTAAAGGTGATTTTTACATTGATGGAAAAAGAGTCAACGATGTCGCTCCAAAAGATCGCGATATCGCGATGGTTTTCCAAAACTACGCTCTTTATCCACATATGACGGTTTACGATAATATGGCATTCGGCTTAAAGCTTCGTAAATTCCCAAAAGATGAAATCGAACGCCGCGTTAAAGAAGCAGCAAAAATTCTTGGCTTAGAAGCTTACTTAACTCGTAAACCAAAAGCACTTTCTGGTGGACAACGTCAGCGTGTTGCCTTAGGCCGTGCGATTGTCCGTGATGCAAAGGTATTCTTAATGGATGAACCATTATCAAACCTTGATGCGAAGCTTCGTGTGCAAATGCGTGCAGAGATTGCCAAGCTCCACCGCCGATTAGATACCACTACCATCTATGTTACACATGACCAGACAGAAGCAATGACAATGGCTACACGATTGGTTGTTATGAAAGATGGAATCATTCAACAGGTCGGATCTCCAAAAGAAGTATATGAAAAACCGGAAAATGTCTTTGTCGGCGGCTTTATCGGTTCACCTGCGATGAACTTCTTTAATGGTAAATTAGAAGATGGAAAGTTTGTAATTGGAAATGCCTCCATTGCGGTTCCGGAAGGTAAAATGAAATTCCTTCGTGAACAAGGTTATGTTGGAAAATCAATTATCCTTGGGGTACGTCCGGAAGACATTCATGATGAGCCTGTATTTATTGAAGCATCTGCTGGAACTAAAATTAAAGCCAATATTGATGTGGCTGAATTAACAGGTGCTGAATTAATGGTCTATTCGAGTATTGGAGGCCAGGACTTCGTTGCCCGTCTTGATTCACGTGCAGATGTCCATCCTGGTGATTCTTTAGACCTTGCATTTGACTTAAATAAAGCTCATTTCTTCGATGTTGACACAGAATTACGGATTCGCACCCTTAATGAAAAATAAAATGCTTTTAACTATCCCCGTTATACTTTTAACGGGGATTATTCTTTAATAAAGATGACTTCATCAGATTGACACGCGGGACAATGGTATAAATGGGGACACTTTTGGTCTGAATTCGTATCTGGATACCCGTCCTCCATCTTCGTTAAATTAATCTCCATATATGGACTATAATTCTCAAAATAATCCATAAGCCTGCCACTTTCCAACATAGGTCCCCCGCAATTTGTACATATTAAGTAGAGATCCCTTAAACCATTGCAGACTGGGCATATCGCCATACATTTCACCCTTTTTGTTTAGTAGATAATCTTAGTTTATGTTAACTTACGTGCCCTATGTGGTGGAATAAATTACTAAAAATCATTTCGAATATATCTACAAAAATTAATCATAATAAAGATTACAAAGCAACAATTACACCGATGGATGAAGCCAGCAAGGGTCGTAACCGGTGCAACTCCGGATCATCCATCCAAGTTTACTAAAAGGATACAATAATATTATGGGTTAGGCCAAGACGGCAATTTTATGGTTCAATTCCATACTGACCCCAAACTTATTAAGAGGAGTGTTATTCATCTATGGCTGCTAACAACAACTCTAATCAACTTTTAGTACCAGGCGTTCAACAAGCACTTGATCAAATGAAGTATGAAATTGCTTCAGAATTTGGCGTAAACCTTGGTGCGGATACTACTTCACGTGCTAACGGTTCTGTCGGAGGAGAAATCACAAAACGTCTTGTTCAAATGGCTGAATCTCAACTTGGCGGATTCCAGCGCTAATTTTTAGCAAACCTTCTTTCACAAATTAATAATATGGCTTAGCCCCCTCTCTTTAGTGGAGGGGGCTTTCATTTTGTCTCTCGCTATTTTTCATACCATCTTTTCAGCCTTCATCCATTCGACAAATTGCTCTGACGTAACATACCCCGTTTTAAGGGCTGCTTCCTTCAACGTACTATTTTCCTTAAACGCAAGCTTAGCAATTTCAGCCGCTTTTTCATAGCCAATATGTGGGTTTAACGCCGTTACCAGCATTAAGGACCGCTCCACGTGTTCCTTAATGATTTCTATATTTGCCTCCAGACCTACAGCACAATTTTTATTAAAGGATCTCATTCCATCCGCCAGAAGCCTAGTGGATTGGATGAGATTATAAATGATGACTGGTTTAAAGACATTTAGTTCAAAATTCCCTTGGCTGGCAGCAAAGCTGATGGTGGCGTCATTGCCAAACACCTGACATGCTGCCATTGTTAACGCCTCACTTTGCGTCGGATTCACCTTTCCAGGCATGATGGAGCTGCCCGGTTCATTAGCAGGAATACTAATCTCACCAATCCCGCTCCGTGGCCCGCTTGCGAGCCAGCGGACATCATTGGCAATTTTCATCAAATCAGCTGCTAATGCTTTTAATGCCCCGTGTACATAGACAATTTCATCATGACTTGTCAAAGCATGAAATTTATTTTCAGAGGAGCGAAAAGGATAACTTGTTAATTTAGTTAACTCCTCAGCTACTTTTTCTCCAAACTGCGGATCAGCATTTATTCCTGTACCTACCGCTGTCCCGCCAATTGCTAAATCTAGGAGATACGTGCTCGCTTCCTTAATCATTTTTTCGCTTTTCTCCAGCATTTCCCTCCAGCCACTAATCTCCTGTCCAAGCGTCAGTGGTGTGGCATCCTGCAAATGCGTTCTTCCAATTTTTACAATAGTTGAAAAAGCCTTTTCTTTTTCATGCAGGGTGTTTTTTAATTCCAGTATGGCAGGAAGCAGGGTTTCGGTTATTTTTATATAGGCAGCAATATGCATTGCAGTTGGAAAGGTATCATTGGAGCTTTGCGACATATTGACATCATCATTTGGGTGAATTTTTACTGCGCTGTTCTGTTCCTTTAATAAATGGTTTGCTCGATTTGCTATTACTTCATTCACGTTCATATTGGTTTGAGTGCCGCTGCCTGTTTGCCAGACTACTAAGGGAAAATGTTCATCCAAGTCTCCATTACGAATAACATCACATATCTTTTGAATGGCCATCATTTTTGCTTCGCTCAGCTTTCCTAATTGAAAATTAACGATTGCGGCCGCTTTTTTAATAAAAGCCAAACCATAAATGAGCTCCATTGGCATTTTTTCGGTGCCAATTATAAAGTTTTGCTTGCTCCGCTGTGTCTGGGCCCCCCAATATTTATCCGCCGGCACACGAACCTCACCAAATGTATCTTTTTCAACCCGATAATTCTCCATGTTGATTCCACCTCCCAAATTCATACTCCTTCCATATATATACCCATTTGTAACCATTTTATTAAAGACATTGCATTTACTTTTTAAAAGCTGTAAAAAAAAACTACAGACATTTTGTCTGCAGCCTATGCTTTGAAGATGGTATATCCGATATAATAAGAAAGGATTAAAAAACTGCCAATTTCTAATACAACTGAATACTCTGACATATATATCCCACCCCAATTTAATTAAAATACGTAATCATTTTTAACTTATCATAAGGGAAAGGGGTAACAAGTGATAGAAATTACACTTTAGTGACCAAGGAGTGAATTTTTTGTGAACATTTGCCTTTTGGGGGCAACAGGAAGAGTGGGTTCAGTTATTCTCGAAAATGCACTTTCAAATCATCTTTCTGTCCAAGCTGTAGTGAGAGATTCAAAAAAACTAATACATGAGGCTCCTGGTCTCAAAGTTATAGAAGGAAACATCCTTGATGAAGCAGTTATCGCTCATTCTATTAAAGGTACAAATGTTGTCATTAGTGCGTTAAATACTGATGGGACGACAACACTTTCCACTTCCATGCCATACATAATCAAGCATATGAAAAAGAACGGCATCAAGCGTATTATTACCATTGGAACTGCGGGAATCCTGCAGGCACGTTCTGCACCACATTTATACCGATTCCAATCCTCAGAGTCAAAGCGAAAAAGTACAAAGGATGCCGAGGAGCATTTAAAAGCCTATTTGTTATTAAAGGATTCAGGACTTGATTGGACGATCGTTTGTCCAACCTATTTGCCCGTAGGTGAAAGAATTGGCACGTTTCGATTCGAAAAGGACTTTTTACCTGAAAATCCTTCGTCCATCTCGATATATGACACAGGTGATTTCGCGTTTCAACAGCTTTTTAGCGAAGAATTTATTGGAACACGAGTTGGACTTACCTATTAAGTGTAGCTTATCAGCGAATTTTTATGATATCTGTTGCTTTTTATCGGCAGTTTTTATAGTTTATCAGCGAATCCAAAATTCTTCTTTAGATAGCAGTGAAAAAGCTGGCCCTCGATAAAGGGCCAGCTCTTATGCTATCCTGCTATTTCGTTGCCGCCTTGCTGGAGCTGATACATCTGATAATACTTCCCCTTAGTCGCCATCAATTCGTCATGAGTTCCCCTCTCAACAATCGTCCCGCGGTCGAGTACAAGAATCTGATCGGCATTGCGAATAGTCGACAAACGGTGGGCAATGATAAACGTTGTTCGGCCTTTCTTTAAAACATCCATAGCTTCTTGAATAAGCGCTTCAGTTTCGGTGTCAATACTGGAGGTGGCTTCGTCAAGAATTAGAATTGCTGGATTAAAGGCAAGTGCTCGGGCAAATGAGATCAATTGCCGCTGCCCGCTCGAAAGGGTGCTGCCCTTCTCGATTACCGGCTCATCATACCCATTCTCTAAATTTTTGAATACTTTTTCAGCACCAACATCCTTTAACGCTTTTTCGACTTTTTCTCTAGTGATGGATGGATCATTCAAGCTCACGTTCGAAGCAATCGTCCCTGTAAATAAATAGGGATCCTGCAGCACAATGCCCATATGATTTCGAATCGTCTGACGTGGAATACTTTCGATATCTTTGCCATCAATAAGAATTTTTCCTTTTTGACAATCATAGAAGCGGAAAAGTAAATTCATAATGGAGCTTTTTCCTGAACCTGTATGACCAACCAATGCAACTGTTTCTCCGTTCTTCGCTTCAAAATCAATATCTTTTAGTACATATTCTCCTTGTTTATAACCAAATGAAACATGATCAAAGGTTACATTCCCTTTATAACGGGCAATCCGCTCACTGCTGACATTTTCACCCGGCTCATCCATCAATTTAAACACCCGCTCACCAGCCACAAGCGCCTGCTCCAAATTAGCAAGCTGATTGACAATTCCTTGGACAGGCTGAAAAAGACGGTTAACGTAATCAACAAAGGCATAAAGCATCCCAAGTGAAATCACGTTTAAAGGATTAAGCGCTTGCCCTCCAAAATACCAAATAAATGCCACGAAGACGAGATTTCTTAAAATCCCTACTAAGTTATGAGAAGTTAACGCATTTAAACTTAGCATTTTATTTTGGTAGGTAAAATGTTCATGGTTTAGCTTTTCAAAATCTGCTTTCGTTTCGTTTTCGCGGCTAAATGCCTGAATGATACTCATTCCTTGAATTGACTCGTTGATCATTGCATTAATATCACTATTCCGAGAACGAATGACACGGTTGTATTTTGATGCATACTTCCGGTAAATTAACATCCATGCATACAGGATTGGGAGCAGCACTAAACAAATCGCTGCCAGTTTCACATTCAAAATAAACAAGGCCGCATATATGCCGGTAATATAAATTACACTGGTAAAAAAAGTAGCAAGTACGGTTACGTAAAGCTCCCGGATGGCTTCTGTATCATTCGTGATTCGTGCCACCACTTTTCCTGCGGGCAGATTATCAAAATAGTTGATTGGCAGCCGTTGAATATGCCCAAAAACATCTTCACGCATTTTTTGAATGATGCGGTTGGCTGATTTTTGCAAGAAAAATTTTTCCCCATATTGAAAAATGGCTGATACCACTAAGAGCCCAAAATAGAATGCTAATAATTGAAATATCGCAGGAATCTCCGGTTGGTAAAACCTTAATAGGTCTGAGCCATTAAGGATTTTCGCCTGATATTCTGCCTCTTGTGCACCTTTTTTAATGAGTAATTTTCCTTCTTTTAAGCTTCTTTTTCCATCAAATTCAACTTCTTGGTCAATAAAAACGAACTTGGAACCAACCTGGAGAATCCGAGCTGGTTTTCCCTTTTGTTCACCACTTGAAAAATACTTTTCTCTTTTGTACACTTTCCCGTTATACTCTACTGCCTTATCGCCATTGGTTGTTTCATACCAGACAGATTCAATGCCTAAAATATGCTGATCAATAATATTTTTTGCAATAAACGGCCCTGCTAGATCTGCTGCGGCGGAAATGGTCAGCATGATCAATGCTGCCAAAATAATTTTTTTATAACAAAGTGCGTATCCGACTAATCTTCTACCTGTGGTCATGCTTTCACATCCTCTTCAGCATTACGTTCAATCTGCTGCCGTAAAAATTGTTCACTGTACCATCCGCCTTGCTCTAAGAGCTGTTCATGTGTCCCTTCTTCAATTATTCTTCCTTCATCGAGGACAATAATATGGTCGGCATGCTGGACAGCAGACATCCGATGCGTTGTAATAATGGTTGTTTTTTCTTTTCTTACATTGCGGATATTGTCAATAATTCTCTTTTCTGTTTTGGCATCAACTGCAGATAAGGAATCATCGAGAATGAGAATTTCCGGATTTTTAATAAGCGCGCGGGCAATCGAGATACGCTGCTTTTGCCCGCCGGACAGGGCTACGCCTCTTTCACCTACAAGCGTACTCAATCCTTCAGGAAGCATTTCTAAATCTTTACGGAACGCTGCTAAATCGATGGCTAACGCTAAATCTTCATCACTCGCTTCATTCCTGCCAAAGAGAATATTATCCTTCACACTTCTTGAAAAAAGTACATGATCCTGAGGCACATAGCCAATCCAGCTGCGAACCTGGTTTAATGTTTGCTCCTCTAACGGAACACCCGCGATGGATACCTCACCTTCTCCAAGTGGGTATTGTCTTAATAATTGTTTAATAAACGTAGTCTTTCCGCTTCCCGTTTTACCGACGATTCCCAGTGTCTGACCTTGCAGGAGCCTTACATCCACATTTTCTAAATTGTTATTTTTAGATGATGGATAGCGGAAGGTTACATTTTGATAATCAATACGTTCAGCGGAAGCGAACGCAACCGGTTTAACAGGATTGCTGACCTCTTCCTTGTAGCTTAGGGTTTCATTGACACGGTCAAGTGAAGCATTTCCCCGCTGCATTACATTAATTAACTCTCCAATGGCAAACATCGGCCAAATTAGCATCCCTAAATAGACATTAAAGGAAACGAGATTTCCTAATGTAATTGCTTGGTGGAAGACTAAATAAGCACCATAGCCGAGACCAATTAAATAGCTGATTCCAACAAGCACCTTTATCGTTGGATTGAATAAGGCATCAATTTTTGCTACTTTAATATTTTTATGATAAACATCTTCAGTCAGCTGGTGAAACCGGCTACTATCAGCCTTTTCCTGCACATATGCACGGATGACCCTTACACCTGCAACCGATTCAAGCACCCGGTCATTTAGCTCGCCGAAGGCATCCTGGGCTTCCATAAAGCGGGTATGAATTCTTTTTCCGTATAATTTCATTAGAATGGCCATAATGGGCAGGGGAATAATCGCCGCTAATGTCAGTTTCCAGCTTATAAAAAGGCCCATTGTCAACAGTAAAGTCAGCATCCAGACACTTGAATCCACAAGTGTCAAGATTCCAAAACCTGCTGTGATCGAGATAGCCTTTAAGTCATTCGTAGCACGTGCCATTAAGTCACCCGTGCGATTTTTTTCATAAAAGGCCGGAGTCATTTTTAATAGATGGTTTACAAACCTAGATCGCATTTTCCTTTCTACTAGAAATGCTCCTCCGAATAATTTATACTGCCAAAAATAGGTGATCCCATAGGATGAAATCATAATGATGAGAAGATTGGTAAGATATCGTATTATTTTCCCTTCACTCATGGCACCTATATGAATATCATCAATTGCCATTCCAATTAATTTTGGCGGCAAAACATCCAATATACCTACTATTGTTAATAGCGATACAGCTATCACATATCGCTGCCAATTTTCTTTAAAAAACCAACTTAATTTTTTTAATACCGAAAACATTGTTGTCTTCCCCCTTTTGTTTTACTAACCGTCTTCTGTCTTTTCTTTTGTGAGGTCCAGACGTACTTCGGGTATCAGTAACATGGATTGTTCCTCCTCTTTTTTTAAAAGTTATAAGAAAAGCGTAAGGCGCCCGACTATCGGCGTATGGACTGGAGCGCTTCGACTGAGATAAAGGAAACACGGAGAGCGCAAGCGATCCGATGTTGACTTATCGTAGGGAGAAGATGCGAAGTACACTAGCCGATGGCGCCTGGAGCTGGACAATTCTCAAAGTCTAAATTCTTTCTTATCTTTTAAAGAAAACTCGCCGACTGGCAAGCCATTAAGGGCAAGACAGAGGCGTATTTGCACTTATGCCCGATTGGAAAGTTATCCTTACCAATCGGCTAAAAAAAAGACATACCGCAATTGTGCAGTATGTCTCCTTCTAAAAAAAGGGACAAAAAAACACACGTTACGTTTCAAATAGAACGAAACCTGTGTTTTAGTCATTTATCAATTTTCACAAAGAAAAGTCAGGAGATAATTTCCCTAGGGCAGGTTACATTCAAATATTCAATTGTTAACAAAGATTGAATTAAATTAATCATTTCGTAACCCTCCTTTTCCTAATTTTTCTTACTTTGTTAGATTATCACCAGTCGTTTTAAAAGTCAATTCCCATTTTTCAGAATTATTATCTACATAGGCTGTAACAGCCACTGATTAAACTTCACTTTATTCCACCCAAACTGCCGTTCCATATGCAATAATTTCCGAGGCTCCCTGCATAACGGAACTGGATTGCAGTCTCATTCCGATGATGGCATTTGCACCTAAATTCCTTGCTTCGTCTAGCATTCTTTCAATCGCTTTTTGCCTTGCCTCATCCAGCATATCTGTATATTCCTTAATTTCACCGCCGACAATGGTTTTAAGTCCTGCCATTAAGTCCTTGCCTATATGTTTTGATTGGACGGTACTTCCCTTCACAAAACCGATTAATTCCCTAATTTCCTTGCCTGGTATGAAGTCAGTCGTAACAATCATCATTATAAGAATCCCCCTTTTTAGGCTTATTCCTTTGAAAAATTTTTCGTACAAAAATTAAATAAAATAGCGTTGGCATTGGGGCTTGAATCAAACCAACAATACCCCAGAGCCAATAATTATGGCTGTGTTTCCTGGCATCCATAAATAAATATATGCTTTGCGTTAATAAAATTACGACAACAACAATAATGGTGATTAACGAAAGATCCTTATTCATATATGATTCGCCCTCTTCATTATCCGAATACTTGTGTATACCACAATAAAGATAGACGTAATAATTTGCACAAGAATAAAAATAGCAGGCATTTGATAAAGGGAAATAATCATCCCGCTTAATATAATTAATGCGACAATAAAAAAGACCGACAAATCTTTGATTAATTTTTTCCTTGTGTTTTGCTTCTCTTGGATAACTATTTGTTCAAACCATTGTAAATTGGGTGTATAGACTGGGAATTGATCGATTTTTTCTAATCCCTCTTGCAGTTCGTGAATAGTTTCAAAATCTTGTTTATTTTGTTGTCTGCTGTTCAGGATAATGACTTTTTGTTTCTTCACCTAGCTTCAGCTCCCTTCTAACTGACTTTATTCCGTTATGCACCCTTGACTTAACTGTTCCGGGAGAAATTTTCATCCATTCTCCAATTTCTTCGTAGGAATAACCATAGTAATGCTTCAAAATAATAGGAATTCGAACGTCCTCAGGTAATCTTCCCAGTGCCTCGAGGCAATCATTCCATTCTTCATTTCTGCTTTCAAAATGCCATTTCAACTTACGGAATATTTCCTCTTGCCCCTGCCAGTTTTTCTCTCTTTTCATTTTTCGGCATTGGTCAATATATGTATTCGTCGCTATTGAAACGAGCCATGTGGAAAATTTACTTTGACCATTATAAAGGTGAATCTTTTGTACACATTTCGCCATTGTCTCTTGTGCTAATTCTTCAGCTGTATCAGGATTCATTGTAATTTTCATTAAATACTTTACAAGGAATGGATAATTTTCTTTAAATAACATGGCAAAAGCAAGATGATCCCCTTTTTTCGCATTTTTAATCAATGCATCCATTCTGCAATAGCCCTCTCTTTCCCCCATCATCCTTACTTATCTCTTTACCAATTAGACGAATGAAACAGTTTTTTGTTCATTGTTATTTCATTTTACCTGATTTATTAAGATTACTGTCATTAAATATACATACCTTTCCTTCTGTCTATTTGGAATTTTTAATAAAATAAAACTAGGTGTCTTAGTTCTTATTTTGGAAGATAGAGAGGATGTGCTTTATGGCTTATAAACCGCGAGAGGAACGGAAAGAAATAACGATATTAAGAAGTTTACATGCCCGAATGGAGTTGCCTGAAGAAGGCAAATGGAACTATTTGAAGCTTAATAAGGGTTTTGAAGGGGAAGTGATGTTTGACTTATTAACTGAAAAGCTCCAAAGTGAATGTTTTATATTAAATGGTCTGCTGCTAGAGTTAAACAATTCTAAGTTCCAAATTGACACATTGGTTATACAAGACACATTATACCTTTTTGATGTTAAAAATCATGAAGGTGATTATTATTATGAAAAAGGTGATTTCATTTCGAAATCAAAAAAATTAATGAACAATCCGCTAGACCAACTAAAACGATGTGAAACCCTACTCCGACAATTGCTTCAAAAATATGGTTTCAAGCTGCCCGTTGAAGCGTGGGTGGTGTTTATCAACCCCGAATTTACCCTTTATCAAGCACCGAAACATGAGCCAATCATTTATCCTACACAGCTTAATACCTTTATGAAAAAAATAAATATGTGGACGGGGAAGATCAATGGAAAACATAAAAAGCTTGCAGACCTTTTAATTTCCATGCATCTGGTTGAATCCCCTTACCCTAGGATTCCCACTTATGAATATGAGGTACTGCGGAAAGGCATTATTTGTTCTTCTTGCCAATCGTTTTTGGTTTCTGTTACTGGGAGGAAGGTTGTTTGTGGGGATTGCGGCTGTGAAGAGAGTATTGATACTTCTGTGCTGCGAAGTGTGAAGGAGCTAAGGCTTCTTTTTCCTGATCGGAAGATTACTACTAAAGTTGTTCAGGAATGGTGCGGGGGGATTGTAACGAAGGATATAATAAGACGAATTCTGAATCAAAACTATAAAGCTAATGGATTTGGCCGATGGTACTATTATGAGTAAAATTGCAGTTTTCCTTAGCTGACTTTAAAGCTGTATTATTGGATAACATTATATGCGGGTTGGGGTTCCTATCTAGATGTTTGCTCTCTTTTTT
>NZ_JBALPG010000154.1:0-6533 GCF_036965245.1 Neobacillus drentensis
TATTAAGAATCGATTGAAGTTTGTTTAGATAAATTTAATTCAAAAATATTAGAGGAGAGATCTATAGCTATTTATTTATTCATGTCGAATTCTTTTTTGACGATTGCTTCAATGGAATTTCCAATTTTTAATGGTAGGTATCATTTAAAAATATTGATATTTCAAGGAATTGTATATGATTAGAGTCTTTTCAATTCGAACATAACAAGTACGTAGGAAAATATGACAGTTCGATATATTTTTACATATTTTTTTGTACCTTTGTGTTAAATTGAAAAAGTATTCAGAAAAATGTACAAGAAAGCTTTGTCTTGACAATTAGAACATAATTTTGTGCATACTCTTTTACTTNNTGTGTCTATAAGAAAAAAATATCATTTTACATATTGGATAATGAAATGCTTGCATCATTTTACATATTGGATAATGAAATGCTTACATCATTTTACAAGTTGTAAGGTGTATTGCCAACTTAAGGCCTGTAAAATTAAAGATAAGATACGGAATTTTCTGTAAATTACCAAAAGGGGTTGGTGTGAATTTACTAATCTAGTTTTATTGAAGCGCTTTCATTTTTTAAGAAATATTATCCATTCATAATTGAAGGAGGGTTTCTCTTGGCGAATGAAAAAATGCAGCGTATTTCCTTATCCAACCTTGAAAACAACTTTCTCGAGGTGGAAAAACCACTAACAAACCAAGAAGCTATTGAAGAATCGAATCGTTGCCTCTATTGCTATGATGCCCCATGTATAAAAGCATGTCCTACTGGAATCGATATTCCAACCTTTATTAAAAAAATTGCCTCAGGAAACTTCCTTGGCTCTGCAAAAACAATTATGGCTTCAAATCCCGTTGGAGCCAGCTGTGCCAGGGTTTGTCCTACAGAAGAGCTCTGTGAAGGAGCTTGTGTCCTAAACCATTCAACGAAACCAATCATGATCGGCACTCTGCAAAGATATGCGACAGATTGGGCTATCAAAAATGAACAGTCACTTTTTCAACCTGGTGTTTCAAACGGCAAGACAGTTGCAGTAATTGGAGGCGGACCTGCCGGATTATCAGCCGCACGAGAACTTGCAAGATTAGGCTATGATGTCACGATCTTTGAAGCTGCAGAAAAAGCGGGCGGATTAAATACTTTTGGTATTGTATCCTTCCGTTTACCACAAGAAATTTCTTTCTGGGAAGTTGAACAGGTTGAAAAATTGAATGTAAAAATCAGAACGAACACAGTGGTCGGAAGGGATATTTCAGCAGATAAAATAACTGAAGATTTCGATAATGTTGTTTTGGCGGTTGGAATGGCACATGTTCCGAACCTCGGTGTTGAAGGTGAAAACTTAGACGGAGTCTATGATGCGATTGAATTTGTTAAGGCAACAAAAAACAACGGGCTGTTATCCCAAGATTTTGTTGGCAAGCGAGTAGTTGTCATTGGTGCAGGGAATACCGCAATCGACGGTGCGACATGTTCTGTCCGTTTAGGAGCGGAAAACGTGAAAATTTTATACCGTAGAACGGAAGAAGAAATGACCGCTTATGATTTTGAATATGAATTTGCTAAACAAGATGGTGTCGAGTTCCGCTGGTTAACTACACCGAAAAGGATTATTGGCGATGAAAGTGGAAGGGTAACGGGCATTGAGTGTATTAAAATGAAGCTCGGTGAGCCTGAAAAGGATGGCCGCCGTAAACCAGTAGCGGTAGAAGGCTCCGAATATGTAATTCCTGTGGATGCAGTGGTAAAAGCAATCGGACAAACAAGACACTTGGAATTGATTGAGGCATTTGGTCTACATCATGATGGGGGTGTCGTAAAAGTAGACCAAGCATCATTACAGACTTCCAATCCAAACATTTATGCTTGTGGTGATGTGGTTTTTGGTAAAGGAAAAGGAGACGCAATGGTCGTAACCGCTGCCCAGCAAGGAAAAGATGCTGCTTATGCCATTCACAAGCAATACTTGGCAGTTGGAGTAGTAAATTGACTCTATGAATCTTTTAAATGACAAAGGGGGAAAAGCGATGGCTGATTTACGTATTAATCTTGCAGGAATTCAATCACCAAATCCATTTTGGCTGGCTTCAGCACCTCCTACCAACTCAGGGTATCAAGTTCAGAGAGCCTTTGAGGCAGGCTGGGGCGGGGCAGTATGGAAAACATTGGGTGATCCGATATTAAATGTATCATCAAGATTTGCTGCGATTAGTTTTAACGGACAAAGAGTAGCCGGTTTCAATAACATTGAGCTTATCACCGATCGTCCTCTAGAAGTAAATTTAAAGGAAATTTATGAAACGAAAAAGCGATTTCCTAACCATGCTATTATTGCATCGTTAATGGTGGAGCCAAAACAAGAAAAGTGGCATGAAATTGTGAAACGGGTTGAGGATGTCGGGGTTGACGGCCTAGAGTTAAACTTTGGCTGCCCTCACGGGATGGCGGAGCGGGGTATGGGTTCTGCATCCGGGCAGGTACCAGCACTTGTTGAACGTCAGACCTATTGGGTAAAAGAAGTGGCCAAGACACCAGTTATTGTTAAATTGACACCAAATATAACTGACATTACCGCAACCGCCGAAGCAGCTTGTAATGGCGGTGCAGATGCGATTAGTATGATAAACACAATCAACAGCTTAATGGGGGTGGACCTCGATAATTGGAATACCATTCCGCATGTAGCAGGAAAAGGGGCACATGGCGGCTATTGTGGTCCTGCAGTTAAGCCGATTGCCTTAAATATGGTGGCAGAATGCGCAAGACATCCACATATTAACGTACCGATTTCCGGAATTGGCGGTATTTCGAACTGGCAGGATGCAGTTGAATTTATGTTAATGGGTGCTACTGGGGTTCAGGTATGTACTGCCGCCATGCATCACGGTTTCCGCATTGTCGAGGACATGATTGAGGGACTCAGCCATTACCTTGATCGTAAAGGAATTGCCTCTGTTTCAGAAATCATTGGAAAGTCAGTTCCAAAATACTCTGATTGGGGTAACTTGGATTTGAATTACAATATCGTCGCTAAAATCAATACTGATGTTTGTATCAACTGTAATAAATGTCATATTGCTTGCGAAGATACATCCCATCAATGTATTGACATGCTAACAGATGCTTCAGGAAAGAACTATCTTAAAGTACGGGAAGAAGACTGTGTTGGCTGCAATTTATGTTCGATTGTCTGCCCGGTTGAAGGGGCAATCGACATGGTGGAAGCAGCTAGGGAGCTGCCGCCAATGACATGGAATGAGCGCCAATCCGCTTTAAATGTCGTTGTAGAATGCAAAGCAGATGTATCCAAATAAAGAGATTTAGATTAGGAGGAACCGATTAATGAAAAAAATCATTAAAAACGGCACTATTGTCACTGCCTCTGACACGTACCAAGCAGAGATTTTAATCGAAGATGGCAAAATAACGCAAATTGGTGCAAATCTATCAGAACTTGGTGCGGAAGTCATCGATGCGAAAGGCTGTTTTGTTTTCCCGGGAGGAATTGACCCGCACACCCACTTAGACATGCCTTTTGGTGGAACAGTAACAAAGGATGATTTTGAATCTGGGACGATTGCAGCTGCATTCGGCGGCACAACAACCGTTATTGACTTTTGCTTAACCAATAAAGGTGAGCCGCTTAAAAACGCGATTCAAATCTGGCATGAAAAATCTATGGAAAAAGCTGTCATTGATTATGGCTTCCACTTAATGATCTCAGAAATCAACGAGTCCGTTTTGAATGAACTTCCACAAGTCATTAATGAGGAAGGGATTACCTCGTTTAAAGTATTTATGGCTTATAAAAATGTTTTTCAAGCCGATGATGAAACACTATTCCGTACGCTTGTTTCCGCAAAAGAACATGGTGCATTAGTCATGGTGCATGCGGAAAATGGGGATGTCATTGATTATTTAACAAAGAAGGCATTAGAGGAAGGGAAGACAGAACCAATTTATCATGCGTTAACAAGACCAGCTGCATTAGAGGGCGAAGCGACAGGGCGCGCCGCCAAACTGACAGGGCTGGCTAACTCTCAGCTTTATGTTGTTCATGTATCATGCGCCGATGCCGTTGAAAAAATAACCGAAGCACGCAGTAAGGGATTTGATGTGTGGGGAGAAACATGCCCGCAATATTTAGTTCTCGACCAAAGCTATTTAGAAAAACCGAATTTTGAAGGGGCAAAATTTGTTTGGTCACCGCCATTACGAGAAAAGTGGAACCAGGAGGTTCTTTGGAATGCCTTAAAGAGCGGCCAGCTGCAAACACTTGGCTCTGATCAATGCTCGTTTGATTTTAAAGGGCAAAAGGATTTAGGAAGGTCTGATTTTACAAAAATTCCGAATGGGGGTCCTATTATCGAGGATCGTTTATCCATTCTATTTTCAGAGGGGGTGAAAAAAGGACGTATTAGCATTAATCAGTTTGTGGACCTTACTTCAACACGTGCTGCTAAGTTATTTGGTTTATTCCCTAATAAAGGGACAATTGCCATTGGTGCTGATGCCGACCTTGTTATTTTTGATCCGAATATTGAACGGGTGATTTCTGCTGAAACCCACCATATGGCGGTTGATTACAATGCATTTGAAGGGATGAAAGTGACAGGTGAGCCTGTTTCCGTTTTAGTCCGCGGAGAATATGTTGTCCGTGATAAGCAGTTTGTAGGAAAACCGGGTTCCGGTCAATATTTAAAGAGAGCTAAATATAGCAGCAATGCACAAATAAATCGGAATGAAACACTCACAATCTAAATTTTGAGAATTGTCCAGCTCCAACGCCTAGCCCCTCGAGGTCAAACAACCTCAACCATATGAAGTTTAATTGCAAATCTCATAGGCTTGAGAACATTTCTTTGGCTACAGTAATCTCACGCTTTCTGTAAGTATTATGGGAGACTATGCAGATTTCGACTAAGTCTCCCAATATCGGGGCTGACCAAGGCGCTTCCACATTTCGATTTTGAACTACTCCTGCAATTTCTTAGGTGCTTCTAAGCAATTGCCATTTTTAAATTTTGAACTTTGATGTCGGTTGTTTGAACTTTGTTTTTATATTTTCTAGGAAGTAAAACCGAAAACAAGGAGTGTTCATATGAAAAAAAGCCACTTAAAATCACCAGACTTATTTCCAATTCATCATAAAGACAGGAAAATAACAAAATTAGGGTTCTCATTTATGTGGGTGGGGATGGTTGTCGTTCTTGCCACCTTTGCCATAGGCGGAGCAGGAGTTATGAAAATATCATTACCATGGGTCATTCTTGCTACTGTCATAGGCAGTCTTGCGATTGGATTTTTCATTTCTCTAATCGCCGATATTGGAATTGAGCACGGGTTGTCTTTTCCTGTTTATATGAGAGCACCGTTTGGAACGATTGGAACCCACATTCCTTCTATTACCCGTGGTATAACGGCCTCTATGTGGTTTGGTGTTAATACGTATTTTGGATCTACCGCGATGAACGGAATCTTAAATATGTTATTTGGCTTTGATAATTGGTTTGTCTGCTTTCTTATTTTTGCAGTAGTTCAATTGGTTAATACTGCTCTTGGCATTAAATCCATTGAGCGTTTTGCTGATTTAGCGGCACCGATTATTCTCATAATCGCTTTATGGATGTATGTGTCATTATCTGACCAGGCTTCTGCCGCAGGAAGAGAAGTATGGAGCTGGGTTGAGTCCCCTGTAACAGGTGGTGCTGCTTTTTCTGCATTTTTAGTTGTTATTTTTAGTAATATGGGGTTTTGGGCGACATTGAGTGCGGACATCCCTTCCATTTCTCGGTTTATTAAGGCTCCCGTTAATGAAAAGAACTGGTTTAAGCGAAATAAAGCATCGTTAATCGGAAATATGATCGCAATGCCATTAACACAAACCTTTATGATTGTCATTGGTGCGGTTTCCTATATCGCTGTATTAAACGCTGACCCAGTAGTAGCTTTGCAAAAGTCAGCTAGCGGTTTTATCCTTGCAATTTTACTGTTAATGATTGTTCTTGCCCAATGGTCTACAAACACGGCAGCAAATGTTGTGCCCGCCGCAACGATTTTCTCTAACGTTGGCGGTCCAAAGTTTCCGTTTTGGGCTGGTGTCATAACAGCTGGGATTGTAGGGACTGTCGTACAACCATGGCAGCTGTTTGATATTATTATTCAAGTTCTTTTATTTGTCGGTGGTATTTTAGCCGCAATTGTTGGGATCCTGTTTGCAGATTATTATCTGCTTCGGAAGAGGCGTGTAAATGTTCCAGAATTATATGAAGACCAAGGCCAATATAAATATATGGGCGGTATCAACTTAGCAGGTTTTATTGCTTGGATTATTGGGGCTGGAGTATCCTATTTTGTTCCGGACTTTGGGTTTTTAGTTGGTTTCATATTGGGTGCAGGCGTTTACTATGTTCTCGCAAAATATTGGTGGTTCAACAAGTATCGTCAAGCTGAAATCGAGGATCCAAGTGATGAAAAATATTTAGGAATTTCCGTTGGCAGGGATTGGGTAATCGAGGATAAAGCCTATGAA
>NZ_JBALPG010000154.1:6572-22017 GCF_036965245.1 Neobacillus drentensis
GGGAAATTCCGAATAATGTAGATTTATATTAAAACAGGATATAAGGAGGATAACATGTCAGATCATCAACAATTTCTCGGTGAACGAGATAAAATTGATTTTCTTATCCAAAAGGGATGCCGCATTAGCGGAGTAAGAGAACATTTAAATGGTGCTTCTGTTGATTTTTTACATCCAAATGGAAATGTAACCGAAACACTTCAAATTGGAACGGCTAATGGCCGGAAGTATTTTTCTAGTATATTAATTAACCAGAAACAAGCGAACAGCTAAGTGGTGTTGGGTAAGAGATAAAGGATTGGTTGAATGGCCAATCCCGTTCTACCCAAAGTTCTGATTTTAAGGAGAAGCTTACTTATGAAGGAACATTTTCAACTAACAGTTGCAGATATATTTAAACGAAAGCACTTTGAACAAGCTTTGGTTATCGCGGGAAATGAAGGCAATCAGAGGACTGTCAAATGGGTTCATGTGGTTGAGGTTACAAGTATTCGAAATCTATTAAATGGGAATGAGCTTATCTTATCAACTGGTGTTGCCTGGAAGGATAATATGAAATTATTTGTCTCCATGGTAAAGGAATTTATTGACAACAAAGCTGCTGGTTTATGTATTGAAATGGGTACCTACCTAACTAAGGTTCCAGATGAGGTCATTGAAATTGCCAATGAGTATCAATTCCCAATTATTATTTTTCAAAAAGAAGTCCCGTTTGTTGAAATTACACAGGATATTCATTCGGTCATTATTAACCAGCAATACCAGAAGATTTCTGATTTAGAGAATTATTCTCAGAGCTTAAATAAACGGCTGCTAACTATTGAAACCTATGAGGATATCCTTCAATTTATTTTCTCTGCATTGGATGTACAAATTATTTTCCGTCTGAAAAGTCAAGAGCATGAATTTGTACCCGAAATAAGCAAAAGTGAACAATACTCTATTATTCATCAACTAGAAGAGGCAAAGTTGCAAGCTAATGATTTTATCGCCTCTTCACCTATCTTTTTGTTCGGTCAGGAATATGCCGAGTTGTTTATATATTCTAAGGATATACCGATCAGCGAGTATGATTTATTGATCTTAGACCGAACAGCGACGGCAATAGCCCAGCATTTATTACGAGATTTATATGTGGAAGAAAAAAAGCGGGTAGAAGAGTTTGAGTGGCTACATGGCTGGCTGGAGGGTGAACATTCATTTGAGGATATTCATGAATACTTATTAGAAAATGGAATTAAAGGAAAAACGAATGACGCAATCGTTTTGATCACCAAACAGACACCCATAAAAGAAAAAGCAAGCCATGATGTTACTTACTTAAAATTATTATTTCGTTCTTTTTTTGAACAGAATGGATTTGCCGTCTTTTTCGTCGAAAAAAGAAACGAAATTACCTTCATTCTTCTAAATAATCGTACGAAAAAGAATCTGAAGGAACGGATTAAAAATGCGATCGAATCCATCCAGGAATCTGAATTTATCCGCAAACAAAATCCAGGAAGGCTTATGATTGGAGCGGGGAAGTTTATTCATTCAGTACGTGATGTACATAGGAGCTATCAGACAGCCAAAGAAACATTAAGAATTCAACAAAAAATGACTAACAAACAATTTTTTTATTTTTACGAGGATTTGCATTTATATCGGCTTATTTCGCAGATGAGTAAACATACCGATTTGCAGGAGATTGCATTGGAATATCTCCATCCTGTTATTCAATATGATCAGAAATACAATGCCAAGCTTCTCGAAACATTAAAAGCCTATTTGGAATGTAATGGCTCAAAGCAGGAAACGTCCAATAAGCTGTTTATCGTCAGGCAAACTTTATACCATCGCCTGCAGAAGCTTGAAAATCTTTTAGGTGAAGATTTTATGGAGCACGAAAAAAGGGTTGCAATTGAATTTATGCTTTTTGTCCATGGTTATTTAGCGGCTGCCCAGCCAACAAAAGCAAATCAGCCAAGTGAGGAGGTAGTGACAAATAGAATACATGTTAAATGAATGTTCAAATTGTCATGGAAATGATTTAAGCCATTTTACAGTGTGTCTAATGAAAGCATTTTAGTGATGCGGGATAATGAATATATAAGGTTTTGCAACGCTGAATTATTACAAACTATTATTCTGAAAAATAAGGAGGGCAAGACATGAGTGTGACAAAAAATGAAACGGCTGCATTGAAAAATTATATTAATGGTGAATGGGTGAGTGCAAACAGCGGGCAAACACTGGATGTGCCGAATCCTGCAACAAATAAGGTAATCACAAAAGTTCCAGTTTCATCGAAAGAGGACGTCAATCTTGCTGTTGCAGCGGCAAAGGAAGCATTTAAAAAGTGGAAAAACGTCCCTGTTCCAAAGCGTGCGAGGATCCTATTTAAGTACCACTACCTTTTAACCGAAAACCATGAGGAATTGGCGAGGCTGATTGTTCAGGAAAATGGAAAGGCTTACAAAGAGGCATATGGGGAAGTTCAGCGCGGGATTGAGTGTGTCGAGTTCGCTTCCGGTGCACCAACTTTAATGATGGGAGAAACGTTATCAGGAATTGCAGAAGAAATCGATTCCGAAATGTTCCGCTATCCATTGGGCGTTGTCGGAGGGATTACTCCGTTCAATTTTCCGATGATGGTGCCGCTTTGGATGTTCCCGCTAGCCATAGCTTGTGGAAATACGTTTGTGTTAAAGCCGTCTGAACGGACGCCGATTTTGGCTAATAGATTAGCAGAGTTGTTTACTGAAGCTGGAGCGCCAAAAGGAATATTAAATGTCGTTCACGGTGCTCATGATGTCGTGAATGGTTTACTAGAACACAAGGATATCGCGGCGATTTCCTTTGTTGGTTCCCAGCCGGTTGCTAAGTATGTATATGAGCGGGCAGCAGCAGAAGGAAAACGGGTTCAAGCTCTTTCTGGTGCGAAAAATCACCATATTGTCATGCCTGATGCCGATATGGATAAGGCTGTCCAACATATTATTAGCTCCACATTTGGAAGCGCAGGGCAGCGCTGTATGGCCTGCAGCGCCGTAGTGGTTGTCGGTGATAATGATCCATTTGTCACAGCGTTAAAGAAAAAAGCAGATGAATTAATTATCGGGAATGGAATGGATGACGAGGCATTATTAACTCCAGTCATTCGTAAGGAACACCGTGATAAGGTCCTTGGCTATATCGAAAAAGGGGTAGAGGAAGGCGCAGATTTAATCAGGGATGGCCGCAGGGAGATGGATGAACTTCCAGAAGGGAATTTCTTAGGGCCTACGATCTTTGATCATGTTACCCCTGAAATGACGATTGTTAAAGACGAAATCTTTGGACCGGTATTAAGTTTGCTTCGTGCGAAAAATCTTGATGAAGGATTAGAATTTATTCGCAAATCAAGGTACGGGAATGGTGCTACTATTTATACAAACAACGCCAAAGCCGTCCGTCAATTCAGAGAAGAGGCAGATGCAGGTATGTTGGGGATTAACGTCGGGGTTCCGGCAACAATGGCGTTCTTCCCATTCTCGGGCTGGAAGGACTCCTTCTATGGCGACCTCCACGTAAACGGGAAAGACGGTTTGAATTTCTACACCCGCAAAAAAATGATCACCTCACGATTTGACGCATAGTAATAGTGGAAAAATGATTTATGGTGTCAGGCACCATTACTAATATTGGAGGGATGGTTATGGTTCAAACGAGGCGGCCGCATGAAACGTTATTAGAGCAGGATGATCAGTATGTATGGCATTCGATGAAGCCTTATAACCCGAAAGCGACGATTGTTGCGACAAAGGCAGAGGGTTCATGGGTGACGGATGCCGATGGGAAACGCTATTTAGATGCGATGGCAGGCCTATGGTGTGTGAATGTTGGGTACGGAAGAACCGAACTTGCAGATGCAGCATATGAGCAATTGAAAGAGATGGCCTATTTCCCGCTATCACATAGCCATGTTCCTGCTATTAAACTAGCAGAAAAGCTGAACGAATTGCTTGGAGACGAGTATGTCATATTTTTCTCAAACAGTGGTTCTGAGGCTAATGAAACTGCTTTTAAAATTGTAAGACAATATCATCAGCAGAAGGGTGAACATAACCGCTACAAAATCGTCTCACGCTACCGAGCATATCACGGCAATTCAATGGGAGCTTTGGCGGCAACAGGGCAGGCGCAACGAAAATACAAGTATGAGCCGCTCGCACCTGGGTTTATTCACGTCTCGCCACCCGATTCCTATCGTGATGATACAAATGTTGCCGATCCGAAGGAATTGTCCTCGGTAAAAGAAATTGATCGGACGATGACGTGGGAGTTAAGTGAAACAATAGCTGCGATGATCATGGAGCCAATCATTACCGGAGGCGGCGTACTCGTTCCGCCTGAGGGCTATATGAAGGCAGCAAAAGAGGTGTGTGAAAAACATGGTGCCCTCCTAATTGTTGATGAAGTAATTTGCGGTTTCGGCCGTACAGGCAAGCCATTTGGCTTTATGAACTACGGCGTGAAGCCTGATATCATCACAATGGCAAAGGGGATTACCAGCGCCTATTTACCACTTTCGGCAACAGCAGTCCGCAAAGACATTTATGAAGCGTTCAAAGGCACGGAGGAGTATGATTACTTCCGACACGTTAATACGTTTGGCGGAAATCCTGCTGCCTGTGCCTTAGCATTGAAAAATCTTGAAATTATGGAAAAGGAAAAGTTATTCGACCGTTCCAGAGATTTGGGGGAACAGTTACTGAACGACTTAACGAACTTGCTCCAGGATCATCCATATGTCGGAAACGTCCGTGGGAAAGGATTATTAGTTGGGATTGAATTAGTGAAGGATAAGACTACAAAGGAACCATTGGATACAGGACTTGTTAATCAAGTCATCGCCAGCTGTAAGCAGGAAGGTATTATTATAGGAAAAAATGGTGCAACGGTTGCCGGGTACAATAATGTGTTAACCTTGGCACCGCCGTTAAATATCGAACAGAAGGACTTACAATTTATCATTAAAACATTGACAGAATCCCTTAATAAAATACTTTAGATTTTAAAAAAGAACACTTGCAATCTTACATTTTGTATTTTGCGAGTGTTCTTTTTTTATAGTCAAAAAATCTACGAAATCACGAAATTCTGTTGATAATCAAACTTTGCTTATCACAGGGGGTGCTTTTTTGTGCCCGTTAATTTGGAATAATAATACTCACATGCTATAGTAACTTCATCCGGTTCAATCTATTAAAGCTTCTGTAAAATCTCTGTTGACAGTGCTTGTTGGCTGTTAAAAAAAGGAAGCCAGTCACAGTGAGGGAGTGACAGTGCCCGTTGGTTGAGAAAAAAGAGGAAGCCGGGCACTGTGAGAGGAAGAGAGTGCCCGTTGGTTGAGAAAAAAGAGGAAGCCGGGCACTGTGAGAGAGTGAGGGTGCCCGTTGAAGGCGAAAAAAGAGGAAGATGGGCACTGTGAGAGGAAGAGAGTGCCCGTTGACGGTGAAAAAAGAGGAAGATAGGCACTGTGAGAGGATAACAATGCTGGTATCAACCAAAAAAGTGTGATGGTTATTCAAAAATTAGTGAAGTAAAGCAAACATTAAAAGGAAGAGATTCATGACAAGTACAGGAACATACATAAAAGAATGGCAGCAGGCACTCCATATTGAAATCTCCCATTTAAAAAAGTTCGGAAGTAACAAGTTCATCGTCTCAAATGGAAGGTTACTATCGAGTGATAGCTCGTTTACCTACTATTTTGATACCGCCTATTCTTTACGAATTCCGGTTGGAGCTACAATTCGACTTGAATGGGGCGGCTTAAAACAAAGTGGACGGGTGCTTTCATCTGAAGGTAAAGGCGTAATCATTAACCTCGAACAATCATTCGGTGATTTTATTTCGGAGGCAGCCTTGTTTCATGACCCATGGGAACTGCTTGAACACCTGATCCAACGATTAGATGACATCAAAAAAAATAAACAGAAACGATTACGAGTGAAAAAATTGATGGATCCCTCGATGCCAGCGAAGCATCCGGCTGAAAAAAGTAAAAGCAATGTTCACGAATTATTGTTGAGGTCAAAATACAATCCCGTTTCCTTTGTCTGGGGTCCTCCAGGCACAGGTAAAACATATACACTTGCACGTGTAGCCGCAAATAAGTATTTTCAAGAAAAGCGGGTGTTGATTTTATCACATAGTAACCAAGCTGTTGATGTCTTAATAAGTGAAATTTCAGGGTTTATTAACAAGAAAGACCGCTATCGTCAAGGAGATGTCCTTCGCTATGGATTTAATACTGGAGAAAACATAGCTGGCCATAAAGCGATTACCACAACCCAGCTGCTTGAGAAACAAGACCCTCATCTAGCTGAAGATAAAGAGAAATTACTAGATGAAAGACGAAATATAAAACAGGATTTAGCTCGTTCTTTTAGCAAAAGGGACACGAATCATTTGCTTGAGTTAGAAACGAAGATTGCTAGGGTGCTCGAAAAAATTCGTCAACGGGAAATTCAATTTGTGAAGGATGCATTTATTGTCGGGACAACACTGGCTAAAGCTGCGAGTGACCCGGCGATTTTTGAAAAGGAATTTGACGTTGTCATTCTCGATGAAGCAAGTATGGCCTATGTTCCACAAGCCGCATTTGCTTCATCACTCGGCAAACGTGTTATCATTTGCGGAGATTTTAGGCAATTACCTCCAATTGCGTCTTCAAGGGATCCTTTAGTAACCATGTGGTTGAAGGAGGATATCTTTCATCGGGCAGGTGTCGTCGATTGGGTTAACGATGGCAAGCTTCATCCACATCTATTTTTATTAAAAGAACAACGGAGAATGCATCCGGATATCTCTGCCTTTACTAATAAATACATCTACCATTCACTCGTTGGTGATCATGAAAGTGTTTGGAAGAGTAGAAAGAAAATCGTCGAAAAAGCACCGTTTCCTAACAGGGCATCCGTTCTAGTGGATACGAGCTTTACCGGAGCCTATTGTATGACAGATCGGACATCGCATTCGAGGATGAATCTTTGGCAAGCGTTATTGTCGTTTCAACTCATTCATGAATCATACTTAAGCGGATTTAGATCGATTGGTTATGTGACACCATATCGGGCACAAGCTAATTTAATGGAGCTCATACTCGAGGATGTGTACGAAAAAGAGTGCGTAACTGCCGATATTATTGCCGCGACCGTTCATAGGTTTCAAGGCAGTGAGCGGGATGTTATGGTTTTTGATACCGTTGAAAGTGAGCCCCAAACCCGCGCAGGCATGCTCTTAACAGGCAAGGATAGCGAACGATTGATCAATGTTGCAATAACAAGAACAAAAGGTAAGTTCATTCATGTCAGCAATCATTCATTTATTCGTAAGCATGTTTATAATGGAAAAACACTTAGACAGCTAGTGGAGCACCAGGAGAGGAATCAGCAAACTGTTGGAACAAAGGATATTGGAAAATGGATTAACAATCAACACCCAAGATTACAATGGATGCATGCACTTAAGCTAGAAAAAGTATTCCGGGATATTGAAACGGCAACGTCATCGATCGTCATTTCTCTTCCAGAGACTACCAAATTAACGGAACATTGGAAAGGAAAACTCAAAAATAGGAATAATAGAGTAAAATTAATCGTAATATCTGAAGAGGAAATATCAGAGTTACAACCTGATCAATGGCTAAGCGAAGGCTTGTCATTTCCATTTATCATCATCGACGAGCGGCTTGTTTGGCTGGGACTTCCAATTGAAGGTGTAAGAGGTGTTCGGCCGCCATTTATCGCAGCAAAACTTGATTCGCAGAAGGTTTCTGAATACCTTTTAAGTCAATTTTTAATGAAAGAGTAGAAATCGCAGGGCTTTCTCTGCCATTTCTACTCTTTTTTTGCTTTTTACATGTTTTTGCATTCTAACCCCTTTTTAAACCGATGTATAAGATTTTTTTAGTTGAGATAATTTTTCTATCAGTGAAATTGGGTGTTTTATCGGCAAATCTATGAAGTTTATCAGCGAATCCATCTTAAGTCCGGGATGAAAATCATATAAATGGAAATGATAAATTTGTTAGTTGTGGTAAAAGGAATCTTTCAAAAAAAGGAGATGAAAATAATGACAAACGTAAAACTCGCGGTCATTTATTACAGTATGGGTGGAACGAATTATCAGCTTGCACAATGGGCTGCAGAGGGTGCAAAAGAAGCTGGTGCTGAGGTGAAGGTTTTAAAGGTTCCTGAGCTTGCACCACAATCCGTGATTGAAGGAAATCCAGGCTGGAAAGCACATGTGGAGGCGACAGCCCATGTCCCTGAGGTAAAATTGGAGGATTTAGAGTGGGCTAACGCCATTATTTTCAGCGTTCCGACACGCTTTGGGAACATGCCGGCGCAAATGAAGCAATTCCTCGATACGACAGGAGGTCTTTGGTTTAACGGCAAGCTAGTGAACAAAGTGGTGAGTGCAATGTCTTCAGCCCAAAATCCTCATGGGGGACAAGAGGCGACTATCTTATCACTTTACACGTCTATGTACCATTGGGGAGCAATTGTTGCAGCACCAGGTTATACAGACCCTATTATTTTCAGTTCAGGAGGAAATCCATACGGAACAAGTGTAACCGTGGGTCAAGATGGAAAAATGATTGAAGATGTGCAAGCAACTGTTAAGCACCAGGCAAAGCGTACGGTTACTGTAGCTGAATGGGTGAAAAATGCGAATCAATAATAGAGAGAGAGCTAATTGGGAAAACCCAGTTGGCTTTTTTTATGTAAATTTTCAAAAAAACTCTATTGACTTTTCCTTGTTTTCTATGGATAATCAAAGAAATTATTAAATTGAAAATGGTAAGGGACTAGTAAATTATTCGAATGTGTTAGAGAATGAAACCCAAAGGCTGAAAGGTTTCTCACGGGAAGATGTTTGAACCTGCCCTCAAATACCGCTTATGCAAACATAAGCCGTTATCCCACGTTACGGGTTCGAGCGGATGCTTAGCATCAATGAAGGTGGTACCACGGAAACGATTTTTCCGTCCTTTTTAAGGACAGAAGAATCGTTTTTTATATTTTTTTGGTTCTTTTAAAGGTAAATTTTTTACAAAGCGTCATTCTTTTGCTAAAAACAACAAAGAAATGAATAGTCATTTTTTAAAGAAAGGTTCGAAAGGATATGAAAAAACAGCTTGTGGTTGTGAAGATTGGGAGCAGCTCACTTACAAACACGTCGGGGACGATTTCTGACGAGAAAATGCGTGATCATGGGGAGGCACTTGCTTTTCTAAAAGCCGAGGGACATGAGGTCATACTGATTTCATCCGGTGCTGTTGCGGCAGGATTTGGCTCACTTGGATACCCCACACGACCAAAAAGTACAGCCGGGAAACAGGCGGCAGCGGCCGTCGGGCAAGGGCTATTAATGCAACATTATAATCAGCTGTTTCAAGAGTTTGATATGGTACCTGCGCAAATACTATTAACTCGTGAAGATTTTTACAGCCAGATGCGGTTTCAAAACTTATATTCTACAATTCATGAGCTGCTTCAAAGAGGTGTTGTGCCGATTATTAATGAAAATGATTCTGTTTCGATTGATGAATTGACCTTTGGCGATAACGATTTGCTTTCAGCTCTCGTCAGCGGTTTTTTACATGCAAATGCCCTGATTATTTTAACAGATATTAATGGGCTTTATGATGGCAATCCGAATGTTTCAAAAGAGGCCAAAAAATTTAATTTTATCCCTGAGGTTTCGGAGGAGCTGCTTGCTGTTGCGGGTGAAAGCGGGTCTTCTGTAGGTACTGGCGGAATGAAATCGAAATTACTCGCAGCCAAAAAAGCATTATCCCTCGGTGTAAGCGTCTTTGTCGGCACTGGGACCGGTAAGGAAAAACTGGCGGATATTTTGGCTGGTAAAGGGGATGGGACATATATAGGCGGCCCATTCCAAACGCAAATGCAAATGAGAAAGCAATGGATTGCGTATCATTCTCATGTAGGAGGCGTAATCGAAATCGATGATGGTGCCGAAAAAGCAATTCTATTTCAAGGTAAAAGTTTACTTCCGGTAGGGGTCACGAATGTAATTGGAGAGTTTAATGCCCTGGATGTCGTAGTGGTTAAAAACCAAAGAGGGAAAACCGTTGGAAAAGGGCAAATTTATTATTCCTCTAAGGATTTATTAACGGTAAAGGGTTTACCGAGTGAACAATCGAAATGTTATTCCATTAACAAAAAAGCAGAAGTGATTCACCGTGATAATTGGGTCACTATGCCTAAGGAAGGAGCTTAAGAATGAGTGAATTGTTAGAAAAATCCAGAAAACTAAAACAAGCAGCAAAGCAGCTGGGGGTACTTTCAGCAGTTGAAAAAAACGATGCTTTAGCAAAGGTTGCCGACCATTTATTGACAGAGAAAGAATGGATTTTAAGTGAAAATGCAAAGGATATTGAAGTAGGGAAAGAAAAGGGACTTTCACCGTCTCTTTTGGATCGTTTGCTTTTAACGGATGAGAGAATCGAACAAATTGTCGATGGGGTTCGTCAATTGATTCATTTAGAGGATCCAGTTGGTGAAACTATCGAAGCATGGGTACGGCCTAATGGGTTAAAAATTGAAACGGTTCGTGTACCACTTGGGGTTATCGGAATGGTATACGAAGCTCGTCCAAATGTGACGGTTGATGCCGGAAGCCTTTGTTTAAAAGCGGGAAATGCAGTTCTTTTACGAGGAAGTTCTTCTGCGATTCATTCTAATAAAGCTCTTGTTCACGTTATGCGCGAGGCACTTGCTGGGACGGCAATTCCAAAGGATTCTGTCCAGCTTTTGGAAGATACAACACGTGAAACAGCCGCAGAAATGTTTAAATTGAACCAGTACTTAGATGTTCTAATCCCTCGCGGTGGTGCAGGGTTGATTCAATCAGTCATCCAAAATGCCACCGTTCCTGTATTAGAAACAGGCGTTGGTAACTGTCATGTGTTTATTGATAAAACAGCAAAAAAAGAAATGGCAATTGATATTGCGATTAATGCGAAGTTACATCGACCATCTGTTTGTAATGCAGCAGAAACAGTGCTTCTTCATGAAAATTGGCCGTTTGTATCCGAACTATTACACGTGCTTCATGATAAAGGGGTTGAGCTGCGTGGAAGTGAAGATTTAGTCTCCTCCTATTCGTTTGTCAAAGAAGCAGGAGAAGAAGATTGGCACACTGAATTTTTAGCTCCGATTCTAGCAGTGAAACTAGTAAACAATGTGAGAGAAGCAATTGATCACATTGACCAATATGGAACTAAGCATTCAGAAGCAATTATTAGTGAAGATAAAGAAAATGTCAGTTTATTTTTTAAGACAGTGGACGCAGCTGTACTTTACCATAATGCTTCGACTCGGTTTACGGATGGTGAGCAGTTCGGCTATGGTGCGGAAATTGGAATTAGCACTCAAAAGCTGCATGCCCGCGGGCCAATGGGCCTAAAGGCATTAACGACAACAAAAGCAATTGTGCAGGGAAGAGGACAGATCCGGTCTTAAAATTTGAGTTTAGCGCTGAAAATGCGCTTTTTTTTTTGCGTTCTGTTATGGCTATGCTAATTTTCATTGTTTAATAGATTATTTTTTTGTTGGTTCTACATTGACATTAGGGTTGAAATTTTATGAAAAAGCCTACGTAGAGAGGTTCTACGTGGACATTTCGGGTGAAAATCCGAAGAAAAGCCTACGTAGAGAGGTTCTAGATGGACATCACAGGTGAAAATCCATGAAAAAGCCTACGTAGAAAGCCTAAACTTCTCAAATATTAAATCAACCAAAATATATACCCTAGTTTCTGTTATAATGAATATACAAACATATATTCTCTTAGTAGGTTGGTGGTTTAGTGTCAAATGACGTTCGTATTTCCGTTCGAAACCTCGTTGAACATGTGTACAAGTGCGGCAGTATAGATTCTCGTTTCCGATCCCAATCGACACTAATAGATGGGACGAGGATTCACCAAAAAATCCAGAAAACCTATCATGATGGTGATCAAAAAGAGGTTTATCTGAGTACTGAAATTACCTACGATGGCCTTACATTTATTATTGATGGCAGATGTGATGGGCTTTTATTTGAAGATGGCATGGTAACAATAGATGAAATTAAGTCTTTTACTCAACCGCTTGACCAATTGGAGGGAGAGGGTTCCCCTGTTCACTGGGCGCAGGCGAAAATGTATGCCTATATATATGCTAAAGACAATGCGCTTCCGGAAATTCTTGTCCAGCTAACATATGTCCATGTTGAAACGGAAGGTAAAATATATTTTAAAAAGTACTACTCACTCGCAGACTTAGAGACATTTGTTAATAAGGTAATTGAAGGTTATGCCCTTTATGCCAAGCTGCAGTATGAGCATCGAGTCAAACGAAATGAAAGTTGTAAAGCGCTGGTTTTCCCATTTGATACGTATCGGGCGGGACAGCGGAATTTGGCTGGGGGTGTTTATAAAACCATTATAGATGGAAAAAATCTATTCGCCAAAGCACCCACTGGAATCGGCAAGACGATTTCTACTCTTTTTCCGGCGGTGAAAGCGATCGGTGAAGGTCAGGCGAACCGAATTTTCTATCTTACCGCAAAAACGATTACCCGAACGGCAGCGGAGGAGGCATTTGCACGCATGCGTTCCTGCGGTCTATGTCTAAATGCCGTCACCATAACGGCAAAAGACAAGGTCTGTTTCAAGGATGAAACCAAATGCCAAAAGGATTATTGTGAGTTTGCCAATGGATATTATGATCGGATTAATGATGCCATTCTTGATATATTAACAAATGAGAACGGGATGACTCGTGAGGTGATCGAATCCTATGCACGTAAGCATACCGTCTGCCCGTTTGAGTTTTCGCTTGACCTTTCCTATACTGCTGATGCTGTAATTTGTGATTACAATTATATTTTTGACCCGCGGGTGTCGTTAAAGCGGTTGTTAGAGGAGCAAAAGAAGGCCAGCGTCTTATTAGTGGACGAGGCACATAATCTGGTTGACCGAGGCAGGGAGATGTTCTCAGCCTCGTTAAATAAAGAGACGTTTCTTCAATTGAAAAAAGACTTTAAGGGCGTCGATAAGGTGATTTTTGAGGCAGCTCGTAAGTTGAATTCTTGGTTCATTTCTTTGAAAAAAGAGCATGATGATAAAACAGAATTTGTCTTAGAGCTCCTAGATGAAGCGTTCTTAGAACAGCTCCTTCAATTTTCAAAGGATGCAGAACAAGTACTAAAAACAGAGACCTCCCAAAGTCTATTGGAAGCTTTTTTTATGGTGAATAACTTCTTAAAAATATCCGAGCTTCTCGATGAACATTATGTAATCTACGCTGAGAAAAATAGAAACGATGTTACGGTTAAACTGTTTTGCATTGATCCATCTAAACTACTTAGGCAAATGGGAAAAGGGTATCGCTCTAAGGTGTACTTTTCCGCAACGCTTTCGCCCTTACCCTATTATCAAGATATCCTTGGCGGAAAACAGGAGGATTATTTCCTTTCAATCCCGTCTCCATTTAGAGAAGAACAAATCGACGTCTTTATCAAACCATTGTCCACTCGCTTCAAGGATCGCGAACTGACTAAGGATGCGATCGTATCAATGGTACAATCGTTGATAAAAAAACGGCCAGGAAATTACCTGATCTTTTTCCCTTCTTATCAATACTTACTGTCCGTTTATGAGCAATTCAAGCAAGTTGATGAAGAAACCGATACATTAATTCAAACAACTGGGATGACGGAAGCAGAACGAGAGGAGTTTTTAGCGGCCTTTACTCCTAATCAAGACAAAACCTTACTTGGATTTGCTGTTCTTGGCGGAATTTTTTCTGAAGGAGTCGATTTAATCGGTGATCGTTTAAATGGAGTGGTAGTCGTAGGGGTTGGTTTACCACAGCTTTGTTTTGAACGGAATCTTATAAAGGATCATTTTAATAAAAAGGATAAGAATGGTTATGATTATGCATATGTGTTCCCTGGTATGAACAAGGTGCTACAAGCCGGTGGGCGATTGATCCGCTCGGAAACAGATCATGGGACGATTGTACTTGTCGACGACCGTTTTTTACAAAAGCAGTATCAATTGCTCTTGCCTCAGGAATGGAATCACCTTACAATCATTTAAAAAACGTCTATTAATGTTTCGCTAAATAATCGAAGTGAACATAAATTTGACTATTTAATCTAACTTTATTAAAATTAGATTAAATAGTTTAATTAGGGTGATTAAAAAGTGCGAACAAAGGCTAATCCAATATCAATTTTTATATTAGATGTAAGTAATTCTTCGTCCGAAGGCATGGGAGATGAACTGACCGTTTATCTAGATGAAATGGTGAAATGGATCAATATTTGGACAAAAGAAATTGGCTCCACCAAAGTCAAGCATCGATCAGGGGATGAAATTATCTTTGTTGGTGATGGCTATTCTACAGCATATATCGTTGCATTTTTCATCAGCAGGATATGGAAATATCGTCAACACAAACCCTATTTTGGTTTGTCTTTTGGCGATATCGATCGACAACTAGTTGAAGTTGATATTGAAAAATGGATCCATCCATTGATAAAGCAGGCTAGATATGCTAATGATTTGTTAAAACAAGACCATAATAGGTCTCCCTTTAAATTTGAGCTTGATCAATTTTATCGTGGAGAGAATAGTACTCCTTTTGTATACAATCAATTTAGAAATGAATTTGAGTCTTTATTCAATACCATATTGCATTTGCAACACAATCTCATGCAAGAACAAACTTATATCCAGGAGCTCGTATGTTCCTTCTATCTTATAGTGCAACAGCAAAAAGCAATAGGAAAACTACTTGGCAAAACACCGCCTACCATTTCAAGTCATTTTAAAAAAGGAAAAAGTGAGGAAATCCTCCATAGCTTTCATGAAATAATTAAAATCCTAAATTCCTTGCAGGAAAAGGCTTATTCAGGAATAGTTGTTAACCCGAAAGATACAAGTGATATTCTTACCCAATCCATCAGAAATCATTTGAAAGAAAATATATATACACTGCTTGATTAGTAGCACTAATCGAACAGAGAGGGGAAACCATGTTACTTTTATGTCTAATTCTCGCGCATCTAATTGCCGATTTTTATTTACAAACAGATGAAATGGTAAAGGAAAAGCATAAAAATATAAAGAAACATATTATGCATCATTTTTTAATGACGGCATTCATTCTTAGTGGTTTCTTGATTTTTCATTTTAAACCAATGAATATCCTCAGTTATTTTATTTTTCCGTTGGCTTTTATTGTAGTTTCTCATTTTCTCATCGACATATTAAAAATTAAACTGCTCGATACATTAAAATTTTCGAACGAGGAAAATCTGAAACGGCTTAGTTTTTTCTTCCTAGACCAATTACTCCATCTTGGTATGATCATTCTTGCATGTCAGTTATATAT
>NZ_JBALPG010000155.1:0-9391 GCF_036965245.1 Neobacillus drentensis
AAATACTTTGTCTTTATTTTTTATACTTTCCTTATACAATGAACTGTCTTTTACATCAGAATCATTTTTATATAGAGGGTCTTTATACTTAAATATCTGGCCATTCTTTGAAAAAAATACTATTGAATTTATCATCCCTTGATAGGCAAATAAATAATCAAGCTTTGATTCTATCTTTGTGGAAATTTCAAGCTTTTTAACAGAATCCTTTTCCTCATACCAACTATTTACAAGGAGTAATAGTTCATTTTCATTTGAAACCTTTGCTACATTGAGGTATATCCGCCTTAGCTCAAGCTCAATATCCATTGATAGCTGTTCCATATTTTGCTGAGTCTTTTCATTGTAGTGAGAAACCAAAACTCCTTCATAAAGCTTATTAACAACAACACTAGTGATAATAAAGGGTATAACTATAAATAGAATAAAGCTACTTATAAACTTTTTCGACATATTTCTACTCTTTATCATAATTACCACCTCATTTAAATAATAGTATAAAATGGCATATATAATAAATATAAATATTAAAGAGCATCTACGAAAAATGTAAATGCTCTTTATAAAGAATTATCTCACTATAGTTTTTCTTCTTCTGAATTAACCAATGACTATAGTGCTGATGATTAGTCCAAGCCCAACTAACATATTAGTATCTGCAAAGGAGCCGGTCTTAGGAAGTATTGTCACATTTGCAGTATTTTTCTTCAATACAAATTCATCAACAGCCTTCCTCAAAGCTAATATATGACATGAAAAGAGCCAGCAAGTTTAATCCTGGCTCTTTTTATTCACGTAATCTAGCATTGAAAGAGAGAAAGTCATCCTCTTTCCTCTACAGTATTATCTATTTGAGATTAATTTGAAAAGGATATGATTTCCATCATCAAGAGTGATGTTTATCTATAAGTACCTGCGGTGAAACCTCTTTTTTACTTCAAGCATGCTTAGGAGTATTGGTTTTTTACCAATTACTGTACTTACTTTACTTTAGGAATTTCAGTGATTGTAGCCCTTGGATCTGTAACTATAACAATAGCCTGAGCTTTTATTTTAGTTCCTGTTACCCTACCCTTTACGCTGAATGATCCAACATTCTTATAGCTATTTTTAGCTATTTTATCCCAAGTTACAGGTACATTTATAACTGTACCATTTGATGTGATCATCTTCGCAGTTTCTGGCATAACAGGTGAAGTTCCTACTGTAGTGTAAACATTCATCACTTTTGCATCTACTATATCAACTTCTTCACTAGCCGTTACAGTTACAGTAGCTGTAATAGCTGCAGCTTCAACGCCATTAATGTGTCCTACTACTTCAAATGATCCTTCTTCAGCATATTTTGAAGGGTCAATTGCTGGCCATTGAACTGGCAATTCCATTTCTGTGTTATTACTCAAAGTTGCCTTTACTGTTGAAGGCATTTCCGGGTGCATTCCCACTGATGTGCTAACTTCAACTGTATCTGGTCCAGTTATTGTTGGAGATTCTTGAGCAACTCTCATCTCAGCTACACTCGCCCAACCATTAATACCTTCTAACGCTGTTAACTTAACATGAGTTATTGGCTTTGAACTATCAATTGCTACTTGTTTTGTAGCAACTGTTCTTTCCCATGTTCCATTTGAAACAACTTTTACAAAGTCTTCAGCATCTGCATACTTAACATATAGGTCATATTTTGTAATGAAGCCATTACCACTTGCTTCTCCTTTACTATTCGTCTCCTGTCTTGGAGTTACATCTAATCTGTTAACATTATAAGCTTTACCTAAATCAAGAGTAATGGATTGTGGTAATCGGTCACTTCCATCCCAAGCTGTGTGCCACAATGAACCTGTGTTTCCATCAAGAACATTTTCTGGGTTATCACCTTCTTGATAACCAGTTGCACTTGCAGTGATACCATCTACAGGTATAACAGATAAGTCAACAGGTACAATTGGCAGCGGTTCAATTGTAGCATCCTTTGCTTCCTTAACCACTAGATCATCAAGGATAAAGTCTCCTGCTGAACTTCCAGCCGTATTTCTTGTTCCGATCCAGAAATCTTCTGTACTTGCTGTAAATTTAACAGTGAACTGTGTAGGAACGGTTGCCTGTGGCATTGGTACATTCATCACTTCCTTAGTACCGTTACCAACAACGAAATTAATCTTCTTATCAAACTGACTTTCATATTTGAATGATACTTCGTAAGTTGTTCCTTTATCGAATCTTAAAGTCTGCGGTAATGTTCTCATGATGAGACCGCTACCAGTTTTATGGGACTTAATGGACCATTCGCCATTTAATACGTCATCAACTGCTTTTCCATTCCATCCTTTTTGAGTGTATGGAGCGTGTAATTCTGATAAATGAGTACGTGGATCACTTACTCCGTCAGCGTCTGCTATAACAAATGGAGTCAAACCTTGGTCAACATTTTCGAAATCCTCAGCCAGTACTACATCTGGAGATTGTGGAACAACTCTCTTTGTAGGTACAGAGCGAACATCGTCAAATGTTACAGTCGCTGTTCCTGGAGCTACTTTCAAGTATAATTTTGCAGTTTCCTGTCCCTCTGCTACATCAAATACTACTCTCATTCTCTGCATATTTGTGCTGTGCTTTGAGTCAGCTGAGATATAATTTTTAAGCGGTGAACTTTCAGTATAGTTAGTTATGTTTGCTCCGCCGAAATTTTTAACACCAATAGTCGTTTTTCGTTTTGCATTTCCTGCAGTGTTCGGATCGCTAGCATTTGTACGGTTTGGTGTATTGCCAACCTGAACATATATTGAAGCTGAGTATGTTCCTGGCTTCAATCCTGATAATTTAGTTTCTAATACAGTCTCTTCATTGTTTTCTTTTACTACTAATTCATATTGTCCACGATTGTTACGTTCTACTGTTGCAGCACCGCTCTTTACTTTCCAGTGATCTAATGTTCCGCTGTTGAAGCTTGGATCCTTTGCAGGCATTCCAAATCCCCACTCCATATCTTCAGCAGTTACAGAAACATCACCTTTGTATACAACGTAAGCTTGTTTTGGTTCAGCATCAATCGTGATTTTGCCATTCTTTACAGTCAATTCTTTTTCATCTTTCTTACCGGTATCTGTTAATGTATATAACTTAACGGTTGATACATTGTTCCAGCTATTTGGAAGTTCCCAAGTAGATGATCCGCCAACTTCATTATAGTGATACAGTTTTTCTTCAGCACCTGCCAATTCGCTAGCTGTCTTATCGGCATTTGGCGACCATGGCAACAAATATTGGAGGTTATTGAATCTTACATCATCATAAACGTTACCGTTACTTGTTCCTTGTTGTATTGTTACATCTTCTTCAAGAAGTTTCTTTCCATCTTTTGTGAATACTCTTTTTCCGTCTTCTGTCCTTTCGGCGACCACATTTCCTTCAAATTCAGCTCGTCCCACATTATTGGTTACATCGTACTTCGTCATTGGGAAGCTTTGCAGATATTTAGTTGGTAGATTTGTTTTGAATACAACATCGATCATTTCATCATAATTTACTCTACCCTGCCATCCTTCCGAATCGGTTGCCTCCGTACCGCCTAGAATCGGATGACGACCGATCCAAGTATCCTTCTGGTGATTTCTTATGAATCTTGCGATATCACTGCTGTAGCCCTTTATGTTTTTTCCTCCGTAATCATAGTCAACTGACCAGTGATTCCAAACGGCTTCATCTTCTAATACATTGGGAAACTCAGTAGTAAGGGTCCATCCCAAAGAATTCACTTCTCTAGCAAATCTTCTTCCATTAAAGCCCTGTTCATACCATGCATCAGCATAAATAAAGTCAAGTGTTGGTGCATCGTCCTTTAACATCTGTAAACGGTTCATTCTGTTGCCAGTATAAACTTCTCTACGGTATGTTGGGTCATCGAAGTCATATGATTCGTCAAGCCAGTCCCAGCCGCCTTTGTTAAGATTAACCAGTTCATTATCAAAAGCCTTTGCTTCTGGGTGAGCACCTGTACCGCTAATATGTACACCCATGAAAGCATTGTAGCTCTGTGCTTCTCTTACAAGCGTATCCATATCCTTCTGTCCACCCTGACGTACACCGATATGTCCGCCGTAATCCGGATGCGAGGAGTCATGCCCTTCTGCTTGATAACCCTTTAATTCCACCCACTGTCCAAGCCCGTCAGTTGATAAATATATTCTTTTTGTTTCATCTAATGTCTTTAAGAATGGGTTTGTTGCCTGGCTACCAAAGTTCATGGGTATACGGTGAACAACAAGTTCGGACATTCTGTCGCTGCCAACAGGATTGTTCATAATATTACGGTTTGCGATAGCTGCATCCTGCCAGTCCATTTGACTATCACCATTTGCATCTTCTGTGATCACTACTTTAGCGTGTGGTAATGGCTCCGTTATATCATCAGACATTTCATTTCCACGATATACCCAAGAAGCGCTCCACAAAGCTGTACGGGAGTAACCCGTTTTCTCTGTAGTCTGCTTAACAATACGGTGGTTGTCATTGTCTGCATCTTTATTTGTATCACCAAATGCATTGGACCAAACACCTGCTGCCAATTCATCATTGTTAATGAACGCGTACATATAGTTTTTTGGTGTACTATCTACAGTAGGAGTACCTGATACATCTTGATACACGTCACCTTTTTTATAAACAGCGTTTTCCATTCTGGAACCGGCAAATTCTGCGCCCGCTTCTGTACTTCTTACCGATGCCAAGCTATGGTTTGGAATTTCAATGGTGTGTATTCTCGTTGTACCATTTTCTTCTACTTTTGTTACTTCAAAATCAAGTGTATTCTCTTCTACTGTTATGGATAGAAATATTACTACATTTAACTCATCAACGGTTAGAACATAGTCAGCTTTATTATCTGCTGCTTCTGTGTAGGTTACTTTCGGTACATAGTCTATTCCGTTAATTCTTATTGTGTTTAATACATCTTCTGAGCCATTTAATACTTTGCTGTTTAACTCATACTTTATTACTCTTGGAAAATTCTGATCTACTTCAACTTTCATTTGATTTGATGCTATTATTCCATCATAAGCTGCAGCATCTGCAGTTCCTGAAAATGCTGGAATTGTAATGCTAATCATCTGTGCAGAAGCTACCACAATTGCTAAGTTTTTAATTATCTTTGACAGTGACATGATTTACCTCCTCTAGGATTATCCATTACTTTTCAATTGCTTTTAATTAATCTTTAGTTTAACTTAAAGTGGAATTCGTAGTCCCCATCTGCAAGCTGGGGTGAGTTTTGATCTACTACTATAAGATTGTTATCTGCTCCCCTTACTACTTTAGTTTGATTGTTTTCTACCGTTAATGTTGAGGCTGTACCAACAGCAGCTTGCCAGCCTCCAATATTTCCGTCATCAAAATTTTGTACATATGGATTTTCCCAATCATACTAATTAAGCTGCTCAACGTTAGCAGCATATGCTGTAGAAACAACATTTTTACCTAGACAAGGAATATAAAAAGCAAATACTTGTGTAAACATAAATGATGATAAAAATAAACTAATTGTTTTTTTTATAAACTTTTAAATTACCCCTTTTCTTCATACATTTTCCCTCTCTTATTAATAATTTCATGCAACCCCATGCACCTCCCTTAATACTCAAAATATGTGTTATGTTGCAAATTTCCAGCTATTTTAATATTATTTCAAACTAAGTTAATACTTAATGATATATTTTAACTGAATTTTGACTTTTCTTTGTTTTTTGATAGCCGGATAATTTTAGCTCACATGGAGTTCACTGATTGCTTCAGCAGACCATGTTATAGGTATTAACAGAGCAACAGGAAGTATCCTATATCGTTTTTTCAATATCAAGCTTTAAAACCTCAACTGCATTTTAGGAATATGACAAGCATATTGAACACCTCTATCTGAATGAAATAAGAAAGTTTGATAAAGCCTTTAAGGAACAAGTAGTGCTAAAGATACTATCTGGCGAAACAACTGTAAGTAAAATGTCAGAGGAATTAGATATACACTACTCGACAGTAAGAGATTGGGTTAAAAACTATAAGCAAGATGGGTACTAATGCTTTTCCTGGAAGCGGTAACCTCAAACCAGAGGATGAAGAAATTAGAAGGCTTCTCAGAGAGTTAGCGGATCTCAAGGAGGAGAATGAAATATAAAAAAAAGCCGCGGCCTACTTCGCGAAGAATCTGAAATAGCAAAATTTAAGTTTATATTTGGCGTGGCGAAAGCAAAAGGAGCTTAAAAAATAAGGAACTTCTCAAAACTATAAAGAAAATACATGAAGAAAGTCACAAGATAAAAGAATATGTAAAAAGGGTATTAAATAAAAATAAGGAGTAATACCACATATTGTGTGCACTTACTCCTTAAAAGAACTAGTGGATGCCGTTTCTCACTATTACGGTGTATTACCTGATTGGGTAGGCGATCCAGAAAGAGATCAGTTTGTTGAGGATTTTCAGAGCTTGCTGCACGTTATGATAAAAAGAGATTAAAAGGTAATTAGTTGTGTGTTCAAACAGTGAACTAATGAAACTAAAAAGCATTAATATTAATGCTTTCTGAGTGTAGAAAAAAGGCATCTGAATGGGAAATAAGCTTAAAGATCTTACCTCTCAAGTATTACATTCACTTGTTGAGAAGATTACCTGTAACAGCCAAGGTGATATTCGTATCCATTATAACTTCGTAAATCCTTTTCAGGAATAGTAAAAAGGCAACACCCAATTGGGTTAGTTGCCTTTCTTTAAAATGAGTTGCGAGATACACTCCACATGCGCCGTCTGCGGGAACATGTCCACCGGCTGAATGTATTTAACATCATATTTTGAACTCAAGGTTTGGATGTCTTTTGCCAAGGTGGACGGGTTGCATGAGACATAAATGAGTTTCTCTGGTTTGACTTGTAAAATAGTTTGAATCAGCTGGTTGTCGAGACCGGTTCTTGGGGGATCGACCACAATAACATCCGGTTTCCAGCCTTTTTTGACCCATTTAGGCAGTACCTCTTCCGCTTTTCCTGGAACATACTTGGTATTTGTGAATCCGTGGCGTTTTGCGTTTTTCTTGGCATCCTCAATTGACTCCGGAATCACATCCATACCTCGGATCTCTGCTGCTTGATCTGCTAGCCATAACCCGATTGTTCCCACACCACAATAGGCATCAACCACTTTTTCTTTTCCCGTCAATGCTGCTGCTTTTTTAACTTCATTATAAAGTTTAATTGTTTGAGAAGGATTTAATTGAAAAAATGTTCTTGCTGATAGCTCAAATTGCAAATCACCCAATGTTTCTTGAATAAAATCCTCGCCAGCTAGTTTTACCGTTTCCTCGCCGAAAATAAGGGATGTTTTTTCACCATTAATGTTTTGGACAACTGATTTCACGTTGGGCAGCCGTTTTTGAATTTCCTCTATGATGAGTTCTTTTATGGGAAGCTCTTTTTTCGTTGTAATCAGAACGACTTGTAGTTCACCCGTTTGTACACCGACACGGGTTACAATGGTTCTGACGATTCCTTTTCTAGTTTTTTCATTATAAATAGGAATTTCTAAATCCTCGAGAATTCGTTTCACCTTGGCGGTTGCTTCATTTGTTTGCAAATGCTGAACTGCGCATTGATCAATATTAATCAACTGATGCGAATTAAGCCCGTATAGTCCAGCAAGGACCTTGCCGTCTTTTTGACCAACTTGAAAACTGCTTTTATTACGATAACTCCATGGATTTTCCATACCAATGGTTTCACGAATTTCGAGGTTGTTTAGAGCTAGTTTTGTATGGCGTTCTAGCGATTGGATCACAATATCCCGTTTTTCCTTTAGCTGCTGATCGTATTTCAAGTGCTGAAGCTGACAGCCGCCACATTGCTCATAAACAGGGCAAAGCGGTTTGACACGATGGGGCGATTTAATGCGAATCTTCTTTATTTTTGCCTCTGCATATTTAGGATTAATTTTTGTTGCCTCAACGACAACTTCTTCACCTGGAAGGGCTCCCGGCACGAAGACAACCTGTTTTTTAAAATAGCCGACACCTTCTCCGTTAATGCCGAGCCTTTTTATCGTTAAAGGGAATGTCTGATGTATTTGAATTTTGATACTTTGTTCGGTTTTCATTTTGTTCACTCCAAATTTTCATAAAGCTTAAGTTCCCCGTATTATAGCACGATTCACCGCAAAAAGCCGAATTCCTGACGAAATTCGGCTTTGTTTACCTTATTTAAACTTATCAAGACTTTTAAATTTGTAGCCTTTCTTTTTCAAATCTTTGATCGCTTTTTCAAGTGCATCGGCATTGTCTTTAGAAACGGAATGAAGCAGCAGCACGCAGCCCGGATGGATTTGCCTCATGATATTATCGTAAGAGTATTGCCATCCTTTTTGCTGGTTAATATTCCAGTCGACGAAAGCGAGTGACCAGAATACATGCGTGTAGCCTTCTTCCTTTGCGATCTTCATCGTTCTTTCGCTAAAAACTCCTCTTGGCGGACGCAGGTACTTCATTTCTTTTTGTCCCGTTATTTCTTTTGTTTTGATTTTTACCTTTTCGAGTTCTTCACGAATTCTTGCATCATTCACGGCAGTGAAATCGGGATGACTCCAAGAATGGTTACCAATGATATGTCCTTCTTTAACTATTTGTTTAGCTAGTTCAGGCTCTGAAATTAAAAAATGCCCTGTCACAAAAAAAGCAGCAGGAACCTTTTCCTTTTTTAAGACCTTAAGAATCTTTGGGGTATAGCCATTTTCATAACCGCTGTCGAAGGTTAGATATAATGTTTTTGAATTGGGATCACCTTTGTAAAAAGCACCATGCTTTGCAAGAATTTGGTCATACTCTGCTCCCGCTTCCGGCTGCTGCTCATTAACTGCTTTTTTAAATCCCCAGTGAATCGGTTGATTGGTCACTGCTGCGTATGTAGCATTTGGAATTAGTATGAGCAGCATAATAAGGATGCTGATTATTCTTTTCATCCATGTTCCCCCTGTATTTGTTTTTTATAGTGTTTGTTTTATATAAAAAAAAATAATTAGCATATTAAGGAAATGGGTGTGTTTGATGGTAGATTCGTCCTCTTTGAACTCCGGTCGAGGGTAAGTTAAGTAATGTTAATAAGTAGGTAGAGGCCCTTCTTGATGGAAGATGGAGATATTTACGTAATTCTGAATTTGTAATAGAGGTTTTAATTAGAAGAAAATAGTCATTAATCGCTTCGAAAAGAGTATCATTAGATAGGTGTTTACAAACTGGGCACTTCCAATTATTCCTGTTATATTGCATTGGTATAAATGAACAGTTTGGACACCGAACTCCTGTTAAAATATCACTTTTATCTATACCTATTGTTTGTAAAAAATCTGTTCTAATTGTAGTGT
>NZ_JBALPG010000156.1:0-20744 GCF_036965245.1 Neobacillus drentensis
ATACTTACATATGTAAAAAAGAGCATTAGGGGGAATAAACATGAGGAAAAAAGCCCATAAAAGTAAAATGTTAAAAAGCTTAACTGTAGCGGCTTTATCAGCTAGTTTCATTTTAGGTTCTATTGGTCAAGTACCACTTGTATCAAAAGCTACTAGTTTTTCGAAGGCGGAGGAGGTGCTTGCCAGCTTAACACCAGAACAAAGAGCAGCACTTAAGCAAATCTCAACGAATGAAGAAACGGGCTTACAAATTTCTTCCGATGTTGATTTAACCTCTTCAAATGAAACAACTGTCATAGTTGAATTTAAGAATAAGCCTGCAAAGGTTGCTCAAATTATGGCACGCGCAGAAGGGAAACAATTATCTAAGACGGAAGCATCAAACCTTGTTGACCAGGATCATGAAACGTTTACTCATGATGTTCAACAATTAACGGACGAAAATAATAAAAAGGCAGATGTTAAAATTCATCGTTCTTTTAAACATGCATTTAATGGTGTTTCCATTAGTCTGCCTGCTAACCAAATTAAGAATTTATTAAAATCAAATGCTGTTAAAGCGGTTTGGAGCAACGAAACATTTTCGATTCAACCTCCTGTTCAAGTAGAAGGTAATGATCAAGCAAAGGAAGATCAAATCACTGTTGCGAATTATACACCATATGATGGACTAGATCGTTTACATGCTGAAGGTTTCAGTGGTAAGGGAATCAAGGTTGGTGTAATTGATACAGGTATCGATTATAACCATCCTGATTTAAAGGATGCATATAATGGCGGATATGATTTCGTCGATAATGATAGCGATCCAATGGAAACAACATACGCGGATTGGAAAAAGTCTGGTAAGCCAGAATTAAATAGCGGTCGTGCTTACTATACAGAACATGGCACGCATGTTTCTGGGATCATTGCGGGCCGAGGAACAGCAGACAGTGAGTATAAAATGACAGGGGCTGCACCTGAGGCCGAAGTTTATGGTTATCGTGTACTTGGACCATACGGCAGTGGTTCTAGTGAAGCGGTAATGGCTGGTATAGATCGTGCTGTAAAAGATGGTATGGATGTCATCAATATGTCATTGGGTGCCGCGATTAATGACCCGAACTATCCGACTTCTATGGCTGTTAACAATGCAGTTATTAATGGAGTTACCGCTGTGATTGCTGCAGGGAATACCGGCGATAAGATGTATACACTTGGTTCACCAGGTGCAGCATCGTTAGCGCTAACGGTTGGTGCGTCATCCATTGCATTTGATATTTATCAATATACAGGTGCTCAAGATGGAAAGAGTTATTCGTTGAGACAGTTGGCAAGAAACTATAGTGATGATTTAACACAGTTTAAAGGAAAAACCTATCAACTTGTGGATGTTGGTTTAGCTAACCCAGCTGATTTTAATGGTAAGGATGTAACTGGAAAAATTGCTTTCATCAAGCGCGGATCGTTTGCATTAATCGATAAAATCAAAAATGCAAAAGCTCGTGGTGCGGTTGGCGTTATTATGTATAATGATGAGGCAAACAGCGCAGAGGGGGTAATTCAGTCATTTTTAGGTGAATCGGTAGATGCTATTCCAGCATTTTCAGTTTCCAATGCAGATGGTAAAGTAATTTTAGAGGCCATTAAAGCAGGTAAAACTGATTTTACTTTTGGTGACTATGCAATGGTAAAAACTGCCGCAGATGAGCTTGCTGGCTTTAGTTCAAGAGGTCCTTCCCGGGTAAATTATGAAATAAAACCGGAAGTAACGGCACCTGGAGTTTCCATATTTTCTACTGTTCCATTTTATATGAATAATAAAACGGCAGATGGGTCGAAACCGGAAGATTATAAATATGCATATGAACGTTTATCAGGAACATCAATGGCAACACCTTATGTTGCAGGTGTATCCGCATTACTCCTTCAAGCAAATAATGACATTCAACCAGCCGATGTCAAATCCATTCTAATGAATACGGCTGACCCATTATCAAAAGACTATAGCGTCTTTGAAGCAGGAAGCGGCCGAGTGGATGCGTATGAAGCGATTCACTCGAGTGTTGAATTTGTAGTTAACGATAAAACACCTATGAACCTTAGTGGAAAAAAGAAATCAATAGATAATTTAACGGGTGGAATTAGCTTTGGAACATTTGGTTATACCGGTGAAGATATTTCCGATTCGAGACACATTACAGTAAAAAGTCTTACAAAACAAAATAAAACCTTCAACGTAGATGTAAAATTCCAAACAGGATTAAGAGGATCAAAAGATGCGGCTCAAAACAACGTGACATTAGAAGGTCCAACTACAGTAAAAGTGGACGGAAATAGTGTCAGAGATATTAAATTTAATTTAAACATTCCAAAAACAGCTGAAAGAGGAACGTATGAAGGATATATTGTTTTTACGAACAATGATAATCCAACTGAACAATACCGAATTCCATTTGGCGGCCGTGTAGTCAATGAAGGAATAGAAACATTTAAGATAGCTAACCCAATTTATTCAACGAACAAAACAGTTTCTTTGGCTTATTATCCATATATGGATGCAGAAATAGCGATCAAATCACATATGAAAACGTTGGATGTGGTCATTTCTGATCCAAAGACAGGTAAAAATTTAGGAGTGGTAGGATCATTTAATACCATTGCTATGGATGAAAATGCACTTTACAAGATTCCTAGATTAATCAGTAATTATTACTATCCATTTACAGGTGATAAGAAAAATCCTGTCAGCAATGATTGGAAAGTATTAAAACCTGGTCATTATGTCGTCAAACTTGTTGGAACTAATGAGAAGGGAGATACCTTCATAGCATCACAAGATGTTATGAACGAATTTGGAATACCAAATGTAACGACCAGCTTTGATTCATTAGAGCAAAAGGTCATTGAATATAGTGATAGTCAATTAGATTCAAAGGGACAATTTTTGTATGACTTTAAAGTACATGTAGAAGATCCTGAAATGGAAGAAACGAACAGCTATGGTATTCCTGTAGACCCATCGATGTATTCAGTAATACCTTTTTACAATGGTTACCCTAGCAGACCGATTAAAACGGATAAAAATGGTGACTATGTTGATAAAATTTTAGTATCAAATCAATTCAAGGTACTGCCAGTTAGCTTTATTGGGTTGGATGCCGCATACAATGGCACTTCAGAAGAAAGGATCGCCTTTACGAAAAATACAACACCATATTATTATTTGAAGGCTAATAAAGAAGCGATTACGACGGGAGAGACGGTCAACTATACCGTACGTTCCAACAATATGAAGAATTTGAAAACAGCGAAAATGACGCTGCAAATCATTAATACCCAAGCAACAATCGAAAACGTAACTGTCAATGACGCGGTAAAACAATACGGTGATGCACAAGTGACGGTTACGACTTCACCAACATCCTATAGCTATCAGACTGCCTACACCTTTACGTTTACGTATTTAGGCAATCAACAATTGCCTGAGGATTTAAAGTTATTTAATTTCGATATGAGATCGCTGGAAAAAGGTTATACGTCTATGTCCCAATACTATGCGGAAAATGCGTCCTTCATTGACCAATCAAATGTAGAAACGAAAAATATTTATTCGTTTAACGAACTTTTTGATGTCAAAGCAAAAGTCTCCAAATTAGTGGGTGCTGTAAACGTGGAAGGAGCAAAAGATCCAACTACTGGCCAACCAATTTCAGCTATTGACCACAGAACACTTGGAACTAAGGTAACTTTAACTTCGTTTGATGGTAACACTGTACTTGAAGGAAAGGATTTAACAAAAGGCGGAGAATATACGTTGGATGGTATTAAAGTTGATCAAAACCCATATACGATTAAGGTGGATGTTCCTGGACATTTTACGATGTATAGGTCGATGGATTATTTATCTGATGTCGTTCGCGGTGAATTGGTTGGAAAATACTTCCGCGATAACTTGGACATGGCACTGGCTGGAGATATCAATAAAGATAACGTCATCGATGTGCTGGATGCCATCGAGCTGCAAAAAAATTGGGGCACCAATCATACAGCTTCAGATTTAAACTTCGATAAAACGGTTGATAAAAAGGATATGTATTATATTATCAAAAATTTTGGAGCAAGTAATCCAACGGTAAAAAATGCTCCAAATGCTAAAACAACCCACCAAGGGGCTTCATTGGATAGTATCCTCAGTCAATTAGGATTGAAATAAAAATGTTGGGAACAAAAAATCAGTGGGAACAAAAAGATTGAAATCCCATAGGCCAGGGACCGGGACTTCATTCTTCTCGGGCAATCAAAAATTTTGCGATTAGACCTTTCTCATAAGATAGAACAAAGGCACAACTAGCTAAAAATCCACTAGTTGTGCCTTTTTGCGCACAAAACTTCCCCTATAAGAACCGTCACCATGCTTCTTTATTCTTTTTGTTCTTCATTTTGAGCAACACTTTTGTCTTCTAAAAAATTATTAAGAGCTTCAATATTTTGATCGAAGTCCACTTCTAATACGTCACCAAGTTTTTCATCCCGTTTATTTTGGAAGCTGCCATCTTCAGGGAGACGGAATGTTTCTATATTACTACTTTTCTTAGTTAAAATGTCTTTCCCAATTGTCAAAAGGGTGGAGGTATCAATATTTGTATCTATGTATTTGTTAATAAGACCTACTAGCTTAGGAAGTTTTACCACACTATTAAGACTTACAGCTTCTTCCGTTAATTTTGTGATTACTTCTTGCTGTCTTTGAACTCGTCCGAAGTCACTTAAACGATCATGACGAAAACGGACATATCCTAACAGTTCTTTCCCATGTAGTTGTTGTTTCCCTTTTTCTATCGTCATGCCTATACCATAAGACATCTCATATGGGACGTCTACTTCAATTCCATTTGGCACGAGTAGATCGACCGCTTTTTCGAATCCTTTAAAGTCTACAATCGCATAATAATGAAGATCCAGACCGAAATTTTTTTTAATTGTTTCTCTTAGTAATTCAGGACCTCCAAACGAATAAGCTGCATTTAATTTCTGCTGTCCATGTCCCGGTACAGAGACCATCATATCACGCATAAGAGAGATAAGTTTTATTTTATGAGATTGTGGATCATAATGGGCCACCATGATCGTATCAGTTCGAGATTGTTTTTCCCCCCGTGAGTCACTACCTAATAAAAGAACATTGATGGGACCTAGTTTATTTTTATCTCCTTGAAAGGTTTGTTTTCCTTCTGCTTTTTCAAGTGGATGGTTGAGGTTATTTATTGTACCTTCTATGTACTGAAATATTTGAACAAGACCTACCATAATGATACCTATTAGAAGTAGGGCGCCAATCACTCTCTTCCATTTTACTCTTATTCTATTCTTTTTCGACCGCGTCAAATTTTGCACCACCTAGGCTGAATAATCAATGTTTGCAGGTATACTATTATATTATTAATTTCTGATAATGTAAAAAATAAACCAGAGTTTGTTTTCAATCTTTTAACAACCCTTGAAGTAGTGATTATCCCATAATTAGTTTTCAACTTTTTTAATTTTAGGTTACATTTTTCTGAATTTCTGATTACATTTTTGTTTTTTGCTGTCACTTATCTAACGTCAAATTTTTCGGAGAGAATTAATATGCCAGTTATTCCAGCCCAGCGCGATAAAGTTGGTAGTATAATTATGTAAACTTAAAAAACAATTTTGATCAAATGGATCTTATATTTAAAGATTTTTGTCTTAATTTATTTTAAAATGGGAGAAAATAATAGGTTAGGGAGTGTAGAAAATATGAATATAAGTTTATTTCATGCATTGGAAGGTAAAAATATCTATTTTAAAGCACTAAGTACAAATGATGTTCAAGAGATCCATACTTATGCATCAGATGAGGAAGTTTCACGTTTTATTGGCTGGAGTTTAATGAACACTTTAAATGAAACTAGTGAATACATTGAAACGATGGTAAAACGTGAGGTAGCGGGTACTCATTTATATGCTTCCATCGTTTTAAAATCAACTCAAGAAATTATTGGGACGGCCATGATTTTCAATTTTGATCATAATGCTAAGCGAGCAGAAATAGGATATGTTTTTAATAGAGATCATTGGGGAAAAGGTTATGGAACAGAGTGTGTTGCTTTGATGAGTGATTTCGCATTTGAAACTCTTAATCTGCACAAAATCCATGCTAGTGTTGTTGATGCAAATGTGGGCTCTGCTCGGATTCTGGAAAAGAATGGGTATGTGTTAGAGGGAAAATTAAAAGACCACTTTTTTATAGAAGGAAAATATTATAACGATTTACTTTTCGGGAAAATTCAAACCAAAAATGATTAATTCCCAATTGAAAAGAACTCCAATCGGAAGTCCTTTCATAATGCTTTATTTTAAGGTTGAATTCTAAAAGCTGAAAAATAGATTTTCAGCTATAGAGAAAGTAAACGTTAATAAAAGGAGAGGGGGAGTTATTTGAAACTCCCCTTTAATGCTTGCTATTCTTTTAAATGATGCCCTTGCTTAAAATCAATTCGTTATGTTTAAGAACTATGGACTAGGTCTTATTCATAAGCTATTGTATCAATTAGTGAGGGTGTTCAATATGAGAAACATAAGTGAAATTCAAACTCAACCAATAATCGGTCAAGCATGGACCGGAAAACACGTTGTCTTGCTTCATTGTACAAACAATAATGAGTTGATTAATCTTTATAAAAGTTTTCACGCACCGATTGAGCCGCCACGTCACAATTGTGCAGAAACTTTATCACAATTACTAAGTATCGGTTATCACATAATGGCCATTACACCAATCTCATCTAATCAAATTCAATACTTTTTAGTCCTTTGATTTTGTAAACATATTACACACAAAATAATGTGCAATAGTACAACTAAATGACATTTTATTTTTATCTTAAATCTAGCTTGTTTTTTTGAATAAACTCCTTCATATACAAGCGATTCTGCTTTTCAAGCATAGCAGCAATTTGTTCTGTCCAACGATCTTTTCGAGCTCCATCAGTTCTTTGCTGATAATAGTTTCCGATTACTTCATTATAATCATCGAGTTGTTGTAAATAAACTTCTTTGTTTTGTTCATATCCATCTTCGTGATAAACATGTTCAAAAGGTAGTCTTGGTTTTTGACCGGTTTTTTTGGCTGGATAACCAATGGCCAGCCCAAACAGTGGGATGACACGCACCGGAATATTTAAAACTTTTTTAACTTCTTCAAGGTTGTTGCGAATACCACCAATATAACAGATACCTAACCCGAGTGATTCAGCTGCAATGGCAGCATTTTGGGCAGCAAGAGCGGTATCAATTAACGACACCATAAATTTTTCGGTACTTTCAAGTGATTCTTCTACGTTTTTATCTTCCTTCTCCCCGATAATCGAATGACGATAAAGGTCAGCACAAAATACAAAAAAGTGGCCGTTCTTTTCCACATACTCCTGATTTCCGGCAAGCTCGGCTAATTTCTTCTTTTTAACAGGATCCTTAACACCAATAATGGAGTATGCCTGAATAAAGCTTGATGTAGCCGCAGCTTGGGCACAGGAAACAATCGTCTTTATTTGCTCTTCTGTCAATGGCTTGTCCTCAAAATGGCGGATTGAACGGTGGTTAAGAATCGTTCCTATTACATCATTCATAAAGTTCACCTCGCTATTCATCATTCTTTGTTGGTTTGAGTGATTATAACAATAAGAGCAGCGTTGTTCAAGAAATGTACAGATAAGGCCACAACTTATAATATTAGAATGTTTATCGGGTTTACAATGAACATAGCACCCGTAGGCTGGTAACATGGCAGCGACGGTAATTCAAAGAGGTGTTGTTGGTGTTACTCCTGAAGCAAATCTTCTCATCAACCTATTAAATCATGTCAATATCTTATGGTATTGAATAAATTTAAACAAACAACATTTCAATGTATCGTGAGAGGCGGTGATGATATCATGTTTTCTGTTACAGGAATGCAGGGTTTTGAGTTGTTCTCTATTGCCCATATTGGTACGTTCGTTGTATTCTTTACTGCATGTTGTACTTTAGTGTATTTCAGAAATAAACGTAAGATTTATCAGCATATTATTAAATGGACACTGTTTATCCTTTTACCTGCATGTGAGATTTCGCAGCATTTATGGTTAATCCTAACCAATCAGTGGGAAGTGAGCAATCTTCCTTTACAACTCTGTTCACTTAGTACTTTTTTAGCTATGTATTTATTCTTGAAAAAGAATGAAAAAGTGTTTTATTTGTTCTATTTTATTGGAACGCTTCCTCCTTTTTTAGCGATGGTTACACCAGAAATGGTCTACACATTTCCTCATTTTCATTTTATTGAATATTTCCTTCACCATTCAGTACTTCCGTTAGCCGCATTGTATTTTATCCTTTATGAAGGTTACAGGATTCCCAGTAAAGCCATTTTATCTAGCTTTGTAACCGTTAATATTATAGCCGTACCTATTTTTATTTTGAATCAACTGATTGGCACAAACTTTTTCTATTTAGCGAGCCCAACTGAAGCCAAAACGATCCTAACATTTTTCGGGAGCGGGATTATGTATTATATAAATCTTGAGATTGCAGCAGTAATTGTTTTTAGCATCACGTATATACCAATTGGTGTTTTACAGAGGATAGAAAATAACGAAGCAAGAGATACAATAGGAAAGGGGTTAAGTTGAGACAATAGTACAATAAAAGGATAGTGGTATCGCGAAACACCGGGGGTCAGGCACTTTTATTAAGGATTATTAGGGTTTTCAATCTCCATCCCTCTTTTTAAAATTTCCTTAATTAGCTATATTGAGAGTATAGTAAAAATGATATTTTGTAGGGAAGGGGAAGATATGATGCCATTGGAAATTGTTCGCCATGATATTACAAAGATGAATGTAGATGCGATTGTGAATGCTACGAATACTTCACTGAAAATGGGTGGAGGTGTATGTGGTGCTATTTTTCAAGCGGCGGGTACCAGTGAGCTGCAAGAAGCATGCGATCAAATCGGTAAGTGCAAGGTTGGAGAAGCGGTTATTACTGATGGGTTTAAGCTGGATGCAAAATATATCATTCATACACCAGGACCAATTTGGAAAGGTGGTTCAAATCAAGAAGCCGCTTTGTTAAAGGCATCTTACAATAACTCTTTGGAACTGGCAAAAAATCATCAATGTGAATCCATTGCATTTCCGTTGATTTCGACTGGCATTTATGGTTATCCAAAAGAGGAAGCATTACAAATTGCAATTTCCACCATCAGTAACTTTTTATTAAATCATGACATGCTCGTTTATCTAGTTGTTTTTGACAAAAAATCTTTCGGTTTAAGTAAGAAGTTATTTACATCCATAAATCAATATATTGATGAGCATTATGTAGAAGAAGTAGAGAGCACATTTAATCGCAATCAAGAAGAACGATATATAATGGAACAATTGCGAGAAGCCGAAATTCTCAGGCCGGATGTTTATGAAGAAGCAAACGATTCTTTAGCAAACCTGTTGAACCACCTCGATGAATCTTTTTCCGAGCAGCTGCTTCGTTTAATTGATGAAAAGGGAATGACAGATGTTGAGACGTATAACAGGGCGAATATTGACCGTCGATTATTCTCAAAAATCCGGAATGGAGTTGATTATACTCCAAAGAAGAAAACCGCAATTGCCTTTGCCATTGCTTTAAAATTAAATTTACCGGAAACGATAGAGCTGCTAACTACTGCCGGTTATACCTTGTCCCATAGTAGTAAATTTGATGTTATTATTGAGTTCTTTATTCAACAAGCCAATTACAATATTCATGAAATCAATGAAGCCTTATTTGCTTTTGACCAGCCATTCCTCGGTGCTTAAAATGTCGCTTTCAAAGCGACCATTTCTAATCGGATTATTGCTATCCTAAGTTTATCAAAAAAACGGAGGATGACGATAATGAAAAACAATTTAACAGAAATAGTGTTTATTTTAGATAAAAGCGGTTCGATGGCAGGGCTCGAAGCAGATACAATTGGCGGCTATAATGCGATGTTGATGAAACAACAAAAGGCTGAAGGAGAAGCTTTTGTTACTACCGTATTATTTAATCACCTTTACGAATTATTGCACGACAGAATAAATGTGAAAGGCATTTCTCCCATTACTGAAGAAGATTATGAAGTAGGGGGCAGTACAGCGTTATTAGATGCCCTCGGTTTTACCATGCAAAAAATAGTGAATGTACAAAGAAAAACAAGTGAGGATGAACGTGCTGAAAAGGTACTATTCGTCATTACCACTGATGGGATGGAAAATGCCAGCCGTGAATATACAATGGAAAAAATCAAAAAAATGGTTCAGCATCAAAAAGAGAAATATGGCTGGGAATTCTTATTCCTTGGAGCCAATATCGATGCCATCTCAACCGCAGCACAATTTGGAATCGATGAGGACTTCGCAGTTGAATACCATGCCGATCATATAGGGACAGAATTAAATTATGAAGCTGTAAATGAAGCAGTGATCAACCTGCGAAGTGGCAAAAAGATTGATCGAAGCTGGAAAGAAGGAATTGAAAGGGATTACAATCGGCGGACGAGGAAGTAATCTAGGAGGTGAAATGGTTGCAAAAAGATGTGTATGTAATTGAATGTCCAGGTTGTGGGCTGAAATTGAATCAACAGTTTGAAATGCACTCCAGATACAATGCGTCTGCCGAATGTTATCAAAAATATAGTGAATTGAGCAGTTATACAATGGGAAAACAAGATATTCAATTTATTCATCAGCATGCAATTGATACTTACTCAGCTCAACATTCAGGTAATGAAATGAAAAAAATTACTATCGCATTTTCGTTAATTGGTTTGTATTATGCTATTGAGCATAGATTTAATGGAAGACAAGTACAGCGTGTGCATACATTGCTTAGCCGCCAAAAATATAATTGGGATGAGTTGCAATTTCAACAGCCAGACAAATCCAGCTTTTCCTTGACTGTCTTTGACGTCTTGAAGGAACAGGATGGAGAAATTCGTGAAGAAATGCTATATGGAGCCTCCTTGCATGTATGGAATACCCAAATCATGCAAAGGAGGATTTTTTTATAGCTGAACAAAGTAAAAGGAAAGGGGGGAAGTCCGTCCCTAGCCGGATCTTTTTAGAAGAGGACATAGCAAAGCTGTCTGAATCAGGGAAAAATTTAACGGAAATATTTGAAACATTTATGCGACCTAAAGAACTGGAGGGTCTACGACCGTGGACATTTAGCCAACATCGGTTAACGCTTAATTCTTTATTAGAACAGAAATATCCGAACTTACTATATGCAGAAGAAATCGAGCTAATCGTTTATCCATTACCGCATGGTTTCGCTTCCTTCCAAATTTGTAACTTGGATGATTTTCGCGATAGTGTACAAAAAAATGGTTTATTTCTTTAAAAAGTGAATATAGATTTAAATAAATACTCATGATTCAAAAAAATAATATGGAGGTCGACAAGTATGGTGGAAGTGGCTGTTGTATCTTTTGCACGAACTCCTATTGGGAGATATGGTGGTATATTTAAAAATATTTCAGCTGTTGAATTAGGGTCTATTGCAATTTCTGGTGCTCTAAAGAAAGCAAATATATCTGGGGATGAAATTGATGAAGTAATAATGGGGGTAGTTTGGCAAGCTGGTTTAAAAGGAAATCCTGTACGTCAAGCTGCGATACAAGCAGGTGTTACAGTTGATGCACCAGCTATGACCATCAATCAACAGTGTTCATCAGGAATTCGGGCAATTGATATAGGCGCTGACCAAATTAGATTAGGAAAAGCTAAGGTTGTAGTGGCTGGGGGGTTTGAAAGCATGAGTAATGTGCCTTACCTTGATTTATCAGGAAGGTGGGGACATAAACGGGGCCCAAAGACACTGGAGGATAGCCTTTATTATGATGGTTTAGACGATGCTTTTATTGGAATTCATATGGGAAATACTGCTGAAACAGTTGCTCGGAATGCCAAGTTAACAAGAGAAGAAGTAGATGCTTTTGCATATGAAAGTCAACAAAAAGCAGCTCGTGCAATTGAAAAGGGTCGCTTTGAAGAAGAAATTGTTCCAGTTGTTATAAAAAGTAGAAAAGGTGAAGAAATCATTACCACAGACGAATGCCCCCGACCAAACACAACAATAGACGGGCTAAGTAAATTACAACCAGCCTTTGATGTGGAAGGAATTTCTACCGCCGGAAATTCACCTCCATTAAGTGATGGTGGTTGCGCTCTTGTTCTAATGGAGAAAAAATATGCTGAGTCTAAAGGCTTAACTATTTTAGGAATTATTAGAGACGTTGTATCAGTTGGGGTAGCACCGGAAATTATGGGCTATGGCCCTGTCCCAGCCATTAGAAAATTATTAAAAAGAAATGAAATTTCTATAAGTGAAATAGATTTCTTAGAAATTAATGAGGCTTTTGGTGCTCAAGCACTTGCATGTATAAAAGACCTAGAATTTCCAAAGGAAGTGGTTAATGTAAATGGAGGAGCGATTGCTCTAGGTCACCCACCCGGGAATACAGGTGCAAGATTAGTAGGCACAGTTTTAACAGAATTAAGACGGCAAGATAAAAAATTAGGAATAGCTACTTTGTGTGCGGGGGGAGGTCCTGCCATTGCATGCTTGATTAGTAGAAATCAATAGGAAATAAATAGTTTTGTAAGCGGATACACTTAATTTGGAATATCTCAGTAGAAAGGGGTTATGAAAATAAGAAACATAGATATTGATCATATGGTGAGTAACATTAAATCACAGAGCAAAAGAGATTTAGCCAGAGCGATTACGATTGTGGAGAACCAAGAAGAACACTATACCGATTTAGTTTCAAAATTGTATTCCTTGTCTGGAAACTCCCATATTATCGGGATTACTGGCTCACCTGGAACTGGAAAAAGCTCTTTGGTAGATAAGATCGCAACCTCTTTACAGAAAAAAGGGAAAATGGTAGCAGTTTTAGCGATTGATCCTAGTAGTCCGTTTTCCAAGGGTGCCATCCTCGGAGATCGTATACGGATGTCTAGTGTGCAAAAATCCAATGATATTTTTGTAAGGAGTCTCGCTTCAAGGGGTGAAGTGGGTGGATTGGCAAAATCGGTTAGAAATATCATTACCTTAATGGACGGGTTTGGATATGATTGCATTTTAATTGAAACAGTTGGATCAGGTCAGACGGAAATTGAAATCATGAACTTAGCCCACACAACCATAGTGGTAGTCGCCCCTGGATTAGGAGATGAAATTCAAGCCCAAAAAGCAGGAATCATGGAAATTGCGGATGTGTTTGTAGTAAATAAGTCGGATTTACCAGGTGCCGACATGACCGCTAAGCACATCAATCAAATGGTTCACACAGAATCAGTGATTAATAGAAAACAAGTACCCGTGTTACTTACATCGGCTGTAAAGGAAAATGGAATAGACAATCTTGTGAGTAACATTGAAGACCGATGGCAAACGATTAACCTAACAGGTGAACGTTATGAAATTGAAATGAAGCATGCACAATATAGATTATTTGAAAGCTTAAAGGAAAAAATCCTGTGTTATATGGATGAATCGATAATAAATAGCAGCGAATGGATAAAAATGGTAAATGAGGTGAAAAAGAAAAAAATAAATCCTGAAAAAGCGGCTGAAAACATATTTTCACGCTATTTTACAACTCAAGGTTTAGGAGAAAAAAATTGAGTTGAACATTTAAAGGAGAGTGGAAAATGAATAGACCTATTAAAATCTTGGTGACAAAGATTGGTTTAGATGGACACGACCGGGGGGCAAGAGTAGTAGCAAGTGCCTTTCGGGAGGCTGGGATGGAGGTGATTTACACGAGTCCTTGGCAAAGAATTGAAGATGTCGTTTCAATTTCCCTTCAAGAAGACGTGGATATCATTGCTATTAGTTCATTAGCCTATGATCATCTGATAATACCAAAGCTAATGAACGCCCTTGTAGAAGAAGAGCTGGATGATAAAAAAGTTATCGTAGGTGGAATCATTCCAAAAGAAGATGAAGAAATTCTGCTAACTGCTGGCGTGGCAAAAATTTTTCATCCAGGAGAATCATTAGATTCTATTATAGAAAGTGTAGAACGACTCATGGAAAACCAGAAAGAAATGAGGTGAAGACAATGGAAAAAATAAATCAATATCAAAAATGGAAAGATGATTATGAAAGAGTAAGAGGTGTTTCTTCAGAAGAAGATCTTAAATACAATTTATCAGGTATACCTGTAAAGCCATTGTATACCGCTCAAGATTTTCAGAATCAGAGTTTGTCCTACCCTGGTCTTTATCCCTACACAAGGGGCATCTATCCAACCATGTACCGAGGGAGAGGATGGAGTCGGAGACAATTAATTGGTTTGGATACACCTGAAAGATTTAATGAACGTCAAAGAGAAATGATTAAGGCAGGGTCAAATGCGGTTAGCTTGATCTTTTGTAATAGCTTTTACCGCGGATATGATGCTGATATGGTTGATCCCCTTCTTGTCGGTACATGCGGAACACCAATCAACACAATTGAAGATATGGAAATTGCATTTGATCAAATTCCAATTGATCAAATCAGTATTGGACTAAATGATCCAATCGGTTTTACCGGCCTGGCAATGCTGTTAGTCATTGCGAAGCGAAGAGGCATTCCCTTCTCGAAAATAACAGGAACGAGCAATCAATCTGATTTTATCTCCCATTTTGTCGCTAATCACATGTTCTATCGTCTTTCACTAGATGGAAGTTTAAAAGTTTTACTAGATCATATTGAATATACAAACAAACACCTGCCAAATTGGAACCCTGTCAGTATTGTGGGACAGCATATGCAGCAGGCTGGTGCCACCCCGGTTCAAGCATTAGCCTTTACGATTTCAAGTGGTATTACTTATATTGAAGAAACATTAAAAAGAGGTTTCCCAATTGACTCCTTTGCCCCACGTTTTACGTTCTTTTACGATATTAGCATCAGTCTATTTGAAGAAATAGCGAAATTTCGGGCAGGCAGAAGAATTTGGGCAAAACTATTAAAGGAACGGTTTGGCGCCGTTGATCAAAGATCGATGAGATTTAAATTTCATGGTCAAACATCTGGTGCAGAATTAACAAGACAGCAACCATTAAATAACATAGTTAGGATCACCGTTCAAGCGATGGCCGGAATTTTAGGTGGGGCTCAGTCCCTTCATACCGATTCATATGATGAAGCATTAGGTACCCCGATCGAGGAAGCAGCTAGGATCGCGATCAACACACAAAATATTTTGGCTGAGGAATCTGGCATTGCTGACGTAATTGATCCTCTAGGTGGTTCGTATTACGTGGAGAAATTAACAGATGATATGGAAGAAAAGGCATGGGAGTACATCAACAAAATCGATGAAATGGGCGGTATGATGGAAGCCGTTCGAAATGGCTTCGTTCAAAAAGAAATAGGAGAATCGGCTGATAAATATCAAAGAGCGGTTGATCGAAAAGAAAAGATTATTGTTGGTGTAAATAAATATCAAATTGATGAAAGTGAAGACAAAAGGCCGCCAGTAACAAGAGTGGCCCCAGAACTTGTCGATAATCATTTACGAAGATTAGAAAAATATAAAAAGAATCGAGACCAGCATAGGGTTGAACAAGCTCTTGCAAGGCTGAGAGAGGCGACAAAAGATAATTCCCTAAATATTTTCGAAGAGACCATTTCTGCTATTGAAGCAGGATGTACTCATGGAGAGGTAATTAAGGAGCTTCGGGATCAACTTGGATTTGGTTACCCAAATATCGTTTAAGACTTGCACAATTCATTAAAATTCCCCCATGTTTACCCACACTATAGTTTGAAATAACAAATATCCAAATGAAAAGTAGGGAGATAAATGACTTATCGGAAGGAAGAACATCAAATTTTTCGCAAAGCTCTAAGAAGGTTTTTAGAAAAAGAAGCCTATCCATTTTATGATGAATGGGAAAAGAATCGAATGATACCCAGAGCTTTTTGGAGGAAGATGGGTCTACAAGGATTTCTCTGTCCCTTTATAGATGAAAAATATGGAGGATTAAATACTGATTTTGGCTATTCAGCTATTCTAATAGAAGAGCTTGAGAGAGTCGGAGCTAGCCTAATTGGGGTTTCCAATCATAATGAAATTGTAGTTCCTTATATTCATACCTTTGGGACTGAAGAACAAAAAGCCAAATGGCTCCCGGGCTGTATAAGCGGGGAAATTATAACAGCTATAGCAATGACTGAACCAGGTGCAGGATCAGATTTAGCTAATATTAAAACGACGGCTGTAAAGGATGGAAAACACTACATTGTAAATGGCCAAAAAACGTTTATAACTAATGGAATCCAAGCAGATTTAATCCTTCTCGCATGTAAAACAGATATGAATGAAAAAACTCATAAAGGAATAAGTCTGCTTTTAGTAGAAGGGAATGCGGAAGGATTTAAGAGAGGGAAAAAATTAGATAAAATTGGCCTCCATAGTCAGGATACAGCAGAGCTGATTTTTGAGGATGTAAAGGTTCCAATGGAAAATTTACTTGGAGAAGAGGGAAAGGGCTTTTACTACATGATGGAAAAGCTTCAGCAGGAGCGATTAGTAGTAGCCTTAGCTGCACAGATCGCTGCCGAAAGAATGTTTGAACTAACTATTCAATACACAAAAGAGCGGCATGCTTTCAAAAAGCGAATCATGGATTTTCAAAATACTCAGTTTAAATTAGCTGAAATGGCCACAGAAATTGAACTGGGTCGTACCTTTGTAGACCGATTAGTATCTGAACATATCCATAAAAAGGATATAGTAAAAGAAGTCTCGATGGCTAAATGGTGGAATACCGAGATGGCCAAAAGAGTTGCTTCCCAATGTATACAATTGTTTGGTGGATACGGTTATATGGAAGACTATGAAATCGCAAGAAGATATCGAGATATCCCGATAGCGGCCATTTATGCTGGTACAAATGAAATTATGAAGGTTATTATCGCAAAAAAACTAGATCTGAACTAATTTTAATCACTTTATTGTAATGTTTGCTTTTATTGATGAGGAGGAGCTGAATCTCTATGTTAATGAAACATATGCTTGAGAATGTTGTAAACGAGAATTCAAATAAAACCGCGCTCATCTCAAAAGGGGTGGAAAGAACTTATCAGGAATTTTATGAGAGAGTAAACAAAATATCGAATGCACTCTTTCAGTTGAATTTTTATAAAGGTGATCGGGTAGCTATTTTGCTGAATAACAGGGCTGAGTATTTTGAATTGTATTTCGGAATTTTTAGTATGGGAGGAATCGCGGTTCCGTTAAATACTAGACTAGGTCTGGCTGAAATAAAATATATTATTAATCATTCAGGGGCTAATACCATTGTGTATGAAGATGTGTATAGGGAAACCATCCATTCCATGCTCGATGAACTGAAAAGTGTAAAAAACTTGGTATGTGTCGGGGAAAAGGATGACAAAAGCTATCAATTTGAAGAATTATTAAGTGCTGTAAATAGTTTGGAATTGGATTCTAATGTAGAAGAAAATGATATTGCCTTCCTATGTTATACAAGTGGAACGACGGGTAAGCCAAAAGGTGCAATGATTACTCATAAAAATATGACACAAATGTGCTGTTATCAGTTAATCGAATTGCCGAGAAATCGAAATTATGTAGGGATGTGTCTTTTTCCATTCTTCCATATTGGAGTTATGATGGGATTAAATAAAATCGCTATGGGTATGACTTGTGTGTTTTCAGATTTTTCGATTGAAAAGGTTGGAGAATTGATAGAAAAATATCAGGTGAATGATTTAGACATTACTGCAACTCAACTAAAATTGTTTGCAACTTCTGATGCAAGTAAACAATATAATCTAACTAGCTTAAGAACTGTGACGACAGGTGGAGGCTTCTCTTCACATCATACATTAAAGAGATTCTTTGAGCTATTCCCTGAAAATCAGGATATTGTGGTCGCGAATGTTTATGGAATGACCGAAAATACAGCTCATGTTATGAGTAATATAATAAGCCCGAAGACATTGGGATGCGAAATCGAAAAATTTGCTCTATTACCAGACATAAAAGCATCAGGATTATGTGCAGGGAAACCGATTTATGGAATGTTGGTGAAAATAGTTGATAATAGTGGAAATCAGCTCCCGCAAAATCAAGTAGGCGAAATACTCGTAAAAAGTGATACTGTTTTAAAAGGGTATTGGCAGGAACCGGATAAAACAAAGGAAGCAGTCGTCGATGGCTGGTATCATACGGGCGATTTAGGAATTCGTTTAACAAATGGAGAGTATTTTATTGTGGATCGTAAAAAAGACATGGTCTTAAGTGGCGATGAAAATGTGTATTCTGCAGAAGTCGAAAATATATTATCTGCTCACCCACAAGTAAATGAAGTGGCAATCATCGGCCTACCTCATGAAGTATATGGGGAGATTGTAACAGCAGTTGTTGTACCGAAAGACAAAGATAGTGTCAATGATCAGCAGTTAAAGGATTTTTGCAAAGGAAAAATAGGCAGTTATAAAATTCCTAAATTAATCTATTTTACGGAACAATTGCCTCGGAACGCTTCTGGAAAAATATTAAAACACAAATTAAAAGGTGATTTTTTCACTTCATCAACTTAAGTTAAAAACTTTTAACCATTATAGAACTAGGAGGATCAAAGTGTCAGAGCCTGCAAATAATTTAAGGTATGAATTTGATCAAAGAATAGGAAAACTCCAAAAAAGTTTACAGGAACAAAATCTTGATGGAGCTTTATTTTTTCAATCCGAGGATATTTTTTATTTTACAGGAACGGGAGTAAACAGTGTTCTTGTGGTACCGAGCAATCAAGAACCGATTTTACTAGTTCGAATCAATGTTGAAAAAGGAAGAATGGATAGTTTAATTTCCGATGTCAGACCCTCTAATGGATTAACAACTCTTGTAGACGTAGTAAATCAAGTCTTCGGTGAGAAAAAACTTGCGTTGGGCATTTCATTTGATGTTATCAATCTATCTTTTTATCATCAATTACAAAGACAGTTTTCCAATGCTGTTTTTTGTGATATTCAACCAATGGTTTGGTGTTTACGGCTGATCAAATCAGATTGGGAAATAGCTCAGATAAAAGCAGCAGCCGAGATTTCCTATAAAGGAATTGAAGGGGCCATCGGCATTTTAAAAGAAGGAATCAGTGAAATCAAGTTCCAAAAATCGATTGAGCAAATAAAAGTATCTTATGGTGATGAAGGAAACATGATTCAGCGGGGTTCCAATAATAGACTCCCATTTGGAGTTGTGGCATTTGGAAAAAATACTAGTATTATTTCTGGCAATTGGATGACGATGACGAGTATGGGGAGGAGTCCAAGTAGACCTTATGGAGCAGGAAATGATCAACTTGAAAAAGGAGATCTAGTGGTAATTGATCATGGAACTGTGTATCAAGGGTATCATTCAGATGAGGCTCGTACTTTTATTTATGGAAAAGCTGACAAAAAACATAAATATTTGCATAGTGTCGTTAATGAACTCTTAGAAATGGCTATTAGTGAGATTCGGCCAGGGGTTTCAATCTCAGAGGTATATTTACAAGTAGAAAAACTAGCAGACCGTTATGGTTTAAAGGATCAGTTTATGGGCTTAGAGCAATATGGTTTTCGATATATTGGACATGGGATTGGCTTAGAGATTGATGAACCCCCATTGGTTTCAGCTTTTAATAAAAAAGTACTTGAGCCAGGTATGGTTCTTGCGATTGAACCTAAACTTATCTTTAAAAATGAGTTTGGGATCACTCAAGAAGATACAATAGTGGTAACGGAGTCAGGATGTGAGGTAATCACGTCATTTCCTCGTGATAGGTTTGAAGTATAAAAGAAATGATGAACTGATTATAAAATGGTATTAGGATAGTCCACGAGGAATTGTTATTTGAAAGGAGTGGTGATTCTTGTCTTCCTTCCGTGAAGAAAGAGCTGTGGAAAAAAAGCTCACGATCTTGAGAATGGCAGCAAATTTATTTATTCAAAAAGGATATTATTCAACAACCATTGAAGATATAGCAAATGAACTTCGGATGACAAAAGGTGCTATTTATTATTATGTTAATAGCAAGGAAGATTTATTATTTCAATGCCATACACTTGTGGCAACGAAATGTATAGAAAACCTACAAGAAATTATAGAAAGTAATGATACTTCGTTAAAAAAACTTGAGAAGTCCATTGAGTCCTTAGTCTTATACATTATCGAAGAAAATGCCGTCTTTAATATTATTAACAGACATAACATGCTGTCCGAGGAACTTCACAAAAAAGTCATTTTACAAAGAGATTGCTATGAAGAACTGTTTGAATCCGTCTTAGAAGATGGCAAAAACGACGGCTCCTTTCATACGGAGAATGTAAAGCTAGCAAAGTTATTAATACTCGGTTCAATAAACAATATTTCTACATGGTATAAACCACGAGAAGGCCAGTCAAACAAAGAAATTGCAAACTTCTATTCCAAGAACTTAATTAAGGTATTAACAGAATAACACAGATTCGAATAAAATCTGTAGATTGTAATAGGTTCTACAATGATTGATATGGAAAGTATAAGGAGAATATTTGAGAGATACATGGTTATCATCGACACCATCCCATGATAAAATCTTAAAGAGGAATTAGAATTATTTATAAAATATAAATAAAAAATATATTTCTTTACTTATTAAACAACTTTATTTGTAATG